>CAYXBN010000123.1:0-1650 GCA_964463215.1 uncultured Mycobacterium sp. | reverse complement strand
GACGCCTACCTCGACAGCGGCGGCGCTATTGAGGCCTGCGCCCGGAAACTGTTCGTTCATCCAAATACCGTCCGTTACCGACTGAAGCGCATCACCGACTTCACCGGACGCGACCCGACTGTGCCCCGAGACGCCTACGTCCTGCGGGTTGCCACAACCGTCGGCCGACTGGGTTATTCGGCCGGGTCGGCCACCCGGCCACCGAGCCAACCCCAGGTTTCCCCACCCCAGTTGACATCACCGCTGGTTGGCCTGGGTCGGGACATCTAGATCGCGGTCCCATATCGGTCACGTCGCAGACGAGGGTGTTTTTGTAGGAGTGCTACAAAAACTTAAGACAAGGTTCATAATCCCTTACACCCCGAAAATCCGCGTTCACAGTGTTCTCTTAGAGATGTGATTGCCTTGCTCGCACCCGGTCAGGGTTCGCAGACTCCCGGCATGCTCGCCGAGTGGCTGCAGCTGCCGGGTACCGCCGACCGGCTGGCCGCCTGGTCGCAGATCAGCGGACTGGACCTCGCCCAACTCGGGACGACGGCCACCGCCGAGGCGATCACCGACACCGCCGTCACCCAGCCCCTGGTGGTGGCGACCACCCTGCTGGCCCACGGCGAGCTGGCCAATCGGGGCCTGCCCGCGCAGACCGTCGTGGCCGGCCACTCGGTCGGCGAGATCGCCGCCTACGCGATCGCCGGCGTCATCTCCGCCGACGACGCGGTCAAACTCGCCGCCGTGCGGGGTCGGGAAATGGCAGCGGCCTGCGCCGCCGAGCCCACCGGCATGTCGGCGGTGCTGGGCGGCGACGAGGACGAGGTGCTGGCCCGGCTGGAGGCCTTGGAGCTCGTGCCGGCCAACCGGAACGCCGCGGGTCAGATCGTGGCTGCCGGCGCGGTGGCGGCACTGGAGAAGCTGGCCGAGGACCCGCCGGCCAAGGCCAGGGTGCGCCAACTGGCCACCGCCGGCGCCTTCCACACCCACCACATGGCCTCGGCGATGGACGGCTACGCCGCGGCAGCCGCGGAGGTCGCGGTCGCCGACCCGACCACCACGCTGCTGTCCAACTTCGACGGCCAGCCGGTGACCTCGGGTGCCGACGCGATGGACAAACTCGTCGCGCAACTCACCCGCCCGGTGCGGTGGGACCTATGCACGCAGACGATGGGTAACCGGGGAGTCACCGCGATCGTGGAGTTCCCGCCCGCGGGAACGCTCACCGGGATCGCCAAACGAGAGCTTCGGGGAGTGGCGACGCATGCCGTCAAGACACCCGCAGACCTGGACGGGCTGTCGGAGCTCTAACCCGCCGACGCCGACCAGACATCCGATAGCACAACCGATTACGAAGGGAGCCACATAGTGGCCGCCAGTCAGGAAGAAATCATCGCCGGTCTCGCCGAGATCATCGAGGAGGTCACCGGTATCGAGCCCTCCGAGGTCACCCCGGAGAAGTCCTTCGTCGACGATCTGGATATCGACTCGCTGTCGATGGTGGAGATCGCCGTGCAGACCGAGGACAAGTACGGCGTGAAGATCCCGGACGAGGACCTGGCCGGCTTGCGGACCGTCGGTGACGTGGTCGCCTACATCCAGAAGCTGGAAGAGGAGAACCCCGAGGCCGCCGCCGCGCTGCGCGAGAAGTTCGCTTCGGAG
>CAYXBN010000122.1:0-1689 GCA_964463215.1 uncultured Mycobacterium sp. | reverse complement strand
TCGGCGGCGTCGATGATCGCCGCGCCGATGCGGTCCTTGACGCTGTTGGCCGGGTTGTAGAACTCGAGTTTGGCTACCACGGTGGCCCCGAGGCCCTCGGTCAGCCGGTTGAGCCGGACCAGCGGGGTGCGGCCGACCAACTCGCTGACGTTGTCGTAGATCCTGCCCACGGCTGATCCCTCCTAGCGGTGTTGCTGGCTTCCACGCTAGTCGTTCGGCGCGGTGGGGCCGCTCAGCGGCGTATCCATGCCTCGGCGAAGGTCAGGAAGGCGTCGTTCTCCTCGGCCGCCCCGATGCTGACCCGGGCGCCCTCGTTGCCGTACGGCCGCACCAGTACCCGGGCCTCGGAGGCGGCCTGAGTGGCGAAGTCGACGGTCCGCTCGGCCAGGGGCAGCCACACGAAATTGGCTTGCGAGTCCGGCACGGTGTAGCCCAGGTCGGTCAGCGCCGCGCTGACCCGGCGCCGCTCGTCGACCACCGCGTCGGTGCGGGCCAGCAGTTCGTCGGCGGCCTGCAGCGAGGCAATCGCCGCCGCCTGGGAGATGGTGCTGGCGGTGAACGGCACGTAGACCTTGCCCAGCGCGGTGATCACCTCAGGGTCGCCGACGGCGTAGCCGACCCGCAGCCCAGCCAGCCCGTAGGCCTTGGAAAACGTCCGCAGCACAACGATATTCGGGTAGTCCCTGGCCAGACCGAGGCTGTCGGGCAGCATTCCGTCCCGGATGTACTCCACGTAGGCCTCGTCGATACAGACCAGGATGTCCGGCGGCACCGCGGCGACGAAGCGGGCCAGTTCGTCGGGGTCGACGACGGTCGAGGTGGGGTTGTTGGGGTTGCACACGAAGATCAGCCGAGTGCGGTCGGTGACCGCGGCCAGCATCGCCTCGAGGTCGAAGGTGTGGTCACGCAACGGGACCTGCACCGAGGTGGCGCCGGCCACCCTGACCTGCAGCGGGTACACCTCGAAGCTGCGCCAGCCGAACAACACCTCGTCGCCGACCGAGCAGGTGATCTGGATCAGCTGCTGGCACAGGCTCACCGATCCGCAGCCCACTGCGATCCGCTCCGGGGGGATGGTGCCCCTGGTGTCGAGGAACACGGCGAGGTGCTCCTTGAGTTCGACGTGCCCGTTGTCCGGGTAGCGGTTGATGGTGTCAGTGGCCGCGGCGATCGCCGCCCGGACGCTGGGCAGCGGGCCGTGCACCGTCTCGTTGCTGGCCAGCTTGATGGCTCCGGGCACGGTCTTGCCCGGGGTGTAGGCCGGCAGGTCGGCCAGTTCAGGGCGCAGGCGCGCGGTCACGCGCCAAGTCTAGGTGGGCGAAGATCCGGGCCGCCGAGATTGCACTCACTGCGCACACCGGGCCTTGGACCTCGGCGTCAGCGCAATCTCGGGGTCGGAGGCCGGGGCTTTGCCGTCCGCCGCGGCGGCTGTGTACGCTCATCGACCGGCGGTTCCGGGGCAGCGGTCAGGCTCCGGTACGCTCATGTGGTTTGAGGAGGCGTGCCAGAGCGGCCGAATGGGACTCACTGCTAATGAGTTGTCCCCCTTACCGGGGACCGGAGGTTCAAATCCTCTCGCCTCCGCCGCGGCTGAATGCTCAGCCACAAACAACTGAAGATCGGCGCCCGTAGCTCAACGGATAGAGCATCTGACTACGGATCAGAAGGTTAGGGGTTCGAATCCCTTCG
>CAYXBN010000121.1:0-1826 GCA_964463215.1 uncultured Mycobacterium sp. | reverse complement strand
TCTCCACGATTTTCCAGTTGTTCTGCTCCGCAGTGAACATTTTTCCGCGTGGCATTTATGACCCTCCCTTGGTTTGCATCCCCAGAGATTCCCTCTCTAAAGTCGTGCTGTTGAAGGGCGGCAGGCCAGCCGCGGGAGGCTGCGCCGGCTATAACTGCCGGCGGAGGGAGTGCGCAGAATGACGGATCTGTATCTCGATCTGATGGAAAAGTGCCTGCTGAACACCATCTACGAGGACGCGCCGAACGATCCCTGGACTGGCGGCCGCTACGACCCCGAACTCCGCGCCATCGGCAAGGATTGGCCGAGCCAGGCCCACACCATGATCGGTGCGGTGCGGCTGCACCAGTTGCGGGTCGCCTGCGAAACCGTGATCCGCGAGGGCATCCCCGGCGACTTCATCGAGACCGGCACTTGGCGCGGCGGCGCCTGCATCCTTATGCGAGCCGTGCTGAAGGCCCATCAGGTGGCGGATCGCAAGGTCTGGTGCGCCGATTCCTTCCAGGGGCTGCCCGAACCCGATCCCCGCTACCCCGCCGATCACGGCGACAAGCACCACAGCTTCGCTCAGCTGGCCATCGACATTGATCGTGTGAAGTCTCACTTCCGAAAGTACGATTTGCTTGACTCTCAGGTCGTCTTCCTGAAGGGCTGGTTCAAGGACACGCTGCCGACGGCGCCGATCACCAAACTGGCGGTGCTGCGGCTCGACGGTGACATGTACGAATCCACGCAGCAGGGGCTGCAATTCCTCTACGACAAAGTCCCGCCCGGCGGGTTCGTGATCGTTGACGACTACGGCGCCGTACCGGCCTGCCGCGCTGCCATCCACGACTACCGCGCCAGCCGCAACATCAACGACCCGATCACACCCATTGATTGGGGCGGCGTCTTTTGGCGCAAGAGTTGAGGCCGCCGTGCGCTTCGCCGTCACCATCATCTCGCCGCCGACCAATCGCCACGCTGAAGCGACCCGCGAGGTGGCGGAATCGATCCACTTCGGGCTGATGGCCCTGGGTCACGACTCCATCCTCTCCACCCGCACCGACAATCCGGATCGCCGGCACGTGATCCTCAGCGGCAACCTGCTCCCCGGTTATTCGCGGCCGCTGGCACCCGATTCGATCCTCTACAACCTCGAGCAGGTCAGTCCCGATTCACCCTGGTTTCCTCCCGCGATGCTCGATCTCTTCCGGCAGTACCAGGTCTGGGACTACAGCCGACGGAACATCGAGGCGCTGGCTCGCCTCGGAATCGGCGGCGTCCGGCATCTGCCGATCGGCTACGTCCCGCAACTCACACGCATCCGGCCGCTCCCGGATGAGATCGACGTCTTCTTTTACGGCAGCATCAACGACCGCCGTCACCGC
Organism: uncultured Mycobacterium sp.; assembly: GCA_964463215.1. Classification (GTDB taxonomy): domain Bacteria; phylum Actinomycetota; class Actinomycetes; order Mycobacteriales; family Mycobacteriaceae; genus Mycobacterium. The sequence goes on along the minus strand of CAYXBN010000121.1, from coordinate 456 downwards.
GTCCTCTCCGCGCTGCAGGCCCGCGGCGTGAAGGTCCACGCCGGCTTCGGCATCTATGGCCCCCAGCGCGATCTGCTCATCGCACGGTCGCGGATCATCCTCAACATGCACTTCTACGAGGCCAAGGTGTTCGAAGCGGTTCGTGTTTCCTACCTGCTGGCGAACCGGCGGTTCGTGGTCTCCGAACGTGGCGGTGATGCCAGCGAGGAGGCGGACTGGACCGGCGGTGTCGCTTTCGGGGACTACAACCAGTTGGCCGACGTCTGCGTGAACTATCTCCGTCATCCCGAGGAGCGTCAGCGGATCGCGGACGCCGGCCACAACCTCATGCTGCGCCGGGACATGTGTGCCTATCTCAGACCGCTGATCGAGTAGCGTCGTCGGGAGTTCCAGGAAAAGCGGACAAGACACAGGCCGCATCGTTGACTCGCAAACTCCGATAGGGTGCGAGTGAAC
>CAYXBN010000120.1:0-1901 GCA_964463215.1 uncultured Mycobacterium sp. | reverse complement strand
AGGAGCATCGGAGAGTGAGCACCTTGGAACGGCCACCGTGGTCACGGCGCACCTTTCAGTTCCGCCACCCCGAGTGGATGCTGGCCGACTTCATCGAACGGTTGCGCGGGACGGCCGACCGACTCGCCGCGCTCCTCGCCGACGTGCCGGCGGCGCGTGTGCACGCGCCGGTCGAGGGCTCGTGGTCGATCGCGCAGCACGCGGGTCACCTGGCCGATGTCGAGGAGCTGTGGAAGCAGCGGGTCGAGGACCTGCGCGCGGGCCGGACGATTCTCACGCCAGCGCGAGGGCCCTACTTCACGGAGCTCGCCGCGCGGCATGTCAGCCGCCCCATCCTCGACATTCTCGCCGAGTTTGCGCATCGACGGAACTGGTACGTCGAGGTCCTCGCGGGTGCCGACGCCGCGTTGCAGGAAAGGCGCGCTTTCCACGAACGCCTGCAGTGCGACATGCGGCTGGTGGATGGCGCGCAGTTCGTGGCGGAGCACGACGACCACCACCTGCTGCGGATCCGCGCCCTGCTCGGCGCGGCCGCTGGGGCGGAATGATCAGGGTCGTGGCCGTGGGCGGCGCTGCGTCCACGGATCAGGTCGATGCCGTCCGCACGCTGATGACGGAGTATGCAGCCCTCCCTCACACCACGGGGCGCTGGCTCACGATGCACGCGGATCTCGCCGCGTTGCCGCACCCCTTCGTCCCCCCGCATGGAGCCATGTTGCTTGCGGTCGCCGGCGAGGAGCCGCTGGGCTGTGGGGGAATATTGACCTTGGAGCCGGGGGTGGGCGAGATCAAGCGGATGTATGTGCGTCCGGCGGCGCGCGGGCGGGGGGTGGGCGCCGCGCTCCTACGCGCGCTCCTGTCGCAGGCGGCGGCGATGACGTTGGGGCGGGTGCGGCTGGACACGGCGCCGGAGCTCCTCGAGGCGCAGGCGCTCTATCGTCGGTTTGGGTTCTTGCCGATTCCCCCGTACCGGGCGGGGCTCCTTTCGGACGCTCTTTGCTTTGAGCGGCAAGTCCAGCTAGTGTCGTGACGCCCAACAGCACGCAGCTCAGGTCGGGGCCGTGGGCTGGCCACCGCACCTGGCGGCCTATCGTGTCGAGGCAAGGACGGCTGCCGGGTGCGGCGGCTCAACCAGAGGCCGCGCCTGAGAGCGTGGGTCGCTATGCAGGATTCCGGCATGTGCAGTCACACATTCAGCGGGAAGAGCAGACCCATGACCAGAGCGCGCGCAACGCGTAGCACGTGGCTCCCTGGTTGTGTAGCCGCCGTCTTGGTCGCGACCCTCATTGCCTGTAGTGAGGAGAAGACACCGGTGCCGTCTGAAGATCGCACGAGCTTTGCCGCTCGCTACGCGGCCGCATGGAGCGGCAAGGATCCGGTCGCTTTCGGTGCGTTCTATGTTGAGGCGGGATCGCTCGTTGTGAACGGATCGGCGTCCACTGGGCGGGCCGCCATCGTCGAAACCGCTCGATCCTACATGGCCGCCTTCCCCGATATGGTCGTCCGGATGGACTCACTTCGCGAGGAGTCTGGAGCGACCGTGTTCCACTGGACCTGGACCGGGACCAATACGGGATCGGGTGGGACCGGGAAAGCGGTCAACCTCACTGGCTACGAGCGGTGGACGTTCAGTGCCAATGGGCTGCTTATGAAGTCCGACGGGCACTTTGACAACGACGAGTATCAGCGACAACTCAAGGGTGAATCGCCGGCCAGCCGCTAACTCCACTCCCCGTCGTGGTGTTGACGGTCGTGCGACGCCGCGCATAACGATGCTTGCTGCCGTCGGGCGATTCGGTAGCTCGCTGTGCTCGAATCTGATTGGAGCGCCCGCTGCAGAAGCCAGCGCTATGCCGAGCCAGGACCCTTCGGAGCCGTGCAGAGATCCGTCACGATGCCCT
>CAYXBN010000119.1:0-1903 GCA_964463215.1 uncultured Mycobacterium sp. | reverse complement strand
TCTCGGCCGGCGACCTGCGGTACGTCGTTCACCTGCCGTTCACGCAGGGGGGCGGCCCACTGCATTTTGATCTGCTGGTGTTCGGCGCCACGGGCAGCGGCCCGCTGCGCTACATCGGCTCAGTCGATAACGATTTCGTGCAAGGCGTCAGTGGCCACACGCATGTCAGCACGGCCGGCGGTCGTGCGGCAGTGATTGCCGATTCAGGCAAGGAGTGGTTGTCCTGGGTGACGGCTGCTTTCGCGGGCACCGGCTTCCCATCGATGGCCGAGCCACCGCAGGATTTCGCACGCTGGCCGCTCGGCTACCTGGTCCGGCTCGATGCCAGCGCGCAGGCGCCCTACCTGCAAGCCACCCGGCTGACCGACCTGCGCGCCTTCAACCACAGCGTGGCCGCCGGCGACGTCAATGGCGATGGTCTGGCCGATTACCTGGTGTCCGGCACGAGCAAGCAGGAAGATCCGCTGTTCTATGCGCGGCTTGGTTATCTGCTGGTGTCGCAGCCTTCAGGCGGCCATCAACGCCTCATGATCGACCATCCGAACGTGTCGTCATTCGGCGTGGCCAAGGGTGGGCTCGGCAATGTCGTACTCGCTGACGTCAACGGCGACCGGCGTGATGAGATCGTGCTCTCCGGCGGCTCCGCCGAGCTGACCTCGACCGACAAGGGCTTCCTCACGCTGGCCTATCAGGATGGCCGGCTCGTCGAACAGTTCTCCCTGGCGCCCTACGGGCGCTTCAACCAGCATCCGTCCTACAACCACTACGCGTTCGACATGGACAAGGACGGGGATCTCGACATCCTCGCCTTCTTCGGCGTGTCCACGTGGGGCTTCGAAGTCCTGCGCAACGACGGCAACGGCCGCTTCTCGCCCCTGCCCGACGCAGCCGGCCTGAACGCGTTGCGACTGCGGGACTTCAAGACGATGCAGTTCGTCGATGCCAACCGCGACGGCTTCACCGACATCATTCTCGATAACCTGACCTCGGACTGGTCGCTCGCCACCCGGCCGGCCAATCTGGCCTCGGCCATCCTGCTCAACGATGCCGGCCGCGGATTCAAGCTGGCCTCGGCCTCGCCTGTCCTCAGCGGTGCTGCGCCCGGTGCCTCGGTCCGCACCCTCGTCACCAGCTACGCCGGCGAGATCACTCCCGGCACGCACCGCTTCGTGACCAGCTTCCTGCGCAACAACGACGCTGAATTCGGCATGTTCGCCCAGGACCTGGTGCTCTCCGTGTCAGGGGCCGGTGGCAGCAGCCCGGGCAGCGCGCCGACCGTGACCCGCGCGCTGCTGAGCACCGGGCCGACCAGCGTCTACCTGACCAGCGCAAAATCGCTCGCCGTGGCCGATAGCGGCCTGCAAACCGGCGATGCACTGGCCGATGCCGTCATGTTGAAGTCTGCCGCCGGCAAGCCGCTAGCCTCACTGCGCCAGCCGGCTGCCGTGCTCGTCACGGACGACGGCAGCATCCGGCTGTTCTCCGGCAAGGGCACGCAGTGGACCGAGCAGGCCTTCACCGCCAGCGGCGTCGCGCAAGGGGCTGCCCAGCGGCAGACCCTTCCCGTGCTCTTGCAGCGCGAAGCGGCGTTGGGCCTCGACATCAATGGCGATGGTCGTATCGGCCAGACCGTCGCCACCGTGCTCGACGGTGACGGCTACCCGGACGCAGCGGGCAGCGCTGCCTTCGGTCTGTACCGTACTGCGGTCGGTACCCTGATGCTCGACCGCACCGGGCTGGCTGCTGGCAGCACAGTCGACGCCGACGCCCTGCCGCTCACCACGGCGACCGGACGGCCGTGGGTACTACGCAGCAGTGAAAAGGTGATTGGCTTAGCACGCATCGACGAGGAGCGCCTCGAGCTGCTGGTGCGCTCAGGTAGCCGGCACGCCGCCTATGTGAT
>CAYXBN010000118.1:0-1908 GCA_964463215.1 uncultured Mycobacterium sp. | reverse complement strand
AGCATCTTCAGCGCGGCAACGGTGGCGTGCACCACGTTGATCGCGTTGTCGCTGCCCAGCGACTTGGCCAGCACGTCGTGCACACCGGCGCATTCCAGCACCGCGCGGCAGGCACCGCCGGCGATGACACCGGTACCGGGGCTGGCCGGACGCAGCATCACCACACCGGCGGCGGCCTCACCCTGTACCGGGTGGGTGATGGTGCTGCCGATCAGCGGAACGCGGAAGAAGTTCTTCCGGGCTTCCTCCACACCCTTGGCGATCGCCGCGGGCACTTCCTTGGCCTTGCCGTAGCCGACCCCAACCATGCCGTGGCCGTCGCCGACGATCACGAGCGCGGTGAAGCTGAACCGGCGGCCACCCTTGACCACCTTGGAGACGCGGTTGATGGCGACGACCCGCTCGAGGTAGTTGCTCTTCTCGCCGCCGTCCCGGCCGCCACGGCCGCCACGGTCATCCCGCCGGCCTCGACCGTCGGACCGATCGCCCCGGCCGCCGCGGTCGTCGCGGCCGCCGCGCTCGTCGGTGCGGGTACCCGCAGAGGGAGTGTCGGGGGCCACCTCGGGAGCCGATGTCTGCTCCGTCATCGTGCGGTCCTTCCGTCGTGTGTCATGAATTCAATTCCCATGTCGATTCGTCCAGCCCGCCGGCTAGAACTTCAGTCCGCTCTCGCGGGCGGCGTCGGCCAGCGCGGCGATCCGGCCGCCGTAGGTGTTGCCACCCCGGTCGAACACCACGGCCTCGATGCCAGCCGCCTTGGCGCGCTCGGCGATCAGTTGACCGACCCGCTTGGCGTGGGCCTTCTTGTCGCCCTCCACTGCGCGGACGTCGGCCTCGATGGAGGACGCGGCCGCCATCGTGGTGCCGTTGGCGTCATTGACCAGTTGCACGTGGATATGCCGCGCGGAGCGGTTGACCACCAGACGGGGCCGCGCCTCGGTGCCGACCACCTTCTTGCGCAGCCGGGCATGCCGACGGATCCGGGACGTCCGGCGGGCAGCCGAGGCGGTGGTGCCGATCGGCTTGCGCTCGACGGTCGCCCCGTTAGTCGCTGTGTTCGCCATGTCTACTTACCTGTCTTTCCGACCTTGCGGCGGATCTGCTCACCCTCGTACCGCACGCCCTTGCCCTTGTAGGGGTCGGGGCGACGCAGCCGACGGATGACCGCCGAGATCTGGCCGACCTTCTGCTTGTCGATACCGCTCACCGAGAACTTCGTGGGGGCCTCCACCGCGAAGGTGATGCCCTCCGGCGGTTCGATGACGACCGGGTGGCTGTAGCCGAGGGCGAACTCGAGGTTGCTGCCCTTCTGCTGCACGCGGTAGCCGACGCCGAAGATCTCCATCTTGGTGGTGTAGCCCTCGGTCACCCCGGTAATGAGGTTGGCGACCAAGGTGCGCGACAACCCGTGCAGGGACCGGCTACGCCGCTCGTCGTCGGGGCGGGTCACCACGATGGCGCCATCGTCGTTGCGCGACACCGTGATCGGCTCGGCGACGGTCAGTTCCAGGCTGCCCTTGGGGCCCTTGACGGCGAGCTTCTGGCCGTCGATGTTCACATCGACGCCGGACGGGACCGGCACCGGCTGCTTACCAATACGCGACATGTCTAAACCTGCTTTCCCTGTCCCCCGGCTACCACACGTAGGCGAGGACTTCGCCGCCGACGCCCTCGCGGGCGGCCTGGCGGTCGGTCTTCAGACCGGCGGAGGTGGAGATGATCGCCACACCCAGCCCGCCGAGAACCCGCGGCAGGTTGGTGGACTTGGCGTAGACCCGCAGACCGGGCTTGGACACCCGGCGCAGACCGGCGAGGCTGCGCTCCCGGTTGGGGCCGTACTTGAGCTTGACCACCAGCGCCTTGCCGACCCGAGCATCCTCGGTGCGGAAGTCGCTGATGTAGCCCTCG
>CAYXBN010000117.1:0-2078 GCA_964463215.1 uncultured Mycobacterium sp. | reverse complement strand
TCGTAGGGCAGGAAAGTCCGGGCCCGGTCTACTGCCCGGTTCGACAAGCACCTCGCCGGATGGCTCTCGGGGATCGCCTCGACCAGCCCTCCGCCCCCGGGGATCGGCAGATTCACGATGACAGGTTGTTGCGGGGACACCTCTTGTGCGGCAATAGCGACCCACAGAGCTTGATCATCCCCGAGCGTCAGACGGTCGGCCGTGGCAGCCGACATGATGACGCACGCCGCCCACGGGTCACACGCGAGCACCGCCTGCCCGTACGGCACTAGATCATTGCGTTCGAAAGCGATGCCGCCACCTGCGGCTAACTTCTCGAACTCGCTGCGCTCCCTATACGGCGACTCCGGCAGCCAATCCTGAAGCATCAGTTCAGGTCCACCCGCGCCTCGAACCGTGCGCCCATCATCACCACCCACGTGGGCACGACACCTCGGCGCTGTCCACGGGCGCACCGAACAGAACGAAGCTGCCGAGCCCGGCCGTTCTCAATCCCGCCACAACGCACTCCTTCGGCATCGGCGAATCCTCTCTGGGGCTGCTAAGCCTGATTCTCGCGCGGTCTTACCGCAGATGGGCAGGTAGTCGATTACCTGTGTCCCCAGGCCGCCAGTAGGGCGGCCGCGGCTTCGGACTCACCGGATAACGGGCCCTTATCGCCCGCGCCGTGGTCTGGGGGTATCACATGACCTGCGCCGAGTCATCACCGGCGGCGCAGCACTCGCGCGTGTTATCCGGTGTCTGCGGCGGACGCCCAGGTCGCAGAAACGCTCGGTCCGGCGACGGCGGCCGGGCGGGCCGGACTGCTCGGCGGATGGCGTCTCAACTGCTGTCTCAGAACCGCGGTGCCGGAACGCGTCTCGCAACTCAACATGTCGGTCTGTTCTGATACAACCGCGTTCATGGCCACTGAAACCTCCGCCGCTTCGGGCCGCCGCCTCGGCTACGCCCGCGTGTCCACCGACGAGCAGGACGAGGCACTGCAGGTGCGGGCGCTCGAAGCCGCCGGCATCGACGCCCTCTTCATCGACCACGGCGTCTCCGGCGCCAAGACCTCGCGGCCGCGCCTGGACGCGATGCTCGATCAGGTGACGGCGGGGGACACGATCGTCGTCTACTCCCTCTCCCGACTGTCCCGCGGCATGGCGCATCTGTTGGAGTTGGCCGACCGGTTTGAGCGCGACGGGATCTCGCTGGTCAGCCTGACCGAGCAGATCGACACGACCACCGCGATGGGGACGTTCACCTTCCGGCTGTTGGCGGCGTTGGCGGCGATGGAGCGGGACCTTCTGATCGAGCGGACTCAGGCCGGGCTCGCAGCCGCCCGGGCGAAGGGCCGCTACGGCGGCCGTCCGGCGGCACTGACCGCCGACCAGAAACGGCACGCCCAGCTGCTGGCCGCCGGCGGCGTGCGCGCCGAGGAGATCGCCGGAAGCCTCAAGGTGAGTCGGGCGACGGTGTACCGGGCGCTGGCCGAGGTCCCAGCACGGGTGTAGTTGTCACGCCGCGGCGTGGTCGTCGGGTGTCGGTGGCCGGTGGCATCGTCACGGCCATGACCACGACCGCCACCTGGCGAACCGATTGGGATCACGGACCAACCGCCCACACCATCGCGGAGATGATCCACGGCCGCCCGGTCGGCGACGCTGAGGTCCAGCAGGTCTACGACTGGCTGGCCAGTAACGACCGGCTCCGCGAGGCGAACGAACTCGTGACCCGGGCGAAACGCGCCTTGCAACGCGGCCGGCCCTGGACCGCCACCCGCATCGTCGAGGGCGTCGAGCAGCCCGAAGAGGTCGTCGGCTGGTCCAACGCCCACGAGGCTGCGCGGTTCAAGAAGGCGGGCGCGGCACTCCTCGATCTGGTGAAGGACGTCGAGGCCGCCGTCACCGGTAACAGCGGCTAACTCGCCGCCGGCTCAGCTGGCGTCGCCGAACACCGACTGCTACGCGGCGCGGCCGCGCCCTGGCGTCGTGGTCGGGCCCGCTCGTAGCGATCGAGCGGCCGGCTGTCACCGCGCCGCCGTAGCGTGACGGCATGGCCGACGACGACGACGCGCCGCGCGACCTCACCGAGGC
>CAYXBN010000116.1:0-2131 GCA_964463215.1 uncultured Mycobacterium sp. | reverse complement strand
CCCCGGCACCGCCCCCGACACCCTCACCGGCCCCGCCGCCGACACCACAACCCCACCAACAGACGACGACACACCGGCCACGACAAACCCCTATCGAAAGAAGACCCAACGTCGGACACCCGTCCGCCACCGCAGCATCGCACGCTGAGTAACTTTTCGCTGGGAAATAGTTCGGAGTTTCCTTAACAATCACCGACCCCACCACCCGCGGCACCACACCACCCACGACGGTCGGCCACCACCGCCGCAATTCCCCGCCCCAACACCCACAACGGCAGGAGATCTGAACCGCCCCGGGATGTCCGGAGACTTTCTGTTGTGGGGGCTCAGCCGATGGCCACTGCCCGGCGTTGAGCGTAGTGGGCGGATTCAAGCTCGGCCGGTGGAATGTCACCCCAAGTGCCGCGTCTGTTTACCGGCCCACGCGGTGGCCCCATCTCAACGGCCGGACTTCGGCGGGCTACACACTGGGACGACGTAGTCACCGGGCTCGGATACGAATACTTGACACGACACGGCCTTCGCCACACCGGCCTCACCTGGATGGCAGACAGCGGAGTCAAGCCTCACGTCCTGCAGAAGATGCCGGCCACGGGAGCATCACCACGACCCAGCGCTACCTGCACCCGGATTACGAGACCATCCCGGATTACGAGACCATCGCCGAGGCCGGCGGATTGCTCTCGAACCACTTGAGCCGACGAAGCAGGCCGAACCTACGCTCGGTGTGATTAGCCGAGTGCCGACCCTCGTATTTGGGCTTCCCGAGCGTGCTGACGTCCGATTCGAGTTACCGGGACGGGATTTGGTCCCAAATTGGTCCCAAATGACTGTCGAGGGTAAGACCAAAACCCCCTCTGACCTGCGTCGGGCTGACAGGATTTGAACCTGCGACCACTTGACCCCCAGTCAAGTGCGCTACCAAGCTGCGCCACAGCCCGCTGCCGCCCGCCGAGGCGGGTGCAGGTCGAAAGCCTACCGCAGTCCCGGGTCGCGCCGAACCAGGGCACGTCGTGGCGTCACAGCATCACAAGTCGGTACAACCCGATCAAGCCGACCGCCACGATCACCGCTCGCAGGACAGCAGGCGACAGCCGGCGGCCATAGTGCGCGCCGAGCCACCCGCCCACTAACGAGCCCGCGGCAATCAACCCGACAACGGGCCAACTGATCCGATCGAATGCCACCAGCGTGTAACTGATAGCGGCGACGACGTTGACCAACATCGAGAGCAGATTCTTGGCGGCATTCATCCGCTGGACGTCCTCCGGAAGCAGCGCTCCCATCACGCCGATCAACAGAATCCCCTGCGCAGCAGTGAAATACCCACCGTAGACACCGACAGCGAATGTCCCGAGGACGAGTGCCACCATTCGTAGCCGCGACACATGCTCGGCAGAGCGCCCCGCCGCCTCGGCCCGCCGACGCGCATATCCCTGTATCCGTGGACCCGCTATGACCAGGATCAGCGCACCAACGAGCAGAACCGGAACGATCCGGGTGAACACTCTTTCCGGCAGATGCAACAGCAAGAACGCGCCAATAACCGCCCCGATGACCGACGCCGGGATCTGCCAGCGCAGTCGCCACCATTGCCCAGACAACTCCTTGCGGTAGCCCCAGGTGCCCGAGACGCCACCGGCGACGAGACCGATTGCGTTCGACATGGTGGCTGTCACCGGCGGGTACCCGAGCGCGACCAGAGTCGGGAAGGTGATGAGCGTCCCAGAACCGACCAGCGAGTTGATTGCCCCCGCACCCACACCGGCCAAGGCGATGAGGATCATGTGGGCAATCGACACTCGGGAACACTAACCGGAAGCCGCCAACGGAGACCGGTTGCAGCAGCAAGTCGCTGAAAGGCATTTCCGTGGATGGAAGTCCCATTGTGGCGAACTCCCGGCTTCTGGATCCTGCGACCGAATCCTGTCGCCGCGGCGGCGTAGATTTCGAACATGCATTCGACCGTTTCCGACGCCTTCACCGCCCTCGAATCGGCCGTGGAGACTCTCGGAGCGCTGGACTGGTCGACACTTCCGGTTGGGGAACTTCTCGGCGCTCTCGAGCGGCTCGAAACCGCACGACGGCAGACCACGGCCTGCGCCTATGACCTGGCCGCTGTGATTGAGCA
>CAYXBN010000115.1:0-2201 GCA_964463215.1 uncultured Mycobacterium sp. | reverse complement strand
GCACCAGAACACCGTGGGGCAGTCAGTTAGTTGGTCAGGAACAAGTAGTACAGACCGTCGTCGCCTTGGCGGCACTCCCAACCGGTGTAGGCGTCGTTGTTTTCGGCGATCTGAAATTCCGGCCCGTCAATCTCGCACGCGGCCAGGGTGGCGTAGTTGCCGTCGACCTGAACCTCGTCGGCGGCGGCAACGCCGACGCCCAACGACATAAGCCCGCCGAGGGCTAGCAGCGCTCCGGTGACCAGTGTCCGCAACGTCGTCGCTCCTTATTGCGGCCGTCAGGAATATGTGGCCATCGTAGGAGCCGATGCGCAGCTATGCCTTGTGTGAGGTCGAGTTCCCGTAGTCCCACGACACAGTTCTCACCGGCGTCATACGGATGTAGGCCGAGCCCGGTCGAGGTGCGGTCGGCCATTCGGACTCCGGCGCGCCTCGCGCCCGAGCACCTTCCCGAGCGAGGTGAAGTGCTTCGTCGGGTTCGCGAACGATGCGGGCGTGCCCCTGGAACATCACTCCCCGGATGTCTGCCATCGTGGAGCCGTCTTCGAGCAGGAGGCTCACGTTCGGATTGCGTTCGATGTTGGCGACTTTGCGTGTTCCGTCCCGCACACCCATGACGATGTCGCGGCCGAGCCGAAAGTATCCCAGGGGCACCGAGTGCGGGAATCCATCCCTGTCAATGGTGCTCAGTACCGCCCAGCACGGGCGGCTATCGAGATACGCCTCAATTTGTTCGTCACTCAACTTTCCTGGCATGCACAGAGGTTAACGGCGTGCGGTGAAGTCAGGGGATCCGTTACACGGCGCGGGGGGACGTTCGTCCGCCGAGGCGCGTCTCGGTCGGGACGTGAGCCGTCCCCGGCGCGCGGACGGACGTTCCCGGATGAAGACTCTGGAAAACTGCGCCAGATGGAATCTCCCGGTTGTGGGCCGCTGCCCGGCGCTGCGGCCGGAGCGTGCCACCTGCTCGCCGCGGCCGCCCTCAGCCCCCTTCTCGTGTTGCAGGGACTTCACGTGCGCCGCGTGACGCCGCGGCTACCCGAGCCCCCGGGACCACGCTTCGGGCGCACCGGCGTCGGCGCCCCGCTGCGCCTCCTGGTGGCGGGCGACTCCGCCGCCGCCGGCGTGGGCGCCGCCTCACAAGACGAGGCCCTGACCGGTCGCCTGGCTGCGGAGCTGTCGTCGCGGCGCGTTCTGCATTGGCAACTGGAGGCGCGGACGGGCTACACCACCGCTGACGCGTATGAACACCTCGCGGCGCTGCCCGAGAACCGCTTCGACGTGGTGGTGTTGTCGCTCGGCGTTAACGACGTGACCCGCGGCGTCGGCCGCGCTCGCTGGCTGGCACGGCAGGCCGCGCTTGCCGACCTGCTGCGGGCGCGCTTCGCGCCCCGCGCCCTGCTGTTCACCGCGCTCCCCCCGATGCATTTGTTTCCGGCACTACCTCAGCCGCTGCGCTGGTACCTGGGTGCCCGTGCCCGCGACTTCAACGTCGCCCTCGCGCACTGGCTGCCGCGCCAATCGGGTTGCTATCTGGTGGAACCGAACTACGAGGCGGATCCCGCGCACATCGCGGGCGACGGCTTTCATCCCGGACCAGCGGCCTACCGTGCGTGGGCGGCCCGGGTCGCCCGCGACATCGATCGCTTGGTGCCTCCCTAGCCGCAGCGGTTCCATTGCACAGCGGTCTAGCGGTTACGGCACCCCGACGCCGCCTGGACAGTGCGGTGATTGATCGAGCATCCGGCGTGTCTGTACACCGGATTCTTGGCCGCCGCATTCGTCACTGTCTGTGGCGAAGCCTTCCACTTCGCCGGTCGTGCGGGCGGTTGCGCTCTGCGGTGGCGGGCGGTGAACATCCGAGAAAACAGTCCCATGTGCGAATGCTAGAGCGGCGGGTAATCACCCTCGGTTCGGCACGCGAGCGGCGAGACGGACTTGTAACCAACGGCATTGGGGCCAGCGCAGGTTACGGCGATCACCTCCTGCAGCGGCTCAAGCGACGTGCCGAGCTCGCCGAGAAAGGGGTGCGACAACTCGATCACCCCAGGGCGGCATCGGCGTCCGACGCGCGGTTCCCGAGATCATCGAGCTCTGCAGCAACGGCAATCCCGCGACGAAGTCGGATCGTGAGAGTGGTCAGTCGTGTCAGACCCCGCTGCGATCATGGGGTCATGTCGTCGATCGCAGCACCGGAGTCC
>CAYXBN010000114.1:0-2210 GCA_964463215.1 uncultured Mycobacterium sp. | reverse complement strand
GTCCTGGTGCACGCGACTTCGGCGTGCCGCCGCGTCTCGCCTTCAGCTCTGGCAGAACCTTCATCTCTGGCAGACTGAGGGGATGCGTACTCTTTCCCGCCGCCAGACCATCGCACTCCTCGCGGCCGCTCCCCTGACCGCCGTGTCGATGCTCGGTGCCGGGATTGGTTCGGCGGACCCGCTGAACTGCGTCAACGGACAGTTCTGGGATCCGATTACCAACACCTGCCAGACGCCGCAGCCGGCGCAGGATTGCGCAGCGGGCGAGTACTGGAACGCGTTGTCCAACGTGTGCCGGCCGCTGGGACAGCTCTAGGGTCGCCGATCTCGGCGGAAAACCGCAGTGAAACCGGAAGCCCCACGCCTGTTCGCGAACGTGCGCCCACGGAGATATCCCGGCTTGATTCCCACAGTGGCCTCCCGCGAGCCAAAGCCTCCGATGAAGCACCCTTGGGGGCGGCGGGCACAATCGGACGGGTGCTCTAGGCCAGCACCCGATGAACGGCCGGCACGGAAGGTATAAGTGGACCGGTACTTGTTCGACCTTTCTTTGATCTTTGTCCTACTTCTCCTCAACGGGCTCTTCGCCGGCAGCGAGATCGCTCTGATCTCGCTCCGCGAAGGCCAATTGCGGGCGTTGGAGCGTGGTTCGGGCCGCCGGGAACGGGCGTTGGCCCGTCTGGCCCGTAATCCCAACCGGTTCCTCGGCACGATTCAATTGGGAATCACGCTGGCGGGCTACCTGGCATCCGCGACGGCGGCCATCACCCTGGCCGAGCCGCTGGTCCCCTCGCTGGGCTTTCTGGGTGGCGCGGCGGAGGCCGTCGCGGTTACGTCGGTGACCGTGGTTCTGGCGGTGGTCAACATCGTCGTCGGGGAGTTGGCACCCAAACGGTTGGCGATGCAGAACGCCCAACGCTGGGCGCTGATGGTGGCGATCCCGCTGGACCGGCTCGCCACGTTGTCCAAGCCGATCGTCTGGCTGATGGGCAAGGCCACCGACCTGCTCGTGCGTCTCTTCGGCGGAAATCCCGACGCCGCCGCCGAGCAGCTGTCCTCCGACGAGTTGCGGGAACTTGTTTCCGCGCACCGGGGCCTGACCATCGAACAGCGCGAAATGATTTCCGGCGCCTTGGAGATCCAGGACCGGGTCTTGCGCGAGATCCTGGTTCCGCGACGCAAAGTGGTGATGCTGTCCAGCGACCTGCCGCTCCCGGAGGCCCAGGACCAACTGGTCGGTTCAGGCCATTCCCGGGCCCCGGTCGTCCGCTCCCGCAATCTCGACGAAGTCATCGGTGTGGTGCACCTGCGCGATCTGCTAGGTGGCAGTGCGTCGTTGGCCGATGCCGCCCGTCCGGCCCTGCAGCTGCCGGACAGTCTGCCGGTCTCGGAGGCCCTGAAGCAGTTCAAGACAGAGCGCGAACAGTTCGCTGTGGTGATCGACGAGCGCGGCGGGGTGGCCGGAATCGTCACCCTGGAGGACGTTCTCGAGGAGATCGTCGGTGAGATCTATGACGAGACCGACCGCGACATTCTCGGAGCCAGACTGCTGCCCGACGGCACCCTGGTCCTGCCGGGCGGCTTTCCCATCCATGATCTGCCCGACCTCGGTGTGGAGATCAGCGATCTGCCCCGCGGCGACTATGCGACCGTGGCAGGGTTGGTCCTGCTCGTCCTCGCGCGGATCCCCACCGAGCCGGGCGACCGAATCCCTTTGAACGGCTGGACTCTTGAAGTGTCCGGGATGGACCGCAACACCATCACCGAGGTCCGGCTCAGCCGGCGACCCGCAGTCGAACTCTCCGACTCAAATCCCTAGGCGGGATCCCAGCGCATCCAGTCGACGACCATCGCGGCCGGGAACCGGGTGGAGCTGTCCGGCGCGCCCGCCCAGGACCCGCCCACGGCCAGGTTCAGCACTACATGCATCGGGCGGTTGTACACCCACTCCGCCCCCGGCGGTAGTGAGTCGGGCGTCAACGTTCCCAACGTCTGACCGTCGACACCGAAGGTGATCGAGTTCGGGAGGTGGCGCACCCAGTAGTTGTGGAAGTCGGTGGATAGGTCGGGCACGTTGGAGACCACCTGGGCCTGCTGAGTGGTGGTGCTGCCGGCTATGGGCCCGTGCAGGGTCGAGTAGATCGTCGTCGTCGTGCTCGGCAGTTCCAGGACGTCGATCTCCCCCGATTTCGGCCACGCCGTGGTGTCCT
>CAYXBN010000113.1:0-2455 GCA_964463215.1 uncultured Mycobacterium sp. | reverse complement strand
TCTGCGCCGCATTGGGTTTGACGGAGAACTGTTCGACGATCATCGGCCAGCCCGCGCCGATCACCACCGAGCTCAGCAGCAGCAGCACCAGGCCGATCGCCGGGATCCGCAGGTCGCGCAGGAACAGCGCCGAGAACACCGCCGCCGCGCAGATCACCGCGATGGCCAGCAGGATCAGTTTGGCCGGCAGCACGGCGTTGATGTCGGTGTAGCCGGCGCCGGTGAACGGTTTGGCCGGCCGGGTGTTGCTCAGCAGCTCGAAGCGGTCCAGCCAGTAGGCCACCGCCTTGAGCAGCACCAGCACCCCGAGCAGGCTGATCAGCTGGATGCGGGCGGCCCGGCTGATCGCGCCGGTGCCCGCGGCCAGCCGGATGCCGCCGAAGATGTAGTGCGTCACCAGGTTGGCGATGAACGCCAGGAACAGCGCGGTGAACAGCAGGCTCAGCAGCAGCCGGTAGAACGGCAGGTCGAAGGCGTAGAACCCGAGGTCCTTGCCGAACTGCGGGTCGGTGGTGCCGAAGTCCCCGCCGTGCAGGAACAGCTGGATGCGCGGCCAGTAGCTCTGCGCCACCAGCCCGGCCAGGCCGCCGATCACCGCCGGCGTGCCGAAGCCGAACAGCTTCAGCTTGGACATCACCGCCATCCGGTAGCGGGCCACCGGGTCGTTGGGCCCGGTGGTGGGCACGAACACCGGCCGGGTGCGGTAGGCCAGCGCCAGCGCGGCGAACACGATCAGCCCGACCAGCAGGGCGGCGACCAGGAACACGATCAGCCGGGTGACCAGCACCGTGGTGAACACCGAGCGGTAGCCCAGTTCGCCGAACCACAACCAGTTGACGTAGGTGTCGATGAAGCGGGGGCCGATCATCAACGCCGCCACCACGGCCAGGCCGATCCCCACCATGACGCGGTTGCGCCGGGTCAGGGCCGGCATCCTCGCCGGCGGCCGGACGCTCACTGGTGCCCCCGGACTGGAGCGGGGAGATTGGCTGGTGCTGGGAAAGTCACGGCCACAACTCTACGCACCTAGCAGACCGGCGGCTTTCCGCCCGAGGTCAGCGTCTCCAGGGCCTCGATGGTCTGCTGCAGTGTCTCGGCCTTGACCAGTTCCATCGTGTTGCCGCGCACCGTGCGGGCCTCGTCGCAGTTGTCGGCGGGCACCAGGAACACCGTCGCCCCGGCCTGCTGGGCGGTGACCATCTTGTGGGTGATCCCGCCGATCGGCCCGACGGTGCCGTCCGGGGTGATGCTGCCGCTGCCGGCGACGAACTTGCCGCCGTTGAGGTCGCCGGTGGTGAGCTTGTCCACCGCGGCCAGGCTGAAGATCAGCCCCGCCGACGGCCCGCCGATGTTGGCCAGGTTGAAGTCGATGGTGAACGGGGCGAACGGGGCGTCCTGCACGGCGATGCCCAGGTAGCCGTGTTCGCGGTCGTCGTTGCGGCCCAGGGTGATCCGGGCGGTGCCGTCCTCGGCGCCGCGGCGGCGGTAGTCCAGGACGATCTCCTCGTCGGGTTTGGTCGCCTTCATCAGCGCGGTGAACTCATCCAGGTCGGCGACCTTGGTGCCGTTGACGGCGACGATGCCGTCCCCGGACTGCAGTTTGCCCACCGACGGGCCCGGGTCGTTGACCTGGGCGACGGTGACGACCTTGGGGTACTTCAGGTAGTTCAGCGCGGCGTACCCGGCGTTGTCCTCGGAACGTTCGAACTCCGCGCTCTGGGACTTCTTGATGTCCTCCCGGGAGCGTTCCGGCGGGAACACCAGATCCCGCGGGACCAGCTGGTCGTTGCCGGAGGCCCAGAACGCCAGCGCCTGGGCCAGGGTCAGGCCGTCGCGCTGGGAGACGGTGGTCATGTTGAGGTTGCCGGAGGTGGGTTTGGTTTCGGTGCCCTCGATGGCCACCACCTGCTTGCCCTCCACCTCGCCGAGGGTGTTGAACGTCGGGCCCGGGCCGAGTGCCACATAGGGCACCGGGACCGAGGCCAGCAGCACCCCGAACACGACGATGGGCGCCATGGCCACCATCAGCGTCGACATCCGCCTGTTCACGGCGCCCAGCGTAGTGGGCGCCGGTTGACCCCGACGGTGCCCACCTGACCGGCGTGGTCGGTACGGTGGCGTCATGGCTGATGTTCCGTTCGGCTTCTCCGCCGGCGACGACCCCGGGCGCGACCGGGACCGCGATCCCGACCGGAACCGCGGCAATGACCCGTTCGGCTTGGGCGGCGGTGAGTTCAACGTCGGCGATCTGGGCCAGATCTTCTCCAAGCTCGGTGAGATGTTCAGCGGCGCCGGCAGCGCGATGGCCTCCGGCGGCGGCGGCGCGGTGAACTACGACCTGGCCCGCAAGCTGGCCTCCAGCGCGATCGGGTTCACCGCCCCGGTCTCGGAGTCCACCACCAAGGCCGTCGCCGACGCGGTGCACCTGGCCGACACCTGGCTCGACGGCGCCACC
>CAYXBN010000112.1:0-2465 GCA_964463215.1 uncultured Mycobacterium sp. | reverse complement strand
GCGCTGCCTGCGGAGGTTGCTCTGGCCGTCGTGCCTGGATGTCGGCTTACGACCAAAGACGATGTCGCCCCGACCTACTTGGCCGAGACTGCAAACCAAGGCCTCACGACCTTGCAGCGCATGGATGTCGATCCGTCCACCGCTGCACTCTTCGCCGACGAACGCGCCCAGGTCCTGCCGCTCGAGGCCGAAGCCGACGGGATCGCGGAGGCGGTCGAGGCAGCCCGCAGCGCCGATGTCGCCATCCTCTGCCTCGGCGACAGCAAACATTGCGCGGGGGAAAACTACAGCCCCGCCCGCCGCGGCGACCGCGATGATGTCGGGCTTGTCGGCAACCAACTCGAACTTCTGCGCGCCGTCGCCGCGACCGGCACCCCGGTCGTGGTTGCCCTCTGCCATGGACGGGCGCTCGCCCTTGGCGAAGTCGTGCCGCTCGCCGATGCCATTGTGGATCTCTGGGAATGCGGCGAGGCTCGCGGCACCGCGCTGGCCCGTGTGCTGCTCGATCTTTACGAACCACGCGGCCGCCTGGCCTTCAGTCTCCCGCTCACCACCGGCAGCCTCCCGGTTCATTACAGCCAGCGTCCCCTCGGCTTCGCCCGCGAATACGCGTTCCGCGACACGAAGATCGCGTTCCCGTTCGGCTTCGGCCTTGGCTACACCGAGTGGACCTACGCCACACCGACCGCGCCGCAAACGGCATCTATCGGCGAGACGGTCACCGTGGAAGTGCAAGTCACCAACACCGGCGCACGCCCCGGCAGCACGGTCGTGCAGTGTTATCTGCGCGACGAATTCGCCGCCGTAGCGCTTCCCCGCCTCCGCCTCGCCGGCTGGTCCCGGATCGAAGCTTCACCGGGCGAAACTATCACGGCCCGCATCACGATTGCCCCGCGCGCCTTCGCCTACTACGACGCCTCAGGCACCGAACGCACCGACCCCGGCGCCTTCACCCTCTTCACCGGACCGAACAGCGGGGATACCACTTCTACTCAAATCGATCTGCTGGAACCCGTGTGTCATACCTCTCCATGAACCTCGCCACGCCCAAGCCACGCTCTGAATTTCACGTCTGCGCACTCAACGGTGACGACTCCAATGTCGGCATACTGGCTGAAGGCAGTTTCGTGAAAAACACGCTTCCTGCCACCTCCTCTCCAGAGGCCGCCGGGGAAAATGTGAGGCCTGCGACCGACACAAAGGATTTTTCCACCCTTCTGCACGAAGCTCTAGGTGAAACCGGCCGCAGCAAGTCAGTGGATCAACGGGTCCTCCTTGCCTGCGGCCACCAAGGTGGGCCTGCTTCAGCAGCAATCATCAAGTGGTCAGCAAAACCCGCCTGAACTCGATCAGCGTGTTCATTGGCCGCGTCGTGCCACATTTTTTGCCAGATGCCCACAACGCTTTACAAGGCGTTTGGTGAAGTCCGGCGTTCAGTTCCCTCGCGATACGCACCCTCGTCATCGGGATCATCGGCGTCCCCGCCGTCAAGCGCGGGCCCCATCGAGCTGAGAGCCCACGGATTGGATGAAGTCCGGTGAGTTGAAGCGAAAGAGAAGGCCTCCCCACGGCATGACCCACGACCAATCGGGATGCCGGGCGAGGTATTCGGGGGATGGTAGATGGCCCACCTCTCCGAGCGCGATGAGCCTTCCTTCGGCCAGCGCAAGCAGGTCGGTGGCATGGGAGTCGCGATAGTCGTTGTGGTAGATGTCGGTGGCGAGCACATCGACAACATCGCCTCCCGGATAGTAGTCGGCATAGGGACCGGCCTCGTCGCCGGCGGTGTCGCGTGGGGCGTTCGGGTTCCAGACCCAGAGGAGATTGTTCAGCCCGTGCGTGACGGTGAGACGGTCGAAGAGGTTGCGCCACAGCCTGGCGTAACCAAGGCCGGGCGTGGTGCGTTGCCCCCACCAAAACCAACCGCCATTCATTTCGTGATACGGCCGCCAAAGCACAGGCACATCGGCGTCGGCAAGCAATTTGAGGTAGGCCGCCACGCGGTCCACCTGCACCTCCCACTGACGGAATAGCTCCGTGCCGGGTGTGATGACCTCCTGCCATTTTTCCTCCGGAAATTTGCCTTGGTGACAGAGGTCGTGGTCACCCGAGCGGTCGCCGCAATCGGGCGTTGGGCCATGCCACATGAGGGTGATGATCGTTCCGGCACGGTGCAGGCTGATGCAGCGCTCGACCAGGTCGAGGCGGAGCTGATGCAGGTCGATAGCACGGGACTCAGGTCGGAACTCGGGTGCAAAGATTTTGTCCGGTGCGAATTCCCATTCGGTTTTATGCCCGGGCTCGGTGAGATTCGCCGGCCCGCAGTGGCCGATGGCATCGGGTTGGCTGCCGTGATATTCAAAACTCAAATCGCTGCCGAATATCGTCGGTGGGCGGCCAAGAAGTGCGGCGACGGCATCGAAGTAGCGCGTGCCGCTGGTGATGTAGTCGTGCTGCGCGGAGAG
>CAYXBN010000111.1:0-2516 GCA_964463215.1 uncultured Mycobacterium sp. | reverse complement strand
GGAACATGAGGATGGCGAGACGGGCCTTGATCACGGCAGCTCCCGGATGCGCATGGCGCGGAAGGACACCACGTCACCGTGGTCTTGGAGCCCGATATGGCCGCGCCGCGCGCGGCCATAGGAGGGCCATTGTGAGAACTTCGAAGCACCCACCTTCGCCAGCCACTCCGACGAGCCGAGCTCGTACTCGGCGACCTTTACGCCGTTGAGCCAATGCTCCACACGGTTGCCGCGCGCGACGAGACGCACGGCGTTCCACTCGCCCGCCGGCTTCGCCGCGGACTGCTGCGTCGCGTAGAGGCCGAAGTTCGCGCCCGCCGACGTCAGCGCGCTGCGGCCGTCGGGATGCCCGGAATTGTCGAGCACCTGCATCTCAGTGGCGTTCTCGTAGATGCGGTCGGTGCCTTCGTGCGCCCAGAAGAAGATCCCGCTGTTGCCGCGGGGCGCGACGCGCCACTCGAGTTCCAACTCGAAGTTGTTGAACTGCTGACGCGTGATGATGTCGCTACCGGCACGTCGCGTCAGGACGGCGGGCGACAAGGAGAACTCCCAGCCCGTGGGGAGTGAGTCCATGCGGTACCCGCGCCAGGCGTCGGGGCGCTGCAGGTCGATCCATGGGCCCGGCGCAGGTGCAGGCGCCTGCGCACCGGGCTCACAGGCCGGAGTGGCCACCAGAGCCAACGCCAGCAGGGCGCGGCGAATCCTCAAAACGGTCATCGCAGTGGGGCGGAAGGAGGGGAACCGCAGGGATGTCCAGAAGATGCGTGCGACCGCTAATGCCCGAAAGGCGTCCTCAGCGCGCCAGCGGTCGGACCCGCAGGGCGCGGAACTGCACGCGGTCGCCGTGGTCTTGGAGCCCGAGGAGACCGCAGGGAGCCCGCCCGAAAGCCGGCCACTCGCTGAACTTCGAAGCGGCGACTCGGGCGCGGTAATCGTCGCTGGTGGCTCGGTACGCGACCACCAGCACGTCGTTGAGCCAGTGCTCGATCGAGTCACCGCGGGCCACAACGCGTGCGGTGTTCCACTCGCCCACTGGGCGGCTGACATCCCGCGCGGGTGCGTACACCGCGTAGAGCGACCCCGCCGACGTCATCGTGTTGCGCCCATCGTTGTGCGCCGTGTTGTCCAAGACCTGCATCTCGGGCGCGTGGTGCCAGATGGTGCGCGGCTCCTCCGTCGCGCGGTAGAACACGCCACTGTTGCCCGCGCGCTCCAGCCGCCACTCAAGCGAGAACTCGAAGTCACAGAAGGCCACGCGTGTCACGATGTCGCCGGCGGGGCCCTCGCGCGTGAGGATGCCAGTGGTGGCATCAAACACCCAGTTTCGGGGCAGTGAGTCGGCGCGGAAGCGGCGCCAGGCCCCTGGCTGCTGCAGATCCAACCATCCGCCGGTCGGCACGACGCCGGGCGACTGCTGTGCCGCCGCATGGCTGACCGGCAGCGCCAGCAGAAGGACCAGCGCAGACAGCATCAACGAAATCCGCGGGACCGCACCAATCCGAACCTGACGCATGACGAGGAGGGACTCGAGTGAAGACTGCTGTTGACGTGAGGCAAGATGTCCACTTCGCGTAGACATCGGAAGCCGCCAGTGACAAACCGTGCTCCGGCACGGTAGTGTAGACATATGGGGATGGCACGGAAGCGTCTCAATCGTGCGGTGGCCGCGGCCCTGATGCTGGCGGCCGCCGGGGCGTGCAGCGAACCCGTCGAATCCTTCGGGCCCGCACCGCCAAGCATCCTCAACCCCAGCCTCTACACCCTCGGCCCGACGTCGTTTTCGCCGTCCGGCTACCTCGGCGTCTACGCCGAGCCAAGGGACCCGTCGCAGCGCTTCGAGTCGTTCCATCGCGTTCCGGTCGACGTGATTTCGCCCACCGGCGACTCGACTACCATCGAACTCGGCCCACGTTTCTGCGAGGTGGCGCCCCGGCAATACTCGGTCTGCCAAGAGTACGTGCTGATTCTCGACACCACGGTCGCCACCTCCGTGGTCCGCGGGCACCTCCGCGACGCCGGATTCGTCATCAACATGCTCGGCGGTAACCAGTTCGCCGTAGCCTTCGACATCCTGCGCCGCCCGCACTCTGCGGACGACATCGCGAGAGTGCCGTACGTACACTCTGCGGGCAACAACAGCATGGGCTGGCTCGACACGCCGCCGACGGATCTCGACGGCAAAGGCCTGCATGGCGCCGTCGAGCTCACGCGCGGTCCGTCGCTGCCGACCGATCATGTGCTGAGCGTGCCTGACACGGGGTCGTTGATGGTGCGGTACCGGCAGCCGAATGGGGCGCTGCTGACACGGCGGATCAGCATCACCCCGCAGTCCTAACGGGAAAGGCCACGCCGATGGGGCCATAACGACGGGACAACGTTCCAGCACGTCTTCGCGTCATTAGACAGCGCCACGTATACTCAACGAACCGGGTTCACCGTCCAGCGTCGCCCCCACCGCGATCCCACCATGCCCTCCATCAACACCAGCAGCACCGACGTCACGTTCCACCGCTGGT
>CAYXBN010000110.1:0-3000 GCA_964463215.1 uncultured Mycobacterium sp. | reverse complement strand
ACATCGGAATAGCCCGAACCCACAATTAGGGTTCGGGTTTTTTCTTTTGGGGGCCGGGTTTGACGCCGCGGGGTTCAGGCGCCGATGTCGAGGCGCTGAGTCACCGGTGCCCTCCCCGACAATCAATTGTGATGATCGTCATATCCGGACGGTACTGTACTTGTCTTGGTTCAAGGGGGGCAGCCGCGGACCGGGATGCTCGCCGCCGCGGTCGCGTTGCGCGAACGGGGATATGCGGGCACGAGTTTCTCCAATCTGATCGCTGCGTTGGGCGCACCTCGGGGTCGATCTACCACCATTTCCCGGGCGGGCCGTCGCCCTGGCCCGGGGCGTCGGTGACGCCCTGATCGATCAGGTCGGGGACGACCCGCTGAAAGCAATCGATCTGTTCGCCGGGGTCTGGCGAAGCGGACTGGTGAGCAATGACTTCCGGTCCGGATGCCCGGTCGCCGGCGTGGTGACCGGGCTTCCCGACGGCGAGCAGGACCTGGTCGACACCGCAGCGGAGTGCTTCTCGTCATGGCAGGATCGTTTCGCCGCTCTGTTGGTGAGCCGGGGAATGACGAAGGCGCAGGCGCGGCGCACAGCGACGCTGGCGTTGTCGGCGATCGAAGGAGCGATTCTGCTGTGTCGCGCCTCGCGAAGCGTCCGGCCTCTCGACGACACCATCTACGAATTGCGCCAGCTGATCACCGCAACACTCCACCGGAGGAGATGAGAAGCCCCGATGCGACATCTTGTATTCGCTCAACCCGGCCACCTGGAGTGGCAACAGGCCCCCGACCCCGAACCGGGCATCGGCGACGCGGTTGTGAGACCACTGGCGGTTTCCCGCTGTGACCTCGATACCGCCATGGCCGGGTTCGGGATCTTCCCCGGCCCGTATCCGGTCGGCCACGAGATCGCCGCCGAGGTGCTCGCCGTCGGTCCCGGCGTCACCCGCGTGCGGCCTGGCCAGCGGGTCGCGGTCCCCTTCCAGGTATCCTGCGGAACTTGCCGCCCCTGCAGCGAACGGCATTACGCCGCATGCCTTCCCAACCAGGCGCGCGCAGGTGCGGCGTTCGGGTTCGGCGAGTCCGGCGGCGGCCACGGCGGCGGGATAGCCGACCTGCTGCTCGTCCCGGCCGCCGACCACATGCTCGTGCCCGCCCCCGACGGGATCGACGACGTCGCGCTGGCCACCATCCCCGACAACGTCATCGACGCCTACCGCGCCGTCGTCGATGGCTTACGTGAGCGACCCGGCTCCGACGTGTTGATCGTCGGCGGCGACGCGCCGTCGATCAGTCTCTACGCCATCGTCTGCGCCAGGGCGCTGGGCGCGGGGGCGATCCGCTACGCCGACAGCGATCCGGCCCGGTTGGCCGCCGCGTCCGATCTGGGCGCCGAGACCGTCGACCTCGGGGGTGCGTTCCCACGCCAGCTCGATCGGGCGCCGATCGTTGTGGCTGCCGCACTGGCGACCGAGGGGCTGCATTGCGCGATCCGGTCCACCGAGCCCTACGGACGGCTGACATCGGTGGTGATCCACTTCGGCGATCAGGTCGGGCTGCCGATGCTGGAGATGTACACCCGCGGGATCACCGTCCACACCTCGCGCGCGGACTCCCGGCGCTACCTGCCCGAGGTGCTCGACCTGGTGGCGGCGGGCCAGCTGGATCCGCTAGCGGTGCCCACCACAGTCGTCGACTGGGAGCAGGCCGCCGAGCGCTGGCTGGAGCCGGCGATCAAGATGGTCGTCCGGCGGTGAATTTGGCAGTTGAGCGACGGGGCGTTCGGGTTGCCGCTTTGCCAGACCCCGTGAGTTTTTCAGAACTGGTGGCTCCTGCCGACGGCGCTGGGGACGACGACCTGATCGCCGAAGCGGTTTGCCAGTGCTGTGACCGCGCCAGCCAGTGCAGTGAGCCGGGCTGATCAGCCTCAAGTCGAAATCGGCGAGCGCGTCGACAGTGGTGGTGATGAACTGTTCGGACGGGCCAGACAGTTGCACTCCGCTGAGCACCCCGTACAGAGGCACCTCGCCGAATGCGCTTGTCGCGTCCCGAAGGACCTGCGAAGGCGGGTTCAGAGATTCGATTCTCGACGGCGCTCGCGCAGCCATCGGTCAGGGTTGCCCATCACCGCCGCGCTAGCCGTGGCCACCGTCGCGATCCTCTTCGCCAGGACACCTCGCCGCCTGCCATAAGCTGTCACGGAGAATTACGCGGGCGGTCGGTGACTTTGTGGCCGATTCACCCCGCGGCATTGCTGTGAACCGAACACTGCGCGACCGGGGAGGACGCCACGCATGGCAGAGCGGCCCCTCATCGGATTGCCGGTGCTGCTTGCTGTGATCACGTCGGCTCTGGTGATGTCCGCCCAGCTCCTCACCGCGCCGCCGGCACGCGCATGCCCCGACGGCCAACTCGAAGACACGGTCACCGGCATGTGCTGGTCGCAATCCGGCCAGGGTGAGAGCTACGGCGCCCCCGGGGAGGGCCCGGGCTTAGTCCAATCCCGCTGGCCATCTCCGACGGGGCCCAAGAAGTGCTGGCCCGATTCTTCGCCGAGGGCTTCGAGGCCGCCGCCGTCACCGCCCTCGGCGCGATGCCTGGCAGCGCACCGCCCAAAGCACGCTACGAAGTCACCTACGTGAGTGTGGACTTCGACCGCCTCTTCGGCTTCCTCGCCGTGCACCGGCCCAGCCGGATTGCTGTCGTCGCTGGCTGGGTGAAAAGCCCTTTCAAAACGGACTGACGTTCGCGCTGTTGGATCGAAGCGCGCAGAGCGGCAAGCCAAGTCACCCGCGGTTGCGCCGACCGGGCCCCCGATCTTGAATCCGCCACTTTCCTGATACAAACCCCCGTGGATGCACATGGATCGGGCAATACGGGAATGGTCGCTCCGGAGAGAAAGGCCAGCCAGCGTCATATCCACTCGGACTCGCCTACACCCTCAAACACCGTCGAATATGTCAGAAGGTTAGGGGTTCGAATCCCTTCGGGCGCGCTCTGAACTGCG
>CAYXBN010000109.1:0-3031 GCA_964463215.1 uncultured Mycobacterium sp. | reverse complement strand
CACCCGAAGAGATCACAGACAGCCGCGCGATGAACCACGAATGGGGCTGAGCGGGCGGTCGTGGTCTACGACGACACCGGGTCCACGGTGTCCAGCACGCCGCTCCCCGCACCGCCCGACCTGACCTCCACACTGCCCGCAGTGACCCGGGCCGGGGACAAGATCACCTGGTGGACCGGCAGCGCGGTGATGGTCTTCGACACCAAGATGGGCTACCGCTACACCCTGGACTCCGCCGGCCGGTTGGCGCCGCTGGGCCCGGCCACCATGATGGCCGGGCGACTGCTGGTGCCGGTCGCCGAGGGCCTGGCGGTGTTCAACCCGAGCGACGGGGCCTTCGAACGGATCATCCCGCTGCAGCACCCGGACGGCACCGGGCCGGTGATTCCGGCCGTCAGCGGGCCGATGGTGATCGAGCAGCGCGGCTCCACGCTGGCCGGGTTCGGGCCGTAGCGGCCCGACCGCGGCAACGCTCAGGGCGTCTGGTCCCGCACCGGCAGGTCGAGGACCACATCGGAGATGTCGATCACGCCGACGGAGGAATTGAAGTACAGCGACGAGTACGCGACGATCTGCAGGGTCAGCGAGCCCTCCGCACCGGCGGTGTAGGCGATGTCCTGCAAGGGAATCGACACCGAACGGGGGCGGCCGTCGAGGGTGACCGGAATCGCGGTGACCATGTTGCCGACCACCCGCCCGGTCTCGTCGTCGACCAGTTGCGCGAAGACCGCCTTGCCGGTGCCGACACCCTGATAGGAGAAGCTCAGCTGCGGGGCGCCCACGATCTGGCTGCCCGCCGGGGGTTTGACCGCGGTGTTGACGGCGTTGGTCGCGGGGGTGGCGAAGGTCTGGTTGAGGGGGAAAGTCAGCAGGACCGGGGGCAGGGTGTCGGGGCCGCGCAACGGACCTGACCCGCCGATCAGCGGGACGATGGGCAGCACCCCCCCGGCGCCGGTCGCCGTATACGGGGTGGGTTCGTTGAAGCCGGGATCGAACGGCATCTGCGAGGACGTGTAGCGGGTGCCCGTCTGATCCCACCACTGGAACGTCGGGATGGCCTCGGCGGCGTCGGAGACCCGGCCGACATAGGTGTCCATCCACGCCATGCTGTCCCCGATCAGGTCGCCCGGCGCGGGGGACGGGTCCAGGCAGTAGCCGTGCGCACCGCAGAACCAGATCATCTTGACCGGGGTGTCGAACGGGTTGGCCAGAATGGCCTGGGCGTTGGCCGCCGCCTCCGACGGCGGGAAGAGCCCGTCGACGGTGCTCTGCACCAGCAGGGTCGGGGCGGTGATCTTGCTGAGCAGTGCGGTCGGGCCGCTGCTGGCCAGCACCGCCTGAGCGGACTCGCTGATCAGGTTGAACAGCAGGCCGGTGAGGATGCCCGCATAGATCTGGGAGTTCAGCCGTGCGCCCACATCCACCAGGGCCAGCAGCAGACCCGCCGACCATGACGACTTGAAGATGTCGCCGGGGTACAGCGATGAGATCAGTGAGTTCCACGTGATGGACGGTACGAGCGCGTCGACGCGCGGATCGGTTCCGGCGGTGGGGAGTTGGACTCCGCCGCCGTAGGAGCCGCCCACCATACCCACCGCCGGATCGCCGGGACCGTCGAGTTTGACAAGCGGACTTCCGGCAGCCCAGCTGATCAACGCCGAGACGTCGCGGCCCTCGTAGAACGGGTTGTCCATCTGGAGGATCCCGCCGGAGGCGAATGTCCCGCGCTGATCCCAGGAGATGACGTTGTAGTCCGAACCGCGCAGCACCTTGATCGGGGGAACGATCGACGCCGACGTGGTGCCCGGGACCGCCGACGCGTACGGATTGGTGGCTCCCGGACCTGCCAGACCGGGAGCGCGCAGCACCGTCGGGGCGACCTCTCCGGATTCGATCTTGCTGGCGGGGAAGAAGTTCGCGCTGATCGGCGTGCCGTCGAAGGAGGTCACCTTGTAGGTGAAGGCGACCGGGGTGGTTCCCGGCGCCAAGGCGGCGAGGTCGGCGTCAATTCTGGCCAGTACCGATCCACCGATGATCGGCGCCAGTAGCGCGCCCAGCAACGCGGTCTGCTGCAGACCGGCGATGACGGACCCGGCGGCCGTTCCCACCAGCGGCAGAGCGGTGAGAATCGAGGTGAACTCCGTCACCTCGGTGACGCGGACCTCGAAGCTCTGGGTGCCCTTGCCGGCGCCGGTGTCGAGATTCCAGTTCAGATACGGCAGCGCGGTGAAGCTCTGCGGGTCCTGGGCGGTGGGGCTGACCGGCACGGTGCCGATGTCCAGCTTTCCGGCCGTGGCCCCCTGGCTGACGTAGTCGTACCTCAGGCACGACGCCGTCTGGGTCGCCGAGCAGGAGGTCTCGCCGAAACGCTCGCTGGTGGCGTTGAGCCTGCCCTGCACGATCCCGTCGACGAAATCCACCGTGGGACTGACCGTGAGCGGTTCCGGCGTCGCCGGACTGGCGGCGGAGTCGGCGGGGGGACCCGGGGCCGGTAGCGGACTCCCGGCGGCGGCGGCGGGCAGGCCGGTAAGACCGGCGGCGGCGGGCAGGCCGTCTGAGGACCTCGCCCCGGCAGCAGGCGCCCGGGGTCCCCGCACCGGCTTGGCGGCCGACCCCCGCTGGGGCGAGGTTGATCGGGTCGCACGCGTGGTGCCGGTGGAGTCACCGGCCGCCGGGGCGCTGTCCGTGCCGACCGTCCTGCCGCCCCCGTCGGTGTCCGGCGGTGAGGCCCAGCACACCGCGGCACCACCGACGCTCAGCGCTGCGCCGATTCCCAGCGCGGCGGCCAGAGCGCCGACCCGCCCTACGTTCACCGATGAAAGCATGCCCGTGCCCCTTCCCCGATCTCGATACCGTACCGGCAGCCGGTCCGCCGGCCCGTACGGTGGTTTCATGGGAACGCGCGCGCTGGTCGGGTTCGACGGTTCGATGGCCGCGGCCGCAGCCATCGAGGCCGCGGCGCTGCTGCTGCCCGACGGGTCCGCATCTGTCGCTGACTCACAGATGACCACTACACCGGCGAACACCACGA
>CAYXBN010000108.1:0-3104 GCA_964463215.1 uncultured Mycobacterium sp. | reverse complement strand
GTGCCGAACTCGCTGAAGTGGCCGTTGTCGAAGATGAGGATGAAGTGGCAGGGCTCGTCGCCGAGGGCCTCGAGCTGGTGGCCGTGCCCGCGGGGGAAGTACCAGACATCCCCCGGGACGAAATCACAGGTCTCCGAGTGCCCGGCCGGGTCGACCAAGGTGGTGCGCACCCGGCCGCTGACGACGAAGGCCCACTCCGCGGCGTCGGCGTGCCAATGCAACTCGCGCATGATGCCCGGCTGCAGCTTCATCGAGACCCCGGCTAAACCCGTCGAGATCGGGAAGTTGGCGACGTTGGCCTCCTTGCCGTAGGAGCCGTCTACCTGCTTGCCCTCGGACTTCTCCAGCTCGAACTTGAAGCTGGGCAACTCCGGCTGGGCGAGCAACGGGTAAGGCACGTTGTTGAAGAAACTCGTATCGCCGCCCGGGCGGTCCTCGATGATGGGAAACACGAATCCGACTCTAACGATCAGGATGGCTCGGCCACCGCTGAACAGACGAGGCGTCTCAAACGACAACGCCTGAGCAACGTCTCCTTGATCCTCTCGAACCGTGACGTGCTCGTCGATATCTGCTCCTCATCGCTCCCAGGCGGGGGCATCGGCGGCTCGGTGTCCGCGCCGGAACAGCATGATCGCGACGACCGCCGCCGCCAGGGTGATCGTCGCCAGGACGAGATTGAGCGCGTGTGCCGTGGTCAGCATGCTCGAGATGGCCTGGGAGATGACCCATTGCGAGCGTTCCGGATTCACGCCGATGCCGCCCGGTGAGTGGGTCGCGGCGGCGAGTGCTTCACCGGCCTGTTCCGGGCTGACGCCCGATCCGGCCAGCTTCGGGCCGGCGTCCCGGACGAACAGGAGGATGCCGACCATGGAGAACAGTGCCGAACCAAGGCCGTAGAACGTTCCAGCCACCGAAGCCTTCACCGCGGACACCACACCGCTTAGATGGACTGGTGCGCTTGACATCATGACCGTGGTCTGCGGTGTCCCAACGATCGCCCCGCCAATCGCCATCACTGCCATGGCCGTCCAGACGGCGACGATAGGCGTTTGGGGACCGAATGCCACCCGCACCAGCAGGCTCAAGGCCAGCACCAGCAGGCCGCCGACCACCACCGCGCCGTTTCCCCACCGTCTCGCTGCCTGGCCGGCCCAGATGGCCGCCAGCGCTGACAGCACAGTGGCCGGAATGAAGACGAGAGCGAAGGTGGAGGCGGACATGTCCCGAATGACCACGAGGTAAAAGGTCGCCATGATCGTCGAGGCGCCCTGAACCAGATTTGACGCCATTCCCGCGGTTACTACGGCGTTGAACCGGGGGGAGCGGAAGATCCGCAGGTCCAGGGCCGGGTTGTCGCAGCGCAACTCCCACCAGACGAACGCGGCGCCCGCGCTGAGCCCCACCAAGATCGGCGCGACCGCTGCCATGTCCACTCCGCTTTGCAGCGAAGAGATACCGTAGGTGATTCCGATCAGGGCGGTGGCCACGAGCAACAGTCCAGCCACGTCGGTCTTGCCCGGCGACGTCAGTGTCTCCGGGACGTAGCGCAGGGTGATCACCGCCACGACAGCCGCTAGGACAGGCGTAACGAGAAGCCCTGAGCGCCAACCGATGTGTTCGACCAACAGGCCGCCCACCGTCCCCGGGAGTACGCCGAAGGCGTACACCGCCGCCAGGTAGCGGGCGATCGCGCCGGCCCGTTTCTCGGCCGGGAAGACCGCGTTCATGATCGCCAGTGACAGACCGCTCAGGAAGGCGAACGACACCCCGATGCAGGCTCTCGCGAGTATCAGCACGATGACATTGGGGGCGGCCGCTCCCACGAGTCCGAACAGCACCGCAGCCCAGGCGCCGCCGAGAAACATCTTCTTCATGCCGTATCTGTCCCCCAGCACCCCCGCTCCCAGCACCGAGGCAGCCAGCGTCAGGGTGGCCACCGAAGACACGAAGATCGTCGTGCTCGGCGAGAAGTGCAGTCCATTGCGGACGACGGAGATGTTGGCGGCCACGATGCGCAGATCACCCAAGACGACCGCGCTGCCCAGGCCCATCGCCACCGTTGTCATTGTGGCCGCCAGACCGGTCACGTGCTCCTGCTGCCGCACCACGCGATGCTACGACGAATCGGGGCTGGTGAGTCGCCGCAGTCCCAACTCTGACCATCGGGGGCTGCGTTCTCTTCCCCGGGGACTCGCAGCCGTTGATTCCCTTACGAGGGACATGGCAATTGCCGAACCCCAACCAGCCCCGAACGTTGCTGGCTAGGTTGGAGTTGCCGTCGGCAGTCGGCTTAGACCGATGCACTTGCCGATGTTGGAACCCGTGCAGGGAACCCCATAGAGCAGCGGGACCTGGTCCCGTCCCCGATCGTCAACCCTGTTCACTGGTGGACGCACGCTGGGTAGACACACGGCAATGTAGATTCCGCCGGTGATGGTCCGCGGGCACACCAAAGGTGTTGATCCGCCACCATTCTCGTCGTGCGATTGCGGGTGAGCACTGGGTAGTGCCAGAAAGATGCTCGGGGGCCGCCGTTCCCCCGATCGGTGGATCCCGCTGTCCGCTCCGATAGGGGCCGGGCGGTCGACGGTCCGGGCGGTCAGCGCCCCGCAGAGTGGTTATCACGGCCCCGATCCCTGCCGGGGCAACCACTCAGACGCAAAGGAATCGACATGACCACCACCATCACCCGCATCGTCACCGCACTGACCGGACCTGCCGTCGCCGCCGGGATCCTGGCCGGGGGTCTGGCCCTGAGCGCACCGGCCCAGGCGCAGGCTCAGCCGTCGAGCATGACCACCACGTGCGTGACCGCGCCGGTCCGGGGGATGGCCCCCACCATGCTCAACCCGCTGACCCGGCCCGCCCAGGTGGCCGCTTATGAGGCCGCGAGTGTGCCGACTCCTACGGCCACCAGCTGCATCGGGCAGTGATCCAGGAGTCGGGTTCTCCTCGTCGAGGTCCGTATCCCACGGCAGCGCCAGTTGCTCCGCGCGACGCAGCCCGGGATCCCTCCCGGGGGTGGTGACAAACAAGCCTGGCCGACGCCTGGCGCTACAGTGCATGCTGTGACAGAGAGCAGGACCGGATGAACGCGGTGC
>CAYXBN010000107.1:0-3558 GCA_964463215.1 uncultured Mycobacterium sp. | reverse complement strand
CCGCCCCCCTGCGTGAACGGCAGGTGAACGACGTACCGCAGGTCGCCGGCCGAGAGCGAAAACTGTGATGTCGATCCACCGAAGGCCATCCCGATGAGCGCTGGGGGAATGTCGGTGGTCGATAGCGGCAACGTGGCCACGGCATGGCTGCGGATCGTCGTCATAAAGCACTGGGTCTCGGAAAAGTGATGAATGCTAAGCCCTTTTTGCCAGCCGTGCTGGCAGCGGCCAGCGCTCGCCGCCCGCGGCCAGGGTTTGCCGCTGCGCGGCTCCCCGGCGCGCTTGCCGGTGGATTGGGTGGTGGGGCGCACTGATCGGCATGGATATTGCAGCGATTCGTGCATTCCTTTCGGGAGCACTCGCATGCAACTCAGCACCTCGACCGCGTCGCGTACCGCGACACCGGCCTATGCCCTGACCGCCGAAGCGGCAGCCGTCAGCGACGACGGCCGCTTTGCCGATGCCCTGCAGGCCGTCGGATCGGCACCGATGTCGGCCTCGCTGATCACCTCGGCCGAGCGGTCGTCGGCGAACCGGCCTGACCTGAAAACCTTCATGGACGCCAGCGGCGCATCGTTTGAAGATGCGGCAGAGCTCGTCTATGGGGTGATCGGCTCCAATACCGACACGCGCGACTGGCAGGCCATCATGGCTTCCGGCGATCCCGTGACGGCGGCGCGCCGGGCCACCGGCCAGATGTACGGCGACGCGGGCCGCCCGCGCCGCGATGAGGCGACGTATCTCGGCGCCGAGGACACGCTGGCCCGCTCCGGGCAGTTTGCACTGCGCCAGATGAAGGATGAGGACGGCGCGGTGGTTGATGCCGGCCTGAAGCTGATTGACGCACACGGTCTGCTGCTGCGCGACGCGGGCACCGATGCGGCCTCGATCCGTCGCAATGCCTGGCTATTCGGTTTCGATGTGGCGGAGGCGGCACCCTTGGTGGCGCGTGCCGGCCAACTCTCGCCAGGCCTTCAGTCGCAGCTGCGCGAGGCCGTCAGCGGCTCGGCGGTGGCTCCGGCGGCGGCTCCGGTTACGGCGCCTGTTGCGGCGGTCGTGCTGCCAGAGGCCGGCGCTGCGCCGACGACGCAGGCAGCTGCCCTGGCCGACGCCGCCGGCGATACATCGGTGGTTGCAGCGGTGGTTGCAGCGACCATGCCGCCCGCCGGCGCTGCCGATGAGCTCGCTGCCGACGCTGACCTGGCCGAGACAGACGTCACTTTCCCGACCTTCGTCGATACCAGCTCGGTGCTGCATTCGCTGATGAAGGTCGTCAGCCGCTGAACCCTATCCGCGTTCTCGCTGAGCGCGCCCGAGGGCTTGTGATCGCAGGCACAGACATACGCCGGTGGTCGGACTAAAGAGTATCGTACGGCAGCGCATACGGCTGCCCCGCTGATAATGTATTCATGTCCTCTTACGAAGTCTCTCGTGAACTGCTGACCGACGTACCCTACCGCCAGGTGGGCTTCCTGCTCGCTTATCTGCCCAACGGCCGGGTGCAGCAGGGCACGTTTGCACTGGTTGGGCGCAATGACTTCCTGACCGCCACGCATGTAGTGATTGATCCGTCGACGCAGGAGCCTGTGACGCGCATCGATTTTTTCCTGGGGGCGGATCTCAACCGCTTGAGCGGGAGCTTCGGCGGCTCGACGGGCGCGCGCTTCACCGGCACCCTCGAATTCCTGCCTTATGAGGTGATCACTTACACGCCGGCCACCGGCACGCTGCTGGCCTTCGCATCAGAATTCGGGCAAGACGGGTCGCCCTCGACGCTGCTGGACTCGGAGGCGCAGTTCGATCTGGCTCTGATCGGTGTCGACCAGGCCATTGGTGATCGCGTGGGCTGGCTGCAGCTTAATCCGCTGATATCACCAGTGGGCGACGCGTTATCGATCGGCTATCCGCAAGGGGCTACGGGCATGATGGCCCGCCAGGTGTCGGTATCGATGTCGGCCGATGCGTCGGTACTGGTATCGGCTCGCGGCGATCTGCAACCGGGCGACTCGGGTGGCCCGCTGATCGTCAATGGCACGGTCGTCGGCCTGGCCTCGGGCGGGACCGCCGAGCGCGCGGTCTGGGCCTCGGTACGTACCAAGGCCGACGCGCTGCTCGACGAGATGGCGCGTAATGATCGTCTGTTGGGCGCGACCGGGACCCGCCCGGTGATCGACTACAGCGATGTGGCCGACGACTCAGCGCAGTGGCTGCAAGGATTCTCGGCAGACGAGATCATCGCTGGTGGCGGCGGCAACGACACCCTGCTCGGCGGCGCGGGCAACGACACCCTGCTCGGCGGTGAGGGTAATGATTTGCTGTGGGGCGAGGAGGGTGACGACGTGCTGGTCGGCCGTGCCGGTAACGACTGGCTGTACGGCGGCACGCCCGCGGCGGATGCCGGGCGCGATCTCGTGTCGTATTCCGGTGCGATGGCGGGTGTGGTTGTTGATCTCTCGGTGCGCCAGCCCATAGCGCGATCACTGCGCAAGGACGAGGCCGGTATCGGCCTGGACCGCTTGTTCGGCATCGAGGATGTGGTGGGCTCGCCCTTTGCCGACCGCTTGACGGGCGACCGGGGGAGCAATTACCTCGTCGGCCTCGGCGGCAATGACCTGCTGACCGGCGGTGCGGGGGCAGATACGCTCGATGGCGGCGCGGGGGCAGACACCCTGCGCGGTGGCGCAGGCGCCGACTGCTTCATGTTCTCGAACTTGCCGGAGAGTGGCCGCCGCATCGACCTGATTACGGATTTCCAGCGCGGCGTCGATAGCATCGCCTTGTCTTCGGCGGTCTTCGGGGTGCTGTCCGGACGAGACCTCTCCGCACCCTCGCCTTTCCTGTACCTCGCCGGTCGCGATCTACTGTTCGATGCCGACGGCGGCGGCGCACAGCCAGCGCGGGTGCTGGTGCGGCTGTCGGGCAAGCTGGATTCGCTGTCGGACCTTGGCCTCTATCTGTTCTGACCGTCGTTGCCGGTGCTTCGAGGATAATTCATGTCCATGAAAATCCTGTTCATCCATCAGAACTTTCCCGGCCAGTTCAAGTTTCTTGCGCCGGCGCTCGTGCACCAGGGGCACTCGGTGGCTGCGATGACGATGCAAAAGACCACGGCCAGCGAGTGGCAGGGCGTGCGCTTGTTTCCGTATGCGGCGCAACGCGGGACGACGCCGGGCGTCCATCCGTGGGTGTCGGATTTCGAGACCAAGGCGATCCGCGGCGAGGCCTGCTTCCGGGCAGCACTACGCCTGAAGGCCGACGGTTTCGAACCGGATGTCGTGATTGCTCATCCCGGATGGGGCGAGAGTCTGTTCGTCAAGGAGGTCTGGCCACAGGCGAAGCTGGGCATCTACTGCGAATTTTTTTATCACGCGCAGGGTGCGGATGTCGGTTTTGATCCGGAGTTTCCCTCCGCCGATGCGGGCGAAGCTTGCCGGCTGCGCCTGAAGAACCTGAACAACCTGCTGCACTTCGAAGTGGCCGATGCCGGCCTGTCGCCGACCGAGTGGCAGGCCAGTACGTTTCCGGCGCGCTTCCGCGACCGGATCTCGGTCGTGCACG
>CAYXBN010000106.1:0-3577 GCA_964463215.1 uncultured Mycobacterium sp. | reverse complement strand
AACCTGGAGTACTACCAGGACGCCTACGAGATCGGCTACGAAAAGATCATCGACACCTACGCCGCGGCGACCCAGCATGTGGACCAGGGCCTGAGTCTGACGCTGTTCTTCAAGGACACCGCCACCACGCGGGATGTCAACAAAGCCCAGATCTACGCGTGGCGCAAGGGCATCAAGACGCTGTACTACATCCGACTGCGCCAGATGGCACTGGAGGGCACCGAGGTCGAGGGTTGCGTGTCCTGCATGCTGTAGGGCTGATTCGTGTAGGTTGCAGGCCAGGGGAGATGCCCCCTGGCCTGCTTCTTTTGGTGGGACGGGCTCGACGTACTTTTGCGCTGGATGAGCAGTTTTGGGTGTTAGATGTGGCACGTATGTGGCACGTTGCGTGGCACGTGGCACGTGGCACGTGGCGCGGACGGAGGGGATATGGCGCGGCAGTTCGGCTCCATCCGGAAGCTGCCGTCGGGCAGGTACCAGGTTCGCTACCGATCGCCGGTCAGCGAGGGCCCGTGGAACGGCGGCGATACAGAGGATCGGCTCGTCCACCGTCAACAGCCCTTCGCTTGAGCCCCCTTTCCGTGACGACGAAGTGTTTGACACGAAACAAGCGGCGGGGGTGGCGTCACCGCGTTTTCATGTTTGAAGGTTGGAGCGGGGGGAATGCACTGTCCAGCATCTGAACAGTCTTTTTTCTGACCTAGCGATCTATCTGCAATTGGGGGAACCGCCGTGCCGGAAACCGTTTTCCGTCAGGAATTGGAGGGATTCGCGATTGAACTACGGAAACTTGCTTACACGATGCCTGCCGGCCATGAAGATCGGCTGATCCATCTGAGCGAACGGATGGCCCAACGGGCTCATCAAGTTCGACTCTCAACGGTCACCGCTTGACAGCAACGCGGCGGTGCCGACCAAGAAGGTCATATTCACGGCCAGGCCCGTCGTGATGATCAGATGGCAAGCGTCTGATACGGCTGCGAGACCAGTCGCCGGGTGAACGGGATCCATGGCTCCTACGGTGCGGGTTGCACCGCACCGTAGGAATGCACTCTGACAGGAGCGGACCGAGGGGGTCCAATGACAAAGCTGGGAATCGTCGTCGGGGTCGACGGCTCCGGTTCATCGACGGCGGCGGTGCGCTGGGCCGCCCGGGAAGCGCTCTCGCGAAACATTCCGCTGACAGTGGTCACGGTGCTCGCCCCGATATCGCCGATGGGCGGGCCATGGCCGGAATCTTCCGTGACGGAGGACAACGAGCACCGGCAGCAGTCCGAGGCTCAGGAGATCCTTGACGCCGCGGTTCAGTTCGCAGAGCGCAGCGCTGGCGGTCCACCTTTGCTGGTGACCGGGAAGGTGGTGCTGGGACCGGTCGTGGCCAATCTGGTGGACATGTCCACGCGCGCCGAGATGATGGTGGTGGGCTGCGGCAGTGACGGCGCTGTGTCGCGCGCTCTGCTGGGGTCGGTGAGTTCGGCTCTGGTCAACCAGTCGCACTGCCCGGTCGCGGTGATCCATGCCGGAAAAGTTCCCTCCGAGCAGGCTCCGGTGGTGGTGGGCATCGACGGTTCACCCAGTTCGGACTCGGCCACCGCGATCGCGTTCGACGAAGCGTCGCGCCGGGGTGTGGACCTAGTGGCCCTGCATGCCTGGAACGATATGGGTCCGATCGAGTTCGCCAGCGTCAACTGGGCGCCGATCGAATGGCGCAACATCAAAGACGCCGAACAGGAAGTCCTGAGCGAGCGGCTATCGGGCTACAGCCAGCGCTATCCCGACGTCACCGTGGACAAGATCGTGGTCTACGACCGGCCTGGGCCACGCTTGGTCGAGAAGGCCGGGGAGGCCCAGTTACTCGTTCTGGGCAGCCATGGCCGTGGAGGATTCCCCGGCATGCTGCTCGGCTCGGTTTGCAAAGCTGTCGTCAACTCAACCCAGACACCGGTCATCATCGCCCGTTAACGCCCTAGGGGTTCCGATACGGATGCTGGACTGCGTTGGGCCGTCCCCATGTTCGTGACGAGTGAGTGGCTAGGTTGGAGTTGCCGTCGGCAGTCTGCTTAGACCGATGCACTTGCCGAAGTTGGAACCCGTGCAGGGAACCCCATAAAGCAGGGGCACCTGGTCTCGTCCCCGATAATCAACCCTGTCCGCTGGCGGATGCACGCTGGGCAGACACCCGGCGATGTAGATTCGGCCGGTGATGGTCTGCGGGCACACCAAAGGGGCCGATCCGCCTCCATTCTCGTCGTGTGATTGCGGGTGAGCACTGGGTAGTGCCACAAAGAGGCTCATCCCCAACGTCATTGCAATCGTCGTGGAGAGCATTGTCATCGCGAGCCTCATCGCTCCGCCTCCCATCCCTCAAAGACGATCCCGGGTGCATGAGTCCGGGCCGCTGTGAGCGTTCCGCTCGGCAAGACGCCGGAACGGATTCCCGGTCGGAGTTAAGGCGCCACGCCCGCTAGGAGACTGCGGGCGCTCAGGGCGTCGGGTGGGCGAAAAAGCCGCCGAAACCGAAGCGATCAACACACGACATATCGCCAAGACGGGCGTCGTCGATGCTCCGAACGCACCCTCAACTCTACTCCCTTCGCGGGGGCATTGGGGGAGTGCGCGGTCTCGTTTTCGCCGGTGCCCCAACAGTGTTCGCGCAGCGCCGCGCCTGCGGAACAGTCGCCGGCCCCCCACGGGCTCGACCTACAGAGGCGTCTACGCCTGGCCCAGGCCGGGGGTCCTTCCCCGCGAAAGTGTCGGATGCCACGTTCGGGGTAACCGATGAGCACGGGTCGTGTCGGTGAAACCTCGACGCTATGGATCGTCGCGGTGCAATTCCAACTGAACACTGCCTGGGTCACTGCTCCGGATTGAAAGGGGGGAGACCCGATGGAACGCCCTGGCATGCGGGACGACCACTTCCAGGAGGCGCGGAAGGACGCATTGATCGGGTTCCTGCACAGGATCATTCGGCAGGCGGTGCGGGTGCTGGCGGCCCTGATGGTGTTCGTCATCGTGTGGGGGATAGGCGACGTGCTCTGGATCCTCTTTCAGAAACTCACCACGCCTCCGCATTTCCTGCTGAACATCAACGAGATCTACTCGACCTTCGGGGCTTTCCTGGCGGTACTGATCGCCATCGAGATATTCGTCAACATCACTCTGTATCTGCGCGACGACGTGTTCCATGTGAAGTTGGTGATCGCCACCGCCTTGATGGCCATCGCGCGTAAGGTCATCGCGCTTGACTACGCGACGGTGGACCCCGCTTACGTCTACGCCACCGGGGTGACGGTACTGGCCCTGGGTGTGACCTACTGGCTGGTGGCAACCGTCGCCAAGATTTGACGCCAGCCCGGGTCGGAAACCCGGTCGAGCGATGACGTGTTGGGTGTGGGTGGACGTTACCTCACTCCGCGAGCGCCCGGTAGAGCGTGCTGCGTCCGATGCCCAGGGTCGTGCAGATCGTCGCGGCCGTCTCCCCGGACTGCTTCATCCGCCTGGCCAGCGCGGCCTGGTCGGCGCTGAGCTTGGCCGGGCGGCCGAATTTCACCCCGGATTTCCGCGCGTACTCCAACTT
>CAYXBN010000105.1:0-3617 GCA_964463215.1 uncultured Mycobacterium sp. | reverse complement strand
CAAGCTCGACCTGATCCGCCAACGCATCCAACAGGTCACCTGCGGGCATCGGGGCCGCACCGGCGATCCGCTCTACGGTGTGCGCCGTACCCTGCGCACCCGGTTCCCGCTGCTGACCAGTCGGCAACGAGCACGGCTGGAAGCGGTGTTCGCCGAGGAGGAGCACTTGGCGGTCATGGTGAGCTGGAGTGTCTATCAGCGCATCATCGCCGCCTACAGCCACCCCGACCGCCGCCATGGCAAGACCCTGATGAGCACCATCATCGACTCCCTGCGCCACGGTGTGCCCGCGGCCCTTGAGGAGCTGGCCCAGCTGGGCCGCACCCTGCACCGCCGCCGCCACGATGTGCTGGCCTTCTTCGACCACCACGCCTCCAACGGACCCACCGAAGCCATCAACGGCCGCCTGGAAGCACTGCGCCGCAACGCCCTCGGCTTCCGCAACCTCACCCACTACCGCTGGCGCTCACTACTGCACAGCGGCGCACTGCACTCACTCGTCAATGCACTCTGAATTACGAAGAGCCGGCAATTCTGCGCCGTCTTCCGAAAAATATTTCGGAAATATTTTTCCTCGAAAATCCTAGCTCTAACGAGGGCCGATACAGCGTTAATCGAACAGCGTGCTGATGCATAATCCTCTGTGGTGCAGGCGATTTCGCTTGCATGATCTGTCCTCTGGGCAATATTGTCGCTCTAGGCAATCACACCACCCAGAAAAGAGGAACCGGATATGCCGCCAAAGAAAAAGAAGAACCTGCATCGGATGCCTGAAGAACTTCAACAGAGCCAGGCAGACCGCCTCATGAAGTCGCTGAAATACGCCGGCATTTCCCACAACGAAATGGCCGCGTTTCTTGAAGTCCATCGCAACACCATTGGTGGATATGTGACCGGAAGAACGAAAATGCTCCCGGTGGTCATGCGGTTATGGGCAGCCAAAGTCGACCTACCCTTGGAATGGATTCGCGACGGTATCTGGCCAGAAGAACAACTGGTGCCTGGGCGATAGAACGGGTGAGGCGGGGTCGACACCGCCCCTACTCGTTCGCGAGCACGCGGCGATACCAACCGTCGAACTCGGCATGCTCCGACAGCCCACATCCAAAGTCAGGTAGTCCGCTACTCAGGCTGCCCGGTTCGAAGTCCCCGAAGATTGCGTGCAGCGGCGGAAACCGCCGAACACACCACCGGGAGGAAGAACCATGACGACATTGGCACACCCGTCGATCCAGGAGGCCAAGCGCGGCTGGTATCCAGACCCCGCCGGTAGCCCCGGCACCCGCTACTGGTACGGTCAAGCATGGTCCGACCGTGTGCGAACCCCAGAGCAGGAGAAGCTGAACGAGACACTGCGGAAGGCGGGCCTCGTCAACCTTTTCCTCTTGTTCGCCATGTTCGCCCTCGCTGGTCAACCTCTCTGGCTGCTCATCTTCGCCACCTTCTACTTCACGGCGCGAGCTTCCCGTGCGAAGACCAGAACGAACTCATCCGCTCCTGCTCGAACATAGCCAGGTAGAGCGGCTCCATATCCACACCCAGCGCGGCGATCAAAGCCGGCAGACGATCATCGGCGGCACCGCCGTCCAACCCGGCGGCACCAGTCACAGCCAACTCCCAATCCCGATAGCCGTCCAACCCGCGCACCATCAGAGCCTGAGGCCGAAGAGTTCCGATTAAACCGAGGCGAGGTCGACCTAATTCTCTGACCCTGCGCAGCCGTCGGAAGCCGCGGCGGCTACCCCACTCTCGGAAGCTCGACGATGTTCAGCGACATCGTGGTAGCGGACACTGCCGGTGCCGCTCGCCATTTTCACGGTCACTGATTTCGGATTGACTCCGCTGACCTGATACCAGCGGCCGCGGTAGCGGATCGAGTCACCCTTCGCGATGCAAGCACTGGTGAAGTCTGTGGCGATCCCCTCAGCCACCTGGGTGGCGTGAATGGCTTTCCAGTAGTCGATCTGTTCCTTGCGTTCGGCGATTCGGGCCAGGATCCGCTGGCGGTAATCCCCGGTAGCTGGGGCACTCTCCTCGACCGCACCGGTCGTTGCCGACAGGGTGCGGCGAGAGCCGTCCCGTACGCGTTCATCGCGGCGCTGCTCGGCTTCCAGTCGCTCGATGCGGTTCATCACCGCCGCGGGGCTGCGGCGGTGCGATTCGGCAGCAATAGCCGCCTCGGCTCTGCGTTTTTCGGTCTCGGCCTTGGCTGCCGCAGCGACCGCGCGAGCCATGACCGTCTGCGCCCGGGTGATTGCACGGCGGTGCCGCCCCTCGCTGTGGTGACCGACCTTGATCGGCTCTCCCAGCGGCGGAAGCCGTTCTGCGGCGGCGTCGGCGGCCTTGCAGGCCTGCTCGGCCACCGCTGCCCCCCGCTTCGCTTTGGCGGACAGCCTCCGGGCCCGCGCAACCCGGCGGGTGGCCGTGTCGGCGTCGATTTCGGCTGGCGAGCGCGGGGTGTTGTCGATGTCGATGCTGACGGTGAACCCGGCGGCCCGCAGCTGGGCGGCGACCCGGTCGAGGCGGGGGGCGTCGGCGTGGCGGTCGCGGCTGCCGACGATGCCCCAGGCTTCGATGCTTCGATACCAGCGGAATCCGGCGGGGCCGAGGATGTCTTTGGACCCGTCGCCGCGAGCTGTCCCGTAGACCAAGGTTCCCTCCGCGGCGGTGTGGGTGATCGCGATGACCGGCCCCATTGCCTGCCTCCTTTCCGCCGGTTAGCCGAGGTGTGGCCAGGCTAGATGGTGCGGGCGACACGACTGCCCAGCCGCCCAGCCGCCCAGCCGCCCAGGCGCCTGGGCGCCCGGGCGCCCGGGCGTTGCGCCGACCGGCCGCCAGACTGCGGCCTTTAGGCCCTAGTTGGCTAGGCCCGTTGGTGCCTAGCCTCTCAAGAAGGGGGAAGGAGTTCGTTCGTGAGGAAGTCCGTATTGCTCTGCGCAGCAACCGTTCTTAGTGCTGGCGGTATCGCCACCGCCCCGGGGGCGTCCGCGTGGATGGTCGCAGGCAGTGGCTGCGTTCGCAGTGGGCAAACAGAGGAGTACTGCATCGGCAGGTTTATCGAGACCATCAACACCGCTGCATGGGATTGTGACGCTGAATGCCAGCCTACAGCTGTCAAGAACGGGTTAGGCGTCGTCGACAGTATGGTGCGAAGCTTCAATGCAAATTCTGGCAGCCTCCCTCCCGACA
Source organism: uncultured Mycobacterium sp. (assembly GCA_964463215.1). Classification (GTDB taxonomy): domain Bacteria; phylum Actinomycetota; class Actinomycetes; order Mycobacteriales; family Mycobacteriaceae; genus Mycobacterium. The sequence continues at coordinate 428 of CAYXBN010000105.1, read as the reverse complement.
AGATGTTCTGGGACTGCGTCGCCCACATCAGAGAAGCAGATCCGTGGGTAGCCGACTGGCAGGCGGAAGGATTTGTCAGGGCGTCTATCCACTGGTTCGGTCCGCCCGGGATGGAAGAGGCGGTCAACCAGATCGTCCCAGGCTCCAACCTAGAGGGCTAGCCGGTGCCGGTGCGTTGCGGTCAGGCCGCCCGATCCCGGTGAGCGGCATCAGCTAACCCAAGTTGTGATCCGACACCAACAACGGCCACGAACACGGCACCGCGCTCGAGCGGGGCCCGTCAACGTATCCCGGCGCTTCCAAGCACAGTGAAGGGAGGTTCTTTGAGATTATCGACAACAACAACAATGCTGCTGCTGCGGCGTCGCGTGCGCGACGACCGCGAACGACTGTATGTTCTCGTCCTCCTTGCCATCTCGCGCAACGGC
>CAYXBN010000104.1:0-3708 GCA_964463215.1 uncultured Mycobacterium sp. | reverse complement strand
CACCGAGGCGGAGCGGATCCGCATCCGCACCGCCAAGGCCGCGCTGGCCGGCGCCTTGGACCGCGACGGCGACCCGGAGGGTCGGGAGGGGGCATTCCAGCAGTTCCTTCAGACCGGAGGCGCCCTCCGCGAGACGCTCGACGCCCTACACATCCCCGACGACGCCGGCGAGCACGCCGACGCGCTGCGAGGGATCTTGTGCCGTATCCCCGAAGGCTGGGGGCGGTGGATCAGCTGCAACCGCGGCTGGTATCCGCTGATCGTCGAGCTGGATTCGGCTCTGGCACAACTGGATCCGGCCTATGAGCTACACCAGTGCAAGGAGAAGTTCGGGGCGCTGCGGTTCTACGCACACAGCGACCGGTACCCCGCAACGATTTCGGATGCTAGTCCGTGCCAGTGACACGCGGAGCCCGTTCATTCGTGAGAGGTGACCCGGCGCTTACTCCTCATGTTTGAGAAGGATCGACGGTGTCGTAATTGTCCTGCCTGTTTTGGCGGAACCCGTTTGTGTCGTAGCGGTTGGATCCCGTGGTCACCTGTATGGCGGTACTACTGGGGGGAGGTCATCTGTATGGGGGAACGTCGTCGGACAACAATGGGAGGGCGCGGTGCGCAACCAGACCCGATACGCAATATCAGTTATGGGTTGCCGGAGCAGCCGCAGCGGGACAGCGGAACTGCGGTCAGGGCTCGGTTGAAGAAGTACATAAGACCGAAGCGGTGCAGCTGCGGGATCGAATTGCCCGTGATCGGCAACTGCGACTACTGCGAGTGACCGATTTTGCTGTCGGGGTTTTCAATCGTCTTGCGGGTAAATTCGCGCGATCTCGGTGGCTACTCCGCTCGCCGATCGCTCTGTGAGCGGTCTTACGACGTTGCGATCTCGGCCGGACTGAGGCCCGCCGATTGACCGCTGAAGACATCGCCGCGATGCGGACCAGGCCGCGTATGGCCCGTCCAAGCGGCACCTTTGAAGTAGCGCAGAGGAGCCTCTTCCATCGGGTCGCGATACCAACCAGCCGAGGAGGGTATTTGCCGTGTCATCAGATCCCCAGACTCGCGACAGATCCCCAGACTTCACGACCGCGCGGACTTCACCACGGCTGGATCGGAGTCGCGATCCGGTCGGGGCAGTACACCCGAGATGCGGCGACCTTGAGGACGTAGACTTGGCTGGGCAACACGCCCTGCCCGTACAGTGCGCCCACCGTGTCCAAGAAAGGAGGCGGGTTGGGGCTGCAGAACTGCTGGGCGAAGGCGATCAACGCAGGATCCTGGCCTCCGGAGACACCATTGGAGCGCACGATGTCGAGATACTGCTGATCTTGGTTCGGATCGGCGTACCCCGGCGGCGCACAGAGGACTGCCGCCACTGCTGCCGACGTGACCAACGTCGCGATACGGAAAAACATCGGAATCCCCCGCTGCTCGAACACCCCTTCAGTGTGGGTTCAGCTTAGGATCCCGAACTATGACTATGTATGGTGCGCAATCAAATTCGGTTACCATGTCCCGTCCTCCTCGTCGGGGGACCGGGCGCTGGTAGTCGCCCAAGGAGAGACTCCAGGGCTCCCCCGGATAAGACGCAATCGCCTAATCGTTTGGCCGTAGATCTGGCCGAGCGCGAGAACCGGAAGGAGCCGGCGAAACGGTCCAACGGGCTCCTGTTCCGGGTGGCGTACTGCGCGGTGTGCGGGGGAGCCCGCATACAAGCTGAAAGGTGGACCTGGCCGAGTCGATAGGTAACGGTGCAATTCAGCCGGCGGGGTCAACCCCAGCGGTGGGGGATCGGTGAGTCTGCCCGACGCTGACAGCGTCGTAGAGAGCGCGGTGGCGTCCCCCGATCGGGGGTCACCGCGATCCACCGGAACATGGCCCATCTGGAGGACAGATGTGAGCCAGCGCACTTGGGAATGTCATCACATCGGCCGTAGACAGCGGCTTTGATCCCCAGGAGGACTGACATCACATGCAGCAAGCACTGTCCGACCGGCATGTTCTGACCCAACCGACGACCCCGGGACTCCGTACCGTCGACGGACCCGTCCCGAGCCGAAGCATCTCCATGGCCAGTCGCATCCTCGAAAAGAGCCGACGCCTGGCCCTTCTGGGGATTGCCGGTACGTCCCTGTGCGTGGTGGGACTCATGTTGGTCGGCTTCTATCAGATCTATGAAGCGGTGATCTCCGCGGTGGACCTCGGCCGCGAGGGCATGTCGGAGATGCGCTTTATCGTCAATGTGCTGGAGATCATGGACACCTTCCTCATCTCCTCGGCGTGCTTCATCATCACGATCGGCGCCTACCAGTTGTTCATCGACAGCACCATCTCCATGCCGGCCTGGCTGACCATCAAGGACTTCGACGATCTCAAACGCCGACTGGCAGGGGTGGTCGTGATCATCCTCGGCCTGAGTTTCCTCGCCGACTTCGTCAACTGGAACGGTCAGACCGACATCATGCGGGAGGGCGTCTCTGCTGCTGCCGTCATTGTGGCCCTCACGTTGTTCATGCGGGTTATCTGACGGCAGTCGGTGAGCGGTATACACACCGAGAAAAACGAGAACGGCTTCTCGGGTGTTCCAGCGCCGACGGTCGAGGACGTTCTTCTGCAGCAGCGAAAAGAAGCTCTCCATGGCGGCGTTGTCGCCAGCGGCCCCGACGCGTCCCATGGAGCCGACCATGTCGTTACGACTCGGTGCGAGAACGAATCTCCGGCTTCGAAATTGACTTCCCCTGTCGCTGTGGACCACGCAGCCGGCGACATCGCCGCGGCGGGCCACCGCGTTGGCCAGGGCCTGAGTGGCCAGCCGCGACTTCATCCGAGAGTCGATGCTGTAGCCGACGATGCGGTTGGAGAACACGTCCTTGATCGCGCACAGGTAGAGCTTGCCTTCGCCGGTGCGGTGTTCGGTGATGTCGGCCAGCCACAACGCATTTGGCGTTGGGGCGGTGAAGATCCGGCCGACCAGATCGTCATGGACCGGTGGCCCAGGTCTGCCGTTCTTGCCGCGCCTGCGCTTGCCGAATGCACTCCACCACTGGTTCTCTGAGCAGATCCGCCAGGCCGTGCGCTCGGCCATCGGCTGCCCGGAGTCGCGTGCTTCCTCGACGAGGTAACGGTAGCCGAACTCCGGATCGTCGCGGTGGGCGTCGAACAGAGCGTTGGCCCGGTGCGCTTCCACGTATTCGGCGTCGGTGACGGGGTCGGCCAGCCAGCGGTAGTAGGGCTGGCGGGCGAGCTTGAGTACCCGGCACGTCACCGCGACGGCAATCCCGTCGTCGGCGAGCTCTTTCACGAGCGGGTAGACCCTTTTCCCGGCAGATCGGCCTGCGACAGATAGGCCGCAGCCCGGCGCGGGACCTCGTTCTCCTGCTCCAACAGCCGAGTCCGCCGGCCTAGCTCGCGCAGTTCAACCCCGTCATCGACATCGGCCTGGCGCATCCACTTCGACAACGTCATCGGATGGATCCCGAAGTCGGCGGCGATCTGCTCGATCGTCACCCCGTCCTCACGGTTGCGGGCAACCCGCACGACATCGTCACGGAACTCTTTGGGGTACGGCCTGGGCGCAGCAACATCCTTCCAGCCCACCCTCCCGGGCAAGCCAACTCAGATGTCACCTATTCGTGCAGCAGACCCGTGGTGCTGGGTCTGGGTGTTGTGTATCGGTGGGTTACGGGGTGTCTCCCGTTATCGTGGCCG
>CAYXBN010000103.1:0-3767 GCA_964463215.1 uncultured Mycobacterium sp. | reverse complement strand
GCGCCAATGGTCTTCAGCAGTGGGAACGGATTCTGCTCATTGAGCTTGCCGAGGGTCTGGATGTTGGCGAACGCGGTCTCAAAGGCGGTGACCCAGGGGGCGATCGGGTCGATCGTGGAGGCGGCCAGTTCGACCGCGAGGTTCTCGACCACGCGTTGCGGCGCGAGGGCGAACTGGTTGGGGATCGGCTGGACCGGCGCGAGCGCGAGCGCCCCCACACCGAGCGCGGCGATCCCACCTGTGAGATACGAGCGTTATGAAACGTGCATGATGAGGTCCCCTCCCTGTCATTTGCTGAGTGGCGGATAGAAGCTAGCTGAGTGACGACACAGATTTCACGCATTTGAAGAAAAAAGTCCGGCTTTCCGGATCTAACACCGAGGGCGGCGCGGTTCCCCAGGGCTACCAATCAGTCGTTCGCAGCAATACCGGGATGTCAGAATGAGGTATGGAAGCTATCTGGATCATCTCTGCTGCCGTCGTCCTGATCGCTCTGATCGCGACCGCGCTCCGCATCACCATCAAGCGAGACCGGGCCACCATCAAGGCCGACATGGACGAACCGCACGAGATCGAGGCCTACAACAAGCGCTGGGGAAAGCACAAGTAGGCCTTGGGCGGCAACGCTCGGCTACCAGGACGATGTTGCCGCGTCGCGCACGACGTCGTGAACGAATCCCAGCTTGTCCGCGACCGGCTCACTGATCTGGAACGGGTAGAGCGGATTCTTGCCCATCGCCATGTTCACCCGGTTGAAGAACAACGAGATCCAACGCCAGTCCAGGAGAAGGCGCTCGATCGGTCCCGTGCAGTAGGACTCCAGCGGGGCAATGTCCCCCGGGCCGGTGAACCGGACCCGGTCGGCATGTAAAACCATCCCCGCCTCGCGGGTGGTGTCGAGGGTGTCGCTGATGTGCAGGTAGTGCGCGAAGCACTCGGCGAAGTCCTCCCAGGGGTGCATCGTCGCGTACTCGGAGATGTAGGTGTCCTGCCAATCCGCGGGCGCGCCGAAGGTGTAGTGCCGGTCCAGGGCGTCGGAATAGCTCGCCCGTTCGTCGCCGAAGAGGTCACGGCAGCGATCCAGATACTTCTGCGCTCCCCGACCGGTCTCGACAAGAAGGTTCTGGTAGTAGTGGCCGGCTTCGTGACGGAAGTGGCCGAGCATGGTCCGGTAGGGCTCACCCAGACGTACGCGTAGCGATTCCCGGTACGCGTCAAGGGATTCCACCAGGTCGATGGTGATCACCCCGTTGGCGTGTCCGATGAGGATTTTCTCCCCGGTGCTATAGCTGGAGAGCAGGTCGAAGGCAAGGCCGCCGTCACGGCGCCAGTACGGGTCGACCGGCAGGCCGATGTCGGCGAGTTGGAAAACGAGTCGGCGCAGGGCCACCGCGGTGGGGACGAGTTTCTCCCGGGCGATGGTGTCGTCGGGGTCGGGTTCGCGTCGGATCAACGAGTCGGGCAGGCAGCGCCCACGGGCGGCAGCGTCGTACTCGGTCGGGACGAGCCAGTTACAGCCCAGCGGGTCGTGCTGGGTGCAGCGGACCCAGACCTGTCCGTCGGACTCCGCGATGCCGCCGTTGACCGCCAGCATCGACCGACTGGGCAGGTGCAGGCCGACGGCCAGCGCGCAGGACGGGCACTGCAAAGCCTCAAACGGGACGAAGCCGCGACAGTCCGGGCAGGCGAATGCGCGCATGGACCCCCCTCTCTGGCGTCCCGGCCCTCATCCGGACCTGGGAGTGCGCCGGCAGCGTTGCGAGCAGTACCTGACCTGTTCCCAGTCCCGCGCCCACTTCTTACGCCACTCGAAGGGCCGTCCGCAGCGTTCGCAGACCTTCGGCGGGTAGCCGTTCTTGGTCCGGGCGGTCATGGTCGGCGGCCGTCAGGCGTTGGCGTTTCCGGCTTTCCACTGGCTCCACGGGATGTTCCAGTCGCCGAGACCCTCGACCCCGGAGAGCACCGATCCGACGGTCCCTCGCACCAGCACGACGTCGCCGCGCTTGGTGTTGTTGTAGAACCACTGCGCGTTGTCGGGGCTGACGTTGAGGCAGCCGTGGCTGACGTTCTCGCTGCCCTGAGAACCGATCGACCACGGCGCGGAGTGCACATAGATCCCGCTGTAGGACATCTGAGTGGCCCAATCGACCTCAAGCCGATAGCCCTCCGGAGAGTTGGTCGGAACACCGTAGGTCGAAGAGTCCATGATCAGCCGCGCATAGCGATCGCCGATGGTGTAGGTGCCGTTGGGAGTGGGAGTCCTGTTCTTGCCCATCGAGATCGGCATGGTCTTGATAACCGAACCGTTGCGGCGGACGGTCAACTGCTTGGTGGCATCATCGGCGGTGGCGATCACCTCATCACCGATGGTGAAGGTCGCATTCGCGTCGTCCTGGCCGTACAGCCCGTCGCCGAGGTCGACGCCGAAGGTCTTGACATTCACGGTGACGGTGGTGCCGGGTGGCCAGAAACTCTCTGGGCGCCAACGGACTTCACGGTTGCTCAGCCAGTAGAACGCCCCCTCCACCGGCGGGTTGGTGGTGACGGTGATGGCATCCTGAGCGATCCGCCGGTCGGGGATGTTCTCGTCGAATCGCACGGCAATCGGTTGGCCGACACCGACATAGGCGCCGTCGCCGGGCGACAGATAGGGCATGGTGAGGTTCGCCGGGGAGTGGGACTGGAAAGTCAGCGCCTCGGTCACCACGCCACCGAGACCCAGCGTCTGCGCCGTCACGGTGTATTTCTTGTTGTAGCCGAGACGGTCGGTGGTCTCCCAACTCAGACCGTCGGGGGCGAGCGTCCCGGCAAGTTCTTCGCCCTGATCGTCGACCATCGACACCGAGCCGAGCACCCCGCCTTGCACGCTGAGAGTGACGGGTTGGTCGACCGGAACGCCGACCGCCTCGTTCTGCACGGACGCCGTCAGTTTGGGAACCAGCAGATCGAAGTACGGAGTGCCCTTGTCCGCCAGCACCTTGGGGCCGCTGTCCTGCCGGCCGCACCCGCTGACGCCCAGCACCATGACCGGGATCAGCAGCAGGGCCACCAACCAGGACCGGAAGGCCGGTCCGACGGTTCGGATTCCGGGGCGGATTCCGGGGGGCATTCCACGCTCCACGTTCGCATTGCTTGATTGCGGGAGAGGCCCCGCGGGACTCCCCGTATTCTAAGGTGACCGGGTCATATGGCGCGACTTGCCAGGTCAGGCTGGGTAGGAGCCGATTTCACCGGGCCACGGCGGGGCTGTTATTGTCGCTATCACGCGCCGTTAGCTCAGTTGGTAGAGCAGCTGACTCTTAATCAGCGGGTCCGGGGTTCGAAACCCTGACGGCGCACCACCAAGTCTGTATTACTTCGGGTGATGCTTGCCGTTTTGTCTCCGGCTGATGTTTGACGTTGTTTCGGCTGATGCTTGACAGTTGTTTCGGCTGATCCTTGACACTCCCGTCATGAGGGAGATCAGCGTGGCTGAGCAGAGGTATCAGGCGGTGTTGGCCGTCATCAGTGATGGGCTGTCGATTTCGCAGGTCGCGAGCAAGGTCGGGGTGTCGCGGCAGACCCTGCATGTCTGGCTTGCCCGCTACGAGGCCGCGGGCCTGGAGGGGCTCAAGGACCGGTCTCATCGGCCGGATCGGTGTCCGCATCAGATGCCGGCGGCGGTGGAGGCGGCGGTGTTGGAGCTGCGCCGCTCGCGGCCGTATTGGGGTCCGCGTCGGCTGGTGTTCGAGTTGGCCAAGCGCAAGGTGGCGCCGGTGCCCTCGGAG
>CAYXBN010000102.1:0-3770 GCA_964463215.1 uncultured Mycobacterium sp. | reverse complement strand
CTCCAAGAAGTACTGGCGGGCGGCGAGCACGTCCTTGTCGAACTGGATCTCGCCGCTGGGCCCGTACAGGTTGAGCATGGCGTTGAGCGCGTGGTAGTCGGTCTCCCCCGGCAGCGCATGCGCGGTCGCATGTGCGGAGGTCGTCGTTACCGGCTCTGCAGCAGTGACGGTCGGTGGCACCTGTCATCCCTCTCTGGACCACTGGGGTCCGCCCAAAAATCAGCCAGACCGGCGCGGACGGACTCGACGTCCTCGGCGGTTCCCATCAATTCGAATCGGTACAGATACGGCACCCCGCACTTGCGGGACACCACATTGCCCGCGTAGCAGAACTCGGCACCGAAGTTGGTGTTGCCGGCCGCGATGACGCCGCGGATCAGCGATCGGTTGTGTTCGTTGTTCAAAAACGCGATGACCTGCTTGGGCACGTAACCCCCGGCGTCGGGATCCGGGCCGTTGGCCCGGCCGCCACCGTAGGTGGGCAGGATCAGCACGTAGGGTTCGTCGACCTCGATGCGGCCGTGCAGCGGGATCCGGACGGCGGGCAGCCCGAGCTTCTGCACGAAGCGGTGGGTGTTCTCCGAGACGCTGGAGAAGTACACCAACCGCACCGGGCTCTCGCCGAGCGGACCGCCACCGGAACCCATGACGCTAGGCGCTGACGGCGGTTGCGTCCGACGCGGCGGCGCCGGCGAGGGACTTGATGCGGTCGGGACGGAATCCCGACCAGTGCTCGCCGTCGGCGACCACGACCGGGGCCTGCAGGTAGCCCAGCGCCATCACGTAGTCCCGGGCCTCCGGCACCTCGGTGATGTCCACGACCTCGTAGGACAGCCCCTGCTTGTCGAGGGCCTTGTAGGTGGCGTTGCACTGGACACAGGCCGGCTTGGTGTAGACGGTGATGGTCATCTTCAAGTGACTCCTCGACGAGCGTTTCTGAGTGGTTCCGGCGGACCCGCACCCGCGGGCCCACCGGCGAGCAAAACACTACACCTAGTGTCTGACAACGCGGGTAGGTACTACATATTCCGAATAACATTTGTGAAATTCCCAGGTCGTAAGGCCCCGGCCGGCCGCGGCCCGGCGTGTCGGCGGTCACACCGCAGCCGACCTCGGAGTCGGCCCGGTGCCTACGATCGGTGCGTGGACGACCACCCGTTCCTACCTCCGACGCCCGCCGCGGCACTGGCCCACCTGGGCATGCCGTTGGACGAGGCCATGCGCACCCAACGGGCGGTACGGCGCCTGCACCTGGATCCGGTGCCGCATGACGTGCTGCTGCCCCTGCTTGAGTTGTCGCTGAAGGCGCCGACCAGTTCCAACAGCCAGGACTGGCACTACATCGTCGTGGAGAGCCCTACCCAGAAAGCCCGCCTGGCCAGGCTGTATCGCCGGCTGTATCGGCTGTTCGACCCGATCGTCGAGCGCCAGGCGCGGGGCGACGCCAAGGAATTGCGGGCGATCAGACCCGGGCAGTGGCAGGCCGAGCACTTCGCCGAACTGCCGGTGTTCGTCATTCCGTGTTACCGGCGCAGCGCCAAGCACCGGGCGGTGGGCAGGCCGCAGATCGCCGTGTCGTCGTTCTACGGTTCGGTCTACCCGGCGGTGCAGAACCTGCTGCTGGCCTGCCGGGCCGTCGGCCTCGGGGCGTCGCTGCAGACTTTGCCGATCTGGTGGGTGCCCGCCGTGCGGCGGATCCTTGGCCTGCCCCGCAACATCGTCCCGGTGTGCATGATTCCGATCGGCTGGGCCAAGGGCCGCTACGGACCCACCACACGTCCCCCGATCGGCGAGGTGGTGCACCTCGACCGCTACGGCAATCAGCCGTTCCGGTGAACGCAAAAGCTGTGCCGCCAGTAAGGAAATGCCGGAAACGCTAACCTTTATCCTCCCGTGTCGCAAACGTGACTCTGCTACGTCACCGTTACGCAGGTGACATCGAATCGTTCCAGGCGCTTGACGGCTCTCGTGCCGGCGACCGCACTCGCCGTCGCCCTTCTGGGATCGGCTCCGGCGCAAGCTGATTCAGACAAAGAGACGACGACCATCGACTCCTCGATCAGTGCGACCATCGAAGAGTTCGGCAAGTCGCTGTGCCCGAGCCTGGTGAAGCCGGGTTCCTCCTTGGCCAGCGCACTGTCTGAGATGCAGGGCAACACCGGCTTGACCCCCACGCTGACGGGAATGGTTGCCGGACTGGCGATCCAGATGCACTGCCCGGCGTTCATGTCGAAACTGGCCGAAGGAGACCTGTCGTTGTCGGAACTGAAACTGCCCGACGGCGCCACTCCCGACATCGCGGCCCTGCTGCGCCCACTCGAGGGGCTCGACGGTCTCGACGGTCTCGAAGGACTCGAAGGACTCGACGGGCTCGACGGCCAGCGATGACCCCCGGCTAGTTCATCGCCACGGCGACGGCCTGCACGACCGGTTGTCCGGCGCTATCGACAAGAGTCAGGTCGTTGCCGCTGATGCGGTAGCCGCGGACCAGCGGCAGGGCGGCCAGAATCATCTGCTCCTGCTGCATCGCCTCAGGTGGCCCGGCCATCATCGTCGAGGCCGCGTTGGACAAGGTCAACGACTCCCCGGCGAGGGTGTAACCACCCATCAGCCGGTTCACCCCACCCGAACCGGCGAACCGGCCGTCCTGCCCGTTGAGCACCAGGTGCGGTTCACGCATCTGATCGGCCACCACGACCGGGGTGCCCTGCACCTGCAGGAGTTTCCAGTAGGTGTCGGTCAGGCTGGCATCAGGCACCGGCGGTGCCGGGGGCACCGGGGCGACCGGTTGCAGCATCAATTGGATCGGCGCGGGCTTGAGCGGATCGACGCGGTAGCTCTCGGTGGTGGTGAACAACAGGCGATCCCCGGCAGTGACCCGCGCCCGGGCGGAGTAGAGCGCCTGCGGCAGGACCGCTGCCCTCGGATAGGCCAGGGCGAACATGATCGGCCCCGGCTGGCCGTTGACCTGGATCTGGGTCTGGCTCAGCGTCACCGCCGGCGCGTCGGCTCGGGACACGTCCTCCAGGGTCACCGTCAGCAACGCTTCGGCCGGTGGTGTGCCCGGCTGGTCGTAGACCACCGATCCGGTCAGCGTCAGGACATCGTCCGGGTCGCCGCCGGCGGCAGGCGCCCCCAGCATCGCCACGACGCTCGCGAGCACGACAAGAAGACTGATCCGCATCATCGCAACCTAACGGCTCGGCGGCAGCGCCCGCGCCGCACCGCGCCGCGATGGCCTAAGCGCGCGGGTGAACAACACGTTGACCGGCTTCATCACAGCACTGAACGGCCACGGAGCGTACCGCTTGAAGGCATACAACGCCCAGATGTCCGGCGAGGTGTAGATCAGGAAGCGGTTGCGGGCCACCCCGGCCAGGATCTTCTCGGCGGCCTTCTCCGGGGAGACCGCATGCCCGGCGAAGCGACGCACCCAACGCTGCACCCCAGGGTCGTCGCGGTCGACGCCGACGATCTGCACACTCTGCACCAGAGGGGTGGCGACCGCCCCGGGCACCACCACCGACACCCCGATCCGATGTCGGGCCAGGTCGAACCGCAGCACCTCCGAGAGCCCGCGCAGCCCGTACTTGCTGGCGCTGTAGGCGGCGTGCCACGGCAACGGGACGATCCCGGCGGCCGAGGACACGTTGACCAACCGCCCGCCGCGGCCTGCGGAAACCATCGCCGGCACAAAGCTTTCGATGACGTGGATGGGGCCCATCAGGTTGACCTCGACCATCGAGCGCCAGTGGGCGTGGGTCAGTTGG
>CAYXBN010000101.1:0-5457 GCA_964463215.1 uncultured Mycobacterium sp. | reverse complement strand
AACAACAACAACATCACCTGTAGGTTCTCAGTTTTGACTGCACCTTGTCAGTGATGGCTGCACTTCCGTTGCACTTGATTGTTGTGAAGTGAGTCTGTGGATTCCCGACGAGAAGTTCAGCAGCCGACCGATATTGAAGCTGCAGCTTTGCTGCAGCAGAAGTCTTGGCCTTGGGCGGTCTGGTTGGACTTTCGAGGATGGCGGCTCCACCAAACGGCGAGCGCTCATCGTGGACTTGCCCACAACACTCGCGAGAAGAACACCGTCTTTGCCACCAGCAAGGCAATCATGACCCAGGCAAGCGGGCGGTTCTGTATGAGGAATAGCAACGCAAGTGGATACAGGGTGAGATGTAGTGCGACAAAGGTGATTTGAGCTGTGCGAGTCGCCGAAGCCCACTGGTCGTGTGTCGATTGACTCAGATTGCTGATCAGGCCTGCACCAACATCCCATGCCAACAGAGCGGCGATGATCCGTATCCACCAGGGAGAAGTGTCGATCACCAGCACCGACACGGCAAGCGATGTGCCCACGGCGGTAGCGAGCAGAATGGTTCTGCGTTGGGGGTTTTCACCGACGAACCACCTGTCCAATCCACCCGGTGACGTCTGCCGGCTCATCGTGAAAGCTTCCCCTTCTCAAGTGTGACGGTGCGCCGACGAGCCGGTCGCTTTACCGATCGCGTCGCTCTGTTTGAAGGGTCCCGACGGTGCCGCGTCGAGCAGGACACGGCACAGCCGCGCCGCACGTTCGATCATGTCGACGTCGAGGTTGTCGAGGGTGTCGGTGGGCCAGTGGTAGGCCCCGAAGCTGCCGTCGTCGGCGAGGGAATGCAAGGAGATCGCCGGCAGGCCGCGAGCCAGAGCGATAAGGCCATCGGTGCCGCTGTGGTTGATGAGTCCGCGTCGCAGGGTGATGTCGGCTGCGGCGGCCTGGTCGAGTGCCCAGTCGTTCCATCCCCCGGGATAGCGCCTAGTGAGAATCATGCCCTCGGCGTCGAGGAGTACGTGCTCGGAATTGCCGACGGTGTCGACACACACCACGAGGGTGCGCCGCGGGTCGAGGCCCTGCGCGAGACGGCCGTCGATGAAGGCCTCGAAGCCCTCGTCGAAGCCTTCCTCACCGCCACTTGCCACAAGCAGGACTCGGGCTTCGGCCGGGTCGCGGGCAAGAGATCGCGCCAACTCCAGCAGTACGGCGACCCCAGAAGCGTTGTCGTTCGCTCCGGGCGAGATACCCCGCAGTCCGACGTCAGCCATGGCGCCCGCGCCGAACAGACTGGCCACTGTTGCAGCGCGGGCCAATCGCCGGCGGCCGGTGGCGGCCGCAAGGGCAGCCAGAGCCGGCCCGGCCAGCAGCGTCCCCGCGACCGGCGGTGTGCGGTCGGCGAACCGGCGCACGAAGCGGGCGGACAGCGACGCCCAACGAGGATGGAAGATGAGACCCATGTGCGCAGCATCGAGGTGAGCGACGACGATGACAGTCGGGGCATCATCGCCCGTGCCGGGTATCTCTGCGCACACCGACGTGCCCCGGCGGTGCGGTAATCGGCGCCTCAGGACCCGGCGATGACCGCCGACTTCATCGGTGATCACCAAGGCCGGGGTGACTGCTGCCGCAGCCCAGGCCCAGCGCGATGGTGTGACTCCCGTCAGGAGTGCCGATAACGCCAGCGGCAGACCCAGTGGCCACCAGTAGCCGCCGTGGCCCGAATAATGCTCAAGCTCAGGCCGAAGTCCCGCGTCGGACAAGCGATTGCTTACCCACTTCGCGGCCCGTTCTTCCCCGGGTGAGGCCGACGGTCGCCGGATCGCCGACAAGGCAGCGACATCGGCTGCGATGCGGTCGCGGGCACTGTCGGCCTCCGCCGCCGGCCGGGTCGGACTGACCGGGGTTTTCGGCCGCACCTCTCGGGTATCGGCGCCGTGTGCCTCCAGGGCTGCGTAGAGATCCGAGGGTTCGCACCACGCCTCGGGAGGCAGGGCGCCTGCCAGTGCGGTGGAGCGCAGGGCTAGACGGACGAAGGCGGCCAGCGACCGTCCCGTGGCCGCGGCCATGTCGGTCCACAGGGGTGAGTTCGTCGCGGTGCCTCCGATGGTGAGGTGCACGGTCACCGCCGATCCATCCTTGACCCCGGTTGCGGTGGCCGCGACGGCTCCCTGAAACGGCGAGTGGTGTTTGCGCGCCGCATCGACCAGGTAACGCGCCAGCTCACGGGTCGACACCTCGCCAGCCCACAGCTGTTGGGCTACGCCGCGCAAGGCGTGGCGCCACCCCACAACAGTGCCGTTCTGGTCCTGCATCACGGCTTGGAAGAAGGCGATGCAGTCATCGAGAGGCATCCGTCCATCGCGCACGGCGCCGCCGATCCCCCGCACCATCCCGTTGACCGGCTGCGGATGCAGACCCCCGAGGCAACGGATGCGCGTGGCCCCGGGAAACCTATGGGGCAGGGTCACCGCTTCTGGGTGAGCTACTTCGTAGAGACGGTAATCGCCGAGACCGCCAGCCAGAGAGACGATCTCGCTGTCGGCAAAGCTCGGCACAACCATTCGCCGGCCGTCGCGCCAGGTAAGGCACTCGCCTGCGGAGATGTCGATGAGGTGCTCGACCACCGCGCGGCCGATCGGCCGCGGGCCCTCATCGCCGACGCACCACGCGACGTCGATGGTCTCGACCTCGTCCAGGTGTGAAGCGGCGTCGACGGCCAACATGTTGGTCAGGCCCGGAGATGCCCCACATCCGATGAGCAGCGCCACGCCGGCCGCTCGCGCCTGCTTGTGCAGTTCGAGTGCGTGCAGGGTGCTGGCGTTGTCGTCATCGAGGTCGATGTAGTCGACTCCTGCGGCGATGCAGGCGCGCATCACCGGGGCTGCGGTGCGCGTGTAGGGACCCGCGCCATTGATCACCAGGCGGGCCCCGGCCACCAGGCTGTCCAACTGCTGCTCGTCGAAGAGATCGAGCCCGGCCGCGACAGCACGCCCCGGCGCCAGCCGGTTGGCGAGGCTGCGCGCTTTGGTCTCGTCGATGTCGGCCAGTACAAGCACGTGGTCGGTCTCGTAAATGGCCAGCTGCTCGACGGCAGTTTGCGTCATCTCGCCGGCAGCACCGATGACCACGATCCGACTGTCCGTGCGCGGCATGGCCGGGCCGCCGATGTACTCAGCCAGGTCGGTGTCAACCGAGGAGGTTTCATCAGTCACGCACCTGATTGTGCGAACCGGTGACGGCGCCCGCCAGGCGGATAGCGGAAGCCCGCTCCCGATAGCTTCCAGATATCGGAAAAAACAGGCAGGATGGGGGCTATGTGGAGGGCTCGATTGGCAGCCCGTCTGCTTGCCGATACCGACGACCTCGCGACGAGCATGGTCGATGCCATCGAACGGCGCGGCGGTGCTCCGGAGCTTTTGAACCGACCGGAATTCGTCGACCAGGTGCGGCGAGCGACAGCGGGGTTGATCCAGGCACTCGCGGTGTGGATGGCAGAAGCACGACCTGAGATGGCCGATGCCGAGATCGCCTGGAGTCAGGCGACCGGAGATCTCGCCGGCCGTAACGGAATGCCTCTTACCGATCTACTCACCGGCCACCGCTTCGCGCTGGCCCGACTGCAGGAGTTGATCGTCGCCGGCAGTGCGGACTGGGCCGACAGCCCGACCGAGGTCGCCGAGGCGCTCGCCCTGACTAACCACTTCTCGGAGTCGCTCATTCCACAGATGACCGCGGCCCACACAGGGGGCGCGCGACGCAACGCCGAGACACTCGAAATCAACCGCCTAGCAGCCGTTCGCGCTGTGCTGGGTGGAGGCTCATTCGACGAATCCCGACTCGGGCTGCGGTCGGGCCGCTCGCACATCGCAATAGCGGCAAGCGGCCCCGCCGCCGAGCGACTCGGGGCAGTTCTGCGCGCCGAAGACATCGGTCCTGTGCTCGTCGCAGCCCCGACACCGCAGACACGATGGGCGTGGTGCGATGGCCGCCGCCTACGAGTCGAAACCCTCGACCGCCTCGGCTGCTGGATCGGCGTCGGTCAACCGGCGGTCGGTGTCGGCGGCTTCATCACCAGCCACCAGCAAGCGCTTCTCGCACTTGAGGTGGCGCTGCGCAGTGGGCCCGCGGCGACGGCGCGTTACGAGAAGGTCGCCGTGCAGGCCCTGGTCTGGGGTGGACAAGCCGCCGCCGACCAACTCGTCGGCTACGCACTCGGCGATCTTGCCGGTCGAGTTCGCCGAACCGCTAAAGTGCGCGAGACCGTCACTGAGTGGATCGAATGCGGTTGCAGTGCAGCCAAATCGGCTCGCCGTCTGAAACTTTCAGAACGCACCGTGCGCAATCAACTTGAGCGTGCCGCCATTCTCCGCGGACGACCCCTCACTGACGATCTGCCCGCACTCGCCACGGCGCTGCGCCTCGCCGAACATGCATCAGCTGGCGATTGACTTCGCGCGATGCTCGCCACGATGTTCGCTACGATTGTGCCAAAGGCCCGCGGCCTTGACGGCCAACGAATGCTTCCGACCACACTCCGAGTGCGTACAAACTCTGCGCCGCAGGGTTTAGCGCCCGTTATGAGCCCAGAATGGCTACCTCTGTCTCCGGGCGCGCTCCAGGGCCGCCTGCCACAACAGGCGGACCGACTGGCTTAATTGGCGTTCGACGATCGTCTGTTTGGTCAGCATCGCCGTCGCGGAGGCCCTGGTCGCCGCCGACGCTTTGGAGAGATGGCCGGAATCGAAGGGGGGTTGGGGGTCGTACTCGATCGCGAGTTGTATCGCTTTGGCCTGCGCCTCGCCGCCCAGTTGACCGGCCAGCCACAGCCCTAGGTCGATGCCGGCCGAGACTCCAGCGGCTGTGACGATGCGGCCCTGTTGCACTATCCGCTCGTCGTTCGCGGGTGTCACGCCGAAGGCCCGCAGCATCGGCACGACCATCCAATGGGAGGTAGCGCGCCTGCCTTCCAGCACGCCCGCGGCGGCCAGGATCAGAGATCCGGAGCACACCGAGGTGGTCCATGTCGCTGTCTTGTGGGCACGCCGAACCCACTGGAGTAACTTCTCGTCACGTGCGTGCTCGAAAGTCGACATGCCCCCGGGCACCAAAACGACTTCTGGCGCGGGGATTTCATCGAACGAGTGTGTTGCCCCGACCACCAGGACACCCGAGTCCGCGGTAATTGGTCCGGGTTCGTGCCAAACGAAACGGACCTCAGTGCCGGGCAAATTGCGCAGAACCTCGTAGGGGCCGATGAAGTCCAGGGCGGTGAATCCCGGATAGATAACGATGGCGATCTCGGGCATCTTTTCACCTTGCATCAGGCGTACGTCCAACGCCACCACGCCGCCCCAGTGTTCGTTCGCCGTTGGTGAGGCGTCATTTGACGACTCAGCCCAGAGCTAGAAATGCCGGCCACGGCGCTCCGTCTGTCGTCCCGTAGCTGATAGGCCATGAAGTAGGTCG
>CAYXBN010000100.1:0-5794 GCA_964463215.1 uncultured Mycobacterium sp. | reverse complement strand
ACCAACCTGGGCAGCCTGGAGTTCGGCCAGGCGGTGCTGAAGTCCAAAGCGCTGATGGTGCTGGGGCATTCGGACTGCGGGGCGGTCAACGCCGCCCTGGACAACGCCACCCCCGGGGCCAACATCCAGTCGATCGTCGACGCCATCACACCCGGCATCGCCGGCGCCACCGACCTCAACGACGCCATCGCGCGTAACGTGCGCGCGGTGATCGACACCATCCGCGCCAAAAGCACCCTGCTTCGCGACGCGGAGGCGGCCGGCGAGGTGACGATCGTCGGCGCGGTCTACGACATCAAGACCGCCACCGTCACGCTGCTCTAACCGCCACCCGATCGAGCCGCGCAGCCTTACTTCTCCGACGCCGGCAGCCGGCAGCCGATGTAGGCCGAGATCGCCAGGTTGCCCTGGTAGCCCACCGAGATCGACATCCCGGCCTGCCCGACGAAGTTGATCTCCCGACTGCCCGGCGGATGCGGCAACAACTGCACGGTGGGTGCCCCCGCCGTCTCCGCCGCGCGCCGGGCCGCCGCTTCGATCTGCGCCCACTGCTGGGCTGAGACGGCGACGTTGCGGGCCACCCGGTCGGGCAGGTAGGTGCGCTGCCCGGCGGTCTGGTCATAGGGATGCTCGCAGCGGTCGGTGCTCTCGCCGTGCAGGTCCTCCCAGCGCAGCCCTGGCACGACCCGGGCGGCCTCCGCGGCGATCCGGTCCACCGCAGCACGGACCGCGGCGGTGGTGTCCTCCAGCGAGGGGAGCCCCTGGAGTTGTTCCAGCGCCATGGCGGTGGTCTCCGGGGAGGTTCGCTTGTTGGAACCGGGCTTATCGGAACTGGGCATGCCACATCCTGTCAGGGCCACGGCGAGGGCGGCTGGTGCCACCCAGCGACGGAACACGGTCATCGACGGCCTCATTGCCGCTCAATCACGTTGTGCGACAGGCCGGCGACCACCGCGGCGATGTTGTAGCCGGTACTGCGCGGCAGCCCGGCCAGGCCCGGCTCCGGGTATTGGCTGTGACCGGCGGCGCCTTCGAGTTGCCAGCCGTCGGCCGCCCGCACCGGGCCGGTCTCCAGGTGCACGAAGGTCGGGTTGGTGGCCGGGTCGGGCCCGAAGTGTCCCGCCCCGCTCAGATCGGCCGCGCCGAGCAGCGCGTCATCGAAAGTCCCCGGAATCACCCGCGCCAGCACCCGGGCGATCGGCGGGCCGTCGTACACCCAGCGGATCGGGTCGTCGGGGGTGGCCATGGTGAACACTCTTCCCGACGCCAGCCCCAGCTGTGCCGGTGTTGCGGCCTCGATCCCCGGGGAGCCGTAGAAGATCGCCGCGTCCACCCCGTGCCGCCCGGGCTGCTGCAGCGCCAGGCCGGTGGTCAGCGAGCCGTAGGAGTGCCCGATGGCGGTCAGGTTCAGCGGCGCGCCGCCGCGGGCGGCGACGATGCCGTCGTAGAAGCGGGCCAGATCGGCCGCGCCGGTCCTGGCGACGTCGTCGTGGGAGACCTGATAGAGGCCGCGCGCGGCGGCGGGCAGGTCGGCGGGGTCATCGGGCAGGCGCACCTGCGGGGTGTCGTAGCCGATCCAGGCGATGGCGGCCACCTGCTGCTCCGCGCGCCCGCCGGCCCGGCTCAGCTGCCGCAGCGCTTCCCGGCGCAACGACGTCGCCTCCGACACCATCGCGGCCATGCTGGCGGCCACCGTGGTGTTGAGTCCGGGCGTGGTGACCGACACGTGCTCGGCGGTGTCCGGGTCGCCGACGGCGATGGCGGCGTGCACCCGCTCGCCGCTGTCGGGGGCGAACAGCATCAACTTGCGGTCCGGGTGGCCGGCCAGTTGGGCATCCAACACGTCGAGATCGGCCCGGCTCCGCCCGCCGGCCGCCCGGGCGGCGGCCAGTGCGGAGGCGAGATGCCGGCGGTTGTAGTGGTCACTGCCCGGATCGGCCGGCGAGCCGGTGGGCATGCCGGGGTGGTTGCCGATCGCCGGGTCGCGGCGGTACAGCTCGTCGCGCTGCGCGACCGTCAGCCGCCGCCATAGGTCGCGGAACTGTCGAGGATCCTCCGGAAGCGGCCCGTCCAATGACCCGGATCCGTACAGCGCCGGCGCCACCGGAACCCCGTCGACGCGCAGCGCAGCCGTCAGCTCGGCGTCGACCGAATCGGCCTCGGCCACAAGGGTGTTCAGCCGGGTCTGCAGCATCGCCGCGGCCACCTCGTTGCCCGGCGCCACCCCGACGATCCGGTTGTCCTCGCCGTCGACCGCCAGGCCGCACGCGGCGGCCTCGCCCTCCAGCCGGAACAGATCGGTGCGCAGCGCCTCGATCCGCTCGGCGGCCCGGCCCGCGGCGTGGCCGACCAGCGTCGCCTCGACACCGGCGGCGTCCAGGTCGCGGCGGGTGCGGGAGATGGCCTCGGCGGCGGCGGTGGCCGCGCGCCCGCCCCAGCTGGTCAGGCACGGCAGGCCGGCCAGTCCGTCGGCGGCGTCGAAGGCGGCCTGGGCGCGGGCCCGGGCGGCGTGCGCGACAGCGCGGACCGCGGCAGGATCCCAGCGGTGGATGTCGGCGGCGCGCAGCGTCACGGGGCCACCGGCACCGCCAACACCGCCGCGGCGCGCTGCTCATGTTCGGCCAATGCCACCGCAGTGTTGTGCAACGCAGACGCGTGCTCACGCAGTCGGGCCAGCAGCGCCTGGGTGCCGGCGGCCCACTGGTCGGCCAGCACTGCCAGCGCCACCGCGGACTGCCCCCGCCAGCCGGTGACCGAGGCGTCGATCAGCCCGTCGGCGCAGAAGTGCCGGACAGCGAGGTCCTCGCCGGCCGCGGTGACGGCCAGCCCGGAGGCGACCAGCTCGGTGAGGTCACTGACGTGCACCTCAAGCGACATACCGGGTCCCTTCCGAGCGGCTGCGTCATGGATAACAGCAGACCCGCAGGCGCGCTAGTCACCCGCCAGGATGGGCTGGGCGACTAGATCCGGGTCGGTGAGGAACAGGTAGTGCTAAAGCTGAATCCCGAACTCCGCCGCCATTTTGTCCAGTGAAACCGTTACCCCATCGTGCTCGTGAATCGACAACCGATCCTTCAGTTCCTCGATCTCTTCAAGAAGCGACTCGTACCGTTCGGCGGCAATCATCACCGACGCCGGCCGACCATGATTGGTCAGGATCACGTCCTCAACCTCAGAGTCGCGAACCAACTCGGACAGGCGGGCGCGGGCCTCGCTTACGGGAACTAGCTTGCTCATCGGTAAACCTCCTTGCGGTGTGCGACTCTGGTAATCGTGACGATGCGGTTTTCGTCGTCCACGGTGTAGACGATGCGATAGTTGCCAAAGCGGATTCGGTAGCCGTTACGGGTGTCGGCCATCTTGACGCAGCCGTGCGGGCGCGCATCCTCGGCCAGGGACGCCATCGCTTTGAAGGCCCTGACCTGCTCGTATCGCTGGAGCTTACCGATGTCGCGGTGGACCGCGTTACCGACGACAACCTCGTAAACCATATCCGAATTGTACAGAACTATGGTGACGAATTCTGTACCAGAATCTACACCCAGCAACCGCCGCCAATCCTCGGACGAAGGCCCGCCCGATGCCCTTCAAGGGCAACACAACCCGCCGTGATCGCAGCAAGAATCACCAGCAGGAGCAGCCGCAAAAGGGTCACCCCGCCGATGCTGCCCGACGAGACGGTGCCGCCCGATCCAACCCCCCGGCAAGCCGCGACGCCCTACTTGGCGGCGTCGAACTTGCCCATCGCCTCATCGAGGCGTTGCAGCGCCGCACCGTACTGGGCGAAGTTGCCCGACCGCTGCGCCTCGCGGACCGCCCCGAGTGCGGACTGCACCTCCTGCAGGGCGGCGGACTTGGCCGCCGACAGGCTGATCCCGCCCGGCGGTACCGCGCTGACCGGCGGGGTGGGGATCTCGGCGGCCTGGGCCTTGTCCTCGCCGTCAGCGGGCGGTTTGGCGCCGGGCTGGCCGGCGATCGGGGCGGGGTCGGCCGCGGTGGCCCCGGCGCCGGCGCCGAAGATGTCGTCGAGGGCCTGGCTGACCGTCGGGCCGTAGCCCACCTTGTCGTTGTAGAGCATGGCCACCCGGATCAGGCGCGGGTAGCTCGACGCGGCGTCGGAGGCGCCCGGCGAGGCGTACACCGGGGCGACGTAGAGCAGACCGCCCTGGCCCACCGGCAGGGTCAGCAGGTTGCCCCACCGGATCCGGTTCTGGCCGTCGCGGCCGATCACGCCGAGGTCCTGGGACACCGCGGTGTCGGTGGAGATCGCGTTGAACGCCAGCTTGGGGCCGTTGACCTGACCGGGCACGGTCAGCACGGTGATCTTGCCGTAGGTCTCCGGGTCGGAACTGGCGCTCATGAACGCCGCCAGGAAGTCCCGGCGGAACCGGTTCATCGCACTGGTCAGCTGGAAGGACGCCGAATTGTCGTTGCTGGCAAGGTCTTTGGCGACGATGTAGTACGGCGGCTGGAAGCTGCTCGCGGTGGGGTTGGGGTCCAGCGGCACGTCCCAGAAGTCCGAGGTGGAGAAGAACGTCACCGGGTCGTCGACGTGGTACTTGGCCAGCAGCGCCCGCTGCACCTTGAACAGGTCCTCGGGGTAGCGCAGGTGCGAGGCCAACTCC
Organism: uncultured Mycobacterium sp.; assembly: GCA_964463215.1. Taxonomy (GTDB): domain Bacteria; phylum Actinomycetota; class Actinomycetes; order Mycobacteriales; family Mycobacteriaceae; genus Mycobacterium. The sequence continues at coordinate 1,169 of CAYXBN010000100.1, read as the reverse complement.
GCGGTGATCTCGCTCTTGGGTTTGATGGTGCCCGGGAAGGTCTTCATCCACGCCGCCAGGACCGGGTCGGCCTCGTCCTGGGCGTACAGCGTCACGGTGCCGTCGTAGGCGTCGACGGTGGCCTTCACCGAGTTGCGGATGTAGGACACCTTCTTGTCCGGGCGCAGCCGGTTGATGGCCACCTCGGTGGAGTCGGCCGTCGCCGAGGACAGCGACGTCAACTCCGAGTACGGGTAGTTGTCCAGGGTGGTGTAGCCGTCGATGATCCACACGATCCGCTTGTTGACGATCGCCGGGTACACCGTGGAGTCGGTGGTCAGCCACGGGGCGACCGCCTTGACCCGCTGCGCGGGATCCCGGTTGAACAGGATCTTGGAGTTCGGGCCGATCACGTTGGAGAACAAGAAGTTCCGCTCGGCGAACTTCGCCCCGAACACCAGCTTGGCCAGCAGGTTGCCGACCGGCACCCCGCCCACCCCGGAGTAGGTGTAGTTCTTGGTCTCGGTGTTGGTCTCGTAGTCGTACTCGCGGTCGTCGCCGTTCTTGCCGACGATCGCGTAGTCGTTGGGCGCCGAGGCGATCACCGGGCCGAAGTAGATCCGCGGCTGGTCCAGCGGGGCCGGTCCGGGTGAGACGACGCTGCCGTTGGCGCCGACGACGCTGGCCAGGAACTCCGGGTAGCCGCCGTTCTGGTTGGGGTCGTTGGCCACCCCGCGCACGGTGTTGGCCGGGGAGGCGATGAACCCGTTGCCGTGGGTGAACACGGTGTGCCGGTTGATCCAGTCGCGCTGGTTGTCGATCAGGCGGGCCGGGTTGAGTTCGCGGGCGGCCACCACGTAGTCGCGCAGGTTGCCGTTGCGGTCCTTGTAGCGGTCGATGGACAGCTGCTCGGGGAAGAAGTAGAAGTTCTTGCCCTGCTGGAACTGGGTGAACGCCGGGCTGATGACGTTGGGGTCCAACAGCCGGATGTTGGAGGTGGTGGCCCGGTCGGCGGCCACCTGCTGGGCGCCGATCGGGGTGTTGCCGCCGTAGTCGCGGTAGGTGACGGTCTCGTCGGTCAACCCGTAGGCCTGCCGGGTGGCGGTGATGGAGCGCTTGATGTACTCGCTTTCCTTCTGCGCCGCATTGGGTTTGACGGAGAACTGTTCGACGATCATCGGCCAGCCCGC
>CAYXBN010000099.1:0-5896 GCA_964463215.1 uncultured Mycobacterium sp. | reverse complement strand
GTGGTGGTGATCGGCGAGGGCGAGAAGGACAACGCCCCGATGCTCTACAACGGCGAGGAGGTCGGCAACGGCGACGGCCCGGAGTGCGACTTCGCCGTCGACCCGATCGACGGCACCACCCTGATGGCCAAGGGAATGCCCAACGCCATCTCGGTACTGGCGGTCGCCGAACGTGGCGCGATGTTCGACCCGTCGGCGGTGTTCTACATGAACAAGATCGCCGCCGGACCCGACGTCGCCGACTTCATCGACATCACCTCACCGATCGCCGCCAACATCCAGCGGATCGCCAAGGTCCGCAAGGCGTCGGTGTCCGACATCACCGTATGCATCCTGGACCGCCCGCGGCACGAGAAACTGATGGCCGAGGTCCGCAGCGCGGGCGCCCGGATCCGGCTGATCTCCGACGGAGACGTCGCCGGCGCGATCTCGGCCTGCCGGCCGGACTCCGGGACCGACCTGTTGGTCGGCATCGGCGGCACCCCCGAGGGAATCATCACCGCCGCGGCCATCCGGTGCATGGGCGGGGAGATCCAGGCCACCCTGGCACCCAGGGACGATGAGGAGCGCCAGAAGGCCGTCGACCGCGGCCACGACCTCGATCGGGTGCTGACCACCAAAGACCTCGTCGCGGGGGAGAACGTCTTCTTCTGCGCCACCGGCGTCACCGACGGCGACCTACTCAAAGGGGTTCGCTTCTTCGGCGGTGGCTGCACCACCCAGTCCATCGTGATGCGCTCGAAGTCCGGCACGGTCCGGATGGTCGACGCCTATCACCGGCTGTCCAAGCTCAACGAATACTCGGCGGTGGACTTCACCGGGGACGCCGACGCCGCCTACCCACTTCCGTAACACGCCTTCAACAACAACGACCCAGAGGGAGCACATGTCCAACGACGGCGAGTACCGCATCGAACACGACACCATGGGCGAGGTCCGGGTGCCGATCAACGCCCTGTGGCGGGCGCAGACGCAACGCGCCGTGGAGAACTTCCCGATCTCGGGCCGGGGCCTGGACCGCAACCAGATCCGGGCGATGGCGTTGCTGAAAGCCGCCTGCGCCCAGGTGAACAAGGACCTCGGCCTGCTCCCGGCCGAGAAAGCCGACGCCATCATCGCCGCGGCCGGCGAGATCGCCGAGGGCAAACATGATGACCACTTCCCCATCGACGTGTTCCAGACGGGGTCGGGCACCAGTTCGAACATGAATGCCAACGAGGTGATCGCCTCGATCTGCGCGCGCAACGGCGTGACCGTACATCCCAACGACGATGTGAACATGTCGCAGTCCTCCAACGACACCTTCCCGACCTCGACGCACATCGCGGCCACCGAAGCCGCTGTGCGGCAACTGATTCCGGCGCTGGAGGTGCTGCACGCGTCCTTGGTCGGCAAGGCCCGCCAGTGGCGCACCGTGGTCAAGTCCGGCCGCACCCACCTGATGGACGCGGTTCCGGTGACCCTGGGGCAGGAGTTCGGCGGCTACGCCCGCCAGATCGAGGCCGGCATCGAAAGAGTGCGGGGGACCCTCCCCCGCCTGGGCGAACTGGCGATCGGCGGGACCGCCGTCGGCACCGGCCTGAACGCCCCGGACGGGTTCGGCGCCAAGGTGGTCGACGTGCTCGTCGCGCAGACCGGCCTGCCCGAGTTGACCACGGCCAAGGACTCGTTCGAAGCCCAGGCGGCCCGCGATGGGCTCGTCGAGGCCTCCGGCGCGCTGAAGACCATCGCGGTGTCGCTGACCAAGATCGCCAACGACATCCGCTGGATGGGCTCTGGCCCGCTGACCGGTCTGGGTGAGTTGCACCTGCCGGATCTGCAGCCGGGTTCCTCGATCATGCCGGGCAAGGTCAACCCGGTGATCCCGGAGGCGGTAACCCAGGTGGCCGCCCAGGTCATCGGCAACGACGCCGCCATCACCGTCGGCGGGCTATCCGGCGCCTTCGAACTCAACGTCTACATCCCGATGATGGCGCGCAATCTGCTCGAGTCATTCACCCTGCTGGCCAACGTCTCCCGGTTGTTCGCCGATCGCTGCATCAACGGCCTGGTCGCCGACGAGGAGCGGCTGCGCCGGCTGGCGGAGTCGTCGCCGTCGATCGTGACCCCGCTGAACTCGGCAATCGGCTACGAAGAGGCTGCGGCGGTGGCCAAGCAGGCGCTCAAGGAGCACAAGACGATTCGGCAGACGGTCATCGATCGCGGCCTGATCGGCGAGAAGCTCTCCGAGGAGGAACTCGACCGTCGCCTCGACGTGCTCGCGATGGCCAAGGTGCGCGAGCAGGGGTAGGCGGGGACGGCGGGGCGGGTTACCGCGCCGCCGCGGGAACTGTCGCCGACGCGAGCCGCCTGATCCCCGGCGCCAGCGACAGGCTGTGCAACAGCAGGCTCAGCGACACTGTGACGACGACGATGGTGCTGATCAACGCGGCGCTCTGAATCTCGCCGCGGTTGACCACGAGCAGACCCAGCACGACCGTGCCGATCCCCCGCGGGCCGAACCAGCCGATGAACAACCGGTCCGCGACCGGCAGTCCGGTGCTCCCCCCTTTCTTCACGGTGACCAGCGAGACGAGTACGGCGATGATGCGCACCGCGAACAGCGCGAGCACGGCGAATGCCACCACCCGCCAGTCCGCCCGCAGCCAACCGTCGATCACCGCGAACGCGCCGAACATCGCAAAGACCATCAGTTCCAGTAGTTGGCCGGCGGCATCGGAGACCTGGGTGGGAATGCCGTCCCCGGTGTGGCGGCGGGTGATGAGGGAGAACGCCAGGCCCCCGGTGAACGCCGCGACGAAACCGCTGGCCTCGATCCATTCGCCGAGTTGGAAACACACGAACGCCAGCGCCAAGGTCGCCAGTTGAGCCCAGGTGTCGCTCATCCACTCCCGGCGCCGCGACCAGGCGACGATCAACCCGCCGACGATCCCGACCGCCCCGCCGGCCAACAGGGAGAGGAATTCGGTGCTGAACATGAACCATGCCCAGTTCACATCGCTGCGGTCGCTGTGCGCACGGTGCTCGGAAGCCAGCGCCACTGCCGTCAGCAGGATCGCCAGGGCGAAACCGTCATAGAAACCGCTCTCCACCGACAGCGCATGACGGACCCGTTCGGGTATCCGGCGGTCCTGCAGCAGCGCCTCGAGCAGCGCCGCCTCGGTGGGCGCCACGATCGCGGCCACACACACCGCCTCCCACCACGGCAGGACCGGCAGCAGCACCGTCGCGGTGAGCGCGCCGAGGAGCACCGTCAGCGGGATACCGATGATCAGCAACCTCAGCGTCACCGGGCCATGGGTGCGGATGCGATCGAAGCGCAGTTTGGCGGCCTGGTTGAACAGGATCATGGTCAGCGCCAACTGCGCGAGCACGGTGTAGCCCTCCGTGCCCGGTCCGGCCTCCAGCAGCCCTAAACCGAAGGGGCCCAACGCCATCCCGAGGAGCAGGAAGATCAGGGCGGGCGCGATGAAGGAGCGATTGACCCGTTCGGACACCACGGCATAGCCGAGTACCAGAACAGCCAAGACCAGCGGGGTGGTGTAATGCACGGCCTCGACGCTAGACCCCGGATCGCTCAGGGCAGCGCCTCGGGACTGATCTCTTCGAGCATCTCGGTGACGAGCGCGGCGATCGGTGAGCGTTCACTGCGCACCAGGGTGATGTGGGCGAACAGCGGGTGGCCCTTGAGCTTTTCGATGACGGCGGCCACCCCGTCGTGACGGCCGACGCGCAGGTTGTCGCGCTGGGCGACGTCGTGTGTGAGCACCACCCGCGAGCCGGCACCGAGCCGGGAGAGCACCGTGAGTAGCACGTTGCGCTCCAGTGACTGCGCCTCATCGACGATGACGAACGAGTCGTGCAGGGAGCGGCCACGGATGTGGGTCAGCGGCAGCACCTCCAGCATCCCGCGGGACTGCACCTCCTCGAGCACCGCGGGGCTGGCCAGGCCTTCGAGGGTGTCGAAGACGGCCTGCGCCCAGGGGCCCATCTTGTCGCTCTCGCTGCCGGGCAGGTAACCCAATTCCTGGCCGCCGACGGCGTAGAGCGGCCGGAACACCACGACCTTGCGCTGCGTGCGCCGCTCCAGGACCGCCTCAAGGCCCGCGCACAGCGCCAGCGCGGACTTGCCGGTTCCGGCCTTTCCGCCGAGGGAGACGATGCCGACGGACTCGTCGAGCAGAAGATCCAGGGCGACCCGTTGCTCGGCGGAGCGGCCGCGCAGACCGAACACCTCGCGGTCGCCGCGCACCAACTGAACGCGCTTCTCGGCCGTCACCCGGCCCAACGCATGCGAACTGCCGCTGAGCAGACGAACACCGGTGTGGCAGGGCAGGTTTCGGGCGTCGGCCAGATCGACCTCGCCGTCGGTGAACAGCGTGCCGATCTCCTCGCCGTCGACTTCCAGTTCGGCCATGCCGGTCCATCCGGAGGTGATCACGTCCTGGGCGTGGTACTCGTCGGCCGGCAGTCCGACCGCGCCTGCCTTGACCCGCAACGGGATGTCTTTGCTGACCAGCGTCACCGCCTTGCCCTCAGCGGCGAGGTTGGCCGCACACGCCAGGATGCGGGCGTCGTTTGTGCCGGTACGGAAGCCGCTGGGCAGCACCGAGGGGTCGGTGTGGTTGAGTTCGACGTGCAGTGTTCCGCCCTGTGTCCCAACGGGAATGGGTTGGTCCAGGCGTCCGTGCTCAAGGCGTAGGTCGTCGAAGAGGCGCAGCGCCTGCCGGGCGAACCAGCCGAGTTCGTGGTGGTGGCGTTTGGCCTCCAACTCGCTGATCACCACCAGGGGGACGACGACCTCATGCTCGGCGAACCGCGTACACGCCCACGGGTCGGACAGCAGGACGGAAGTGTCGAGCACGTACGTCCGTGCGGGCGAGTGCGGATCGGTCACAGGCGCTCCTCGGGCTCGTGGCCGTCTGAGCCGAAGGCTCGCCAGCCATCGAGGCCGACGCTACCCGCCCGCGCCTGCGCGCCGGAGAGGCGCGCCGGGTGTGTCAGGCGGCGATGCGCTTCTTCAGCAGAGGCTCGTCGGCCAGGCCCCAGTCGGCGATGGCGTCGAGCAGCACCTTGGCCGCCGCATCCTCGTTGAACACGCCGGTGTCGGCCACCGTGCGCAGCTTGGTTTCCCGGTACTCAAGGATGTCGCCGCCGACGACGGGGAATCCCGTCGAGCGCCGCGCGATCGCGGCGATGGTGGAGTCGCGGTGGCGCTCCACGCAGTGCATGACCAGATTGTCGAAGAACTCGGCGTGACGCTCCTCGTCGGCGGCGATGCGTCCCACCAGCCGCTTGAGCACCGGTTCGTCGATCGTGGCCTCGAGGTTGCGGGTGTAGACCGCATGCGCACGCTCGTAAAGGGCCATGAACACCAGCGTCTCGATCTGGGTGTAGTTGCTGGCCCGGTAGCCGCGCATCACATGATTGACGCGGACCTGCTCGTCGGCAACCGGGTCGAAGTTGCGGGTCACCACCAGGTACTCGCGCAGGGCGATGGCGTGCAGGTTCTCCTCGGCGGTCCACCGGCCGATCCAGCGGCCCCACTTGTCCTCGAGGATGAAGTGCTCGACGAGCTCGCGGTGGTAGCCGGCCAAATTGTCCTTGGTGATGAGCAGGATCTCCACAGCGTCCACCACCGCGGTGGGCAGGGTGACCTGGGAGGGATCCCAGTCCTGGCCGCCCAGGAAGGCGAAGTTGCGGCCCTCGTCGAAGGGAACGTAGTCGTGGGCGTACCACTCGTCGGCGGTCTGCAGGTAGCGGGCCAGATTGTCGGCGACAACCGGCTCAAGCTCCAGGGTCAACGCGTTCGCGACGGGTTTCTGTGCCATGCGGTAACTGTAACCGAAGTTAACGGGTGTTCCGAAATCACGGCGCCCCTCCCCCGCCCCCTCCC
>CAYXBN010000098.1:0-5981 GCA_964463215.1 uncultured Mycobacterium sp. | reverse complement strand
GTCGCACTCAACGTTCACCACCCCTCCGACGTACTGGCCGGTTGGTCGCTGGGACTGCTCTACTACCTGCTGTGTATGCCCTTGCTGGGTCCCGAGGGCGGGGTGGGTAGCAAGAACCGCAGTAGCTTCATTAGGACAAACTCCGCACACAAAGAACGAGTTTCGGACGAAACGCCCCAACACCGCTGTAGCCTGACCGGACCGCGACTACGGAGGTCCGCGTGCACAGACTCGGTGCCACAGTGCGCCGTGCCCTTGTGGTGGCGGCGGTGGTGACCTTGTTGGCAGGCCTTTCGGCTTTCCTTTACGCCTCCAGCGGCAAGTCGCGTATCTACGAGCGGCCCGACCCGGTCGCCGACGGCGTCAACATCAACCTCGAGTCCTCCACGTTCGACCCCGCGATGAACGAATTGGAGCTGCGGATCGAACTGGTCCCCAGGGGGTCCTACTTCAACGACGCCGAGGACGCCTTCGCCGTTCCCCTTCGGATGATCACCAAGAACGTGGTCGACGGACCCGTGGTCAGGGATATCGAGGCTGGGACCACGGTCGGCAAGGACTACTTCCTGGTCTACCCGCTCGAGGGAGATCCACTGGAGTATCCCCTCGACCGCTACCGATACTCCGACGAGTACACCGAAAGCGGTCAGGCATTGGTCTCGTCACCTCTGATCCGGATCGAAGAGGTCGGCGACGGGGATGAGAAGCCGGTGCCGGTCGGTCTCATGTTCGGACCCGACGCGGGCTTGGACGGCTGGACCGAACACTGGAACCTGAGGGTCGACGGAGCCACCCTGAAAACCACGCTGATGATCGAACGGTCCGGCGGGTTGCGGGTCTTCGTGTTGATCGTCCTGATCTTGTTGGTCGTCGTCGCCAACCTTGCGATTCTCGTCGCGTGGTCCGCGATCACCGCACGCAGGCCCATTGAGCCGGGATTCGCCAGTTGGCTGGCGGCACTGCTGTTCGCCCTCATACCGTTGCGCGTCAATCTCCCCGGCGCTCCTCCGATCGGTGCCTGGATTGATGCCCTCGTGTTCTTCTGGGTCGAGATCGCGGTACTGCTCGCGATGGCCACCTTCATTGCCGCGTGGTTCCGCTTCCGGGATGCACCCGACTACTCCGAATTGTACGAGGCACGGGCCAGGCGAGAGAGAGTCTGATCCCATGGGTGGCCTCTTCAGGGCCCCGATCTGGCCTCGGCTGACTGGTCGTCGACAGGTGCATGGACCCGGCGGGTGACGACCGGTTTGCCGTCAACTTTCTTGGTGGCCGGCGGTGCTTCCGGCGGGAGCGTCAGGCGGCCTTGGACAGGGGCGCCATTGCGCACGGGCGGGACCGAAACCCGCTTGGTGTCGGCCTTATCGTCCTGGTCGGCCCTGGCTGCACCCAAGGCGCCGGGAGGGACCATGGGCATTCCAGCCATGCCGGTTGCACCTGGCGGGTGCCCGACGGCGGGGCCGGGTGGGGTGAACGCGGTGACTGGCGCTGAAGACGGCGCGGTACTGACCGAAGACGGGGGCACCGGGGGAGGACTAAGATAGCCGGTGGGCGCGGTGCCGCTGAGGGCGCCTAGGCCCGCGCCGGCCGCACCGAGGCCGCCGCCGACCCCGAGCCCGCCGGCGCCGAGCCCGTCGAGGCTCGCCGTGTCGACGTCCCCTGCATCGACGCCGAAGTCCTCATTGAGTGGGGTGGCACCCAAGTCGGCGTCGTCGAGTGGGAATGCCACCTCGCCCGCGGCCTGCTGCAGCAATCCCATACCTGCCTGCATGGCCTGCTGGATGCCCTGAGCGGCCTGCTGTGGCAGCTGGGCGAGTGGCTGCAGAGCCCCGCCGAGTGCGCCGGCCAGGGCGCCGGCGATGCCGGAGGTCATTTGCGGTACCTGTTGAGCCATTGTCGCGGCACTGTCGGGCGTTGCGGCTGAGACCGCGGGAGGCGTATACGGTTCTGCGGTAATGCTTTTCAACTCAGCGGCGGCCTGTTCGTCCTGGGCGGCGAACTTCTCGGCAGCTTCTCTCAGCTTGGCGTCACGTGCAGCGTGTTCCTCGGCGCTGCGGGCGTTGTCGGTGGCGTCGCTGAGATTGGCCGCCGCCGTCAACACGGCCATCCACTGCTCGACGGGTGTGACGCCGACAACCACCGGGTCGGAAATGATCGTCGGCGGCGGTGTGTTCGACGCTGCCGCCTGTAGGTACTGCTCGACGTCGGCGTTCAGCTGACCACTGGTCATCGGTGTCCCTCCGCTGGCCGTACCTGGGCCCGGAACCAGGTGAAGTGATAGTTGGCGAGCGTTCTCTCGTCATTGATCAGAGCGTCGATTGTTGCCAGGAGCTGCCAGTTGCCCACCTCAGCGGGATCGGTGTTCGCCGGATACGTCGCCAGGACTGAACGTGTCACCGCGGCGAGGTGCCCGCGCAGCAATGTGATTTCGGAGTCAACGCAGCCCGTCTTGGCCGACACGGCCTTGGCCAGGGTGTGCGCCAGTCGTGGCAGCCCATCACGCCACTTGGTGGCTCGCGCCAATTCCCAGCCGAGGTCATCCACCGCGGCGGTGTCTCGGGCCCGGATCGACGTCGCGACCGGCGCGTCGGCGGGCGGAAGGTACTGGCCCGGTTCATAGGTAGCGGTACGTGTCGTCGCGCCCAGCAGGGCGGTGAGGCTGCGTCGGCCGACACCGGGTTGGGGGATTCGCACGCCGGTGGGGATGTCGATCCCGGGGGGTATCCAACCGCCCGCGAGGTCGGTGACCAGTATGGTGCCGCCGTCGCCCAAATCCCCTATTGCCCAGCATAATTGCGGTTGCTGACGTGCTACCGCCGCCAGCAGGCCACTGAGCAGCTGCGCGGCTACTTTGCTGGCTCCGGTCGCGCCGATGGCCGCGCCGGCTGCGGTGGTGGCGAGAGCTCGTTCGGTTAGTCCCGGGGTGGCAGTCAAAGGACTTGCGGATGAGGTCGGTTGACGCACGACAGTTGGCTGACTGGTGGGCCCAACGCCACCGGCCGGGTTCATCGGCGCCGAAGCCGGTGCGGCAGGCATCGCCGTCGGTATTGCGGTCGCTGTTGCTGCCGGTGCTCGAAGGTCAGCGCCGTAGGCGATGAGAGAACCCGGTGGTGTCGCGGCCGGCACCGCAGTCGGGCCGATGCTGACCGGTGGACCTGTCGCAGGGACGGCCGCTGCGGGTGCGGGTGCCAGGACCGCGTGGGAAACCTCGGGCATGGCTGGGCTCGGGTGGGCGATTTCGGGAACCCGGGGTGGCGCTGTGTTGGCGGTCTCGAGGACTGGCACAGCCGGCGCGATCGGCTCCACCGGCAGGCTGGACAGGCCGGGAGCGATGTGGACCTGACTTGCTGTCAGCGCAGAAATGGCCTCGGCTCCGTTGGACAGCGGCGCACCGGCGTGCTTGCCCGAGTTGAAGGTCTCTGCGACATCGTGGTGTGCGGGCGCGGAGATCGACTGGGGTTCTCCCGGGCTGGTTCCGGTGTTAGGGGCGCTGGCGATCGTCGGAACTTCAGGGTTATCGGCGCTTGGAAGCGTCATTGACGCCAGGCTGGTCGGGGTTAATGAGGTTGGGGAGTTGGCAGGCTCCACGGCTACGGCATTGACTTTCACTTCGGGAAGCGGACGGCGGAGTGCGGAGCTTTCTGAGGCCGCTTCGCTGGGAAGATTCAATCGAGCTGGCGCTGAACCTGAGGCCGAAACGCCACCCATGGCGCCTTGGTCTGGGAGCGGCGTTTGCAACCGCTGTTCCTGAACGTTGGCACTCGAGGAAAGTCCACTTTGGTGCGCAGGTTCCAGGGATACGGGGCGTCTGGAGTCACTCGGGTATGCACCCTGGTCAGGAATGTTTGCCTGAATCGCGGGTTGAAGTCCGGCGACCGCATCGTGTTTTGGCGCTTGTACACCCTGATCGCCCAGAGCCGGTTCGGAATTCCCCATTGCCCCGTTGCCGGGGAGGATCATAACTCCTAAGTTCCCGTTCAAGCGGTCCAGCTTCTCGCCGATTTCGGCCTTGAAAGCATCTGTCGCCGGAGCGGGTCTTGTTATTCGGCCCACACCCTGCTCAGCTGCAAATGCTTGTGGCGATGTGTCAAGTCCTTGGGCGTTGAGAACTGCTCGAACCTGATCGCTGACATGCCCGATACACGATGCTGTTTGGAGATAAGCCTCTTCTTTCGCTCGCGTCACGACCATCAGGATCTCCGCGATCTTGGCGGCCCGGGTCTTCTGCGAACTGTTTATGGCCTCTATTTCCGCGTTGCCCTTCTCCGCCAGAAAGCGCAGTTCGTTGCGGAGATCGTTTACGTTCTCACGAACGTTTCTGTAAGCCTCGTACTTCGCTGTATTTCGCTGTGCGATTTGATCGGAGTGATCAGCCCCGAGCTGAAATTGTCCGCGTGCATCGTCCGCGGTTACACCTTGTTGTGAAGCGAGGTGCCGACCCTCGGCTTCCAGTAGGAGGTCAGCATACCTAGAAAAACTTACCGACCCCTGCTTGCGGGACTGGGTATTGGCCGAAATCCACTGCAGTGACGATGATTTCGGCCATTGGTCGCCGATAAGAAGATGTGTCCATGCGCCAGGCGGAAGATCGTCTACTGGCATAGCTGGTCAAGCTTCGAGACGGCTTCGGTCACAACCTCTTTCTCGGGCTTGTAATCCACAGGGGTTCCATCCGCTAATTGAATTAGAGCAACGTCTTGGTAAGCCTGCGACAAGTCACTTAGTGATTTCCGAAGTTCATTCGGCGCAGCAGGGTTTTCGGACAACACATTGATGAAATAATTCCCCACGGCCACCTCTGCGAGTCTGCTATTTACCGCAACGGGAAGGGCATCGGCCGGATTGTCAACCGCCCTCCCCGCCACGACTCGCATAGAACGGATCCCCTTCGCGTACGCCCCACACACTGCCTCGGTGGCCTGAGCCACTTCCTGCTCGGAGTAAACGGGGGGCGCGGCCACATCGGACTGGCCGGCGCGTAACCAGGCAGCCGCCCCCATGAGCAGTCCCAGCAAGCCCATAACCACACCCAGAACCGGAAGCAGGCGCGAAGCGTTGCGCGTCGGAACCGGCGACCGTGGTGACCGCGGTAAGGAGCCCGACTGGGCGGGGTCGTCCTGCGATTGAGGCATCCGCGGATGTTAGCTGTGTGTTTGGCTCTGCGCTATTCACCCCGACCCTTGTCCACTCGGAACAAGGTTTTCACGTGACAGCGAAGAGATCAGTATGTTTGCCAATGCAACTTTCTCCCAGGCCCGACCTCGGGGAATGCCGACAGGATTGCCCGATCGCCGCCTCAGGTTCGGACCGGGGAACGTGCCCCGTTGCCGCCCGCACACCCAACCGTGCCCCAACCTTGACTTGACCCCCGCTCAAGCCCCCAGCGACCATGGATCACATGCGCCGATTCACCTTTTCGCTGGTCGCTGCCGTCGGCGCGGCCGCGGTCGCCGTGGCCTCGGCGCCGGTCGGCCAGGCGTTCACCCCGTGGTTCGCACCCGAGGTGGGCAGTGCCACCCAGGTGCTCTCCGTCACCGGCACCGGGGGTTCGGCGGCCAAGATCGACGTCTGGCAGAAGGGGCCGAGTGGTTGGCAGCCCGTCGAGGGCGGGGTGGGTATCCCTGCGTTCGTCGGGTCGGCCGGGATGGCGCCGAAAGCGAAAGACACGGTTCCGGCAACCCCGATGGGGGTCTACTCGCTGGACTTCGCCTTCGGCACAGAACCCAATCCTGGCGGCGGCCTGAAGTACTACCAGACCACACCGGACTACTGGTGGTCCGCCGACGGCCCGACCTATAACACCATGCAGGTCTGCAAACAGGCCGACTGTCCCTTCAACACCTCTCCGGCGAGTGGCACCGAGAACCTCTACATCCCGGCTTATGCGCACGCCATCGTCATGGGGGTGAACAAAGAGCGGATCCCCGGCAACGGCGGGGCGTTCTTCGTGCACACCAGCAATGGCGCACCGACGGCGGGCT
>CAYXBN010000097.1:0-6028 GCA_964463215.1 uncultured Mycobacterium sp. | reverse complement strand
CCGCCCCCGCCGGGTGCGCCGCTGCCGGGACCGCCGCCGCCTCCGTGACGCGGCCGGGTGGTTCCCTGACCGCCGACCAGGCGGACTGGACTCGTCCGACGGTGTCACCGCAACCGCTCGCTGAGGACCTTCGCAGCACCCGGGACCGCGACCTGCCCAGCCGCACCGATGCGCTGGGTGCGGCCTTGACCGGAGCGATCGGCGGCCCGGTCGGCCGGCACGCGCTGATCGGCCGCACCCGCGTGCTGACGCCGGTGCGGGTGATGTTCATCATCGCCCTGGTGTTCCTGGCCCTGGGCTGGTCCACCAAAGCGCCCTGCCTACAGACCATCGGCAGCGGGGCCCCCGACCAGCGGGTGGCCAACTGGAACAACGAGCGTGCCTACTACGAGCTGTGCTACTCCGACACGGTGCCCCTTTACGGCGCAGAGTTGTTGAGCCAGGGCAAGTTTCCGTACAAGTCGAGTTGGCTGGAACTGGACGCCGACGGAAAGCCCCGCCAGCAGTACGACGGCAGCCCTGCCGTGCGGTATATGGAGTATCCGGTGCTGACCGGGATCTACCAGTACGTGGCGATGTCGTTGGCCAAGACCTACACCGCGGTGGCCAAGGCCACCAAACTGCCGGTGCTCAACGGCGTCGCCGAGGTGGTGATGTTCTTCAACATCGCCGCGTTCGGACTTGCACTGGCGTGGTTGGCGACGGTCTGGGCGACGGCGATGCTGGCCGGCCGGCGAATATGGGATGCCGCACTGGTGGCCGCCTCGCCGATCCTGATCTTCCAGATCTTCACCAATTTCGACGCGCTGGCAACGTCGTTGGCGATCGGGGGCTTGCTGGCCTGGTCGCGTCGCCGGCCTGGGCTGGCCGGAGTTCTGCTCGGACTCGGGGTTGCCGCCAAGCTCTACCCGGCGTTATTCCTGCTGCCCCTGCTGGTGCTGGGCGTGCGGACCGGGCGGATCACGGAGGCGGCCCGCACCGCGGTCGTCGCCGCCATCACCTGGGTTGTCATCAACCTGCCGATCATGCTGCTCTACCCCAGAGGCTGGTCGGAGTTCTTCCGGCTCAACGCCCGCCGGACCCAGGACATGGATTCGTTGTTCAACGTCATCCGGTCCTTCACCGGGTGGCCGGGACTGGATCCGGATCTGGGCTTCTGGGAACCGCCGGTCGTACTCAACGCCGTCGTCGCGGTGCTATTCGGATTCTGTTGTGCGGCAATCGCCTACATCGCGCTGACTGCTCCCCAGCGCCCCCGGGTCGCGCAACTGGCGTTCCTGGTGGTGGCGTCGTTCCTGTTGGTCAACAAAGTGTGGAGCCCGCAGTTCTCGCTGTGGCTGGTCCCATTGGCGGTGCTGGCATTGCCGCACCGGAGGCTGCTGCTGGCCTGGATGACCGTCGACGCCCTGGTCTGGGTGCCACGGATGCTCTTCCTCTACGGCGAGCAGAACAAAGGCCTGCCCGAGCAGTGGTTCACCACCACGGTGCTGATCCGCGACCTGGCGGTGATCGCGCTCATGGTGGTGGTGGTCCGCCAGATCTACCGTCCGGGAGAGGATTTGGTGCGCTGGGGTGGTCGGATCGACGACCCGTCCGGCGGTGTCTTCGACCGCGCCGCCGACGCGTTCCCGCCGTGGTGGCCGCGGCGGTTGCAGCCGGCCGCGAAGCCGACGGTGAGGGAGGTGTCATATGCAGGTCGCGATCGCTCTGTTTCCGCGTAACACGGCGCTGGATTCCGTCGGGCCCTACGAAGTGCTGCAGCGGGTTCCGTGCATCGACGTAGTCTTCGTCGGTCACCGCCGCGGAGAGGTCCGCACCGACAACGGCATGCTCGGCCTGATGTGCGACGCGACCTTCGAGGAGGTGACCCAGCCCGACGTGCTGCTCATCCCGGGCGGGGTGGGTACCCGGGCGCTCGTGCGCGACGAGCCGATGCTCGACTGGGTTCGGAAGGTGCATCAGCAGACGCGGTTCACCACCTCGGTGTGCACCGGCAGCCTGGTGCTGGCCGCCGCCGGTCTGCTGGACGGGCTGACCGCCGCCACCCACTGGTCCACGCAGGACATCCTGGGCTCGCTGGGAGCGGTGTACACCCCGCAACGCGTGGTCGAACACCTGCCGCAGCGCATCATCACCGCCGCCGGGGTGTCGAGCGGCATCGACATGGCGTTGCGCCTGGTGGAACTGCTGGTGGACCGCCAAGCCGCCGAGGCCAGCCAGCTGATGATCGAGTACGACCCGCAGCCGCCGTTCGACTGCGGCGCATTGGACAAGGCCCCGGAGAGCATCCGGCTGCTGGCGGTCGAGTACGGCCAGCAGCGAGCCTGATTTCGCTGATCAGCGGGCCCTGCTGTAACCTGAGCCGGTTGCCGACGCAGGCGACCCTCCTGCCACGTCAATCCGCCGTGGCCGCACACGACCATAGGAGGTGATGAGGTTCCCATGCGTCCCTACGAAATCATGGTCATCCTCGACCCCACTCTCGACGAACGCACGGTTGCCCCGTCCCTGGACACGTTCCTCAACGTGATCCGCGGCGACGGCGGAACCGTGGAAAAGGTCGATGTCTGGGGCCGTCGGCGATTGGCCTACGAGATTGCCAAGCACGCCGAGGGCATTTACGCCGTCGTCGACGTCAAGGCGGAGCCGGCCACCGTGTCCGAGCTCGACCGTCAGCTCAACCTGAACGAGTCGGTGCTGCGGACCAAGGTGATGCGGACCGACAAGCACTGACCACAGTGGATAACGTCGCCGCGCTGTCGTAACCCCTACGTAGGCTCGGTGGACTTCCCATCCCAGGCACCAACCCCAGGAGGACCTTGTGGCCGGTGACACGACCATCACTGTCGTCGGAAACCTGACGGCCGACCCCGAACTGCGGTTCACCCCGTCGGGTGCGGCCGTGGCCAACTTCACGGTGGCCTCGACCCCGCGCATCTACGACCGCCAGAGCGGAGAGTGGAAGGACGGCGAGGCGCTGTTCCTGCGCTGCAACATCTGGCGCGAGGCCGCTGAGAACGTCGCCGAGAGCCTCACCCGCGGTGCCCGGGTGATCGTCACCGGACGGCTCAAGCAGCGGTCCTTCGAGACCCGCGAGGGTGAGAAGCGCACGGTCGTCGAGGTCGAGGTCGACGAGATCGGTCCCTCGCTGAAGTACGCCACCGCGAAGGTCAACAAGGCCTCCCGCGGGGGCGGCGGCGGTGGATTCGGCGGCGGCGGAGGCGGGACGTCCGGCGGCGGTGGCGGCTCCCGGGGCGGCGCCGAGAGTTCTGACGACCCGTGGGGCAGCGCCCCGGCGTCGGGGTCGTTCGGCGGCAGCGACGACGAACCGCCTTTCTGACATTGCAACCCGCGCTGGACAAAGCGCGAACCGGAGAAGAACGAAAGAGATTGACACATGGCTAAAGCCAAACCGACCAAGCGGCGTCCGGCGCCCGACAAGCCGATCAAGACCCGTAAGTGCGTGTTCTGCTCGAAGAAGGGCAAAGGGCAGAGCATCGACTACAAGGACACCGCGTTGCTGCGCACCTACATCAGCGAGCGCGGCAAGATCCGCGCCCGCCGGGTGACCGGGAACTGTGTGCAGCACCAGCGCGACATCGCCATCGCCGTCAAGAACGCCCGCGAGGTCGCCCTGCTGCCGTTCACCTCGGCGACGCGCTAGAAACGGAGCGAGAAGATGAAGCTGATCCTTACCGCTGAGGTCGATCACCTCGGTGCGGCCGGCGACACCGTCGAGGTCAAAGACGGCTACGGCCGCAACTTCCTGTTGCCGCGCGGACTGGCCGTCCCGGCTACCCGCGGCGCCCAGAAGCACGTCGACAGTGTTCGTCGCGCGCGGGAGGCCAAGACCGTCCGCGACCGCGCCCACGCCGAAGAGATCAAGGCCGCGATCGTCGGACTCGGTCCGGTGGTGCTGCCGGTGAAGACCCATGACTCCGGCAAGCTCTTCGGGTCGGTCACTGCCAACGACATCGTCGTCGCGATCAAGAAGGCCGGCGGCCCCAGCGTGGACAAGCGGTCAGTGCGTCTGCCCAAGGCCCACATCAAGGCCACCGGCAGCCACACCGTGGCCGTGCACCTGCACCCCGAGGTCGACGTCGAAGTCACCCTGGACGTGGCTGCACAGAGCTAGCCAAGCGCACTCGGGAATCCCCGGGGCGGCCCATAGTGGCTGCCCCGGGGTTTTCTTTGGCGCTGGCGAACATGTCGCGGGCCGGTGAGCGCAGTTAACGTCACGCGCCGTTAACTCCTTGCTTTTGCAACAGATACGCAACACGCCCGGAACGGCCACTTGAACCGACACGCCGATGCACTTCTCATCCACAACCTCACAGGGCCGCTACCCTGCGGTTTACGTGGAGAGATGCCAGACAAATTCATAGTGATCCACAAGTTGTCCCCAGCCCGCCAACACGGTTGTGCGCAGGTATCCACAAGCCGCTAACAGGTTCGTGAACAGGTCCGGTTTGAGGCGTCTCCAGCAACCTCTAACGTTGCGCTGGGCCCAAGCGTTGGGCACGGGGTTCGGCGGCATCGCAAGCCGTCGCTGTCGGTGCCGCAACTTACCGTGACCGTGCCGGGTCGAACTTTCGTTCGACCCCCGGTCAGTGCAGAGAAGGAGGTGCGGCAACCCCGATGGCCGTCGTCGATGACCTTGGACAGCAGGGCGGCCCGTCTGCCCCGCCCGCCGAGGATTTCGGTCGCCAGCCTCCGCAGGACCTCGCCGCCGAGCAGTCGGTGCTGGGCGGGATGCTGCTGAGCAAGGACGCCATCGCCGACGTCCTCGAGCGCCTGCGCCCCGGGGATTTCTACCGACCCGCCCACCAAAACGTCTACGACGCGATTCTGGATCTCTACGGCCGCGGTGAACCCGCCGACGCCGTCACCGTGGGAGCCGAACTCGACCGCCGGGGGCTGCTGCGCCGCGTCGGCGGACTGCCCTATCTGCACACTCTGATCTCCACGGTGCCCACCGCGGCTAACGCCGGCTACTACGCCGGCATCGTCGCCGAGAAGGCCCTGCTGCGGCGCCTGGTGGAGGCCGGCACCCGGGTGGTGCAGTACGGGTACGCCGGCGCGGAGGGCGCCGACGTCAACGAGATCGTCGACCGCGCCCAGGCTGAGATCTACGACGTCACCGAGCGGCGGACCGCCGAGGACTTCGTCCCGCTGGAGGCGCTGCTGCAGCCCACCATGGACGAGATCGACGCCATCGCCTCGCAGGGCGGGATCGCCCGCGGGGTGCCGACTGGTTTCACTGAACTCGACGAGTTGACCAATGGGCTGCATGCCGGGCAGATGATCGTGATCGCGGCCAGGCCGGGTATGGGCAAATCGACCCTTGGATTAGATTTTTTGCGATCCTGCTCGATTAAGAACCGGCTTTCCAGCGTCGTGTTCTCCCTGGAGATGAGCAAGTCCGAGATCGTGATGCGGCTGCTGTCGGCGGAGGCGAAGATAAAGCTGTCCGATATGCGGTCCGGCCGGATGAGTGACGACGACTGGACGCGACTGGCCCGGCGGATGAGCGAAATCAGCGAAGCGCCTTTGTACATCGACGACTCACCGAACCTGACCATGATGGAGATCCGCGCGAAGGCCCGCCGGCTCAAGCAGAAGTCTGATCTGCGGTTGGTGGTCATCGACTACCTGCAGCTGATGACCTCGGGCAAGAAGGTGGAATCCCGCCAGCAGGAGGTGTCGGAGTTCTCCCGCCAACTGAAGCTGTTGGCCAAGGAGCTCGAGGTTCCGGTGGTGGCGATGAGCCAGCTGAACCGTGGGCCGGAGCAGCGCACGGACAAGAAGCCGATGCTGGCCGACCTGCGTGAGTCCGGCGCCATCGAGCAGGACGCCGACATGGTGATCCTGCTGCACCGCCCGGACGCCTTCGAGCGCGATGATCCGCGCGGGGGAGAGGCGGATCTCATTGTCGCCAAACACCGTAACGGCCCGACGCGGACCGTCACCGTCGCGCATCAACTGCACCTGTCGCGGTTTACGAATATGGCGAGGCAGTAAGAACAAC
>CAYXBN010000096.1:0-6176 GCA_964463215.1 uncultured Mycobacterium sp. | reverse complement strand
ACCGACAGCATCCGGGGATGGTTGGTACCCGGGTTCTGCCCGGCGATCAGGATCAGGTCGGCGTGCTCGATGTCGGTGACGCTCACCGAGCCCTTCCCGACCCCGATCGACTCGGTCAGAGCGGTGCCGGAGGACTCGTGGCACATGTTCGAGCAGTCCGGCAGATTGTTGGTGCCGAAACTGCGGACCAGCAACTGGTAAAGGAACGCCGCCTCGTTGCTGGTGCGACCGGAGGTGTAGAACACCGCCTCGTCCGGGCTGGCCAGCGACCGCAGCTGCTCGGCGATCAGGCCGTAGGCGGCGTCCCAGTCGATGGGGCGGTAGTGGCCATCGCCGGGGCGCAGCACCATCGGGTGGGTCAACCGGCCCTGCTGGGACAGCCAGTACTCCG
This sequence comes from uncultured Mycobacterium sp., assembly GCA_964463215.1. Classification (GTDB taxonomy): domain Bacteria; phylum Actinomycetota; class Actinomycetes; order Mycobacteriales; family Mycobacteriaceae; genus Mycobacterium. The sequence goes on along the minus strand of CAYXBN010000096.1, from coordinate 5,785 downwards.
GCCGGTCGACGAGGTCAGCGACGGGGTGGCGGGCGAAGAACTCCGGGGTGACGACCCGGCGGGTGGCCTCCTCGGCGACGGCCTTGGCGCCGTTCTCGCAGAACTCGGCCAATTTGCGTCCACCCGGTTCCTCCGGCCAGGCGCACCCCGGGCAGTCGAAGCCGTCGCGCTGGTTGACCCGGGCCAGCGTGCTCGCCGTGCGGACAGCGCCCATCTGGGTCAGGCTGCGCCGCAACGCCACCAGCACGGCCGGCACCCCGGCCGCGGTGGTCTTCGGGGGGCCCACGGTGAGGTCCGAGTCGCCATCGACCATGTCGTCCAATCTAGGCGCTGTCGTGGGCCGTCGGCGCTGTACCGACGCGGCGCAAAATTCTTAAGATTGACTGACGGTCAGCGGTGACCAAAACCACACTTATGTCGCGCTTTGGCCAGAGCCGCCGCGTTGAACAGCTGTTTCGTCCGGTAAGTGTCGCCGTGTCGGGCGCTGGAAGCGGTCAAGCGTGTCTGAGAAAGTGCAATAATCGGCTACCGCGAGTTGCAGAGATTCCGCCGACATTCGACGAAAGGCGGCGATGTGGAGCCGGACGCGAACGGGGCTGCGCACCACCGACGCAAACTCGAGAAGGTCGTCATCAGGTTCGCCGGGGACTCCGGCGACGGCATGCAGCTCACCGGAGACCGGTTCACCTCGGAGTCGGCGCTGTTCGGCAATGACCTTGCGACACAACCCAACTACCCGGCTGAAATTCGCGCCCCCGCCGGCACCCTGCCCGGCGTGTCGTCGTTCCAGATCCAGATCGCCGACCACGACATCCTCACGGCCGGCGACCGCCCCGATGTCCTGGTCGCGATGAATCCCGCCGCGCTGAAGGCAAACCTCTCCGATCTGCCGCGCGGGGGCACCGTCATCGCCAACGCCGACGAGTTCACCAAACGCAATCTGGCCAAGGTCGGTTACCTGAGCAATCCGCTGGAGACCGGCGAGTTGTCCGACTATCAGGTGCACGCGGTGCCGATGACATCGCTGACCCTGGGTGCGGTGGAGTCGATCGGCGCGACCAAGAAGGACGGCGAGCGCGCCAAGAACATGTTCGCCCTCGGCCTGCTGTGCTGGATGTACGGGCGGCCCATCGAGCCGAGCGAGACGTTCGTCCGGGAGAAGTTCGCCCGCAAGCCCGAGATCGCGCAGGCCAATGTGCTGGCGCTGCGGGCGGGCTGGAACTACGGCGAGACGACCGAGGCCTTCGCCACCACCTACGAGGTGGCCGCCGCGAAACTGGCCCCCGGGGAGTACCGGCAGATCTCGGGCAACACCGCGTTGTCCTACGGGATCATCGCCGCCGGGCAACTCGCCGACGTCCAGGTGGTGCTGGGCAGCTACCCGATCACCCCGGCCTCGGACATCCTCCATGAACTGTCCAAGCACAAGAATTTCAATGTGCTGACCTTTCAGGCCGAAGACGAGATCGCCGGGATCGGGGCGGCGCTGGGCGCCTCCTACGGTGGCGCGTTAGGGGTGACCAGCACCTCGGGTCCCGGCGTGGCATTGAAGTCGGAGTTCATCGGTCTGACGGTGATGACCGAACTGCCGCTGGTGGTCATCGACGTCCAGCGCGGCGGCCCGTCGACCGGACTGCCGACCAAGACCGAGCAGGCCGATCTGCTGCAGGTGATGTTCGGCCGCAACGGCGAATCGCCGGTTGCGGTGCTGGCGCCCTGTTCCCCGTCGGACTGCTTCGACATCGCCATCGAAGCCGCCCGCATCGCCCTGACCTATCGCACCCCGGTGGTCGTGCTCTCCGACGGGGCCATCGCCAACGGATCCGAACCGTGGCGCATCCCCGACGTCGACACATTCGCCCCCATCGATACCGCGTTCGCCCAACCGGGGCAGGACTTCGCCCCGTACGCCCGCGACCCGCAGACCCTGGCCCGTCAATTCGCCATCCCCGGCACCCCGGGCCTCGAGCACCGCATCGGCGGTCTGGAGAAAGCCAACGGATCGGGCGATATCTCCTATCACGGCGCCAACCACGACCAGATGGTGCGGCTGCGGCAGGCCAAGATCGACGGCATCGCGGTGGCGGATCTGCCCGTCGACGACCCGACCGGGGACGCCGAACTGCTCCTGCTGGGCTGGGGAAGCTCCTTCGGCCCGATCGGTGAGGCCTGCCGTCGGGCCCGGCGCCGCGGGGTCAAGGTCGCCCACGCCCAACTCCGGCACCTCAACCCGCTGCCCGCCAACCTGGGTGAGGTCCTGGCCCGCTACCCGAAGGTGGTGCTGCCGGAGATGAACCTCGGTCAACTGGCGCTGCTGCTACGCGGCCGATATCTGGTGGACATCCAATCGGTCACCAAGGTCGCCGGGATGGCCTTCCGCGCCGACGAAGTCGAAGCGATGATCGACGCCGCGTTGGACGGCACGCTGGCCGACATCGAAAACGACAAGGTGCAGTTCGCCAGGATGACGGCGGCCGGCATCGGAACCCCGGCCACCAGCCCCACCGACATCGGAGCGAGCGCATGACCGACCTGATCGGCACGGACCTGGGCCTGCGGGCCAAATCCGACGGGGTGCCCACCGCGGATGGCCCGCAGAAGGCCAAGGACTTCACCAGTGATCAGGAGGTTCGCTGGTGCCCGGGTTGCGGTGACTACGTCATCCTCAACACCATCCGCAACTTCCTGACCGAACTCGGCCTGCGGCGGGAGAACATCGCTTTCGTCAGCGGTATCGGTTGCTCGAGTCGGTTCCCGTACTACCTGGAGACCTACGGTTTCCATTCGATTCACGGCCGGGCTCCGACCGTGGCGACCGGACTGGCGCTGGCCCGGCCCGACCTGTCGGTCTGGGTCGTCACCGGTGACGGTGATGCGCTCTCGATCGGCGGCAACCATCTGATCCACGCGCTGCGCCGCAATATGAACATCACCATCCTGCTGTTCAACAACCGGATCTACGGGTTGACCAAAGGGCAGTACTCGCCGACGTCCGAGGTCGGCAAGATCACCAAGTCCACTCCGATGGGATCGCTGGACCAACCCTTCAATCCGGTGTCGGTCGCCCTCGGCGCCGAGGCCACCTTCGTCGGCCGCGCGCTGGACTCCGACCGCAAGGGTCTCTCGGAGGTGCTGCGCGCCGCGGCCGCCCACCGCGGGGCCGCGCTCGTCGAGATCCTGCAGGACTGCCCGATCTTCAACGACGGTTCCTTCGACGTGCTGCGTAAGGAAGGCGCCGAGGAGCGGGTCATCGCGGTCCGGCACGGCGAGCCGATCACCTTCGGCGCCGACGGCGAGTACTGCGTCGTGCAGTCCGGTTTCGGCCTCGACGTGGCCAAGACCGCTGACGTCGCGGCCGAGACGATCGTGGTGCACGACGCCCACGCCGACAATCCGGCCTATGCCTTCGCGCTGTCCCGGCTCAGCGACCAGAACCTCGATCACACGGTCATGGGCATCTTCCGTCAGGTCGCCCGGCCGGCCTACGACGACGCCGCCCGCGAGCAGGTCGACGCCGCGCGAAGCGCCACGGCGCATGACCGGGCGGCGCTGCAGGCCCTGTTGCGTGGCCGCGACACCTGGACCGTCGAGTAGGGACGTCTCGATTTCCGCTGACCGGCCGGGGTACGACCCGTTGGCGGCTGTGGTGCTGGCCGGCGGGCAGTCCCGGCGGATGGGCCGGGACAAGGCCACCATGGCGCACCCCGAACACCCCGGCCTCACCATGGTCGAGCACACCGTCGCCGTCCTGGCGCAGCGCTGCGAACGGGTGTTCGTCGTCGCCGCCCCGGGCCATGCACTGCCGGCGCTGAACGCGGAGATTCTCGTCGACCATCTGCCCGGCCTCGGCCCCCTGCCGGCGACCGGTCGGGGTCTGCGGGCCGCGGCCGCGGTCGGATGCCAACGCGCGTTCGTGGCCGCCGTTGACATGCCGAACCTCGGCGTCGACCTTGTTGACCAGTTGGCCGGCCATCATGGCGTCGACGTCGTGCTGCCGTGGGACGGCCGGGATCATTACCTTGCCGGGATCTACCGCACCGGGCTTGCGGACCGGGTCGACGCCCTGGTCGCTGCCGGTGAACGCAGGATGCGGGCACTGAGCGACTCGGTGGTGACGGTGCGGGTGGTGCTGCCGGCCGGGCCCGCTCTGGCCAATCTGAACGAACCGGGCGAACTCGGCAAACGATGACCTCCCGCCCGGCCCAACGGCTGCTGTTATTGAAGTGACTTGTGTGATTAATGTGAATCAGGTGGCTATTGGGAATTACCACGGTGTGGGCCGGTTCACGTTCAAACTGTGATTTAGGTCACACAAAGCGGTGCGCCGTCCGGTCGCGGACGGCGCCCGACGCGCCGTTCTGACCTGCGCGTAAACCGTGAAATGTGCGCTTGTGATTGGTCTGTTATCTGTCAGAAATTGCGGTGTCATTGAGGTGACGGGTCACGATGGACTCACGTACCGTCCTACTCGGGTCTTCTCGGACCCAAACAATTCCAGATTACGAACCTTGCGTGTGAGCGAGGTCCCCGTGCAAGCAGTGCTGGGGGTCCACGCTGTCGTACCAGAACCGAGACGGTGCGACGTCGTCCGAAGTCCAGGGATCTGGCTATCCCAGGAACTGGTAACACGGGTCTGGCCCACGCTCGGCGAAAGGAACTAACTTGAAGAACGTTCGCAGCATGCTTGGAATGGCCGCAGTCGCCGGCGCGATGGCCGTGGCGCCGATCGCCCTGGGCGCCGGCGTCGCCAACGCCGACAGCGTCAACTGGGATGCCATCGCCCAGTGTGAGTCCAGCGGTAACTGGGCGATCAACACCGGTAATGGCTACTACGGCGGCCTGCAGTTCAGCCCGTCGACCTGGCGGGCCAACGGCGGCACCGGGATGCCGCATCAGGCCTCCCGCGAGGAGCAGATCCGGGTCGCCGAGAACACCCTGCGCACCCAGGGCATTGGCGCCTGGCCCACCTGCGGCCGGCTTGGCTGATCCACAACGCGTAGAAGGTGGCGCCGGAGCAATCCGGCGCCACCTTTTTTGTTCGGTCACCTGAGCGCGCTTCCCGCACCCTCGCAGTCCTCTCAAATTCCTCATAAAGAAGAGGTGTCTCTTCTGTAACAACCGTCCCACAGGGGGCGATCCACATCACATGACCACGCTCCGTCGCCTGATCAACCTGGCCGCGCTGGCACTCGGATTGGCCCTGGGTGCGGTACTGCTGGGCAGTGCGACGGCTGCCGCCGACAGCCGGGTGAACTGGGACGCCATCGCGCAATGCGAGTCCGGCGGCAATTGGGCGATCAACACCGGTAACGGCTACTACGGCGGACTGCAGTTCTCACCGGCCACCTGGCGGGCCAACGGCGGCACCGGGATGCCGCATCAGGCCTCCCGCGAGGAGCAGATCCGGGTCGCCGAGAACACCCTGCGCACCCAGGGCATCGGCGCTTGGCCCACCTGCGGCAAGAAGGGCAGCACCCCGGGCGGCGCTCTCTTCGCCGCGCCGATGTCGGCCGCCGGTGCAATCCCCGCCGCCGGCCCTGGGGCCGCCCCAGCCGCGGTCCCTGCCACCGACCAGTGCCAGGGTCTGGGCCGCGGCCCGCTCGGACTGGTGGACTGGGGCCAACTCTGCACCGCATTCACCAACCCGGGTCAGGCCGTCGCCGGCGCACTCGGCATCCGCTGACTGGCGCCTCCTACCGCGATTGACACACGCGAGTCCGGCTCGAGAGGGGGCGGTAGGTTAGCTCCATGACCCAGCGCGAATTCGACGTCATCGTCTACGGGG
>CAYXBN010000095.1:0-6257 GCA_964463215.1 uncultured Mycobacterium sp. | reverse complement strand
AGTGGCGATGAAAGTCGGCATGAAATGCTCCTGTTGTAAATTTAGCTAGGTTTGTGCGGGCACCGACCGTGGTGCCTTGCACTTAACTGCGGGGGGTCTATCCCTTTATCCACAATTACAGGGCAACATTATATGCTTTGCAGCAAGATTCCTGTGAACAACGTCACAATTTCGCAAATAGTTTTCAAAACCGGTAGTTCAGTCCGGTCAGGATCTGGTGAATGTTGAGGGTGGAGAGGCCAATGTTGGAGCGGTCGCGGATGCTTTCCATTTCAATAACGACAGCCCACGGGCTGCGCGGATCGGCGCCGGGTACCCAAACTGCCTCGAGCTTGGTGGCCAGGCGCTGCACCCAGCGGCGCTGACCGTCGGCCAGCAGCGGGCTGTAGCCCAGCTCGTCACGGCTGGCGGCCAGCAGCAGCACGGCGCCGAGTTGCAGGCCGGGGCGCGCCTGCCAGCGCGCATAACCGAGGGCTTCGACGCGACGGGTGTCGCCGCCGGGACGGGCATTGACCGCCAGGTCGTTGCCCAGCCTGAGCTGCCCACCCCATTGCACCTCACCGATCCCGCACTCGGCCCCCGCCCCCACCCAGGGAATGAGGGCGTCATACTCGCTGGCAGCGGCAAACAGGCGACGCTCGGCGTCAAGCCGGCCGCTTAAGCTGCAGCGACCCGCTGGTACCCGTAGCCCGCCGCTGGCCTGCAAGAGGCTCACGCCGCGCTGGTCGATGCGCAGATCACGCACCTGACCACCCGCAAACAAGGTGGCACCCTCGATGCCGCGCCAGGCGAATGGGCGGCGCCAGGTGCCGCTGGCGGCGACGTCCCACTGGTCTTGCTCGTTTTCCCGGCCGTGCCGGCGGTGGCGCAGCGTGGCGCTGGTGTCGGCCTGGCGGCCGGCGTCGAGCTCGAAACGCCGGCTGAGGCTGGCACGCACCTCACCAAAACCGTCGGCACGGGGACGGTAGCTGGGGTCGAGCAGCAAGGTGGCGGGCATGCCGTCCAGCGAGAGGCTGAGCGCCGAGACGGCCAGGCCGTAGTTGGCGTTGCTGGTGTGGCCGCCGAAGGCGCCGAGCTCTGTCTGCCAGCCGCGCCAGCGGCGGGCTGAGGCAATGCTGCGACGCACGCTAGCGATGTCGGTGCGGAGCGCTGGCGGCGGGTCGAACTGTTTTTCTACGTGGGCGAGGATCTCGTCGGCGGTGTCGAGCTCGCCGAGCCGGAAGTGGGCAATGGCCAGGTCGAGCCAGGCGCCGGCGTAGCTGGGCTGGACGAGCACGACGCGCTCGAGCGCATGAACGGCTGCAGCATGGCGGCCGGCGGCGAGTGCGATGGTGCCGAGGAGGTAATCGTAGTCGGGGTCGCCGATGTGGGCTGACTCATGGCTGGCGACGAGGTCGAAGGCAACTTCGGCACGGCCCGCATCAACGAGCGTCTGCGCTTGCGTGCGCAAGGTCTCGATGAATCCGCTGCTGCTGTGGGCTGCCGTTGGGGCAGGCTGGTCGGGCTGGGGTGGAGACTGAGGCTCGGCGTGAACCGGCGGCGCAGGCAGCGTGCCGATGAGCAGCACCAATAGCCAGGCCGGTGCCTGGCGGAAGAAGCGCTGGCGCGGTCTTGCCGCACCCGCTGGGGCTGGGGCCTCGGTACGGTGCACCGCCTCGTCCCGTGCTATCGCGCCCAGCGCAGGATTCCGTAAGCTTTCAAGTCGCTGCTGATGTTCTTGAAGTAGACGTAGGCGGCTTCGTCGCCGTTGCCGTTGAGGGCGCCGGAGACGGCCACATTGGAGGCATCACGGTCGGGCGCAAGACGGCCGGTACTGCCGATGCCGCCCTTGCTGTAGAGGACGTGGTCCTGCCCCTCAAATTCCCAGCGGAAGCTGGTGGCGTAGCGCATCTTGTCAAAGTTGACGGAGAAATTGGCACCAGCAACCTTCGCGGGCTCGTAGCCGCCCTGGCTGCGGCCGAAGGCCTGGCTCTCCTGCAAGCGGAAAGACACGAAACCGGTGGTCGGCAGCCTGGCTGCCTCGACGGCACGGAACAGGACGAGCGCATCATTCTGGCCCACGACTTCATAGCCGGCTGGCACGCTGGCGTGGCCAGACCAGCGGCCCCACATCAGGCTGGGGCTGCCGCCCATGCCCTCAGGCAGTCCAGCGCTGGCGGCGCCGTCGCGGTTGACTTTCGGTTCTTCGGGTCGCGGCAGTTCGAACGGCAGGCGGCCATTGGGCGGAGCGACCAGCACAGGCGCAGCCGCACCCCTAACCTCGAGATAATTACCCGTGAGAGAGCCGACGAGTTCACGGGCGCCGGCGCCGCCGCAGGGGCCGAGGGCGGCGCGCGCGCAGTCGTCGCCAAAGGGTGACACGACCACCGCGCCCTGCTGAACCGCCACACGTGTGAGCGCATCGCGCGCCTGGACGAGGAAGTCGGTACCGCGGATGCCGATGGCGGCGACCGGGGTGTTGACGCGGAAGTTGTCTTTGGCGGCTTCGCCGGCGCGGCCGGTGATCAAGCGCGCCACGCCCTTGGACAGCTGAAAACGTACGCGATTGGCGGCCGGGTTGGCCGGGTCGTAGGCGTACTGCTCGATGGCGAGCGACGAGTTCGGACGGACGCTGACGAAGGCATCATCAACGAAGCGCAGATGGACATGGCCATTGGCGCCGGTGACGATGGTCTGGCCGGCGGCAATCGGGTTGTTCTTGCGCACGGGGGTACCGTCGGCCAATCGTGCGTCGCCAATGGCGAATAGCACGCGGCCGACTGGCTCGGCGGTATCCGAGGCGTAGGCTGGCAGGACGCCGACCAACCACGCCAGCGCCAGCAGGAAGGCACGAATGGGGGCTGCGGTTGTCATGTTGCGCGGGTTTTCCAGTAACGCGGCGCCACAGTGGCGCCGAATGGTGCCCGGCCGATCCGGCGCATTATTCGCACACAGGAAGGGGCGGAGTCATTTAATGGGTCAGACTAAGATAAACCAGCACGAAGCAACTGTGACGCAGCTAACAATTCCTCATGCAATACCGAAAAAAAGCATAGTGGACGATTATCAAAAATAAAATAATTCAATAAAAACAAAAGTTTGCGCTGGCCGTTCCGCCGCGAAGCACTACGCGGCTGGATTATTCAATCCGTTTGTTATTTGTTATTGACGGTGTATACATCAAGCGGTTGGGAGAGCGCCTCGACAACGTACTGACCCACGCCGCGCACCTGATCCGCAGCCAGCAAGTGTGCGGTGGCCAGACCCATGAGAAGGTCATCGTCGAGTTCACGCGTGAGGCGCTCGATGCGCGAGGCCACGTTGAACGCCTGGCCCTGGGCCGACCAGGCGAAATGGTCACGGCTGCCATAGACGCCGACCGACAGGGGGCCGGTGTTGAGGCCGATGCTGAGTTTCAGCGGGCCGTAGCCGCGCTCGGCAAACCAGCCGGCGAGGTGGTGGATGCCGCGCTGCATGGCCAGGGCGGCGCTGACGGCGCGGGCCGCGTCGAGGGCCTCGGCCGCTGGCGCACTGCCCTCGGTTGCCGCCGGCTTGACCAGGAGCGGCACGCCCCGGCCGGTGCGCTCGCCGCCGGCAGGCACGCCCCACAGGGCGACGAGGCCGTCGCCGGTGTATTTCTCGATGATGCCGCCATGGCGTGCGACCTCGGCCGACAAGACCTCGAAACATTTTTGCGCGAATTCGGCCACTTGCTCCGGCTGCTTGCCCTCGGAGGCGCGGGTGAAGCCGCGGATGTCGGCAATGAGCACGGTCATGGTGCGCAGCTCGGTCTCGGGGCCGACGCGCTGCTCCTCAAGCAAACGACCAACCAGCATGGTGGGCAAGAAGCTGCTGAAGCGGTGGCCAACGCCCTGCAAGCGTGCCGAGAGCGAGACGTTTTGCCGCAGCAGGTCGAGGCCGGCGATGGCCAGAACGAGCAGCGGCAGCGGGCTGAGTGGCAGCCAGAGGTTACGCGCCAACAGCAGCCACGAGAGCACGGCCGTCAGCACGGCCAGCAGGACTGCTGGCCAGAGCAGCGCGGCATGGCGATGGCGCGGCCACAGTAACCAGGAGAGCAGAACGGCCGCCAGGAGCAGCAGGAAGGGGGCGGAGTCGGCGCCCAGCGGGCGGATGAGGTGCTGGTCCAGCAGAGCGGCCATGAGCTGGGCGTGGACTTCAACACCGGGAGTGAGCTTGTCGACCGGGGTGGCGACACGGTCACCGATGCCGAGTGCGGAGCTGCCGACGAGAACAAGGGCGTTGTCGAGTGCAGCAATCGTACGTGCCGGATCCATGGCGTCGGCGGCCGAGACGACGGGGAAGCCGCCCGCGGCTACGCGATAAGGCACGACGAGCGCCCGCTCGCGGTCGAGCGGCAGCTCGAGCGGCTCGGCGCGCCCGGTGGCTACCCGCAGGCGCGTGCCGCGGTCGAGGTACTCGGCCTCGGGAGTGATGGCCCGGGGTGCGCCGTCGGTATCGGCGGACAGCTGCGCCAGCATGCGCAGCGAGAGTGTGAGCATGCAGTTATCAGCAACGCAGGCCAGCGGGTAGAGGCGGCGCACACGGCCGTCCTCGTCGATCAGGGGGCTGATGTGGCCGACGCCGGCGTGCGGCGGCACGAGCCCGCGGTCGTTGGCGATGAAGCCGAAGGCCCGCGGCGCGATGTCCTTGCCGAGCACGCGCACCTGGCCCGAGAGAGTGCCGACGCGGTTTTCAGAGCGCGGGGAGAAATCGAGCGTCTGGCTGGCGACCACCTGGGGATGAGCGAGCGCGGCGCGCAGTTCGGCATCCCCCGGCCGGGAGAGCGGAAAGACGATGTCCAAACCCACGAGGGCAACGCGGTGGCGGTCGGTGAGCTCGTTAACGAGCTGCGCAACGGTAGCGCGCGGCCAGGGCCAGGCACCGTGGCGGGCGAGGCTTTTTTCATCGATGTCGACGATGACGATGCGCGGCTCATCGGCGACCGGGGGGGCGAAGGTGACGAGGCTATCGTAGAGATGATGCTCGAGGCTGTCGAATTGCAGCTCGGGACGCAGGAGGTAGGCCCAGAGCAGCAGCAACGCCAGCATGGCAACCAGCGCCCGGCCGCGCCACGCGTGGAGCCGGCGCATTAGTGAGCCCATCCGAACAGCATGTCGGTACGGCGGGCTATTGATGCTCGCGCATCAGCTCCAGCAGGCGGTCGAGCTCCCGGATGATGCCGCGCCGGCCGTCTTTTTCGAGGACGCCCTGCTCGTAGAGCACCTGCAGCGCACGGGTGACGGTTTCGCGGCTGGTATTGCTCATGAGGCCGAGCTGCTCGTGGGTGGGCATGTTCTCGATGGTCAGCAGCTGGCCGGGGTCGGGCTTGGCCAGCATGTGCAGCAGGTGATACACGCGACAGAAGGCATTGGGTATGCCGAGCAGGACACGGTACTCGGTCGAGGCGCGCAGCTTGAGCGCGATATGGCGCAGCATGCGCTCGGCGACGATGGGGTTGCCGAAAATGAGCTTGCGCGCGGCGAGCATCGGCAGCACGCCGACGACCGACTGCGCCGCGGCCACGACGGTGGCCGAACGCGGCAGCCCATCGATGGAGGCAAGTTCGCCGAAGAATTCGCCGGGGGAGACAAAGTTCAGGCCGGTCTGCCGGCCCTCGGGCGTGACGTCGTAGACCATCAACCGGCCTTCGAGCAGGAAGAGCAGGTCGATGTTGCTGTCGCCTTTGTGGATGACGAATTCGCGCTTGGCGAACTGTACGCGGCGCACCGCCGACGAGAGCTCTTCGAGTAGGTCGTCTGGCAAGCCGGCCAGTAGCGGAATCTTCGACAGCGCAACCACCCCGAGGCGATCTTCCTTCGAGAGCTCGCCAGTGGTTTTGCTGAGAGGCCGCACGGTCAAACTGAGCAAATTGGGTCTCCAAACCGGCGTAACCGGCCGCGAACAGCAGGTACGTGCACATTTCAGGATTGTCGTCGAATTTAGCTTCCCCGACTGATTAAAAGTGTGACGCTGGTCACAATTTTCAGCCCTTTTCCCGATGCACACCGGCCGTACGACGATGGGGGTTTTCAGAATGAAAAGTTAACGTGCGGCGCGGCGGACGCCATGGCCACTGGTGGTTGTCAGGCCGGCAAGGACTCTACCTGCGAGAACGCCCGCGCCGGGAAAGATCCGGATTGTTCGGTAGCGATGGCCATCATTGGCGGTGCGCGGCTGTAGGCAACTGTCTTTGCTTTTGGTTGAGACACGGCCTGCGGGAAGCCCTGAATTGAAATCGGCGATACACTCGCCCGATG
>CAYXBN010000094.1:4216-6291 GCA_964463215.1 uncultured Mycobacterium sp. | reverse complement strand
GGCGCACTCTCTACCAGCGGAAATGACTGGGCATCGAGGCCCGGAATTCATCGAAATCCGCTACTTTCCCGGCGAATTGCTCTGATTTCTCGCACGGGATCTCGCGGGCATTGCCGTATCACCACCCCAGCGCAACGCGGTGGCGATCCATGGCCTGAGGGGATGGAACGGGGGTTTGTCTTGGCCGCCGTCCTTGCCATCGGTCATGCGGGTGCACTCACCGCCGAGACCGGCGGCCCGGTGATCGCGTACACGCGGAATCGCTCATCGCCGGCGAAGCCCCTGGTCGCATAGATCAATCGGGAGAACCGTGCCCCGTCCTGCCATAGGGTCGGGTAGCGGACATTGATTGCGTCGGCGTCGGTGATGGCAGGGTTGCTGACCACGAGGTAGTTGACGCCGTGGTCCCACGGGCGGTTCAGCGCCGCCTTGAAGTCGAAGTCGCTGGTGATGATGAACTGCGTTGGCCGTGCGGAGCTGAGCCAGACACCCCAGGTATTGAAGGTGTCCATCAGGACGGCCCCATCGGGGAGTTGTTGGCTGTCCAGGTAGTCCGCCATCAGCCGGTCGTCGACCATCAGCCGCCGATACCACTGTTCCTGGGCTGGCAGGTGCTGGGGATGCAGCAGCGAGTTAAAGCCGAATTGCAGTTGCTGATTACCGATGCGCTCGTTGAGCATGGCGCTCACCGTCACCGGGAATCCGACCGCGACCGCGAGCGCGACCAGTGCCGCGCCGACGCGCGCGGCGGGGTTTTCGGCCTCCCAGCGGCGACGCGACCCCGCGGCTGGCTTCCACAGAGCCAACGCGATGCACACAACCAGCGGTATCGCTGTCAGATAGAACCGGAACCAACCGAATGTCGCTGAGGAGTACTGTCCCCACGCCGCGAAGGCGAGCACCGGCCCGAACGTGACCACAGGAACGAGCGCAGTTGTCGTGCGTGACAGCATCGCGGAGGTAACCGCGATCGCGATGGCGATGACGACGAATGGTTGCATGCCCATAAGTCGCGCGGCGATCACCACCCACTCCGTCCATGCCGATCCCGCCAGTGATCCGCTTCGGTCGAGGGCGCCGGCCACCTGCCGCTCATTGCCGTACTGCGAAGTCAGTGTGGCAAACAACTCGTGGTTGACCACCCAGCCGGTGATCGCCCAGGCTGCCACCACCATCACGACAGGAAACAGGATGATGGAGAGACCAGCAGCAGCAGCTGCGCCCCGGCCTCCGGTGCCGCGCGCAAAGGCGACGACCGCGACCAACAGCGCGACACCGGCCGCCGCGGCGAGAACTTCATAGCGCGCCAAATAGCCAACGCCCAGCGCGAGGCCCGCCCACGCGAGATCGTCGATACGACGTTCGTCGATCCACCGCATCAGGTGTCGGACGCACCAGAGCAGGCAGAAGATCTCGGCCGCCTCACTCATCCCGGAGGCGCCGTAGACAACGATCATCGGCTGCAGGGCGAAGCACGCCACCGCTATCGACCGCCAGCCCGAACCCAGGCCACGGTCCATCGCGATGGCACGCACGACCAGCGCAGCGCCGGCCATGAACAAGGCGCTCTGCACGACGCCGGCCAGACCGTGCGTGCGCAATTCGGGCCACCATCGGGAGAACGGCAGAATAGGAAGTTGCACCAGGCTTGGCAGGGGATTCCAGACGAAGCCGAGTGCGGACAGATGCGGATCCCGACTCATCAGCACATAGCCGGCGTTAGCGACCCTGCTTGTGGCGTCAGGATCGAACAGGTTGTAGCGCATGAGCAGGGTGTGACCCACCGCGAAGTAGAACGCAGCCAGCCCAAGGAACAACAAAATGCCGCCCACACGCGCGCGCGCCACCTCGGAGAGCCCCACCGCGGACCGCCCTGTGCGTCGTGCCAGCAGAGCGGTCACGCCGTCACCTGCCCCGCATTCGCCACCGCCGCCATGACACCACCGCCCCAACACAAACCAGTAGTGCGAGCGAAACGGCGGTGGTCAACTGCGCCCACCATTTCCAACCGTCGCCGGGGTATTCGTTGATCAGCGGGCCGCCCTCGCGCAGCGTCAGACTGACCGTCTCACCGG
>CAYXBN010000094.1:0-4116 GCA_964463215.1 uncultured Mycobacterium sp. | reverse complement strand
GTCACCGGGGTGTAGTGGCCGATGAGGCGCAGCGTGGCCTGCTGAATCGAGCCGACAGCGAACTGGCTGACATCAATCCCGACGTACAGCGTGGCCGTGCCCTGCACCGATATCTGCCCGCTGACACCCAGTTGGGCAAGTGTCATCATTGACGCTGACCGCGGGGCGTCTTCAGCCGCCGCATTCACAGCGGCGGATCTGTTCTGCGCCAGTCCGAATCGGCGATCGGCGAGCAGTGCGATCTGGCGGCCGAGTTCTTCCCCGCGCCCGGAGATCACCAGCGCAGCGTCGGGGGCGTTCGGGTTGCTCACCGCGAGACCGGCCGGGCTGGCGTCGCGCAACTCGATCACCCGCCTGCTCGGTGGCCCGGGCCGGGTGGGGCCCGCGGAGGTGTCGATGTCGATACGTACCGGGATGGGCCGATAGCGCTGGGTGAGTTTGGCGGCCAGGTCCAAGACGGCCTGCTGCTGGGCCGGCGACGGGGTCGGCCCGGTACGGATCAGAAATCGGTCCAGATAGCCGGGCATGAAGTCCGCAACGATGGCCGGGTACGGGGTCCGTCCAGTGTAGGTCGACGCGAGTTGCCTGAGCGTCAGCGAGGAGGGCGGGGTACAACTGTTGCCCGGCGGATTACGGCTGCGCACAACGAAACTCAGCTTGGCGATGCCGTCGGTCACCGACGATCTGGAGATGTCAACATCAAAGGGTGCCGAGTCTGCGTCCCCGGGCACCGGAATGCTCCCAAGGGTGACGCCGCGTTCGTCGAGCACGTCTACGCGCCCTTCAACGACGTTCGCCACCGAACCGATGGTGCCTGTCAACCTGCCCGGCTCGACGCCCGGTGGCACGGGGATGTCGGTGTCGACCGGTTGGTCGCTGCCGAGGATGTCGATTCGGTCTGCTCGGCCGAGTTGTAGCCAACCGATAGGAGCCGCCGCTGCGGAAGTCGCGTTGTCAGTGTCGGGCGCCGCCGTGGCGAGAGAGGGTCGGCCGACGAGTCCCGTGAACGCGAGAACAAGAGCCAGCGCTGCGGCGGGCCGACGGAGGAGGTCGGTCAAGATCGGGCCGCTGTCGGCTCATGGGCCGGAGCCAGTCCGTGCACGGTCAACTCCCAGTAAGAGGGGTGAAAGAGTAACTGGTACAGCGCTTTCATTGCGGCGATCGACTGCAACATCCAATAGGCCGGCACCAGCAGCGCCGCCCACCACAGATAGGGCTTCTCCAACGCGACGGTGGTGATCAGCCCTGCGAAGATCGAAAGTGGCGCCGCGATCAGTAACAGGGCCAACGAGGTGTAATAGGTGACCGGCGGGAACATCAGAGTGATTGCGTGCGGGCGCGAAACCATCCAGAGCAGCATCAACGACCACAGCAGAAAGTTGAACGCATTGAGGATCGGGACCAGGCCGGTCAGGTTGATCAATCGAAGTGTCGCCTTCAGGCCGACGTCCCGACGTAGCTCGAGCGGTCTGCGCATGTGCACGATCATGGTCTGCAGATAGCCCTTGTACCAACGGGAACGCTGCCGAATCCAATTGATTGCATCGGAATTGGCCTCCTCCAGGGTGATCGAGTCCAGGATCAGGGTGCGGTAGCCGTACCGGGCCAACCGGACGCCGAGGTCGGCATCCTCGGTGACGTTGTACTCGTCCCATCCGCCAACCTCCCGCCACACCCGGGTCGGCAGATGACAGGACGTTCCCCCGAGGGGAACGACGCACTGGGAGTTGGCGACCGCCGGCAGGATGGCGGCGAACCACTGGTCGTACTCCAACGTGAACCAGCGGGTCAGCAGATTCTGCTTCTCGTTGTAGTAGCACAGCCGCGCTTGCAGGCAACCCACATCGGACGGTAAACGCCGGAAGGCCACCACCGCACGCCGCAACTGCAGCGGATCGGGGATGTCCTCGGCGTCGTAGATGGTGACCAACTCGCCCTTCAAACCGGGCAGCGACATCCCATAGTTGCACGCCGACGGTTTGGTCTTGGGGGCGCTGTCCGGGACAACGACGACTCGGACCGGTTCGGTGGGTGCATCCCGCAGTGCCGCTTCGGTGGCGCTGTCGTCTTCCTCGGTGAGGAGAAGTACCTCGAGTTTGTCCGCCGGGTACTCCAGCCTTCCCACCCCGTTCAGGAGGTTCCGCACGATCTCCGGTTCCCGGTACACGGGCAGCAAAACCGTGTATACGGGCAGGTCGGCATCCGGTACGGCGCGGGCCTCCTCGTCGCTGACCGAAACCAGTTGCGGGGCAGAGATTCCCTTGAACATCAAGAGGTTGCGGTCGATGGTCGACAGCAGATACAGAAGCGGCCCCGCCATCGTGAACACCGGCAGGAGTTCGGCCGGCAGCCTCAGTACCAGCACCACCAGCACCCCGAACACGACGCAAGCTCCAAACAGGGTTCGCGGACCCAACGCGCCGCGGGCGGAAAACCGTCCGGCCAGAACCGGTGCCCGGGATTGATCGAGGCACGGATCAGTCATGTCGAACCTGGGCAGCGGCCACAATAACGTCGACGATCGCTTGGGCACGACCACGAACTGCCGCATCGACGAGCGTCGACGGGTCCGCCTGCTGGCGGGTAAACCACAGAAACGGGTCAACGACAGTGCTGCGGAACGTGGGCGGCACCGGCAGTGGCGGCGGGTCCTGCACTACCACGTCCTGGTTGACGATGACGAAAACCTGCTGAAACGTCTCGGCGACACCCCACAGCCAACTCACCGTGTACCACTGCTTGTTGCCACCCGTAGTCGCGGCCGACGAATCCGTCGCCGACACAAGCGCTTCTTTGATCACCGAGCCGACGTCGACCATGCGGTAACTGACCACAGATGGTGCCGGATGCCAGACAACGTACTGAGAGGTACGCAGCACCTCCAGGTTGTCCGCGGTGATCACGTCGATGGCGACTGCGGGTGGTCCCTGCAGCGAAGGTGGCTGATAACGAACGAAAGTCGACTCCGGGCCGAGGAACCGTTGGACGAAGCTGAACTGCTGCACCGAAACGAACCCGGCCCGTGATGCCCAGGTTGCGTCGGCGTGCGCAAGTTGTGCGGCCGGGACGGCCGCAGAAGCCGATGTGGTGAACAGCAGGTGCGCACCGGCGACGACAGTGATCGCCAGCAGGGCGAGTTTCGAGCGATGCGGCAGCGGAGTCGGCGACCCCGAGGAGAACATGATGGTGTCCTTGCCAGACCCCTCTTCACTGGCAAGAACACCATCACGTGTACAGGACCCCGCTCCGGTATCCCTGAGCCGTTGCAGCACAGCGAAACCCAGAACTGGGATGATGCCGGCGGTGACGCCCACCGGGATCGGGAGCGCGAACCCGGACAGAACCCAGGCCGCCCCCAGCCCGACCAGCACACAGCCGACCGACGCGGCCACACGCAAGCGAAACGGACTGTGCCAGCCGGCGAGGAAGACCGCGACCGCACCAAAGCCGGTCGCAACCGCCGCGGCAGCGAAAGTAGTCCCACCGAGCGCGGCCGTCAGCAACATCCACGGCAACGGAGTCACGGTCAGAAGCGCGAAAACCAGCAACGACCGCATCTGCTTGACCCGAGCCGTACCGAAAAGGATTATCGCCGCGCAAGCCGACCAGATGACAGCGCTGACAAGGCCCAGACCCCACAGACCAGCCAGTGTCGGAAACCGTTGGGCAGCGACACTGCTCAACACCAGCGCCAGCCCACCGAAACCGATGGCCAGGATCCAGTCCGTCTCCCCATCACTCACCCCGCGCGGCGCATGCGCGCGACCGTAAGCGATCATCGCCAACAAAACCGGCATGACCATCAGGTACGAGGACCGCGAACCCTCGCTGATTGAGCGGGTGATCTCCTGGAAGACGCCGCCGTAGGCGAGCAGGGTCAACGCCAACAACCCCGCGATTCGTAGCACCAACTGCCGGGTCATCGGGATCGGCTCGAACCGGTCCGGCTCGACGAACAGGCCTGTAGATGGAGGCATCGTCCGCGGCGAGTGCTTCCCGCGGCTTGGTTCCCCGGGCATCTACAACTGTTCCCGCAGGCGGGCCAATGCGGTCTCCAGCAACCGTTCGACCTGCGCGGGGGAGACATCCATCCGTGCGGCGATGACGCTCTGCGGC
>CAYXBN010000093.1:0-6679 GCA_964463215.1 uncultured Mycobacterium sp. | reverse complement strand
TGCGCCTAGTACATCTTGTCGGGGTCGCCGCCCACCGTCGCAGGGAGTTCCGAGGCATCGCATCTGGAACTGCTTCGCACGGGTTTCGCGTTGCTGCTGAGGTTCTTTGGGCGTGACCCAGACTGTTGTCGTGGGCAAATCCCTGCGGAGGTCGCCCAGCTGCACGACTTTCATTTGTTGCACAGCGCTTTTCAGCGTGCCAGAAACCGGACGAGTCAGCGTCTGCCACCGCACAGTGGGCTCTCCACAGGGAATCCCAGCGACGTCAATCCAGTTGTAGATGCGGGGATCTCCCCGCGTCACCATGAAGGTGAACGAGCCATCGGGGTTTGACTTCGCCTGGAAATTTTTGCGGCTGATCGACCCTTACACGCCGTCTGGTGAGACCAGGAAGGCCGATACGAGTTCACGCTCAGATACTCAGTCCCAAGCATGGTGAGCGTCATGACCAACGTCTCGTCTTCCCTGAGGTTGAACAGTCCATTGGTGAGGAATCCCAGAGCCGCATCCGGTCCCACGGGTTCGTCGGTGACAACCTTCTGGTTCGACGGTCTCTTCGATCCGGCGTGCGTGCAATGGCGATAGTTCGTTCTCCGACAACTGCCCGAACACCGCAGAAATGTTCTGGGTGGCCAACACCGCTCTGAAGAGAAGGGCCGCGGCCTCCTGCGGCAGGTTGGTTTTCCGCCTGAGACGGTGAGCTTCTTGACGGAGGCCAGGATGTGGGCCTGGCCAGTGGGTCTGCGCCAGGTACGCACCCCTTAGTCTCTCCTGTTACTTTCGGTAACAGTGGTCAAGAACCGTCCCGACCGATTTGGGGCACTCGCTTCCGGCAAGAATGCCCGCGATTTGTTGCGGGTCAGCGGCGAGGCATTGCTTGATCCCCTGGTGCTGCTGGAGGCGGTGCGGGATTCTCATGGCCAGGTCGTTGACTTTGTCTATCGCGATCTCAACCAGGCGACGAGCGATTACCTCGGGTTGGCCCGCGAGGACTTGCTCGGTCGCGGGTTGCTGGAGATGACGCCGGGTGTCGTCGAGATAGGTCTGTTCGCCGACTACGTGCGGTGCCTGGAGACCGGCGAGCCGGTGGTCGTTGACGACCTGACCTACAACAACGAGGTTCTCGCCGACACTCGCCGCTACGACTTGAGAGCTACCCGAGCGACACCCACCTCGATCAGCCTCACCTGGCGCGATGTCACTGAGCGGTACCGGGCAGCGCGACTCCTCGCCCAAGCCCGCGAACTACAGCACCGAGCCGATCTGCGCTACCGCAGGCTGATGGACAACTCAGCCGTCGGCATGGGCCTGCTCGCCCCCGACGGCCAGTTCGAGGTCGCCAACCAGGCGCTGTGCGACTTCTTCGGATACAACGCCGAGACTCTGCGAACCAAGACCTGGCAGGAGTTGACGGCCCCGGACTACCTGGAAGCCGACCTCAAGAATGTCGAGGAAGTGCTGACGGGCAGCATCGAGTCCTACCGGATACACAGGCAGTACATCCATGCCGACGGGCAACTGATCTGGGGCGACCTGTCCGTGGGCTGCATCCGCCGACCCAACGGCGACGTGGAGAGTTTGATCGTCCAGATCATCGACATCACCTCCGAAGTGGAATCACGCCAGCAGTTGGCCGTCAAGGACAAACAGAACCGCCTGCTCTCTCAACGCCTACAGGCCCAGACCGACCGCCTCACCGCCGAACTGGACAGTGCCGCTGCCTACGTGGCCTCGATCCTGCCCGATGACCTGAAAGGGCCGGTGCGGGTGTCCTCGCGCCACCTACCATCCCAGGAGGTCGCCGGCGACATTTACGATTTCCGGTGGATTGATGACGATCACCTCGTCATCTACCTGATTGACGTTTCAGGACACGGTGTCAGCGCCGCGCTGTTGTCGGTATCGGTGCACAACATGCTGCGCTCCGGATCACTATCCCTGATGACCCTGCTGGCCCCCGATCAGGTACTCGCCGAACTGAACCGGTTGTTCCACATGGATCAACATGACGACCACTACCTGACCATCTGGTACGGCGTCTACGAGATGTCTTCGCGCACAATTCTTTACTCCAGCGCGGGTGCACCTCCAGCCTTCGCCGTTACACCTGACCGCCCCGGCGCATCTTCTGACTTGCTCACTGACGGCCTACCTCTCGGCATGTTCGATGACAGCGCCTATACCTCGCGCAGCTATACCGTGCCGCCCGGCTGTCGCATCCTTCTGTTCAGCGACGGCGCCTTCGAGGATGCCCGAATCGATGGTCGCCAATTGTCCATGAAGGACTTCAGAGACCTCTTCACCCGGCTGGCCGGATCACCCCTGGACGACCTCGCCAGGACACTGCGGAGTCTCACGCCGTCCGAGACCTTCAACGACGACTGCACACTCGTCCGACTGGATCTCGACTAGCCCCCGCCCGAGAGGCACGACCTTCCAGTCGGCACGCAGTCCGCGGGAGATTTCCAAGGGCATCGAGAAGCATCAAGACGGACAACGCATCTGTGCGGCCCGAGCTTATAAATCGTGAGAACAGCGCCATAGCCATCACAACCGATCAAGACCAAAAGTCGACTCCTGCCGGGGGTGTTTGGTTGCGTTACGCTGGCGTCAGGGTGGGGGAACCCGCAGTCGGGGGACGGCGAGTTGGCAAAAAGAGCACGGATAGTCATCATCGACGAGCACGACGCCGTCTGCGCCGGAGTCGAGTCCTGGCTGGTCCGGCGCAACTCGGGCCTGATCGTCGTCGGCAGCTTCCGGCGCCCGACCCAGTATCTGGGATGGCTGCCCACCCACCGCGACACGGTCGACGTCGTGGTCGCCGAGATTCAGGAGAACGGACAGCCTCCCGATCTCGACCGGTTGCAGGAAATCTGCGCGGCCGGGCCAGCGGTGGTGGTCTATTCCCGAGTCATCGCCGATGAGGTCATCCTGTCCAGCATTGACTTGGGCGTGCGCTGTTATGTCGCCAAATCCGATGGCGGCGAACATCTCATCGCCGCGCTGACCCGGATCGACGAGGGAAAGCCTTATCAGGGCCCGCGAATGGCCGCCGCACTCGAACGCGAGAAAGCGGTCGGCCGGTTGGGTCTGTCCATCCGGGAAAAAGAGGTCCTGCGCGCCTGGCTGCGGACCGACAGCAAGGACGATGTTGCTGCGGCGCTGCACATCTCGACGGCGACCGTACGAACCCATCTGCAGCGTCTGCGAGCCAAATATGACGCCGCGGGGCGACCGGCCCCCACGAAGACAGCTTTGCTGGCCCGGGCTATGGAGGACGGATTCGTCGGCCTCGGCGATCTCCAGCCACGTCATCCGAACGGCTGAATTGCGTTCCACATCCTTGATTTTCGGCCTGGAAAAGATGTGGGATGCAAGGCAGGGGGATGTTCTATGCACTCAGAGTCACAGTGGCGCTACCGGGCGTATCGAACGGGTCAGCGGCTGGTCAAATACAAGAAGGCCTCGCCGGCGTATTGGCAGTACGGTCCGTACGCACTGGTCGATCAGACCAACAAACAGGTCAAACTTATGGGCCTGGACGCCGAAGCCGTCGAGCGGGAGTTGTTCGGCGGGCAGGACGTCGAGGACACCTGCGCCGATGCCGGCGAGTCCGGGGCCGTCCACAGCGCCCAGGACACCGTGGCCTGACACCGATCACGGGCGTGGCAACCGCGCCGAAGACCCCCGCAGCCGCAAAATGATGGCCTGTGGCCGCAAACACGAGGCGACGGCCCCGACCGGCGTTTCGCCCTGATGTCGAGGGCCTGCGCGCGGTAGCCGTCCTGGCGGTGATCGCCTTCCACACCGGTGTCCTCAGTGGCGGGTTCGTCGGCGTCGATGTCTTCTTCGTCATCTCCGGTTTTCTGATCACCGGGTTGTTGTGGGCTGAACTGCGCGCAACCGGTCGGCTCAATCTGGCCCGCTTCTACGCCGCTCGGGCCCGCCGCCTGCTTCCCGCCGCCGCCGTGGTGCTCATCGTCACCGCCGCTGCCGCGGCTGTGCTGCTCCCGCCGCTGCAGGCGCGGTCGGTTCTCGACGACGGCTTGGCCAGCGCGCTCTATGTCGGCAACTACCGGTTCGCCATCGCCGGCACCGATTACCTCGGGCACGCCGCCCCGTCGCCCTTCCAGCACTATTGGTCACTGGGCGTCGAGGAGCAGTTCTATCTGGTCTGGCCAGCGCTGCTGCTGGCCATCGCGCTACTGTGCGGCGGCCGCCGGATCGGTCTGCTCGTCGCACTTGTCCTGCTGGCTGCGGGCTCGTTGGCGCTGTCACTGCACTGGACCCACACCGCGCCACCGTGGGCGTTCTTCTCCCTGCCGACCCGGGCCTGGGAGTTGGCCGCCGGCGGGTTCATCGCCCTGTCGGTTCCGGTGTGGCGGCGGTGGCCGCCCGGGGTGGCGGCGATCGCCGGCGTAGGCGGCGTGGCCCTGATCGGCACGGCGGTCGTCGGACTCGATGGCGCGACGGCCTACCCGGGAACCGCAGCGCTGCTGCCGGTGCTGGGCACCGCCCTGCTGATCGGCGCGGGCTGCCGTGCGCCGGGCCGCGGCGTGGGCCGACTGCTCTGCCTGCCGGTGATGCGGGCCATCGGGCGACTGTCCTATTCGTGGTACCTCTGGCATTGGCCGCTGCTGGTGCTGGCGCCAGCGGCCCTTGGCCACCCGCTGGGGTGGGCCGGGGGGGCGGCGGCGGTGGCGGCCTCCTTCGTTCTGGCCGTGCTGACCCTGCGCTATCTGGAGCGACCGCTGCGCTACGCGCGGCCATTGCGGGTCTCGACCGGCAGAAGCCTGATGCTCGGCAGCGCGGTCACCGCCGCCGCGGTCGCGGCGGCCATGCTGCTGCCCATGCTGGTCGCCGCACCGGGCGGCCGTGACGTTCCCACCGCCGCGGCACTCGTGCACCCCGCCCGCCCTTCCCTGTCGTCGCCGACGGTGCCGTCCGCCCGCGATCCGATCTCCGGTGCGGTGGCGTCAGCCCAGGCCGCGGTCGAGGGCGCCGCCAGCGGAGGGCCGGTGCCCGCCGACCTGTCTCCCCCGCTCACCGAAGCCGCCCGCGACAAACCGTCGGTGTTCCTCGACGGTTGCGTGCGCTCCTGGGTTGAGGTGGGAGTGCCCGACTGCGTGTCAGGCGAGCCGACGGCGCCAACCACGGTGGCCCTGATCGGCGACTCCCACGCCGCGATGTGGGAACCCGCCATGGACTTGGTTGCCCGACAGCGCAATTGGCGACTGGTGACGATCGCGAAGGTGACCTGCCCGGTGCAGGACCTGCCGATCCGCAGCCCCTATCTTGGCCGGCAGTACTCCGAGTGTGAGCAGTGGCGCCGGGAGGCGCTGGCGGCCCTGGTCGGCTGGCAGCCGAAACTGGTGGTTCTGAGTATGTCGCGGCGATACGGCGCCGACTTCGGCTTCACCAGCTACGACCCGGCCTGGATCGCGAGCCTGACGGATCTGGTCGCCGAACTGCGGGCCAGCACGGGCGCGCGGGTTCTGGTACTGGGCCCGGTACCCGATCCGCGCAGCGATGTTCCGGTCTGTCTGTCAGCGAACCTCGATGACACGTTGGCCTGCGCGCCATCGCGACGGGAAGCCGTGAACACCGAGGGGATCACCGCCGAGATGGCCGCGACCGGCGCAGCCGGCGGCCAGTATGCGGAGCTGTCCGAGATGTTCTGCGCGACGCAAGTGTGCCCGGTGGTGGTGGGCAGCGAGCTGGTTTTCCGGGACGACAACCACCTCACGGTCTCCTATGCCCGGGCCCTGGCCCCGGTCATGGATGTCATCGCCGAGCAGGCGATGGCACCGCACAGCTGAACCTTCCGCCCTGTTTGCCCGCCCTGTTAGCCTCAGACTTCGTGGCGGATCTGGTGCTCTACGAGGTGGTCAATCGAGTCGCGGTAATCACCGTCAACGATCCGGACCGGCGCAACGCGGTCACCGACGCAATGTCGGCGCAGCTTGAGGAATCAGTGGTCCACGCGCAAGACGATCCCGGTGTGCACGCGGTCGTCCTGACCGGCGCCGGCAAGGCGTTCTGCGCCGGGGCGGATCTGTCGGCGCTTGGTGCGGCGGCCAAGGAGGGACTGGAGCGCATCTACGCGGGATTCATGGCCGTTGGCCGCTGCACGCTTCCCACCATCGCGGCGGTCAACGGTGCGGCGGTCGGCGCGGGGATGAACCTGGCCCTGGCCGCCGACGTCCGCATCGCCGGACCGAACGCACTGTTCGATCCGCGATTTCAAAAACTGGGCATCCATCCCGGCGGGGGCGCGACGTGGATGCTGCAACGCGCGGTAGGACCGCAGGTGGCCCGCGCGGCCCTGCTGTTCGGCATGCGGTTCGATGCCGAGGCGGCGGTCCGTTACGGCCTGGCTCTGCAGGTCGCCGATGATCCATTGGCTGCGGCGTTGGAACTGGCCGCCGGACCGGCAAGTGCACCCCGCGAGGTGGTCCTGGCGACCAAGGCGTCGATGCGTGCCACCGCAATACCCGGCTTCAACGATGCCGAGCATCACGAAGCCGCCAAGAACATCGAATTGGGCCCGCAGGCAACCTCGATCGAGTCCCCGGAATTCAAGGCGCGTCTGGCCGCCGCGCAGAAGCGGTAACGGCGCAGCAGGGTCAGGCGACCAGTATTGGTGGGGCGAGCCTGTTGTTGAGGTAGACCTCGATGT
>CAYXBN010000092.1:0-6834 GCA_964463215.1 uncultured Mycobacterium sp. | reverse complement strand
TACGCGAGCAGGCACGGGCCCAGATCCGCCTCGACCTGAAGCAACTCGAGAAGCCTCCTCATCGGCGACATTGACGGCGAACTGCACGTTCTGGCGTCAAGCAGTGAGGAGACCCGTTGGTGGGCATTGGGTACAGCCCAACGCCACCGCGGGGTGTAGCGTAGAAGAAGTTGGGAACCCAGTCATTCCGGGATGATTCCGCGGTCCGTCGCGAATCACGCCGAGCATACGCTCACGCCGGATATGCCGGTGACAACCCCTAGATGGGATCACCTTGAACGCGCCAAACCTGTCTCCTCAATTTCATATAGGCGAAAGCGGCTCCAATTCAATAACTTTAGGGATTTTGAGTACTTATCCGCCAACGGCATGCGGCCTGGCTACCTTCAGTAAGGCCCTGGCCGAGGGACTTTCCGTGAACGGCGCCAGCGTGGGCGTCGTACGGATTTCCGACGGCTTATCGACCTCTGATGTCAGCGTGGTCGGAGAACTCCGGAACGGTTTGGCGAGATCGGTGGCCACAACGTCGGAACTTCTGAACCACAGCGACATTGCCGTCATTCAGCATGAGTATGGAATCTACGGTGGCACCGACGGTGGCGAGGTCGTCGAGATCGTCTGCGGGTTGGAAGTTCCATGCATTCTGGTGGCGCACACTGTCCTCACACATCCCTCCCCGCATCAACGTTCGGTACTCGAGGCTGTCGTCGCGATGGCGGACCAGGTGGTCGTGATGTCCGAAGCAGCCAACCAAAGACTCTGCAGCGGTTACGACGTCGACCGCGAGAAAGTCACCACGATCGCGCATGGCGCCACCATCCCGCGCCATGCCCCGGTTCAAGGGTCGGTAAGGCCCACCCTGTTGACCTGGGGCTTGCTGGGGCCGGGAAAGGGAGTCGAACGCGTCATCGACGCGATGGTGTCCCTGCGCGATTTGCCCAGTCGACCCAGGTACCTGGTCGCCGGCCAAACGCATCCGAAGGTCCTGGCCGCTGATGGTGAGGCCTATCGCGTCGCCCGGATGGAGCAGGCCGCCCACAACGACGTCGCCGACTCGGTGTGCTTTGATCCCGACTACCGGACGGTCGCGTCGCTGAATGCACTGGCTCAGTCTGCAGCGGCGGTGGTACTGCCCTATGATTCCACCGATCAAGCCACCTCAGGTGTCCTGGTGGATGCAATCGCGAGTGGTCGGCCGGTAGTCGCCACCGCGTTCCCGCACGCCGTCGAACTGCTGGCCAGTGGCGCGGGAATCGTTGTCGCGCATGACGATCCGGGCGCGCTGGAGGTCGCCCTGCGCCAAGTCTTGACCGATGAGCGTCTCGCCGGTTCGATGGCCGCCGAGGCCTGCCGACTGGCACCAAGCATGGCCTGGTCGGTAGTGGCCTCGCAGTACCTGAATCTGGCGAAACGTCTGATCGGTGAGCGGTCGGCGCTGGTATGACGGCCGCTACGTCCGCCCCGGTCTTCGACCACCTGCTGCAGATGACAGATCACCGTGGCACCTTCGAGCACGCGTGTTTATCTGAACCCCGAATCGATGATGGCTACTGCACCGACGATGTAGCTCGGGTACTCGTCGTCGCAAGCCGACAGCCCGATGCCAACGGCGAGGTGAATCGTCTGGCCAGGGTCGCGGTGCAGTTCCTCAACGAGGCACAGTCTTTCGCCGGAAAGTGCCGAAACCGGATGGACCGCAACGGACAGTGGATCGACGAGCCGGCAGCGGAAGACGCCTGGGGCCGTTTGCTTTGGGGTGTGGGCACTGCTGCGGCCCACAGCCAGGTCTCCGTGATACGCCGACTGGCGTTTATCCAGTTCGAGCGTGCTGCCAGGGTCCGCTCACCCTGGCCGCGGGCGATGGCGTTTGCGGCGTTGGGGGCCGCGGAAGTTCTCCAGGTGGATCCCGGGCATCGCGCGGCCCGGGTGCTGATCACCGACTATGCCGCCGGTATCGCCGACTCCAACGGCGACTCCGCGTGGCCGTGGCCGGAGTCGCGGCTCACCTATGCCAACGCCGTACTGCCCGAAGCGATGATTGCTGCCGGAGTCGCGTTGGAGGACTATACGCTGCGGCAGCGCGGCCTGGATCTGTTGGGCTGGCTGGTCGAACATGAAACCGCCGAAGGTCATCTCTCGCCCACTCCCGCCGGCGGCAGGGGCCCGGACGATGCCCGGCCGGGATTCGATCAGCAGCCGATCGAAGTGTCCTCCATCGCTGACGCGTGTGCGCGCGCCTCTGCCGTCGACGCCAGTCAGATCTGGCCCGACTCGGTGCGGGCCGCAGCGGCCTGGTTCGAGGGCGCCAACGATGCCGGTTTGCCTATGTGGGATCCACGGACGGGCGGTGGATTCGACGGTCTGCACTCCGACGCGGTAAATCGGAACCAGGGGGCCGAGTCGACCTTGGCCGTCCTGTCGACTCTGCAGCACGCCCATCGGCTTTCGACTGTGCCGCAGTGACTTCGGCGTCGGGTGTTCTCGTGACGCGCAGTCATCTGCGACTCAGCGCCGACCCAGCGCGTGTCATCACCCAGCTTTTCGTACCCGGCCAGGAGGGGTTCGAACACCAACAGTCCCGAACAGGTGTGGTTTTGGCTCGCGTCCTGAGGATGAGCGAGAGCGATGTGTCGGCGGCATTGGGCGATGTCATCAGCCGATTCGACGGTCGGCATCGTGATCTTGTCGGGATCTTCCGTCGGCACGCCGATGAACTCGCCGATCGACTCGATCCGGACACCGAGATCTCCGACGACCGCAGGGTGTTGATGGGTGCGGTATTCACCAGCGAATACGCCATTGAAGGCGCGGCGCTATGCAACCCCAGCATCGTGGTGCACCCCGACCAGTCCGGAATAAGTCCGGGCAGTGTGAGATTCGTGCTCAGCGTCCGCGGCATAGGGGAGGGGCACCGCTCGTCGATCGGTTTCCGGACCGGTGTCATTGACCCGTTCGGCCGCCCCAAAGTCGATGAATGCGCCTCGGTGGCGACCGCTGGGACCACCCGGCCGGTTCCGCTAGACGCGGCAGTCTTCCGCGTCGAACTCGCTCGGCTCGGCGATGCCGGTGAGGCGGCGGCTTATGTGCTCGACGCACTCGGGGAGCGCTTCACTCGTACCGATTTGGCCCGTCAACTCGCCATGCTCCAGACGCACCTGAGTACACGTGAGCGCGCACAGGAGACGATCGCGGAGATCCGTACTATCGCCGAACGGACGTACGGGATCGAGTTTCATAGTGGGACAGACGTTTCCGAGCGTGTGCTGTGGCCCGCGATGCACGCCGAGGCAGTCGGCATGGAGGATGCCAGGTTCGTACGCTTTGACGACGGAGATGGTTCGGTCGGATTCTATGCCACCTATACCGCCTACAGCGGATCGTGCATCAGACAACAGTTGCTCCAGACGCGGGACTTCCAGTCCTTCACGTCCACACCGATGGTCGGAGGCGCAGCGGCCAACAAAGGGCTGGCGTTGTTTCCACGCCGTATCGGTGGACGCTTCGCTGCGCTGTCGAGATCAGACCGCGAGTCCAACACGATTGCCTACTCCGATCAGCCGTTCGTCTGGACGAGCGCAGCGCCTTGCCAGCAGCCCACCGAAGCCTGGGAGGTGCTGCAGCTTGGAAACTGCGGTCCGCCCCTTGAGACCGACGCGGGCTGGCTGGTGCTTACCCATGGCGTCGGCCCGATGCGCACCTACCGAATGGGGGCGATCCTGCTCGATCTCGATGATCCGACCCAGATCATCGGTCGACTTCGGGAACCACTGCTCAGCCCGGCCGCTGACGAGCAGGACGGCTATGTCCCCAATGTGGTCTATTCGTGCGGCGCGCTGATTCACGCCGGCACCCTGGTCCTGCCGTACGGGATCGGCGACGCGGCGATCAGTTTTGCCACGGTGCCGGTGTCGGAACTTCTGGATGCTCTCAAGTCCTGATCGTGTGCCCGCCGCGCCCCTTGAAGGCGACTCCGCATCAACAGATGTAATGCTATGCATGTCACCCATGCGCTGTTCTGCGCGGATTGCTGGACAACGTCTGCGCCGGGGAAACCTCGTCAACGATGGACACCTGCCGGGTTGGCCGTCGAGCATCGCGGCACCATCGTCACTCCGCCCGAACCCTGTCGGGTCGTCTCAGAAGATCAGCGACAGTGCGTTGTTCCGGCGGAGTTTGCCCGATGGCGTCTTCGGGATCGTTCGCGGCGCCAGCACCACCACAGTGGCGGGCCGGGCCTCCACTTCCGCAACCAGCTCGTGAATGACCTGACGTTCGATGCGGCGCAACTCGGGCGGCGCGTTCGACATCCGTCGGATAACTGTTGCGCACGGCCAAGATGGCCCCGTATCCAGATCGCCCGGGCGGTCGGTGCGATCTCCACTGGCGCGCCGGCAAGGACGGCCACGGCATCCCCGTGCCCTACACCGGCTTGGGCCAGACGGTTGCATCACGTCTCTCAGGGAAGTCGGTGCACTGCTCGACCCACCCCCACGGCAGGGGAATCCCCATGCCGTGAACTCACCGTAGCCCGCCTAGGCGGCTGATGAAATCGCGTAGATGCCGGTGGCTTTGCTGTTTGCCGTCTCCGCGGACGGCGGTCCAGCCCCCGGCCGGATAGCTTTCCGGCGGCGCTGTCCCCCCACGGATGACTTCAAGCGATCCATCGAAGTGTTCGATGTAGTGATCAGCAGAGCGGGTGAAGTCCTGAACGACTCCGTCGTTCCGCGTTACCCAGACGGTCATTTGCTAATCCGATCCTGTTGGGCGATGAGGTGGAGTTCGAGTTCGACCACAGCGTGGGCGATGACGCTCGACGCGAGAGCTGCGCGTGCGGCCGGTGTGACCGGACCGGCGCTGGCCGAATTCTCGATGTCGGCGAGCCGGCGGAGCATGCGTTGAGAGATCTCTGCTTCGACCGGGATGTCGGTGACGCTCAGCGATTTGAACGCTGGGTCGTCAGCTGACATGTCCGCGCGCTCCTGCCGGCGTCAGACGATGACTTGCCGCTCCGCCCTCGGATTCCCAGCGGCCCTGTTCGGCAGCGGTGGCCGCGGGAGGAATTGTGTTCGGCTGGCTTCTTGGCAGCAGTTGCTCAACGGTGGAAACGTTGTCGCGTCCGGCTGCGGCCATCATCGCGGTGTGTGCACTTTGCGGATCGGTGTCCGGCGATAGGACCAGAAGGACAAGCGCGTCGCGGTTGAGCCCGATGACCTCGATGGTGTTGGCCGGTTGGTTGCGGTACCCGTCGAGGTGTACCGACCTCTCGCCTCCGGTGAGCTTGGCCGGCGCCTTCGCCCATTCTCCCAGGTTGTAGAGGACCCGGTCGATCGGCCCGAGTCGAACCGACAGCACCGCGAGCAGGTCAGGAAGCTCGACGGCGAGGGCATCGGTGCGCGGCCACCAAGCCCCGTCGACGAGACCGGCCATTGGTGCTTTGGGTTTCAAGCGCAGGCGCGGCGTGTGCAGAGGAAGCGTCCGCGGCCGCTCAACCGAGTTTGTATCGTTGTGATGCGTCATCTCGACGCTCCCGTCCTAGCCGCGAACGACCGGATCATGTAATCAGCGACGACACAACTTCGATCAGTCATGTTCGGAATGCCGCTGATCTAATTAGAGTCTACGCCGGTTTTGGACGCCGCGGCCCCTGGACTCGGCGCACTTCCGACGCAACGTTTAGGTCCCACTGAGTGCCGTACAGTGGACCTTGCAGCCGAAAGGTCGGGCGGGAGATCGCAATGAACACTGCTACTTGCCGCACGCAAGGGAATGACTGACCATCGGTGGCAGTTCATCGCCGACAAGATCGGCGCGATTGACTCGGCACTGAGCGTCAGCGAACGTATCTGCCGGGTCGCCCGGGAACATCTCGGCGGTCAGAGTGCTTCTCTGGCTTTGGTGATTGATCACGCATACAGCCCGATCGCGGCTACGGACGCACTGGGCACACGTCTTGACGAGGAGCAGTTCGCCCTCGGGGATGGGCCGACCTTTGCGGCGCGGAATTCGCCGGTCCCCGTCATCCTCGACGATGTCCACGCACACCGTGCGGCGGCGCGCTGGCCGATCTTCGCGAAGATCGCACAGAAGCATCAGGTTCACGGAGTGTTCGCGTTTCCGCTGCGCATCGGTGACGCCTACCTCGGAGTGCTGACCGTCTACCGGGTTCGCGCCGGGGAACCCACTGCGATGGAGTACACCGATGGACTGATCCTGTCCTCTCTGGCCACCGCTGAGCTGGTCAGACTCCAGGCCGGCGCCGGATTGGATTCCCGTGCGGGCGTTTTCGGGCCCGGCCTGCATGGCCAACCCGCGTTGCAGGTTGCCGCCGGAATGGTGGCCGAGGCGCTCAACATCTCCATCGTGGCCGCGCTCGTCCGTATTCGCGCACAGGCCTTCGCTGATGGAGAACCCGTCAATCGAATTGCGCAACAGATCGTTGCCCGAACCCTGGTCCTCGACACCTGATACCGCGCGGAAGGTTGCCCACCATGACCGACATTCTTATAGAGCTGCCCGACGCGGCGGCACTCGCTGTCACCCTCATCGAGATCACGAACTCGGTGACCCAGGGGGCGGAGACCATCGAGATCTTCACCGAGCTGGCCGAGAAGTGCGTGAACCTGCTGCCGGTCGCGGCAGCAGGCATCCTGCTCCGCGACGTCAGCGGCACCCTGCAGGTCATTGGCGCATCGAGCCCGTCGGCCCACCTGCTGAATCTGTTCGCGCGCGAACCGCTCTCGGCGGACCGGCTCGTCATCGCGCAGGCGTTGGCGGACACGGCGACCCTGTCACTGCTCCAGGTGGATCCACACATCGACCTGC
Source organism: uncultured Mycobacterium sp. (assembly GCA_964463215.1). Classification (GTDB taxonomy): domain Bacteria; phylum Actinomycetota; class Actinomycetes; order Mycobacteriales; family Mycobacteriaceae; genus Mycobacterium. The sequence goes on along the minus strand of CAYXBN010000092.1, from coordinate 12 downwards.
AGATCGTCATTC
>CAYXBN010000091.1:0-7151 GCA_964463215.1 uncultured Mycobacterium sp. | reverse complement strand
GGGTCGCCACGTCGGTGAAGTCGGATCCGACGATCACCATCGCGTCGCATCGGGATGCCACCGCGTGGTAGCGGTCGACGATGTCGGCGATGGCACTGTCGGTGTCCTCGTGCAGTCGCTGGTAGGTGACCCCGACGCAGTCCTGGTAGGACAGGCCGGAATCGCTCTGGGCGAGCAGCAGGTCGAGGATGTAGTCGTGCTCGTCCCGCCGGGTGATCGGCCGGAACACCCCGACCTTGGGCACCATCGCCGCCAAGCGGTTCACGATGCCCAGCGCGATGGTGGACTTCCCGGTCTCGCCTTCGGGGGAGGCGACGTAGATCGAGGTGGGACCTTTCGGAGTGGGTTCTGCCGTCACGACGACAGCATTCCCTATCTGGACCGGGCGGGCGTCGGAATTCGGCTCGATAACAGGTTCGCCGAAACGGCCTAAGGCAAGTTCATTTTTCCTATACAACAGGGATCGTGCTGGACACGGTCGCTAAGAAGATGCGCGCCCGCGAGCCGGACCAGGCAGCCTGGCCACGGATCGGTGGCCTACTCGTCATCGTCGGCATGGGTTTCGCCCTCATGGCCACGCATGCGTTCCATAGCGCCAGCGCCGGTTCTTACACCGCCTACCTCCTCGTCACACCCATCCTGGGGGCACTGATCGCCAGCGGCATCCGGCCGTCCCCCGGCGTCGGTGACACCGAGTTCGACTGGATGGTCGCGATCCTGTTTTGCGCGGCCGGCCTGCTCAGCCTGCGGATGCTGTCTGCTCGACTGCCCGCGTTGTCGGGCTTGTGGAACTGGCACCACTTCACACCCGTCATCTGGGTGATGGCCGTCGGGACGGTTCTGTTCTCGGCCCGGCACGTAATGCGGCTGTGGCGCGCGTGGGGTTTCGCGCTGCTCTGCGCGCCTGCCATGCCGTTTTTGCTGGTGACCGCCAAACTCGGCGGCACCGAGGACGACGCGGTAATGGTGGCCGCCGCAATCGGCTCCCTGGCCGTGTATCTGGCGACGAGCACGTTCAATCTCGCACACCGCTTCCTGGCGACGGCGGCGACCATGGCCGTCGCAACCGGACTGGACCGCATGGTGGGCTTTGAACACCTACTACCCAGGACGCTGCTGGTCGCAGGTGCCGTCCCGGTTTTTGTCGTCGCGGCGGTGCGGCACGTCGCCCACGTGCGCGTCGCGGCCAGCATGGCCGCGCACCCAGCCAAGGGGAAGGCCACATTCCCCCACGTCGGGGGAAAGGGGTTGGCGGCGCTGATCGCGCTGGCCGCCGCCATGCAGATCAGCGCACCCCCGCCTGGCCCCGAACCCGCCAGAGTGACGGCAGACGGCGGTTGGATCTCCGCACTGAACCTGCGGCCGACTGCCGAATTCGACTTCATCCGCCGATTCCTCGGCCCGGAGGCGACACTGACCCGTTACGCCCTTGATGGTGAGCCGGCCGTCGCCATCGACGTGGTCAGCACGCCGAACCTAGCCCGGCTCAACGATTACGACGACGCGGTCTGGTACCACTCGGCGACGCCGGTCACGTACCGCCCCAGCGGCATCACGGGGCCTGTCGGGGTGCGGGCGGCGCAGAGCGACCCCGATTCGGCGACCTCAAGCGGCGCCGACCAGTGGTACGCCCTGACCTGGCTGTGGCAAACCGGTCCGGAGTACCAGCGAGTGACCGTGGTGGTGAACCAAGACCTCAGGTCCGATACGACGCCGGCGCCACAGCCGATCACGTGGACCTCCTCCTTGGTCGAACCGATGCTGTGGCTCAGCCGCCAGCAACCCGCCCCGACGGCCCTCGCCCCCAAACGTGTCAGCCGAACCGCCACGCTCGTAGCGGAGCGGATATTGGCGGCCGGGAAACCCGCATGACAGGCCCCGCCCTCGCTGAGAGAAGCTGGTTCCTGCCCGACCACCTCTCGGCTCGCACCGCGTTGAGCCGCCGCACCAAAGCAATGGTGGTGACGTTTGTCGCGGTGGTCGTCGGTGTGATCACCGCGTTTCCGACCCAGGCACTTCCCGTTCTGGGCAGCATCGTGACCTTTATCTACCTTGCGTCCGCTGTGGACCGGTACGTCCTGATGATCGATGGCCTGAAACACCCTGCGCTGGTGCGGATCAGCGAAGAGGAGGCCCGCGCGATCCCCGACGACGAACTGCCCGTCTATACGGTGCTGCTACCGGTCTACGACGAACCGTCTGTGGTCGAGAACCTGGTCAACGGCGTATGCCGGATCGACTACCCGGCCGATCGCCTCGAGATGCTGCTGCTGGTGGAGGAGGACGACCAGGCCACCCAGGACGCGCTGGAGTCAGCCGACCTGCGCGGCGTCCGAGTGGTGATCGTGCCGCACAGTGAACCCAAGACCAAGCCGAAGGCGTGCAACTACGGTATGACGCTGCCCGACCTTCGCGGCGAGTACCTCACAATCTACGACGCCGAAGATGTCCCCGAACCGCTGCAACTTCGGCGGGCCGTCGCAGCCTTCCGCGCCGCCCCAGCCGATGTCGGTTGCCTGCAAGCACAACTCGGGTACTTCAACGAGGAGCAGAATCTGCTCACCCGTTGGTTCGCGATGGAATACGCGCAATGGTTCAGCGTGGTCCTGCCCGCCATGGAACGGGCGCGCTGCGTGGTCCCCCTCGGTGGCACCAGTAACCACATCTCGGTTCGGGTGTGGCGCGAGGTGGGCGGCTGGGACGAGTTCAACGTCACCGAGGATGCCGATCTCGGCGCACGCCTTGCCAGCCACGGCTATCGCACCCAAATCCTGGACTCGGTGACCCTCGAAGAAGCCAACTCAGATGTGGTGAATTGGATTCGCCAGCGATCACGCTGGTACAAGGGCTATCTGCAGACCATGATCGTGCACCTTCGGCACCCGGTGCAGTTCCGCCGCCGGGTCGGCACCAAGGCCGCCCTGAGGTTTCTCAACATGACCGGGGGGATTCCCACCACTGCGGTGGTTAATCTGCTGTTCGGTCTGCTGCTGTTGTCCTGGACCAGCGGCCGGCCGGATGTGATCACCATGCTGTTCCCACCGATCGCCTACTACGCCTGCCTAGTCCTGTTTCTGGTCGGGACACCGCTGGCCGTCTACATGGCGTTCGTGCTCGTGCAGGCGACCGGGAAACCGCATCTGTGGTGGGCCGCGTTACTGTCCCCGCTGTACTGGTTGCTGCAGTCCTTCGGCGCGCTCAAGGCGTTCTACCAGTTGATTTTCCGCCCATTCCACTGGGAGAAGACCGTGCACGGTCTCAGCGCTCCGCTATCGGGGCCCCATGTCCCGAACGGGCCGACCTAGTGGAGCCCCGACCGATGGTGAGGGCGGTGCTGTCGGCATGTGCGCTGCTGGCTTTCGGCGCAGCAAGCGCCACCGCGGAACCGACGGAGCCACCCGCACCGCCGCCGGCTGGGAATCCTGTTCCCGGAGTGCAGGCCGTAGCGCTGCAGACCATCCCCTGGCGGCAGTTCGGCCGGCCCGAGACACTTGAAATACGTGGCGCCGACCTGGACAACAAATTCGAATTTCCGGTACCCGAGGGAATCACCGCCGCAGTGATTTCCGGGCAGATCGGATCAGCCGTCAACGTCAACGCGGGTCGCATCGACGTATTCGACGGACGTGGCAGCGGTGTGGGCACAATCCCGATTCCGCTGGATGTCCCCGCTGCCCCATTCACCCTCAACACCTCGGCCGCCGCGATCGAAGACGGGATTCTGACGCTGAACTTCGTTCTGCGCTCGGTGGGTCCCCCAGGCGATACCTGTGCACCCACGCCGACCGTGACACTCTCCCGATTGGCCACGGCACTGACAGGCCAACCAGCAAATCCTGCGACAATCGCCGATTTCCTACCGTCCTACCTTGATGCCGTCACTATCTGGACCGGCCCGACACCGACCGCGGATCAACAGCAGGCCACACTCACCCTTACCGCGATGCTGACTCGGAACTATCGGCCATTGCCCGTTCGCATCGACGTCGACACCTCAGCCATACTCCCGAAGGGCGATCCCCTGACACGACGGATCATCGCCATCCGGGACAATGAGACCAACGGGATCGAGATTCGGAACCCCGGCACCCCTGAGGCAGTCCTCACCATCAGCGGCCGGGGACCCGATCTTGTCGAACAGATTGCTGCGTTCGTCGACGGTCGTCGGCAACTTGCCCAAACCGGCTCGGCGGTAGTGCAATCCGCGACTGGACCCCTGAGTTCTTCCAGTACCATCATGACCTTCGAACAACTCGGAATCGCGATCTCGAACTCCTTCACGGGCGCGAGTTCCACTTATCTCGGTCTGGACGGCGCGGCATTCGCAGCCGGGCCCATCATGAAGGCGACAGTCGATCTTCGTGCCCGCTACACGCCCACCGGTGACGACAAAGCGTCGTTGCTGATCAAGTCTGGCTCCTATGTTCTGGCTACCCGCCGACTGGATCAGTCCGGCGAGCTGGATCTGAAATTCGAAGTCCCGCCGCAGACCATCACGTCCAATATCGGCATGGCGCTGGAACTTCAATACTTCCCGGGCGGTGGTACCTGCGCACCGCTCATCGACCGGATGACCTTCGCCTTGGATCCCCAATCCACGGTGGAGATCATTCCGGGCGCCGTCGGCTCCGCCGGTTTCTCCTCACTGCCGGCGGCATTCACTCCGGAATTCAATGTTGCCGTGGACCGTCCGGAGTACATCCGGTACGCCGCCCAGGCGATCAACCTGATCGCACAACGCACCACTACTCTGCTGCGGCCCCAACTGGCCAGCTTGGAGAACGGCGCCGCCGAGAAGCTCGGCCTGCTGGCGGTGACCGTCGGGGACGGGATGTCCAGGATCGGGATGCAACCACCGGTGACGATCACGGCCGACGGGCAGGTGGGAGTGGATGGGCAGACCGCCACCAGCACAGTCCTCAACGGACCGCTGGGCATGGTTCAGTCGTTCGCTCAGAACGATCGGACGGTCCTGGCGATCGACGTTCCCGACCGAACCGTACTCGTCGACGAGACCTTCGACTACATCCGTCAGCTCGACAACGGCTGGTCATCACTCGCCGGTGACGTCGTCGCAACGGGTTCGGCCGGTGAGACCGTCGAACTCACGATCCGCTCAGATCGGCCAGTGCCGGGCCGAACGATCAGACGCGAGGGCTGGAAGTGGACAGCGCTGGCCACCCTGGTGGCCGGGGCGGCAGCCACTGCTGCGGTCGCGCGCGTCATGATCGTTCGACGACGCCAAGCGCGGGAGTAGCCCGGGTGACCGCGATCATGCAACAGGCTGCCACGGCGAAGGATCGGGCGGCCAACGAACTGCCACGGGCCGCGCGGCGTGGCATCTCCTGGTGGCTGTTCGCGGTGCTTTCCGCCGTCTACACAGTTATCGGCTGCACCATGGTAATGCGATACAACATCACCGAAGGCGATGGGATCAGTCGCGTCGCAAACGCGGGATACGCGCTGTGGAGCAACGACCCCCACCTCTCAGCCATGGGCTTCGTATGGGGTCCGCTGCCGAGCATTCTGGAACTGCCGGTGCTCCAGCTGAGCGCTTGGTGGCCGGAGCTGAGAACGCACGGGTTGGCGGGAGTTGTTCAGAGCGCGTGCTTTACGGCTGGTTGTGCTGTGCTGATCAGGCTGATCGCTATCGACCGTTCTACGCCGGTCGGTTGGCAGTGGATCGCGGTGGCCTGCTTCGCCCTCAATCCGATGATCGTCATCTACGCGGGCACCGGCATGAGCGAAGCCGCGATGCTGTTCTGCATCCTGTGGGCGGTGCGCTACCTGCTGCGGTGGCTCGACTCGCCGCGGGTGTTCGACCTCGCGTCGGTCGGGCTGGCACTGAGCGTCGGCTATCTGGTGCGCTACGAGAGCCTGATCGCCGGCGCCGGCGCCGGTGCCTTGGTGGCGGCGACGACTTTTCACCGCACCATCCAGACACAGCGGTTGGCCGCGACCGCACTCAACGTGATGGTGGTGCTGTTTCCGGTCGGTGCAACCTTCATCCTCTTCGCCGCCGCCGGCTGGATCATGACCGGTGAGGCGTTCGCGATCATCTCCTCCGACTACGGAAATTCGAACCAGATCGCGGTCGCCCTCGAGCGGGGATACACCAACGCCTACACCGACGGCCCGCTACTGGCAAACAGACTGTTCAGCATCCAGCCGCTGATCGGCATCGCGCTGATTGTTGCTGCAGCACAATCTTTTTGGATGAGTCGAATCGACCCAATGGTGCCCATCGGCGGGTTCGGTGCCGTCCTGGCCTTCGCCGCGTGGGGTCAGTACACCGGATCGACGTTCGGCTGGTTCCGCTACTTCATGGCGGCCATCCCGATGGTGATCGTCATTGCGCTCGTACTCTGGTCACCAGGCCATCCGTCGCGGGGCCGTTGGCGGGTCGAGTCCGCGTGGACCCGCCTCGGTGCCGCGATGCTGGGGATATCCCTGTTCGTCGGAATTCCGGTGACAGCGAAATCGCTGCTGGACCCCGACATCAACGTGGGGGCAACCTCGGTACTCGGCGTGGCCTCCCTCGTCGCACCGGACCGCTATCCCCCGGAACAACGGTTCGATCGAAGGGTCGGCATCGACGACCGTCTGGTCGCCGGATACCTGGACGCTAAGGAACTTCCCCCGCGCACTGTACTTCTGGACACATTTCAGACCTGGTGGCTGTGGTTATCGTCGGACAACCTCAAGCAGTTCGTCATCACCAGCGACTACGACTTCGTCTCGGCCCTGAACCGCCCGTGGGAGTCCGGAATTCGCTACGTCGTGCTGACCAATCCGGCAACAAACGTCGCTGTGGATGCGATCACCAAACGTTATCCGACGATGTGGGACGAGGGTGCCGGAATCGGAGTGTTGGTGTTCTCGGCACCAGGACCGGACGGCCAGGAGCGCTACCGCGTCTACCGGTTGGTCGAGCCGCCCGACGAGGCGCAGGAATAGTGCCACGAAAACGGCAAACTGTGATTCCGCCAGCGATCACCCGAGTTTGCGCAGCCGGGGCAGAAGATCCCGCTCGAACAGCTCCAGGAACCGCCGCTGGTCGTGGCCGGGGGCATGGAAAACCAGGTGATTCAGGCCGTAGCCGAGGTAGGCGGCCACCTTCTCCACCGCCTCGTCGGGGTCGCTGGAGACGA
>CAYXBN010000090.1:0-7500 GCA_964463215.1 uncultured Mycobacterium sp. | reverse complement strand
TGTACGACCTGGTCGTGGATCGCCTTGTCGATCGGGCCTCCGCCCTCAAACTGGGCGACCCAACCGATTTCGACACCGATGTCGGGCCGGTGATCTCGGCCAGGCAGCGTGATCGCGTGCTGTCTTTCATCGACAGCGCCTGGCAGGACGGCGCCAAAGTCGTCCTGGGCGGCGGCAAGCCCACCGGCGCCCAGTTCGCGTCGGGATACTGGATCGAGCCGACGATCCTCGCCGACGTCACCAACGACATGGAGGTGGCGCGCGAGGAGATCTTCGGTCCCGTTCTGTGCGTCCTGCGCTACTCCGACGTCAATGATGCTGTGGCGCAGGCCAATGACTCTCCCTACGGACTCAGCGCCGGCGTGTGGAGCACCGACTACGAGCGCGCCCTCGAGGTCGCCGCACAGCTGCGCGCCGGGACCGTCTGGATCAACAACTGGCACCAGATCGACCCCGCGCTGCCGTTCGGCGGCTACAAGCAGAGCGGCCTGGGCCGGGAGCTCGGCCAGCACTCTCTTGATGAGTACACCGAGACCAAACACGTTCACGTCGACCTCACCCAAAAGCTGGAGCGCCACATCTTCGATGCCCTGCTCTCCGAGCCACCGACGAAGGGGCTGCCCTCGAAAACCTGAGCGCTATCCCCAATGGGAGATGCACTTGTCTCATGTGGCGGATCGCCAACGACTGCGTGGGCTGGCAGCGTCCTTACCCATGAGCAGTGTCGCCGCCCAGCACCCCTCGATCATCACCGACCCCGAGTTGGATCTGTCGGCCCGGTCGTTCTGGGCCCAGGACTTCGAGCAGCGCGAGAAGGCCTTCGCCCGGTTGCGTCAGGAACACCCCGTCGCCTACCACCGGCCCTACGAATCGACGTTGCTGCCCCCGGAGGACGACACCCCGGGATTCTGGTCGGTGACCACGCACAAGGACTGCCGCTACGTCTCACGCACACCAAAGCAGTTCTGCTCGGGCCGCGGCGTGCTGATGGAGGACATGCCCGAGGTCGTCATCAATGCCACCGCGTCGTTTCTGGTCCTCGACGGCGAGGACCACCGGAAAATCCGTGGTGTCGTCGAGCAGGCGTTCAGTCCCCGCAACGTGCGCAAGCTGACGGAATGGATCGACCAGCATGCCCGCGACCGCCTCGACGAGATCATCGACCGGGGTGAGGGCAACTTCTCCGACGACTACGCCAAGTACGTACCGGGACGGATCTTCGCGCACTTCTTCGGCCTCGACCGAGACAGCGAAGAGCAGCACATCGTCATGGAAGCCGCCGAGCGGATGCTGGCGTGGGACGACCCGCGGATGGCGCTCGGCAGAGACGCCATCACCACCCACGCCGAGGAAGCCGAGCGCATTCAGGAAGTGGCGCTGGCCGTGGCCGAACGCCGCCGCAAGGATCCCCAGGACGACCTCGTCACCTGGATTGTCAACGCCGAGTTCGAAGGGCAGAAGCTCGAGGAGTGGGAGATCGCATCGTTCTTCTCGCTGCTCGGCTCGGCGGCCAACGACACCACGCGGCATTCGATCGCCCACGCCGTACGGCTTTTCTCCGAGAACCCCGACCAGCGCGCACTCTTGCTAGAAGACATCCCCGGACGCGTCGGTACCGCCACCGAGGAGGTCCTGCGTTTCGCCAGCCCGGTGATGCACTTCCGCCGCACCGCCACCCAGGACGTCGTCATTGGCGACAAGGAGATCAAAGAAGGCGAACACGTCGTCATGTGGTACTGCTCGGCCAACCGCGACCCCGCAGCGTTCAAGGATCCGGAGAAGTTCGACATCCTGCGCAGCCCCAACGATCACGTCGGCTTCGGCGCGGGCGGCCCGCACTTCTGCCTGGGCAGCACCCTGGGCCGGCAGATGCTGCGCTCGGCGATCACCGAGATCTACACCCGCATTCCCGACATAACACTCACCGGGGAGCCGGACTACCAGATCAACAACTTCATCCACGGCATCCATGACCTGCCGGTCACGTGGACCCCGCCATCGAAGCGCTGAAACTGTCTCTCTCCCAAGCGCTCAACCCGATGAAACCACCCACGAGAATTTCCGCCTGAGAGGAAAACATGCCCTACTACAACAACGCCGAAGAGATCTACAAGTACCTCGGTGGGGTCTTCCTCGCCGCCAACGACACCGAAGTCGGACCCAAGCTGATGGGCGCCGACATCGATCTGCAGGTGTACTACACCGACCCCGAAGCCTCGATGACCGTGCGCCTACGGCAGCCCGCCATCGAGGTGACCGACGGCGGCGACAACCCCGACGCCGACGTCAAACTCTTCATGCCCGCCGACATCGGCGACAAGTTCTGGCGTGGCGAGTACAACCTCGGCGTCGGCCTGGCCAAGGGGCAGGTGAAGGCCAAGGGTCCGGTCAACAAGATCCTCAAGCTCGTCCCGCTCACCAAGCCGCTCTTCCCGCTCTACCGGGACCTCGTCGCCGAGAAGGACGCCGGCAAGTAACCCGTCACGGACATCGAAGGTGAGTGTGACTGTGCAAACGACACCGGCCGGTGAACCGCACGAGGCCGCCGGCGGTGTGGGACCCACCACCACCGCAGCGATCCTGCGCGAGGAAGGCCGGCCGCTGTCGGTGGAAACCGTCGAATTGACTCCGCTCGCCGGCCATGAGGTTCTGGTGGAGATCGCCGGCGTCGGGGTGTGCCACACCGACATCTCCGCGGCCGACGGCATGGTGCCGCTGCCGCTACCGGCGGTGCTGGGTCATGAGGGCGCCGGGGTAGTGCGTGCCGTGGGAACCGAGGTCACCACCGTGCAACCCGGGGACCATGTCGTCCTGAGTTTCGCCTTCTGCGGCGAATGCGACACCTGCACCCAGAAGAGCCCGGCCTACTGCGACCTGTTCGCGCCGCTGAACTACTTCGGCGAGCGGTTGGACGGAACGGTCACCATGCATGCCGGCGAGGAGGAGATCCACGGCAACTGGTTCGGCCAGTCCTCGTTCGCCAACCTGGCGATCACCGACGGCCGCAATGTCGTGAAGGTCGACAAGGACCTGCCGGTGCACCTGTTGGGTCCGCTGGGCTGCGGACTGCAGACCGGTGCAGGCAGCGTCATCAACGTGCTCGGCGCGCGATCCGGGGAAAGCCTGGCCGTATTCGGGCTGGGTGCGGTCGGGATGGCGGCGGTCATGGCGGCCAAGGCCCTCGACTGTGACCCGATCATCGCCATCGACCTCAACCCCGATCGCCTCGACATGGCCCGCAGCCTCGGCGCAACCCACTGCCTGAACCCGACGGAAACCAGTGACCTCGTGTGGGACGTGATGGGGCTGGTGCCCAATGGCGTCGACTACTCCCTCGATGCCGTGGGGTCCGGCGCGGTCATCCGCCAGGCCCTGGAAATCCTGCGCTCACCGGGCCACTGCGTCACCGTGGGATTCCACGGCCTCCAGCACGACATCACCATCGACCAGGGGCACCTGCTACTCGGCCGGCGCCTCTCCGGGGTGATCGAGGGCGACGCCGATCCCAGGACGTTCGTCCCGCAACTCATCGCGCTGTACCGCGACGGCAGATTCCCCTTCGACCGACTGATCACCACCTTCCCGTTCAGCCAGATCAACGAGGCGATCGCCGCCTCACAGCGCGGCGAGGTCGTCAAACCGGTCCTGCTTTTCGACTGATCTGCCCGTAGGGTCACCCCATGGCATCTGAGGAAGCCGCCGCAGTCATCGCGTCGGTCGATGTCGCCGCACTGGGTGAACGCATCGGACTGCGCGCTGTCGAGGTGGTCGCCGAGTTGCACAATCCGCAGGACCGTGAGATCGAACAACTGACCGTCGCCGCCGCGCTCAGCAACGTCCAGGCCGTCCTGCGCGGCTTCGCGGCCGGGGAGTCGCCGTCGGTGGCGCAAGCCCCGGAACCCACCCTCGACTGGGTGACCACGCTGGCCCATCGCGGGATCAGCGTCGCCGCCATCCCCCGTTGCTATGTCATCGGGTTGGGCATCTGCGACGCCGCGCTCCGGGAAGCGGTCGACGCTCTGCCGGCGCCAGAAAAAGTGAAATGGCAGCTGGCCAACACGGCCTCGCAGTATCTGTTCGGGTACTGCGAGAAGGTGTCGGGCGACCTCGTTGACCATTACCAGCGCGAACGTGAACTGTGGGCACGCGGCGCAGACTCCGTTCGCGCCGAACTCGTCCTCGCCATCGTGTCGGGGCGCCCCGTGGACCTGCGCGCCACCAGCGCAGCCCTCGGATACGACCTCGACCGGCACCACGCCGCGATCATCGTCTGGAGCGACCCCCGCGCCCAGGACAAGCCGCCCCTGCAGGCCCTCAAACGCGCTGCCGCGGCCATCGCTCACGAGATGAAGGGAATCGAACTGCTCGTCGTGCCGGCCGGCTCCTCCGCCGTTTGGGCTTGGACCAGCGGCCCGAACCTCACCCCGTCGGTGTCGGTGTCGGTGGACCCGCCCCTGCTTGCCGCGGTCGGCGATCTGGGTCATGGACTCGAAGGATTCGTGCAGTCCCACCGTCAGGCCGGCGACGGCCGACTCGTCACCGGCGTGTTCTCCCACCCGGCAGGGACGGTCGTCTGTCATCCCGACATCGCACTCAACGCCCTGCTCACCCGTGATCTGTCCAGGGCCCGGCAATACGTCAGCCACGAACTCGGTGACCTCAGTTCAGACTCCGAACGCAGCCGGCGGCTGCGCTCCACCTTGATCGTGTTCTTCGAGGAGGGCATGAGCTGGGGACGGACCGCGGAACGCCTCGGCATTCACCAGAACACCGTGATCTACCGCGTCAACCAGGCAAAAGACCTCCTTGGACGGCCACTGACGGAGCGCCGACTCGAGCTCGAGGTGGCGCTGCGACTGGCCGAGGCCGGCGCCAATCTCAGCGCCGGCGCCTTGGCGAGTGCCGGGCAACCCGACCAATAGAACGCAGGCCAGGCGAAGCTGGAAGCAGCTTCCAGTGCCGTGCGCAAGATTCGGTAGCAGCTTCCATATCCAAGTGACCTACGTCTCTCTACCGTCGAGATGTGACTACCGCCATGCTCACCGTCGGCGATTTGGCTGCCTGGTCCACGCCCCCGCCCTGGGGTTCCAAGCGGCCGGCGACGACCGAGAACGAGGAGTGGTCACTCGTCGGCGAGCCGCTGGACGACCACGAATTGCGCGATCGCATCGTCATGGCACTGCGCGACGTCGCTGCCTTCACCGGTGCTGGCCAGGACGCCACCATCGACGACTTCGGCTTCACCACCATCGAATCCGCCCTCGACGCGGCCCACCAACGCCTTGTCGAACTCACCGGGTCGACCAACGTCACGGTGCTCGCCCCAACCCTTGCACCGCTCACCGAGTTGCTCACCGAAGTCACCGCGCTCCAGGTGCAGGTCTGTCAAGGCCGTATCCGACAGACGCACAAGCGCTACGAGGCCGTCCGCAACGCCCTCTCGCGACTGCAGGGTGTGAAGACCATCGAGCAAATGCTCGATCGGGCTCCGGCCGCCCTCGCCCGGTGCGGCTTCGACCGGGTCATCGTCTCGAGTATCGAAGAGTCCACCTGGACGGTGCAACGCGTCCATGTCCAGGCCGATCCCGAATGGGCAGAACGCATCGCGCAGGCCGGCGGCAGCCAACCGCTGCGCATCGACCACATGCTGGTCGAAAGTGGAATGGTGCGCCGGCGTGCGCCGATTCTCGTCGACGATGTCCAGAACAATCCACTGACCAACGCCGCGATCCGGACCGCGTCCCTGTCGCGTTCCTATGTCGCGGCGCCCATCATGGCGGAGGGCCGGGTGATCGGCATGTTGCACGCCGACTGCTACAACAGCCGCCGCCACGTGGACCAGGACGACCTTGCCGTGCTCGGGATGTTCGCCGAGGGGTTCAGCTACGCCTTCGGGCGCGCGGCGCTCGTCGAGCGATTACATCTGGCCCGCAACGAGATTCAGCGGATGGCCCGCGATTTCGCCACCGCCGCCGAGAACCTCTGCACCGCACAGACCAGCTTCGGCCGGCCCCCGGACCTCGGCGCCGGGCAACCGGCCCCACCCGTCGCGGCATCGCTGGCGGCCAACACGCGCATCGAAGCACTGCTGTCACGCCGAGAGATCGAGGTGCTCTGCCTGATGACTCAGGGCAACAGCAACAGCGAGATCGCCACGCACCTGGTGATCGCCGAGGGCACTGTGAAGACACACGTCAAGAACGTCCTGCGCAAGCTCAAGGCATCCAACCGCGCCGAGGCGGTCTTCCGGTACATGCGCATGGCCGCGATAGAGGGAGCACCATCCCCGACGGTGGGCAATCCTCGCGCGCCGGAGCACCCACGGTCCCTCACCCCGCTGCGCTGATGCCGGGCGCCAACGATGCGTAGCGCGATCGCGGTGGCATTCGCCGGCATCGTCACGCTGGCAGTATCGCCACGTGCCCACGCCGACGATGTCGCGTACTTGGTCAACGTGACGATGCGCCCCGGCTACAACTTCCCCAACGCCGAAGCCGCGCTTGCCTACGGACACTCTATCTGCGACCGAGTCGAGGGTGGATCCAGTTACACCGACGGGCTGACCTCGGTCAAAGCCGACTTCGCGACCAACGACGACTACCAGGCGGCATACCTGATCAACCAGGCGGTCAATGAACTGTGCCCGGCGATGATCTGGCAGTTGCGCCAGTCCGCCGCGCACTACACGCCTGCTCTGAACGCCGAAGGCTGAGCAGGGTGCAGACATCATCCGGGGTAGCCGTGGTGACCGCCCTAATCACGGTGTCGGCGATGAACGCCCCGCCGGCCGGTGCCGACAACTCCCGGCTTAACAACGGTGTGCTGGCCAACGTGTACACCATTCAGCGCCAGGCAGGGTGCACGACCGACATCAAGCAAGACCTCGCCCTGGGCCTGGCTGCTCAGCGGCAGGCCAGAGACATGATCAACAACCGTGCCCTGGACGGCGACCGGGGATCCGATGGCTCAACGCCCCAAAGTCGTTCCGAAGCAGCGGGATTCCGCGGAACGGTCAGTCAGACGGTGGCGATCAATCCGGCCTTGGCGATCAACAACGTCGACGTCATCAACCAGTGGTATGACGACCCCCGCGCCTTCGCGATCATGTCGGACTGCCGGAACTCCACGATCGGTGTGTGGTCGGAGAACAGTCTGGACCGCTCGGTTGTGGTGGCCGTCTACGGCCAGCCGGCGTGACGCTGAACCTTCCCGGCGGATTGTGTTGAGAACGACATAGGGCGGGTCGTCAACTTGAATCCGCCACTTTCCCGGAACAAACGTCGGTGGATTCGCCCGGGTCGGTCTGTATCGGGGTGTCCTGTCTGCTGGCGAACGGCCAGCTAGCGCCATATCCACCGGGACTCGCCTACACCCTCAGATACCGTCGAATATGTCAGAAGGTTAGGGGTTCGAATCCCTTCGGGCGCGCTCTGTGATGTGTCAGGACATCGGAATAGCCCGAACCCACAATTAGGGTTCGGGTTTTTTCTTTTGGGGGCC
>CAYXBN010000089.1:0-7653 GCA_964463215.1 uncultured Mycobacterium sp. | reverse complement strand
GTTTCGTGGTGGTCCCGGCTGGGATCGAACCAGCGACCTTCCGCGTGTGAAGCGGCCTGATTAGCCGCTGAGCTGCGTTTATTGCGCGCGCACGCGACGCATGCAACGCATTGACCTCGCTAAATGAACCGGCCCGTTTTCTGAAACGGACACGGACCGGACACGGGTTCTGGACCCCGAACGGGAAAGCCCCCGGCAGCTCCATCTCTAGCCAGAAGCGCTGCCGAGGGCCCCGGAAGGGTCTTCCATGCCTTCGTCATTCATGGTGCCAGACGACTCTGGCATCCCCAATAACTTTGCCGGGGCGCTGGCGGCGGTGCGCATCCTTATGCCGCAGGCCGCCGCCGACGTAGGCGGCCGAAGCGCGTGCGGCAGCGAAAGCGCGCAGGCCGCCGCAGCGGCGACAGTAGAGGCGTGCGCGCCGCCGCCGGCGCCCGGGCTTGTTATATGTGCCAAAAGTGTCCGCGCCCAGGTAGACGACCCGGGCGATGCGGAGATCCGAGCTGGTGACGCCGTCGGCTTCCGCTTTCCGGGCGTTGAGTTGGTGTCTCCGGCGGCTGGGCTGTTCGAGAGGCCTGAACCGTGGGCGACGGGTGCGCGACTACGCGGTCTTCAAGCTGAGTCCGGCCAGTTCCATCTGTCGATCTCCCCCGGTGTGCTCCGGCTGAGTTGGACCCGCCCGATCCCGACCGAAAAGACGCTTGAGAGGGCGGCAACCCATGGTCGCCAGGTCAGCGTGGCGCAGTGCGAAGCGGAGGTCTGGGATGCCCTGCTGGAAACCGAATCGCGCGATAAGCGTTCCCCGCGGGACACGGATTCCCCGCGTCGTCAGATCACCGGGTGGTCCCGTAAGTCTCGAGCCCGGATGTGTCGGGCGTTGGCCGAGTACGACTACACCCCGATCATCGCCGGGGACCGCATCCCGGCGATGGTGACGCTGACCTACCCCGGTGACTGGGAAGTCGTAGCACCGTCCGGCAAGTCGGTGAAAGAACACCTCCGCAACTGGTACCGCCGATTCGAACGCGAATGGGGCGAGAAAGCGGCGTTCATCTGGAAGCTCGAGTTCCAGGATCGCGGTGCTCCCCATATCCATCTGTGGATGGCGCCTCCCCTCATGCCGGGCCGTTCCGGTGCCCGGTTCCGCGAGTGGTGTTCGGCAGCGTGGGTGTCCGTCGTGAACCACCCGGACCCCGTGCACCGGAGTAGGCACCTAGAAGCCGGCACCGGGGTTGACACCCTCAAAGGGATCCGAGCTCGCGACCCCAAACGCCTCGCCATCTACTTCACCAAGCACTCCTCCGCCAACGCGGACGGTCCGAAGGAGTACCAACATAAGGTGCCCGATCTGTGGCAGGAGCCAGGCAAGGGGCCGGGTCGGTTCTGGGGGGCGGTGGGCCTCAAGAAAGCCACCGCGAAGGTCGAGATCACCCACGCCGACTACATCAACGCCCGCCGCATACTCCGGCGGTGGTCTCGTCACCAGGCGATCTACGCCGACGTCGGTTGCCGCTTCCCCTCCGACGTCGTCCCTCGTACGGCGAAGGTGTCCGTGCCCCGGGTCGATCCGCAAACAGGCCGCGTGACATTCCGACGAGTTCGACGCCGCAGGCAACTCCTATCTCAAGGCGGGCTGGCCGGGGGCTTCGCGCTGGCGAACAATGGCCCTGGGTTCGCATCTCAGCTTGCTCGCGCACTGCAGGTGTGGGTTGGTTCCTGACTTTTCGAGTGACTGCTGCCCGGACTCGCGTTGTGGGCCGTGTCCAACTCCCCATCGCATGTCGACGGCCAGCGCTACGTAGCGCGGACTCGTGAATATGCCGCTCTATAACGTTAGCTGAGTGAATATGGCGCTAGGTAAGCGTTGTCGACGACGTTGCCGCCGCCTGCCGCGCCCCAGCCCGTGCCCCGCGACATGGCGTGGTGCACGACGTGCGACATACGAAGATGCCTGATACGCGCCACCCGCACCATCCGTGGCCGCAACATAATCCGCAACACACCACGGGATATCCCGTGCGATATCGCACACGGAAGATGTGCGCGGACACGCTCCACTAGTTGGCACACGGGCAAAGTCCACTAGTTGGCGCACCGGCTATCCCGGCGCGCACGTGCAACCATGACCACCGTCCGGTGGCCTACAGGGAGCGTGTGCCAGATGGCGTGCCGTCTGTGTTGCCGTTACAGGCCTGTGCATTGGCGTGCAGGCGCGCAGGTCTGGGGGCGCGACCCACCTAGGACCCGTATCGCGCTGTTTACCAGCTTATTTCGCGCCGATGTCCTGTCGTGCTGTCGCAATAAAGTCCCGGTATGAGCAATTTTTACAACGCCGAGGCGTTCTTCGAAAGCTGGAAGATCGGGGTTCAGATCGCGGGCCCCGTTTGGTTCGGTGACGGGCTGGATCCGAGTTCGGCCGAGACCAAATGGGACCTTGTGCCGCGCGTCGACGAGATCACTGCACGAATCGGAACGATGTCCAGCGGTGAACGCGTCTTCATTGCCGCGATGGTGAGCTTCTACAACGACGACATCGGCGGCACGCTGCTGCAGCGGGTTCTCGGATCTAAGAGGATTGGGCTGGCCGATATCGCATCCTCGCTCGACGAGCGCCGGCGGCGGGTCATCGGCGACTTGATGCTCTCCTACTGCGGCTGGTAGCCACCCAGTGCACGGACAGGAGTGCGGCTGGTAGCCACCCAGTGCACGGACAGGAGTGAAGTCAAGTTCACCCGGGTCGATCCCAGCGGAGGGGTAATTCGCAAATACATCAGCCCACCCGTGTACGACGACGGTACGTACGTCATAACCCGCCGTCATCCGCGCGGAGAGTGGCAGGCGTGGGTGTTGTTGAACCTGCACGTGCATGACGGGACGGCTTCTTCTGGTTTGCATGGGATAAGCAACAGCGAGCCCCCTACCACTTCGCCCCGAACGCATATTCCACGCTGCGAGCGGCCGGCGCCGCGTGCGAACGGCACCGAGAAGGAGTTGCAACGCCGTGAACGCACGTTCCATTCATCGGTGGCCCTCCGTGGCAGAGATTCTCCTCAACCGAAGGCGAGGGATCCTGCGCAAGGGGAAAGCCGACCGACTCGTCACCACCTGAATTCGAGGGCCGGGTTGCCCAGTAGGTTCCGTTTTCCATTGGCGAATCGATACCGCCGTGAGCTTAGCCTTCTGTACGTGGCAGGGGTCTCGCGTTGGCCCAAAGTGTCTTCCCATAACCGCCGTCATCGGTGGTTGGACTCAGGGCAGATTCGCGAATCGCTCGAGGTCCTTCAACCGGCCGGTGACCAGAATGACGTCGTCATGAATGAGTTCGGTGTCGACGGCGGCATTCGAGAACTGCCCGCCGGATGTCTTCACCGCCACCACCGTGATCCCGTACTTCGATCGAATGCCGGTTTGACCCAGTGGAACGCCGACCAGTTCTTTCGGTGGCCGTATCTCCGCTATGGCGAAATCATCGTCGACTTGCATGTAGTCGAGCATCTGGCCGGAGACCAGATGCGCCACGCGCTGGCCGGCCTCGCGTTCGGGGAACACCACGTGGGTTGCGCCGACGCGCTCAAGGATCCTGCCGTGGTGAGCGGTGATGGCCTTGGCCCAAATGCTCTCCACCCCCAGTTCCACCAGCAGGGAGGTGGCCAGGATGCTGGCTTCGATGTCGCCGCCAATAGCGACGACACCGATGTAGAACTCGTCAACGCCCAGTTCGCGCAGGGCGTCGATGTCGGTGCAATCCGCGGCGACAACTCGCGTCAGTTGACTCGAGTGATGCTGCACAACTTTGGCGGAGCGGTCGATAGCAAGCACCTCTGTTCCGCGGCGGTCGAGGTCCAAAGCTAGGGCGCTGCCGAATCGGCCCAGACCAATCACCACAACCGGTTCCCTGCGCTGCTTAACCAACATTGACCCTTTCGGTAGGAAGCTCGTAGCGGCGCTGGTGATGTCTGAGCGCCAACGCCGACGCGAAGGTCAGCGGGCCGAGTCGGCCGATGAACATCAACACGATGATCAGCCACTTTCCGGCGTCGGGGATCTCTGCTGTGATCCCGGTCGACAATCCGACCGTCCCGAGCGCGGAGATCGTTTCGAACAGCACCTGGTCGAGGCTGAAGTCGGTCATCTTCATCAGAGCGAAGGTAGACATTGCCACGACCAGTGCGCCGAGCGCCGTGACTGCCAGGGCTTGCCGTTGGTTGTCCGCCGGTATCTGGCGTGAACCGACATTCACCGTGGGGTCGCCGCGCATTTCCGCCCAGACGATGACGGCCAGCAGGGCGAAGGTGGTGACTTTGATCCCTCCGGCGGTGCCCGCGGTTCCCCCACCGATGAACATCAGCAGGTTGGTGACCAATAAACCCTCGGAGGTCATCGACCCGACGTCAATGACATTGAAGCCGGCCGTCCGCGGGGTTAGGGCAGAGAAGAATGCTGCCAACAGCGCGGTCCCGGCGGGCATAGCGCCGATCGTGGAGAGATTTCGGAACTCAACGGCGGCGATTGCCAGCGTGCCCACGACCAGCAGGAAAGCGGTCGCGACGAGGGTAATCCTCGTTGTGACTGACCATGTTCTGGGTTGTCGCCAAGACCGCACCACCTCGAACACGACTGGAAACCCGATGCCCCCAACGATCACGGCCGCCGATATCGTCAGCAGAATCCACGAGTCCCCGACGTAAGGCATCAAGCTGTCCTCGTTCAGGGAGAAACCGGCGTTATTGAACGCCGAGATCGAATGGAACACCCCTGAGTACACGGCGCTGCCCACCGGCATGTCATACGCGACGACGAACCTGACAGACAGGATCAGCGCGATCAGTGTTTCTGAGGCGATGGCGAAGAGCGTGACGTTTCGCACCACACGGGCCACATCGGCCTTCGACAACGCACGGGTCTGCGCCTGGGCGATCAGTCGGGCGCGCATGCCGAGTCGTCGCGAGATCAGCACAATAACCAATGAAGCCAAGGTCATAAGGCCGAGACCGCCAACTTGGATCAATCCGACAATTGTCCACTGGCCGAACATGGACCAATAGCTGCCGGTGTCAACCGTGATAAGCCCAGTAACGCACACCGCAGACGTCGAGGTGAATACAGCGTCCAGCAGGCTAGCCCTATCACCCGAAGCGGTAGCGATCGGCAATGACAACAAAACAGCGCCAACGAGGATTGCAAAAAGGAATGAGCCGGCGATCACCCGACCAGGGTGAAACCTGTCCACGGCCCGAGGCACCAGCAGATGCTACGTCCAGCTACCCGCGGCACCGCGGATAGGTCGCACATTCCGCCGTGCAGTCGGTTTTGATGGGGTAGCCGGCCTCACAGCACAGTCCAGCGCTGGTGTTCAACGCGCAAGCGGTTCCCTACCGCCGGATGAGACCCTCGTCCAAATGCCTCTCAGCTCGTCGCGGCGACTCAGCGCATTGGGGAAGCATCCTCGCTAGCGAAACAAGCGGAGTAGTCATCCGTCGGCGTTTTACAGGATTGAGAGTGCGCGCAAGGGGCGGCTTGGCCCCGAATTCAGTTACAGGACTTCAAGCTGCGGTACGTCTCTGCACGTTCATTTCTGTAACAGAAATGAATTGCCGCACATAGTTCTTCGCGGTTCTCTAAGAATTCGACGGGACACTTTTCGCTGAACAGCGACGATGACATGTCCCCTCAATACTCGCTGATTGCCAGCCCCCGTTTTGTCAGTACGTGCGTGTTAGAAAGTTTTGACGCAGCAAACGCGCTGCGTAACACCAAAGTTAGGAGATAGCTCATGGAAATCCCGTTGGGGAACACGATGCGCGTGGTGGTCGCTGGTCGGCCGCGGGCGCGCAAGCAGTACGGCTCCGGTCCGGACGGCAGCCGGGAGGTCATCGGCATCGAGGTCGACGCCGGAGGCACACCCCTGTCGTGGTTCGCGGCGACGCTGGCCTCCCCCATCGTCGGCTGGACCGAGGGCGCTGCGGTGGTGGCGCCCGCTCCGGTATTGGAGTCCCTCTCGGGGGCCGGCACGGTCGTGGAGATCAGCGGACAGCTGATGTTGTCGGTGCGCGGCGGTGACTACGGCACCACCCGGGCCACGGTGACCGGGGTCGGCAGCATCCGCCCCCTGGGTTCGGCGATCGAGGCGGTGTCGGCCCTGGCGGCGCCCGCCGAACGGGCTTCACGATGACCCGTCGGCCCGCCCCTCGGTCGTTCCTGCCCACGGAACAGACGGCCATCCAGCTGCACGGCACCCCCCTCCTCGGGGGGTGCCGTATGGCGCTCGCGGATAGCCTTCCCCGCCCCGCCGATCCGGGCACGATTCTGACGTTGGGGCACAGCGCCTTTCCTCAATTCTTGAACACTGAGGAGACCGCGGCCGTGCTGGGCATCTCACCGTCGACGTTGAACCGCTGGGCGGCTCGGCGCGAAACCGGCGAGGACGTCGGACCTCCGTTCCGCGCCGTAAGCGGCAAGGTCCGCCGTTGGTTGCTCGACGAGCTGCTCGACTGGCTCGACGACCAGAAGCGCTGAGGGAGCGCCTAATGGCTATAGCTCCGCGGGGAATCCGCAGACGGACGGGCCGCGACGGCACCGTCCGCTGGCAGGTCCGCTTTCTGGTGCGCGATGCGGAGACCTGCGAATGGGTCGAGACCTCCCGCACTTTCCCCACCCTGGCGACCGCCAAGGCATTCAAGGCCGAACGCGACTCCGAAGTGGCCGCAGGGCTGCGTCGTTTCGACCCCAGAGCCGGCCGGGTTGCGCTGCGAACGGTTTGGGATGACTTTGTCGAGGCCAAGAAGCCGGCCGTGGCCGCAAAGACCTGGTCGGGCTACCAACAGGCGTGGAACCTCAGAATCGGGCCTGCCTTCGGAGCTGTGCCCGTCAACGAAATCAGCCGATCCGCCATCGCGGACTGGATGGATAAGTTGACGGTTGGCCCTTGGGCCAAGATGGCGACGTTGCGCCTGCTGCGCTGCATCCTTGACGTGGCGGTCCGGGACGGTCGAATCAGCATCAACCCGGCCACCGGCCTGTCGGCCCCGCCGATCCCCCCACGGGAGCGGCATCGGTATCTGACGGCGGCGGAAGTCAACGCACTGGCCGCTGCGCTCGGCGACCAAGGGGACGTGGCGTTGGTCCTGGCCTACACCGGACTGCGGTGGTCGGAGTTGGTCGGATTGCGCGTGATGGACGTCGACCTCAACCTCCGGCGGCTGCACGTGCGGCGCTCCGCTCCGGAAGTCGAGGGGAAGATCGTGATCGGGCCGCCCAAGACAAAGGCCGGCCGCCGCACGGTCCCCCTTCCCGCAGCGGTCGTCGAGGCTTTGCGTCCGCATGTTAAGGGACGCGATCCTGAGGCACCTGCGATTCCCAGCCCGGAGGGAGGAATGCTTCGATCCAACAACTGGCGGAGGCATACGCACTGGAATGAAGTGATCAAGCGGTTGCATCTCGCACCGTTGACGATCCACGAACTCCGGCACACGTATGCATCGCTGGCCTGCGCGTCTGATGCTTCCCTGCACTTCGTTCAGAAGACCATGGGCCATTCCAGCCCGACGGTCACGGCGAACATCTACGCCGACTTGTACGCCGACCAGCTGGACGACGTCGCCAAGAACATGGACCGCATCATCACCAAGACCGGACAAAAACCGGACAAGAAAA
>CAYXBN010000088.1:0-7703 GCA_964463215.1 uncultured Mycobacterium sp. | reverse complement strand
AGCACCGCCGCCCCGCCGACCCCGGCCGCCACGGTCCGCCCGGCGGTCCAACCCCAGACATTTCCCTGGGTTATCGCCAGCAGGACCAGCGACAGCCCCGCACCCAGGCCGGCCGCACCGGCCCAGTCCACCGTGCCCGTCGCTGATCGCTGACGGGTCGGGACGACCACGACCACGGCCACGATGACCATCGCCAGGAACGCGACGGTGAACCAGAACACCCGGTGATAGCTGGCATCGCCGCGCATCAGCAGACCGGTGATCACCAACCCCAACCCGCCGCCGAACCCGAGCACACCGGAGAGCACCGCCATGGCGCCCATCAACCGGTCGGCGGGCAGCTCCTCGCGCAGGATCGACACCCCGATCGGGTACAGCGCGAACGATGCGCCCTGCAGCACTCGGGCGAGGATCAACAAGGGCAACGACGAGGTCAGGGCACCAAGCAGGGAACCCGCCAGGACCAACGCCAGCACCGCCAACAGCACCCGCTTCTTGATGTGCAGATCGGCCAGCCTGCCCAGCAGCGGCGTGCTGGCCGCCGCGGCGAGCAGGTTGGCGGTCACCGCCCAACTGACGTCGACGGTGGAGACATCTAGCTGGCGCGCCATAACGCCCAGCACGGGCACCACCCCGGTCTGCAGGATCGCCACGGTCAGCGCAACCACGCTCATCGTGGCCACCAACCGGCCCGGCCGCGGGACGCCGCTGTGGGCAGGGGTGGCCGTGCGGGTCGTCCCGACTTCCGACACGGTGTTCCTTCCCGTCCTTTGCCGGTTGATTATGTCGGCTAATCATTCATGCGAGGATCTCGGGGTGTTCAGGGCCGTCACGCACTTCTTCGCCGTCGAGGTCACACCGGTGGGCGAGGAGGTGTTCCTGCCGACGGAGTCCGCGCTCAGCCGGTGGGGCAACGACTCCCTGAACGGGCGGCCGAGGCCACCAGCCTCGTGACGAATCTGGGTACCCGCGGAATCGGCTACATCAACGGCGATCTCACGGTCGGGATTGCACGTCTGCCGGCCAGTGATTACGTTGGTGTACAGGTAGATTCGCACTGGTGTTCCGATGGCGTGTCGGTCGGAACGGCCACCCTGTTCGACGACAGTGGACCGTTCGGAACAGCGATGGTGACCGCCATCGCCAACCCGGCAGCCCAGATCGACTTCGGCGCAGACGAGTCACGAGCAGGGCAGACGGGTGCAGAACGGGGGAGAAGTGGCTGAACCGAACTTACTGCGTGACGACGAGATCGTGATCGATGCGGCCGGTGCCAACGTCGCCGGCCGACTCACCGTCCCCGGCCAACCGCGCGGGATCGTGGTCTTCGCGCACGGCAGCGGCAGCAGTCGGCACAGTCCCCGCAATCGGTTCGTCGCCGAGGTTCTGCAGTCGGCCGAGTTGGGCACGCTGCTGTTCGGTCTGCTCACCGACGCCGAGGAGGCGAACCGGGCCAACGTGTTCGATATCGCCCTGCTCTCCGCGCGACTCCTGGCGGTCACCGAATGGCTGAAATCGGCCCGGGATACCGCCGGCCTGCCAGTGGGCTACTTCGGTGCCAGCACCGGCGCCGGGGCCGCATTGCGCGCCGCGTCCGACCCGCGGGCGGACATCTTCGCGGTGGTCTCGCGGGGCGGCAGGCCCGACCTCGCGGGGGCCGCTGCGCTCGGCGCGGTCCGGGCGCCGACATTGCTCATCGTCGGTAGCCGCGACCCGCAGGTGCTCGACCTGAATCGGGCTGCCGCCGCGGCGATGACGGCCGAGTGTGAAGTCGCGGTGGTGGCGGGGGCCACCCACCTGTTCGAGGAGCCCGGCACGCTCGAACAGGTTGCGGTCCTGGCCCGCACCTGGTTTACCGATCATCTGACCCCGATCCCGCTGTGAGCACCCGCGACCGCGTCCTGATCAGCGCCGCGGATCTGAAGCGGATCCTCGGCGGCACCGGCCCGCGACCGGCGATCCTGGATGTGCGATGGCGCCTGGACCGCCCTGACGGGCACGCCGAGTATCTGACCGGACACCTGCCCGGGGCGGTCTATGTGTCCCTCGAGGACGACCTGAGCGACCACACCCGGCCCGGTTTGGGCCGGCACCCCCTGCCGACCGGGGCCGCGGTCCAGGCCGCGGCCCGGCGCTGGGGGATCAGCGATGGCCAGCCCGTCGTCGTCTATGACGATTGGAACCGGGCCGGATCCAGCCGGGCTTGGTGGGTGCTGACCGCCGCGGGTCTTGGGAATGTGCGCATTCTCGACGGCGGCCTGTCAGCCTGGGTCGCGGCAGGGGAGAAGCTGCAGACCGGCCCGGTCGATCCGCCGCCCGGCGATGTGACCGTGGCTCACCCGGACCTCTACGCCGGCGCACGATTGACGGTGACCGCCGAGCAGGTGGCAGCCGGCCAGGTGGCGACGTTGCTGGACGCTCGTGCGCCAGAGCGTTTCCGTGGCGAGGTCGAACCGATGGATCCGGTGGCCGGACACATCCCCGGTGCCCGGAATCTGCCGAGCGTGTCGATGCTCGACGGCGACGGCAGATTTCTCCCCGAGGCCCACCTCGCGGGGCTCGTCGGCGACATCGACCCCACCTCCGTCGGGGTCTACTGCGGTTCCGGGGTCACCGCGGCGGTCGTGCTGGCCGGGCTCAACGCCGCCGGCGTGAACGCGGCGCTGTTCCCGGGATCCTGGTCGCAGTGGAGCGCTGAGGACCGCCCCGCCCAGCGCGGGTGCTAGGCCGCGAAAGCAGGCGTTTCGGCGGTGCTGGGCTATGCTCCCAGCGGCAAGCGGGGGGCTGGCAGGGGAAAGTTGGAGACAATGGCAGCGGCGATTGTGGTGGGGCGCGTGGGCGGTTTGGCGGCAGCGCTCGGCGCCGGGGTGGCGATCAGCATCGCCCTGGGCGCACCGGCTTCTGCCGAACCCACCGACTCGGGTGCGCGTTCCGAAGTTCGTGCCGAGACACCAGCCCGGCCCGGGGCCGCCGGCGCCGCGACTCGCCGTGCGGTTGGCCCCGGACAGCCCGCCAGTCAGAGCACCCGTTCGATCGCCGCCGTGACGACGCCTGCCGAT
This sequence comes from uncultured Mycobacterium sp., assembly GCA_964463215.1. GTDB lineage: Bacteria > Actinomycetota > Actinomycetes > Mycobacteriales > Mycobacteriaceae > Mycobacterium. The sequence goes on along the minus strand of CAYXBN010000088.1, from coordinate 4,644 downwards.
CCGGGCCCAGCCAGGTCGCGAACCGTCCCCACCCGCACAACGAGGGCCACCGAGGTCAGCGAGATCGGCCGGCAACTGCCAACCGCACCGTCAGCCGAGCCGATCATGACTGCGACGGCGCCGGCGTCGCGTGCGGAAGCCGCCGACACTGTTGCTGTCGACTCGCCGTCGGCGATTCCGATGGCGGCAGCGGCGATTCCGATGGCATCGGCGTCGGTCACGGCGGCTGATGAACCGGCGACCCGTCGCGCTGATGCCCGCCCCGCCGACGTCAGTCCCGCTGCGGTCGTTCCGGCGCCGACCGCCGTCCCAGAAGCCTCTGCCGCCCTGATCTCCACAGCCCGGGTGGCCGCACCGTCGGCCACTGCGAGCACCACGGTGTTCGACTCGCTGTTGTCGCTCTTGGGCTGCGACCCGCGTGGACGGCTCATCACGATCTTCAAGGGAACCCACTTCGCCATCCCGAACAGCTTCGGCTACTTCACCAAGCGGGTCGCCGGGACCGGAACCTTCACCACCGACACCGTCTACGACCTCAAAGACGAGGACCAGTACGACTGGAACAAGTTCACCGGCATCGCCTTCACTCCGCTGGAACCGGACCGCAACTCGGTCATGGTCGGCTGGCGGTACAACCTGGCCTCCAAGGAGTTCGAGATCGCGCCGTTCTACAACGTGGACAAGAAGCGCATCCTGCCCGATGAGCAGACCGAGGTGATTTCGGTACCGGCCGGCGAAACCTTCGACTACACCGTCGACTACACCGGCGTGCGGATCAGCTACGGCGGTCAGACGGTGTACAAGCCTTATCCGGAAGGGCTGAAACCCAACGTCTGGACGGCGTCGCGGGTCAGCGGATGGTTCGGGGGCAACGAGACCGCCCCGCGCACCATCTCCTACTACCTCAAGATCGCGCGATGAAACGCCCGGTGCTCGCCGGTCTGCTGCTCGCTGCGGTGGCCGCGCTGGTCGGCCTGGTTTTGGTGATGCGCTCCGCCGTGCAGGAGACCGCCGGCAGCGCGCCGGAGGCGGTCAAGAACATCACCATCACCCTCAACGACGTGCCCGTCACCCTCGACGACGGGGTTGCCGTCCGGCCTGCCGCGCCGGGATCGGCGACCACCGAGACCGTGCGCATCGTCGGCGAACCGGTGATGGGCGACGCCACCGGAGACGGTGCGCCGGACGCGGCGTTGCTGATCGAGGATGACCCCGGCGGCAGCGGCACTTTCTACTACGCCGTGCTCGCGGTCAACGACGAGGGTGCGTACCAGGCCACGAACGCGCTGGCACTCGGTGACCGCATCGACCCGCAGGGGATCGAATTCACCGACGGGCGCTTCGTCTACCGGTTCCTGGATCGCAAACCCGGCGAGTCGCTGGCGACGGCGCCCAGTGTCGAGAAACGCACAGCGATCACCGTCGACCCCGAGACGACCAAGATCTCCGCAGGCGACTAACGGATTCGCCCGCGCGCAGCGCGCTGTGGGGACTCAGGGGGTCTGCGCCGCGAAGAACTGCGCGCTGGCCCCGGAGGCGTCGACGGCGAAACTCGTCGGGCCCACCACGTCAGCCGGCAGCGAGAACCGCCCGGCCGGCCAGGTGTGACCGCCACCGACGATCTCCACCAACACCACCTCGGTGTTGTTCGCGCAACCGGTCACCGACATCTCCTGGACCTCACCGGAATCCGCCGGATCACGGACCAGGGGACCCGGGCAGCGGTTGATCGACCGCCACCGCTCTGCCAGTGCCGGCGCCGAGATGATGGTGCTGGGGCCGCCGCGGCCGACCATGGGGCCACCGTTGAACGGCACCACCGGATCGGCGGTTCCGTGGACCGCCATGACCGACACCGGCCGCGACGGGGCGCACGGGGTGGCGGCCCCCAGCGTCCCGGCGACCGGAGCCATGGCACTGACCAGGTCTGCTCGCTCGCAGACCAGTCGGTTAGCCATGAACGCCCCCGCGGACATTCCGGTGACGAACACCCGGCCGGGTGGGATCTGAAACTCCCGGGAGAGCCGATCGATCAATGCGGCGAGGAAGCCGACGTCGTCAACGCCCTGCCGATCCGGCAGCGAGGCGCCCCGGCCGTCGGCCCACGCGGTGTCGATGCCGTCGGGGTAGGCCACCACGAACCCGTACTGGTCGGCGACGCTGTTGTACCCGGTGACCGCGGCCTGCTGGCTGCCGGTCATCCCGGCGCCGTGCAGGTTGATCACCAGTCCGGTGGGCGCTCCGGGCGGGACGTGCAGGACGTAGGTGCGCTGCAGGCCGCCGATGCTCAACATCCCGGGCGGGTCGGCGGTCGCGGGCCCCGCGGACAGCCCGCCAAGTACCAGGGCGGCGGCCAGCGTTACCGTCAGTCGGTTTCTCACCCCGTTGAGTTTGCCACCTGAACCGCTCAGGGTGTACTCGCGTCGTCGTGGGGGAGGGAATTCGGAAGGTCCGACTGCTCATGCCGTTCGATGAACTCGATGAGGACCCGGGCCACCTCCGGGGAGTAGAGCAGCGACAAGTGGCCCAAACCCTCGATGGCCACGTCGTCGCCGCCGCGCGGTCCGAGCGCACTGGTGGCCGGCGGGTGGACGATGTTGTCGTGGGTGGAATACACACTCAACGTCGGTGACGGCAAGGCCCGCGCGCGGCGCTCAGCGTGGAACTGGCCGCCCTCCCGCAGATCCCCGGCCACCCTGCCCGGAATCGGTCCGCGCCACTTCACACCGTTGTGCGGTGTTCCGATGGTGATGCATTGCGCCACTCGCCGGGTGCCGTTGACGGAGTGCGAATACTCCAGGCAGACAAGCCCGCCGAGTGAGTGGGCCACCAGGGTCACCCGATCGGCGCCCGTCTCGGCACACACGCGTTCGACGAACCGGTCCAGTCGTGGCACATTCCGGTGCACCGAGTCGAACCACGGATAGTTGAACCCGTAGAGCGGGCCCTTGGACCGCTTGCGGAATTGCCTTGCCAGCCACCAGAAGTCGGCCCGGTTTTGAAAGTAGCCATGGACGAAGATGACCGGGATGTCATCGCCGCCGCCCATCCGGCGTCCGATGAAGAAGTACAGCGGAATCAGCGGCTGGGTGATGAGAACGTAGTAGAGCTCCCGCAGCATCGCCTTGGCGTGGTGCTGACCGGGCCGACGCTCGACGTGGGCCGCCATGATGAAAAAGGACCCGAACAAATAGACCAGCGCGGCAGCCAGCAGGACACCTGCCACTCCGAGCGCGATCAGCTCAGCGGTCCTCAGCGTCACGGCGGAATCCTAACGCGGCCGCGTCGCGGAGAACGTTCGAACTCATGACTGTTTGCTGTCCGCAACTCTGCCGACTCGGCTCGGATGAGGACCGCTCCAAACCCTCTGGACGGCACGCCGTCGGTAAGGTGGGGGTATGGCTGGCAACATCGACATGACCATCGACAACGGTATTGACGCGGCCGATCGCGCGCGGATAACCGAGGGACTCGCGCATCTTCTCGCCGACACCTACACGCTGTATCTGAAGACGCACAACTATCACTGGAATGTCACGGGTCCGATGTTCCAGACCCTGCACCTGATGTTCGAAACCCAATACAACGAACTGGCGTTGGCCGTCGATCTGATCGCCGAACGTATCAGGGCTCTCGGCGCGAAGGCTCCCGGGAGTTATGCGGAGTTCGCGAAACTCACCAGCATCGACGAGGGCAACGGCGCCGCAAGTGCCACCCAGATGATCCGTGATTTGGTGGCCGGCCAGGAAGCGGTGGTCCGCACCGCCCGGAAACTCTTCCCGACGGTCGAGGACGCGCACGACGAACCCACCGCCGATCTGTTGACCCAACGCATGCAGATCCACGAGAAAACGGCGTGGATGCTTCGGAGCCTTCTCGACGCCTGACCGCCCGCCCCAACACATCAAAACGTCACTGTGACGTTTTGATGTGGAGCAGGGGCCCTGCGTGGCAGAGAGGGGCCAAGGGGTTGTCACACGCTTGGCGCCCGCCGGCCGCCATCCAGGGATAGCGCGGCCCGATTGGGTCCATGGGACGGCCAGTTGAACAGGGATAGGTCGGGCAATCGTCAGGCATCGTGATCTGGGAACGTAGCGCAGCATTCGGGCAGGTCAGCGACTACGCCCAGTTCAGCATTGTGCCGATAAGCCACATTATGTCAAGTCAGACGGATGTCACGCCGCGCTCGCGGCATCGGCCCAGCCCCCTCGTTTTTCAGTCGAGATCGAACGCGTGCCGGATCGCTGTTGTCAGTGATTCCTCTTGGTCGGGAAGAAAGAACCCGATCTGACGGCCCAGCGCCGAAACCGGGATCGTGACTGTGTTGTCGATGCTGACGACTGATTCTCTCTCGAGCCCGTTACGGGAACCTACTGGAACTTCGGTCGACAGCCCGCGAACTGTTCCGGTGATCGGTGCCACGGTGACCCTGGTGAGGTGAGGCCGTACGAGCTCTCGGGTCAGGATGAGAACCGGCCGAGCCTTGTCGAGTTGGGCGATGTGAATTGGCCTCAATCGACATCCAATTCCAAGGTTGACGCGTGGGCTGCGAGCTCATCGAAGTCATCATCGGAGACTGCCGCCTGGGCGAGAATCGCCGCATCGCGGGCAGCGATAATCCGACGACGCTCGCGTTCAAGCGCC
>CAYXBN010000087.1:0-7953 GCA_964463215.1 uncultured Mycobacterium sp. | reverse complement strand
CGTCAGCGGCACCCTGCAGGTCATTGGCGCATCGAGCCCGTCGGCCCACCTGCTGGATCTGTTCCAGGTCCAGAACGAGCAGGGCCCGTGCCTGGAGTGCACGATGACGGGGACGCCCGTCACAGATGTGGAGTTGAGCCCGGAGGGCGCCTGGCCGCGATTCGCGGCGCTCACTCGTACGCAGGGCTTCACCGCGGTGTACGCGCTGCCACTGCGTTCCCGTGATGTCACCGTCGGAGCGCTGAATCTGTTCGCGCGCGAACCGCTCTCGGCGAACCGGCTCGTCATCGCGCAGGCCTTGGCGGACACCGCGACCCTGTCACTGCTCCAGGTGGATCCACACATCGACCTGCAGATCGTCATTCGGCGGATTCACCTTGCGGTGGAGTCCCGCAACACCCTCGAACAGGCGCAGGGGATGATCGCTCAACGATTCGGAATCGACGCCGAAGTGGCACTCACACGCCTGCAGGAGGTCTGCGAGCGCACTGAACTGAGTCTGGTTGAGGCCGCGACCGCCGTTGTCCAGCGCGACCCGGATTCGCCGGTGATCCTCTTGCTCGCGAACGGATAGGGCTGCTGATGCCGGTGCAGGACCCGGCGCTACCGAAGCCGGGATATGACGACACTTCCCGGAGACGCATTCGTCGATTCATCCGCGAGGGCTCGCACCCGGAGTCGGTCGCCGAGCGGTTCATGGTGACCAAGCCGGCGTTGCCCGGGGGAGACCCTTTCCCGTTCGTCATCGCGGTCATTCCGGCCTACAACGAACAGGAGTCGATCCTGCGCACCATCGATTCGCTGCGTGGCCAGACCCGGCGGGCCGACGAGATCATCGTGCTGGCCGATAACTGCACCGACGATACGGTGAGTCTCGCGCTCGCGGCGGGGGTCTCCGTCGTTGAGACGGTCGGCAACGGCGACGGCAAAGCCGGCGCGCTCAACAATCTCCTCGACGAGATCATCCCGATCCTCGACGGCGAGGACTGCGTGCTGGTCATGGATTCCGACACCGTCCTGACCGAGCGGTTCATCGAATCCACCGTCACGACCTTGTTCGGACCCTCCGAGAAGCCGATCGCCGGGGTCGGTGGGATCTTCCTCGCCGATGATGCGGCATGGAGCCTCGTGCGTCAGTTGCAGACCAATGAGTATGTGCGTTACCAGCGTCGACTATCCCGCCGCAGGGGACGTGCGTTGGTACTCACCGGAACTGGGACAGCCTTCAAGGTCGGTGTCCTGCGTGAGGTTCAGCAGGGCCGCCGTGACGGCCGATTGCCTGATCTAGGTCAGACCGGCGGCGTCTATGACATCTCGGCTCTGACCGAGGACAACGAACTGACCATCTGTGTCAAGGAGTTGGGTTACCGCGTCGTCTCACCCAAGGACTGCACGGTGAAGACCGAGATGATGCCGACGTGGGCCAGCCTCTACAAGCAGCGCCGCCGCTGGCAGCGTGGGGCGTTGGAGAATCTGATCGCCCACGGGCTGAACCGATACACCGCCCCCTACGTGCTTCGGCAGATACTGACCTATATCGGAGTGCTCTTTGTGCCGTTCTACCTCTACACGCTCACCGTGGCACTCCTCACCCAGAGCAGCCTGAACTTCTTTCAGCCGCTCTGGGTAGCCGTCGCGGTGCTGTACATCCTCGAACAGGCCTTCTCCGTGCGCAAAGGAGGGTGGCGGGCGGTTCTCGTCTCATTGGCGGTGCTGCCGGAGATATTCCTCGACGCCTTTCTCGACGTCGTCTATGTCGTTAGCTTGTTCGGCGCACTGTTGGCCACCGATGAGGCTTGGGGGCGGATGCGCCATCTCGATCCTGCCGAGTTCGACCGGCGCGGGCGACCGTTCAACGACGACGCACGGCCGGTGGGCTCGGCGCTGCACGGCACTCACGCCGTTCGCCGCACCCTGTCTTCGGTGTTGGTGGTCGTCGGTTTCTGTCTTCTCGTCCTCGACCTCGTGATCATCGCGGTGTACCTCCCACTGGTGAACCTGCATGCCGCGTGGATCGTAGTCGCGGTATACGTCCTCATCGGCTCGCTGGCCACCGTGGGTCGGCTGGTGCCGGTGCGGACCTCCTGAAGTTGTTGGGCTCACCGTTGTCTGACGAGTTCGCCGAGCCGGGCTCGCACCTAACGCGGGCGGGCCCATCAGCCCCGAACGGGGTCGACAAGACCATCACCGACACCTAGGAGCAGATCTCCACCGGGCGTAGCTTGAGCTTTCCCTGCAAAGGAGGCAGTCCGGCGAGAGGGGGCGGCGTCACAGGGCCAACGCCCACCTACGGACTGTCGCCGCCAACCACACAGGCCGGCCACCTCAGACGTCGCCAGCGCCGCCCTCCCCTGCTGGCCTATTTCGCCATCACGTGGGGCGGGGGCCACGCACTCGGCGACGCTGCGGGCGTCACACGAAAAGTCGAGGTTGGGTGCATCATTGGGGCATGAAACGTGACGTTGCGGCGGAGCTAGAGGTCGATGTCACCGCGCCGACGACGTTAGAGCTCCAGATTGCGATTGCTCCGCATCCGGATGTCGAGGTTTCGGAGTCGTTGTCGTTGGTGTGTAACGGAGACGCCGTCGGCGCCCTGGAGATTAGTGGTGTGCATGGAAATCGAATTCACAAACTTCAAGTTCCTCCTGGTGCCCTAACGGTTTCCTACGCAGCGACGATCGTGGGCCGCACGGCACCGGCGCCGGTGACCGAGTACGACCTGTCTATGTATCTGCGCCCGAGCCGTTACGCCGAGGCTGACAAGTTCTACGGCTTTGCTGCTACGGAATTCGGCAATTGCCTTGACTCGGCGACCCTGTTGGAGAAGGTGTCGCTGTGGGTGGGTAGCCGACTCAACTACGTTCCCGGCTCAAGTGACCCGATCGATGGAGCCGTGGACACGCTGCTGGCCGGTGCAGGGGTGTGTCGCGACTTCGCCCACTTGGTGGTCGCACTGCTGCGCGCGGTTAACGTGCCGGCTCGCGTCGTCTCGGTGTACGCGCCGGGCCTAGAACCGATGGACTTCCACGCCGTTGCCGAGGCGTACGTCGACGGGCAGTGGCGAGTCGTCGACGGCACCTTGCTGGCACCACGCCAGAGCCTGGTCCGGATCGCCACCGGCCGCGATGCGGCCGACATCGCCTTCCTGGCCAACCATAGGGGTTCGATCACCTTGAAACGGTTGGAGGTGAGCGCGATTGTCGAGGGCGATTTGCCCAAGGACTCGATCGATCAACTGGTGTCGATCGGCTGAGGGACCACATCTGTGCCAACCTCAATGAAGTGCGTGGGTAACGCCATCTTGACTAGCGATCAAGCGCGGCATCCCACGGCGTGGTCAAGTCGAGTCGACGTCCTTGCGCCGCGTTCTTCCTGCCGTTTCCGTGAGCGGGTCGCCTTCAGTGGTGAAGCCGATCGGCGAACTCGGCTCATGTCGTGTCTGTATGCCGTGCGGTGACGGGCGGATAAGGTTGTTCGACAACGGAACTGTGGCATTCAGCGGATTGGCAGGACGATAGACCGAGGATCACGCCGAATACGAATCCGAGGAAGGCCCCACTGGTGAACGTCGGCCAACGCGGCAATGAATCCTGGCCGATGATTGATGATTTCACGTCGTAACTCCTTTCGGTGGGATCCGGTGGGATAGAGCAGGATGAAGGCCGGGAGGGAGAAGGTAAAGATGACAGCGCTGACAAGACCCCACAGACCAGCTAGTGTGGGAAAAGCGTTGAGCAGCAACACTGCTCAACACCAGCGCCAGCCGTAGGCGAGCAGGGTCAACGCCAACAACCCCGCGATTCGTACGCCGGCGCTTGCCGCGGCCTGGTTCCCCCGGGCATCTACAATTGCTCCCGCAGTCGGGCCAGTGCGGTCTCCAGCAGCCGTTCGACCTGCGCGGGGGAGACATCCATCCGTGCGGCGATGACGCTCTGCGGCAGCGCCTCACAGAACCGCAGCATCACCGCAACGCACTGCGGGCCGGGCAGCGCCGATAGCAGTGGCTGCAGAGCCCCCCAAGTCGTGACCGACAGCCCGGCCGGCGCACTGAACATCGGGATCGGTCCGATCCCGGCTCCAACCCGTTCCGGCTCAGTGCCGCCCGGCCGCTCACCCGAATCGACAGGTAGTCCGATCACCGCAATCCCCCCAGTTATCGCGACGAATCCGTCCGCACCGGGGTTTGAGCCGAATCACAGACTCACTGTGGAAGTTGAACTCTGTGGAAGTTCGCTTTCAATCAACCTGGTGCAGGCGGCTCACCAGGGACTGGGGAAAGCGACGCACCACCGACGCTACGCGCAGTAGACCGGAGAAGCAACACCCCGGCTATCCCGGGATTATTTCGGGATGATCATCCCCGCCGTGTCGCCGTGCTCGACGACCGCGTGAGCGACATCAGCGAGTCGCTGGCGCGTCGCGCGAGCGTAATTCCTCAACATGGTGAACGCCTGATCCATATCGACCGAACCGCGTTCAGCGAGAACACCTTTAGCCTGCTCGATGATGACGCGGGTGTTGAGGGCGGATTGCAGTTGCTGATTGATCAGCTCGGAATGAGTGAGAATCCGTTGGTGCAGAATGCCGATCGTGGCGACATCGGCCAGCGCCTGGCCGACCTCGATATCACGCTTACCGAGGGAGCCGATTTCATTGCCGAACAGATTCAGGGCGCCGACCCGCTCGTGGCGCAGACGGAGAGGCAGGGCGACCACCGACCGGTAGCCGTACTGCGCGGCCCGTTCGGCGAAGTCCGGCCAGCGCTGAGGATCCACGCGCAGATCCTCGACGACAACCTGGGCACCAGTGCGGTACGCGAGCAGGCACGGGCCCAGATCCGCCTCGACCTGAAGCAACTCGAGAAGCCGGGTCTCCTCACTGCTTGACGCCAGAACGTGCAGTTCCCCGTGAATGTCGCCGATGAGGATCCCGGCGGCGGCGATGGGCAGCAAGACCATCGAGTTGTCGACGAGTTGTTGGGCGAGTTCGACAGCGTCGTAGTCATCGACCAAGGTGTCGGCTAGACCGACAAAGGCCTGAGCCAGCTGGCTGTAGTTATTCATCGTCATCCCTTCGCTTCTGAATCCGCCCACGAGCCGTCAACGATGGGTACTGCGTGCTGATCCTCACTGCGGTTCCCACTGCTCGAGGGCAAGGCCGAGATCGGGATCACGTGTGAATCGAAGTCGACGGTGTACGACGTCGCTTGCCACATCGGTGATCAACCTGTTGTGCGCGAAGGCGAAGGCCTGCAGACGAACATAGGCCGCACGTGCATCGGTGCCCAGTTGTGCCATCACCATCCCGGTGGCTTGATGAACCTCTCGGGCGCTCGGTGGCTGATTCCACCACGGGCCGAGCGTCGCAGGCAACTTCCCACCCGAGTCGTCTTTGAGGAGAATCGCGGTGATCAGTTCGGCGATAGCGACCGCGTCGGCGAATTGGGTTGCGTTGAGGGGCTTGCCGGCCTCGCAGTAGAGGTCCAAGGCGCCGACTCTGATGGCGCCGATGGTCAGCGGCAAGGCGTACATACCGCCGATGCCACAGTCGGCTACCTCGGAGCTGAAAGCCGGCCATATTCGTTGTAGGCGGGTGAGATCGGGCGCCGAAATCGGTAGCGCCCGGCTGATCGCATCGAATGCGGGTCCCTCGCCGAGGGTCACCTGTGTCCATTCGACCCGTCGGGCGATGTCGTCGCTGGCGCAAAGGACCTCCACGCCGATACCGGGTGACTTGATCAAGATGGCTGCCCTTTGTATCGGCAAGACCACCACACACGCCGAGCAGAGCCGATCGGCACCGTCCGGGCAGTCGTGAATACCGTCGATCGCCGCCAGGAACCTTGCTCTGGCACCCATGGAGCCATCGGTGGTCACGGTCCGGAACGGAATCGACGATGCAGATCACCCATCGAGGCGCTCAGTGCGAACCCAGCCTCACCGGCCTGAGTGTGCAGTGGATTCACCAGTCGGCGCTCCCGTCCTGCTGCGACGCAGTCTGCAGTGTGCACGCGATCAGGAACCGCACCTCGTGTCGTCCTACAGCCTAGGTGTTAACCGCCGTTGGCGATACTGAGAGCAATCGTCTGCTGTTTCCGACACGTGCCACCGCTGCGCGATGGAGAAATGTGCCCGGTTCGCGGCGAACTGCCAGGTGGGGGCACGTCAACATCTTGGATCCGCCACTTTCCCGATACAAACCTCGGTGGATTCGTCCGGATCAGTCTGTATCGGGATGTCCTTTCGCTAGCGAACGGCCAGCTAGCGCCATATCCACTCGGACTCGCCTACACCCTCAGATACGGCCGAATATGTCAGAAGGTTAGGGGTTCGAATCCCTTCGGGCGCGCTCTGAACTGCGGAAATGCTTCTGGACTGGGGCGTGGAACTCTCCGAAATCCGCGACTTTCCCGGCGAATTGCTCTGATTTGCCGCGGGGGATTTCGCGAGCATTGCCCCATCGCCACCCCGTCCAACGTGGTGGCGATCCATGGCCTACGGGGATGGAACGGGGGGTTCGTCGTGGCCGCCGTCCTTGCCATCGGTCATGCGGGTGCACTCACCGCCGAGACCGGCGGCCCGGTGATCGCGTACACGCGGAATCGCTCATCGCCGGCGAAGCCCCTGGTCGCATAGATCAATCGGGAGAACCGTGCCCCGTCCTGCCATAGGGTCGGGTAGCGGACATTGATTGCGTCGGCGTCGGTGATCAGCCTTGGGCTCGTAGCAGTCGGACCGAATTCCTGCTTTTGCGTCGATCATCTCCCTTCACCGGGTAGAACGATTGCGCGGCTGTCGAAACTTGAGAGGGTGTTGTGGCGTGGCCCATGAAACGGCGGATGTCTTTGTTGTCGCTCATGGCTTGGCCGGTTTCGTGGCCACCAGTCAGATCTTCGAGGCGGGCAAGTCAGTCCTGCTAAGCATTCCGGGACGAAGCCGGTGAGCACGCCAGCAGTGGGATGCATCGGTCTGGGCAACATGGGTTCGGCGATGGCGAACCGGCTGCTCGACGCGGGATTCGACGTCACGGTCCACAACCGGTCGCCCGGTAAGGCCGAAGCCCTCGCGGCGCGTGGCGCCAAGGTAGCCGCCACCGTCGCGCAGGCCTGCGCCGGTGACGTGGTCATCACGATGTTGGCCAATGACGAGGCCCTTGACGCTGTCGTCACCGGCGAGGACGGTGTGCTGGCGACGTTGCGCGACGGGGCCACCCACGTATCTTCCAGCACCATCAGCACCGCGCTGTCGAAGCGGTTGACGGCCGCGCATGCCGAGGCTGGGCAGGAGTTCATTACCGCCACCGTGCTGGGCCGTCCGGAGGCCGCTGCTGCGGGCAAGCTCTTCGTCCTTGCCGCCGGCCCCGCGCAGGCCGTAGAACCGTTGATGCCAGTACTTAATGCTCTGGGGCAGCGCACCTTTCACGTCTCCGAGGTCGCGGCGGTGGGCAATGTGGTGAAGCTGAGCGCTAACTTCCTGCTCGCCAACGTCATCGAGTCCCTCGGTGAAGCGGTCGCCCTGGTGTCCAAGGCCGGGCTGGACCGGCGGGACTACATCGACATCATTACCTCCACCTTGTTCAGTGGACCCGCGTATCAGACCTATGGCGGTCTGATCGCCCGCGAGGAATTCGAGCCAGCTGGGTTCGCGGCGCGACTGGGGATCAAGGACATCCGCCTGGTCCTGGCCGCCGCCGAAGAACTTCAGGTTCCGCTGCCCATCGCCAGCCTTCTGCGCGACAGGTTCCTGACGCTGCTGGCCGCCGGCGGCGGGGATCTGGACTGGTCGGCGATCTCGACCATGGCTCAACGTGACGCCGGGCTGTGAAGCGCGCCGATCGGTGCCGTCAACTTGAATCCGCCACCTTCCCGATACAAACGGGGGTGGACTCGCCCGGACTCGCCTACACCCTCAGATACGGGCGAGTATGTCAGAAGGTTAGGCGTTCGAATCCCTT
>CAYXBN010000086.1:0-8045 GCA_964463215.1 uncultured Mycobacterium sp. | reverse complement strand
GACTCTAAGGCGTTGGAACGACACGGTTCAGCAAATCGCGGGGCGGACGAGTTGGCCTGTAAGCCGGATTCTGTTCCGCCGCGCATGCGCGACGGTGGCGACCATCCATCTGGGCGACCCGTCGCCGGGCGCCTCGAGCGGCCTACCCGCAGGCTCGGGCGAGCAGCCCTCGAGCGCCTGCGCAGCCGCACCGGCGGTGCGGCCTCTTGGCCTTGCTTCGGGTGGGGTTTGCCGAGCCACCCCGGTCACCCGGGATGCTGGTGCGCTCTTACCGCACCGTTTCACCCTTACCTCCCTGACGGGAGGCGGTCTGTTTTCTGTGGCACTGTCCCGCGAGTCACCTCGGATTGCCGTTAGCAATCACCCTGCTCTGTGAAGTCCGGACTTTCCTCGACCCACAGACGACCCGAAGGTCCCCATAGGCCGCGGCCGCCCGGCCAACTCATCCGCAATGTATAACCGTACTGCGTCGCCGCCGTCTTCCGCGAATGGCCATCGCAGCAGTACCGACGTTGCTGGGCCGAGAACTGTCTAAACAGCCTTCCGGTACACGAGCCAGCGCATCTCGATCGGGCACTCTTCGCGCGGCATGTCGAAGACATCCTGCCCACTGACCCAGCCGGGGTACCAGCTTGTCGGTGGCCATTTCTCGGGGGGAAGTTGGTTCTTCTCGTAGTCGTAGACACAATCGTCGGCGATCAGGTCTAGGGGCAGCGCTGTATGCGCCATGGCTAAATCGTCCCGGGTGAAGATGGTGGTGTAACACTGCTGTCCAAGCTGCCGGGCGGCATCGTCGATAACGTGACCGGGCCGACCAAGAAACACGTTGAAGATCAGATGTCCGCCCGGGGCCAGGTGCCGGGCGGCCAGTTCGAACACCTGTCGAAGTTGCCCAGTGTCGCGGAAGTCCGAGACCACTTCCGACAGCAGGATGATCCCGTAGTCGTCACGAAGTTCGTCCGCACCAGTCTCAAAGAGGTTCCGCTGGATTAACTTAACGTTCAGAAGCGCCCGCCCGGCCTCCTCAGCCAGGATCTCGGCGAACCGGGAAGACATCTCTACCGCGTCCACCGGGTGGCCGCGACGGGCTAGTGCAAGGCTGTTACGACCGGTTCCGGCTCCGATGTCAAGGACCGGGCACTGGGCCGGATTTTCGCTCTCCCCAGCTAACGCCCACACTCGCGCGTCGGGTTCAGTGCCGAACAGCGGAGGTTCGCGAGTCTCCACCCATTTGTTGTAGGCGTTCTCCACGGTATTCCACCGGGGTGTGACGAAGTAACTCGCCGTCAGCCCATTCGGTGACTCGAAGGTGATCAGGATCTCTGATCGCGGCGAAGCCCGGAAGGCGCGATCCAGTTGTTCCTCTAGGACCTTGCGCAGCTTAGCCAGGTCCTCACCGCTATACCGCACGCCCATTGAGGTGAACAGGTCATCGCACATGCTCACGTAGTGATCGATCATCGCCGGGACCGCGGGCAGCGCGATCTCTCCCTTGGCCACTGCTCTTCCCATGAGCCGACGGGTCATCGAACTTCGAACCAGCGGATCCATCGGGGCGCTGAATTGGCTACTCACCCCGCATTCCTACCACCTTGCCGGTGGAATCGACGCGCCTGAGCAGGATCACGTTGTCGACCAACGTCACCTCCTCGCCGTCGGGTCCCCGCGTCGGGCGTTCGACCTGGCTGATCTGGGGCTCCCACCGGGCGGGGTCCAGGTTCAGGCCGTCGACGACCGCTTCGGGTGTGGGGAACTCGTGGTGGGCCATCTTGGCCGCCCAAGGCGGCGCGGCGGCGTGATCGACGATCAGCAGCGCACCCCCCGGCGCGACCGCCTCGGCCGCTTTCCTCAGGACCGCGGTGCGGTCCATCTCGACGGTGCTGTGCAGGAAGTGCACCGACACCAGATGGAAACCGCCCGCAGGAAAACTGGTGGTCAGTTCGTGCTGCTGGAAGTCGATGTGCTCAGCCACCCCGCGGGAGGTGGCGGCGGTGCGAGCGCGGCTGAGCGCGGTCCCCGAGACGTCGACAGCGACCACGGTCCAGCCCTGTTCGGCCAGCCAGATCGCGTCGGCGCCCTCCCCGCAGCCCAGATCGAGGGCCCGGGTTCCGCCGAGTTGCGGCGCGATGGCCGCGAGTTGGGCGTTGACCCGCCCGCTCCAGACCCGCGGCCGAGCCGCATAGTGCTCTTCCCAGGTGGCGTAATGGTCGGTTGGTTCGGGGTGAGCATCCGAATCGCTCATCAGTCCCTCCTGGGTGGGATCGGCTCCTGGGTGCGTGAGTCTTTCCGCAAGCAAGCTTCCCACGGACATGGTCGCGGCACCGATCCGGCGTGCTGGGCCGGCGGATCTGCAGGATTCAGTCGCACAGGTAGGAGGTGTCGTTGACCAGACGCACCGAGGCGCCGTCGTCCGGGTAGAACTCGGCGATGCTCAGCGAGGCGAGGTCCAGGTGCAGCCGATACAGCACCGAGGCCCCGGCACCCAGCGCCAGTCGGAGCAGTGTCTTGATCGGGGTGACGTGCGAGACCACCAGCACGGTGGACTCGCCGGCCTCGGCGATGAGGCGGTCCCGCACCCGTTGAACCCGGTGGGCCACCTCGTCGAAGCTCTCCCCACCGGGGGGTTTCAGGCTGGTGTCGCGCAGCCATCGGCTGTGGATCTCGGGGTGGCGTTGCGCGGCTTCCCGGAAGGTCAGTCCCTCCCACTCGCCGAAATCGGTCTCGATGAGGTCATCGTCGACCCGAACGGGAAGTCCCAACGCGTCGGCGGCGGCCGTGGCGGTGTCGTAGGCGCGGCTCAGCGGTGAGCTCACGACCGCCGCGATCCCGCCCTTGCCGCCGAGATAGCGCGCCGCATCGGCTGCTTGGCGGCGGCCCACCTCGGTCAGGTCCGGGTTGCCTCGCCCGGAATACCTTCGCTCGCGGGACAATTCGGTCTGGCCGTGCCGCAACAACAGCAGCCGGGTCGGCCCGCCGCGGTTGCCGGTCCACGTCGAGGGCGGCACCGCGACCGCCGACGGCGTCGGGTCGGCGGCGCGCGGAAGGTCGACGGCACCCTCGAGCGATCCGATCTCGGATTCCCCCGCACCGTCCATCGCCTCGTTGGCCAACCGGTCGGCGTAGGTGTTCTGCTCTCGGGGGATCCAGGAGAACCGGACGAACCCGAACGTCGAGGCCAGTGCCCGAGCCTGCTGATGCAGTTCGGCAAGCGCCGGGTGCTTGACCTTCCACCGGCCGCTCATCTGCTCGACGATCAGTTTGGAGTCCATCCGCACGTCGAGTTCATCGGCGCCGAGCCGACGGGCTTGTTCCAGGCCCGCGATCAGGCCCCGGTACTCGGCGACATTGTTGGTCGCTACTCCGATCGCCTGGCCAAGCTGCGCCAGCACGGTGACGTGGTCGTCGGCCCACACCACACAGCCGAACCCGGCCGGGCCCGGGTTGCCGCGGGAGCCGCCGTCGGCCTCGACGATGACCTTCACCGGGTCAGTCCTTGAGCCGCAACAGGATCGCCCCGCACTCCTCGCAGCGCAGCACCTCGTCGTCGGCCGCCGCTGCGATCCGGGCCAACTCCCCGCGGTCGAGTTCGATGCGGCAGGCCCCGCAGCGGCCGCCGACCAACCGTCCGGCGCCGATCCCCGACGCGGCGCGCTGACGCTCGTAGAGCTTGAGCAGGTCACCGTCCAGACCCGCAGCCACCTCGGCGCGGCGCGCGGCGATGTCGGTGCGACTCTGTTCGACCTCGGCCAGTGCAAGGTCGCGCTGCCGGACCGCCTCCGCCAGGTCGGACTGCACGGCATCCAGGGCCGACTGCTCAACGGCCTGATCGGCGGCGAGTTGCTCGCGACGCTCCATCACTTCCAGCAGCGAGTCCTCGAGACTGGCCTGGCGGCGCTCCAACGTGCCCAGTTCGTGCTGAAGATCCTCAAGCTGTTTCGGGTCACCGACGGCGCCGGAGTTCAACAAGCCTCGGTCGCGGTCCTCGCGTTGCCGGACCGTGTCGACTTCGGACTCCAGTTTGACGATCTGGGCGTCGAGGTCCTCGACCGCGATCCGGACCGCACCCAGCCGGTCGGCCACCTCCCGCTGTCGGGCCTCCAACTCCGCACAGCGCTGCTGTTCGGGCAGGTGGGTGGCGCGGTGCGCCAGCCGCGTCAGCTCAGCGTCAAGCTCGGTCAGCGTGAGCAGTGAGCGTTGCTGTGCAACTTCAGCTTTCATCATGGCCTTTCAACTGTTGCCGCCCGTTCCGGCGCGGCGGCGAGAGTCCAGGGATCGGTGCGGATCGGGCACACCGTGACCGCAAGGCGATCACCGAACTGCGACCGGAGCAGGTCGGCGGCCTGGCCGCACCACGGGTACTCACTGGCCCAGTGCGCCACGTCGATCAGGGCCACGTCGCTGCCGCGGCGGTGTTCGTCGGCGGGGTGGTGGCGCAGATCCGCAGTCAGATACGCCTGCACCCCGGCCGCTCTCGCCGCGGCCAGCAGGGAGTCTCCCGAACCACCGCAAACCGCGACGCGGGCGATCGGGGAATCCGGGTCACCAGCCGCGCGGACGCCCCAACTCGTCTGCGGCAGAACCGAATTCACCAATTCGACGAAGTCGGCCAGGGCCAGCGGCCGGGGCAGGTGACCAATCCGGCCGATCCCGGTACCGGCCGGCAGCGATGCCAGACTGAAGACGTCAAACGCGGGCTCTTCGTAGGGGTGCGCCGCGCGCATGGCGGTCAGGATCTGTCCGCGCAGACCGGCCGGGGCGATGACCTCCACCCGGTCCTCGACGACTCGTTCCAGCGCCCCCACCATCCCGACCGCCGGGGTCGCCCCGACGCCCGGCAGGAACTGACCGGTGCCGGTGACGCTCCAACTGCAGTTCGAGTAGTCGCCGATCCGGCCCGCCCCGGCCGAGAACAGTGCCTGCCGAAGGCCTTCGGCGTTTCCGGCGGGGACGAACACGACCCATTTGTCCAGCGCGGGTCCGCTCGCGGCGGGATCGAGCACCCCGTCGACGTCGAGACCCAGGACCGCGGCCAGAGCGTCGGACACCCCCGGGTTGGCGGCGTCGGCGTTGGTGTGGGCGGTGAACAACGCCGAGCGATCCCGGATGAGACGGTGGATCAAGGCCCCTTTGGCGGTGCTGGCCGCCACCGTGTCCACCCCGCGCAGCAGCAACGGGTGGTGGGCCACCAGCAGCCCGCGCGGACCCACGGTATCGACCACCGCCGCGGTGGCGTCGACGGCCAGGGTGACCGATTCGACCTGTTCGGCCGGGTCCCCGCAGACCAACCCCACCGAATCCCAGTCGTGGGCCAGGTGCGGCGGATAAGCCTCCTCCAGCACGGTGATGATGTCGGCCAACCGAACACTCACCGCAGCACCTCCGCCACCGCATCGACCAGCACGGGCCACTCCGGGCGTACCGCGACCCGCAGGTAGTTCGGACCCAGGCCGACGAAGGTGTCGCAGCGACGCACGGCAATTCCGTTGGCCTGTAGGTGTTTGCGCATCAGCACTGCGTCCGCGACGGCGAACAGCAGGAACGGGGCTCGGCCGTCGACCACCTCAAGGCCGAGGGCTTTCAGCGCGGCCACCATGTCGGCCCGTTGACCGGCGAGTTGCTCCGCGCCGCGGCGGGCCTCGGCGACTGCCTCGGGTGCGCAGCAGGCGGCGATCGCCTCAAGCTGTAGCGTGCCCAACGGCCAGTGCGGGCGACCCGCCGCCAACCGTGCCAGCACCTCCGGAGCACCCAGTGCGTAGCCGACCCGCAGACCGGCCAGCGACCAGGTCTTAGTCAGGCTGCGCAGCACCACCACGTCGGGGGCGTCCAAGTCGGCCAGCGACTCGGGCTCGCCGGGCAAGGCATCGGCGAAAGCCTCGTCCACGACAACCAGCCGGCCCGGCCGGCGCAACCCCAGCACCTCCTGGCGGGGATGCAGCACCCCGGTCGGGTTGGTGGGGTTACCCAGCACCACGAGGTCCGCGGCCGGGGGTACCGTCGCGCCGGACAGCTGAAACGGCGGCGGGAGTACGACCTGGTCGACCGGCACGCCGGCGGCGGTCAGCACGGCCTCGGGTTCGGTGAACGACGGGGCGATCAGCGCGGCCCGGCGCGGGCGCAGGGCCGGCAGCAGCGCGAACCCTTCGGATCCGCCGGCCAGCAGCAGCACCCGCTCCTCGGCCACACCATGCCGACGGGCCACCGCCTTGGTGGCGGCGGCGTGATCGGCCGCGGTGGGATAACAGCCCAGATCGGCAAGCCGGGCAGCCAGTCGGTGTTGCAGCCAGCGGGGCGGATTGGGCTGCCGGACATTGACCGCGAAGTCGAGCATGCCTGGCGCGGCGGCCTGGTCACCGTGGTAGCGCGCACCCGGGCGCACACCCTGCTCGCTCACCAGTAACCCTGCTCGCTCACCAGTAGCACAGTAGTCGCCAGGCCACCGGTGCCGTCAGCGACAATGGAGCCGTGATGTCCACCGCCGCCGGCCTTCGCCCCCAGTTGGTGATCTTCGATCTCGACGGAACGCTGACCGACTCGGCGCCCGGGGTGGTGGCCAGCTTCCGGCACGCGCTGGCCGCGGTCGGTGCCGACGTCCCCGACGGCGACCTGGCCGCCTTGGTGGTGGGTCCCCCGATGCACCACACGCTGGGGGAACTGGGACTGGGTGACCGGGTCCCGGAGGCCATTGCGGCCTACCGGGCCGACTACGCCGACCGCGGGTGGGCGATGAACACCCTGTTCGACGGTATCGCCGAGGTGCTGGCCGACCTGCGGGCCGCCGGTGTGCGCCTGGCGGTGGCCACCTCCAAAGCCGAACCGACGGCGGACCGGATTCTGCAGCACTTCGGTATCGCCGGGCATTTCGAGGTGATCGCCGGGGCCACCCTGGACGGCACCCGGTCGGCGAAGGCCGACGTGGTCGCCCACGCCCTGGCTCAACTTGGCCCGCTCCCCGAACGAGTTGTCATGGTCGGTGACCGCGCCCACGACGTCGAGGGTGCCGCCGAGCACGGCATCGCGACGGTGATGGTGGGTTGGGGATACGGAAACGGCGATGTGGCCGATGCGGCGGTTGCCCGCGTCGCCACCGTCGCCGAATTGCGGGAGGTGCTCGGTGTCTGACCAGTCGGACCACCGGCAGGGCCACCTGGTGCACGTGACGTTTGTGTGCTCGGGCAATATCTGCCGCTCACCGATGGCCGAGAAGATGTTCGCCAATCAGATCACCGGGCGCGGTCTGTCCGAGGTGGTGCGGGTGACGAGCGCCGGCACCGGGGGCTGGCACGCCGGTGACGGCGCCGATGATCGCGCGGTCCGGGTGCTGGCCGAGCGCGGTTATCCCACCCGGCATCGCGCAGCCCAAGTCGATGCCGACCATCTGTCGGCGGACCTCGTTGTCGCACTGGGCCGCAACCACTTCCGGATCTTGACCGAGTTGGGAGTCGAACCGGAACGGTTACGCATGCTGCGGTCATTCGATCCCCGTTCGCAGGCCCACGCACCCGACGTCGAGGACCCCTACTATGGCGACCTTGCCGATTTCGTCGAGACCTTCGACGTCATCGAGGCAGCGCTACCGGGCCTGCACGACTGGGTCGACCAACGCTTGGCCGCAGAAGGGATGCTGAGGCGATGAAGAGGCTGGCTTTTCTGCTGCGCCCCGGGTGGATCGCCCTGGCCCTGGTCGTGGCGATGTTCACGTACCTGGCGCTGACCGTGCTGGCACCCTGGCAACTCGGGAAGAACACCCGCACCTCGCTGGAGAACAATCAGATCGAAGCTTCCCTGACCGCCGACCCTGTTCCGGTGACATCGCTTCTGCCGCGCCAGGATTCGTCGGCCCCGGACGCGCAATGGCGGCTGGTGACCGCGACGGGCCGCTACCTGCCCGACGCCGAGGTGCTGGTTCGGCTTCGGGTCATCGGCGGCACCCCGGCCTATGAGGTGCTCACCGCATTCGCGGTGGATGGCGGGCCGACGGTGCTGGTCAACCGCGGCTATGTCCGGCCCGAACAGGGCACTGAGGTTCCGCCTGTTTCGGATCCGCC
>CAYXBN010000085.1:0-8053 GCA_964463215.1 uncultured Mycobacterium sp. | reverse complement strand
CCCCAGGCATTTTGCCCCAGGCATTTTGCCCCAGGCATTTTGCCCCAGGCATTTTGCCCCAGGCTTTTTGTCGGGGGCCTGCCCTACCGTGTGGTTCGGGAGGGAAAGATGACAGAGACATGGCCGGAGTACCTGCGACGTATCGCCGCCGGGCAGACCCAGAGCCAGATCGCCGAACGGACCGGTATAGGCCGGTTATCGGTATGCCATTGGCTGCATGGCAAGACCCGGCCCAAGCCGGAGACGGCCATCGCGGTGGCCCGGGTGTACGACCGATCGCCCATCGAGGCTCTGTTGGCCGCCGGGTATCTCCACCACGCCGAGGTGCGGTTGCCGATCGAGAACAGGTGCTCCCCGCGCGACCTGCCGGCCGAGGAGATCGCCGCCGAGGTGCGTCGCCGCCTGGTGGAGCTGGAACGGACCGGCACCCCGGAAACGCCAGGAGCTATGTCAGAACATGCGGGAAAGCCGGAACACGACGGAGAGGTCGTCAGAACACCACTGTCTGGTTCCCGTAGCGGATGACTCGGTCCTCGCAGTGCCACTGCACCGCGCGGGAGAGCACAGCCCGTTCCACGTCCGCCCCCAGGCGCACCAGATCCTCGACGCTGTGCCGGTGATCCACGCGGACCACATCCTGCTCGATGATCGGCCCCTCATCGAGGTCTTCGGTGACGTAGTGGGCGGTTGCGCCGACGAGCTTGACGCCGCGTTCCTTGGCCCGCCGGTACGGCGCGGCGCCGATGAACGCCGGCAGGAACGAGTGGTGGATGTTGATCATTGGGCAGCCCAACTCGGCCAGGAAGCGCCCGCTGAGGACTTGCATGTAGCGCGCCAGCACCACCAGATCGACGTTTCCGCGCAGCAACTCCAACTGCCGCTGTTCAGCCTGTTCACGGATGTCTTTACTGGCCGGCACATGAATGAAGGGAACGCCGAACGGTCGCACCTGATCGGCCAGGTCGGGGTGGTTGGCGATCACCATGACCACTGACATGTCCAGTTCCCCACGACGGTTTCGCCACAGCAGGTCCAACACACAGTGGTCCTCGGTGGTGGCCATCAGTGCGACCCGTTTCGGTTTGGCCGCCTCAGTCAGCCGGAAGTCGATGCTGAACGGCTCGGCAACCTGTGCGCCGAACTCGTGCTCCAGCTCCAGCCGGGCGGCCGCCAGTCCGGGAAGGTGAAAGATCGTGCGCTGCATGAAGATGCCGCCGGTCTGCTGGGTCGAATGCTGATCCAGGGAGATGATGTTGGCACCGGCGCGGGCCAGGAAAGTGGTGACCGCAGCAACCAGGCCCGGACGATCGGCGCAGCGCACCAACAAGCGGCCGATGTCCTTGACCGGTAGCGGCGGATGCCCCGGCGGGAACTCGGTTCCGCCGCTACTCACCGTCGGGCTCGCGTCCCGACAGGTAACGGGTGACGTCGATGATCTGGGCGATGAGGTGCTCCAGTTCGCCGTCGGGTCCGCGAATGCAACTCACCGTCACGTCGACCTCGACCCGGTGACCCGCGGCGTGGAAATAGTGCTTGAGCCCCCGCCAGGTGTCGCGTCGGCCGGCCACCATTTCCGCCACGATTGCAAGCTCCTCGTCGACGGTCTCCGCTGGGGTCAGTTCCTGCCAGGTCATGGTGAGCAGCGTGTCGATGTCATAACCCACCAGCGTGGCCATCGCCTGGTTGACCAATACGAAGCGTCCGTCGGGCGTGACGAGTACAGCCGGAACAGCGGAGTGGTCCATCAACTTGCGGTACCGCTGATCGCGTTTGGCGGCTTCCCGGCGGTCGGTGACATCCCGCCAGGTGACCGTGACCAACTCCGCACCTGCACGGGCGGCCCGGACGTCTAGCCACCGTTGCCGGTCGAAGTCCTCATAGAGGTAGTCGTTCAACACCAGAGGCCCATTGAGATCGAGGCAACGCCGTAAGACCTCCATCATGCCGGGGGCCGCGCGCACCGGCACGCTCGACAGCAGCGTAATCCCCAGAGCCTCCGATCGCCGCAGACCCACCTCCGCACAGGCCGCCTGGTTGATATCACGGACGACAAAGTCCACAACTTGCCCGTCACGGTCGCGGGCCGCCTCGTAGAGCATCACCGGGTCAAGCAGCGCGTCGGCCCATGCCCGCATGAGCACCGCCGCACGACGGGCCGACTCCACCGCATGATCGGCGGCCGATGACCCGGATGTGACCGAATCGGTCTGCTCCAGCAATTGCTCCAAACCGGCCCAGGGCCGGTCCCGACCCGCCGCGCCGACCACCCCGTGCAGGAAGATATCGAGAACTTGATCTCCGTATTCGGGCCGAACCGGCGCGTCGGCGAAGATCACGTCGAAATACAGCGCAGCGGCGAACATCCGGATCGCGTCGTCGGGAACGACGCCGTCGCGCAACTGACCCCGGTCGGCAGCCCGCACCAACAGCTGGGCGGCGGCCTGGAACCGCACATTCCACAGATCGGGAATGATCTCGGCGAGGTCGGCGTCGTCGTCGCTGGGCAGGACCCGCCGGAACAACGCCCGGTCGGTAGCGTTCCGGGAACTCTCCGCAGCCAGTTTCGACAAGGCCTCGAGGTCGGTGTAGACGCTGCCGGTATCGGGACTCCACTTGCCGGCAACGGTCCGGGCGAGCATGACCTCCATCAGCAGCACTCGGCGGTCATGCCAGTTCGCGGTGATGACAGCTGGGTCCAAACCTGCGCGACGGGCGACGCCGTCGATTCGGAATCGGTCGATGCCCACCTCGAGAAGTTCGACCCGAGCGGCGTCGAAGATGCGCCTGTTCAACTCTTCCGACAGGTGCGGGTCACCGCTCACCGTGAACCCACTCCCCAATCCAGAGAACCAAAGCCGGGGCAAAACACACCGCCCTGGCCAGGTGAATTTACTGCACCGGCATGAATTCCGCACAGCCGGACCCGTCATGCTTCGGTTGCGAACCGAGCGTGGCGACTCCCTGCTACCTTTGCCCAGCGCAAAAGCCGAACATCCGTCGATTAGGGGGCGTTGCCATGCTTGATCCACAAGAGCTGTTTCGGTCGGTTGTGACGTTAAGTGCCCTGTTCGCGGCAATTGCGTGGTGTCTTGCCAGGCCGAATTGGGCTTCGATGATTTCAACGCTGGGGCTTGCCGCGCTGTGGCCCTTCGTGGACAGACCGCTGACCGGCCGCTTGCTCATGGTCCTCAGCGACCACAAGGGGGTCACTCAATCCGACCTGATCACAGCGTTCGCGGTGGCCGTGGTCGCCGGACAAGCCGCTCTGCTGTTGATCCGGAAGCGCAGACGCCGCCGCCCACTGACCACTGAGCGGGCGGACCGGCCCGATCGCGATGGACTGGTGGGCGTGGACGGTATCGAACCGCCGACCGCTGGTGTGTAAAACCAGAGCTCTACCACTGAGCTACACGCCCCAGGCCCACGGGCGTTTCACAGGCCCGTGCCCGCGCAGGCTACTAGCTGCCCGCACGGATTAGAAAGTCCGGCCGCTCAGGCTTTCAGCGCCGCGAGCGCCTCGGTCCACACCGCTTGGTCGCGGGCCTCGCCGGGTTGGTTGCACTCGGCGAAGCGGACGACACCCGAACGGTCGATGACGAAGGTGCCGCGGTTGGCGAAGCCGGCGTCGGAATTGAACACCCCGTAGGCCTGCGCCACCTCCCCGTGGGGCCAGAAGTCGGACAGCACCGGGAAGGTGAAGCCACTTTCGGTCGCCCAGATCTTGTGGGTGGGCGACGGGCCCACCGAGATGGCCAGGGTGGCGGTGTCGTCGTTGTCATAGCTGGGAAGGTTGTCGCGCACCTCGTCGAGCTCACCCTGGCAGATACCGGTGAACGCCAGCGGGAAAAACACCAGCAGCACGTTCTTCTTTCCCCGGAAATCACTGAGGGTCACCGGCTGGCCGTTCTGGTCCTTGAGGGTGAAGTCAGGTGCTTGGGTGCCGACCGCCAGTGTCATGAGTGCCTCCCTGCTGCTTTCGATTTCGGTTGCACCAACCGGCTACCGATCCAGTCACCGAGATTGGCCGACGACGTCTGCATGAGGCCCGCGGTGGGCGCCGCTTCGGCGATGTCGGCCGGCAGCACGTGACCGGGTTTGCCGGTCTTGGGTGTCAGCACCCAGATGACCCCGTCTTCGGCCAGTGGCGCGATGGCGTCCATCAACCGGTCCACGAGGTCCCCGTCCTCGTCGCGCCACCACAACAAGACCACGTCGACGACCTCGTCGGCATCTTCGTCGAGGAGGTCGCTGCCGCAGGCTTCCTCGATGTCGGCCCGAATGTCGTCGTCGGTGTCGTCGTCCCAACCCAGTTCCTGGACGATCTGATCGTTGTGGATGCCCAGCCGTTGGGCATAGTTCCGCCCGCTGTCACCCGCGGCGACCACCGTCGCAACCTCCTTGTCGTGATATCGGCCAGTCGTGATGCCGTGTTGTGATGCCGTGCTGTGCGCCTATCGTCGCACGCCACCCACCGTTACTAGTACGTGGCGTCACAAAGTCGAAGAACATCGGATCGGGCGGCGTTGAGTTCGTCGATGACCTGGTTGAACTCCGCCGGGTCGGCCCTGGCGATGATGGCCTCCGCGGTGGCGCGGGCGCCGTCGACCCACTCCATGAAGGCATCCCGCACCTGGTCGGGGACCACGTCGCTGATGCTGGACTCCACCGCCTCAGCGCTCTGATTGAGCGAGTCGACGGCCGGACCCTCAGAGGCCTCGGTGTTACCGCCTTCGGCGTTGAAGGCTCCGACATAGGCGTTGACCGCGTCGATGGCATCGGCGCTGGTGATCGACAACGTCTCACAGGTGGTCTGCACGGCTCGCGTCGTCATCGACTCCTGGCGCTGGGACTCCCGGGCGCTGGAACTGGCGGCCGACTGCGACGACGAGACCGACATCGAGGTGCGGTAGGCCGGTGCCTCGCCGGCGTTGGCGGTGGGGTCCCCGTCGGTGACCGCCGTGCAGGCCACCGACACCACACAGACCACCCCGCACATCAGCAGTCCGGCGATGCGCGCGTGGCGCACGTTCCCGCTCAGCACAGGTGCTGACGTTACCGGGTCGGGGTCGGATTCGCGTTGGCGGCGATTTTGGGTTCCTGCGCGCACTATGCATCCGCCGATGGCCCAAGTGCGGCACGATAGGACGCGCATCACGCGATCGACTCCCCAGCCAGCAAGGAGCGGAATTGACCAGCCAGTTCACCCGCGATCAACCTACTCAAAGCTCCGGCGGCCCAAACGAATCCGAACGGGTCCGGGTCATCCGGGAGGGCGTGGCGTCCTATCTTCCCGACATCGACGCCGACGAGACCTCCGAGTGGCTTGAGTCCTTCGACGCCATGTTGGCCCGGTCGGGTCCGGCGCGGGCGCGCTATCTGATGCTGCGACTGCTGGAGCGCGCCGGCGAACAACGGGTGGCGATACCAGCGCTGACCTCCACCGATTACGTCAACACCATTCCTACCGAACTGGAACCCTGGTTCCCCGGTGACGAGGACGTCGAGCGTCGTTACCGCCGCTGGATCCGCTGGAACGCGGCGATCATGGTGCATCGCGCCCAACGTCCCGGTGTGGGCGTTGGCGGGCACATCTCGACCTACGCATCCTCCGCGGCGCTCTACGAGGTTGGCTTCAACCACTTCTTCCGCGGCAAGTCCCATCCCGGCGGCGGCGACCAGGTATTCATCCAGGGCCACGGCGCGCCGGGCATCTACGCCCGCGCCTTCCTGGAGGGACGGCTCACCGAAGACAAACTCGACGGCTTCCGCCAGGAGCACAGCCATCCCGGGGGCGGCCTGCCGTCCTACCCGCACCCGCGGCTGATGCCGGACTTCTGGGAGTTCCCGACCGTTTCGATGGGGCTGGGCCCGATGAACGCCATCTTCCAGGCCCGGTTCAACCACTACCTGCACGACCGCGGCATCAAGGACACCTCCGACCAGCACGTCTGGGCTTTCCTCGGCGACGGCGAGATGGACGAACCGGAAAGCCGCGGGCAAATCCAGATCGCGGCCAACGAAGCCCTGGACAACCTGACCTTCGTCATCAACTGCAACCTGCAGCGGCTCGATGGCCCCGTCCGGGGCAACGGCAAGATCATCCAGGAACTGGAGTCCTTTTTCCGGGGCGCCGGTTGGAACGTCATCAAGGTGGTGTGGGGACGGGAATGGGACGCCCTGCTGCAAGCCGACAAGGACGGCGCGCTGGTGAACCTGATGAACACCACCCCGGACGGTGACTACCAGACCTACCGCGCCAACAACGGCGCCTATGTCCGCGAGCACTTCTTCGGTCGGGACCCCCGCACCAAGGCGCTGGTCCAGAACATCTCCGACGACGACATCTGGAACCTCAAACGCGGCGGCCACGACTACCGCAAGGTCTACGCCGCCTACCGCGCCGCGATGGAACACAAGGGCCAGCCCACGGTGATCCTGGCCAAGACCATCAAGGGGTACACCCTGGGCGCGCACTTCCAGGGCCGCAACGCCACTCATCAGATGAAAAAGCTCGCGCTGCAGGACCTTAAGGATTTCCGCGACGCGATCCGGATCCCGATCAGCGACGCCCAACTCGAAGAGAACCCCTATCTGCCGCCCTACTATCACCCCGGCCCGGACGCACCGGAGATCCGCTACCTGCTGGACCGGCGCACCGCGCTGGGCGGCTTCCTGCCGCAGCGACGCACCACCTCCAAGGCCCTGACGCTGCCGCCGCGGGATGTCTACAAGCCGCTGAAGGGCGGCTCGGGCAACCAGCAGGTGGCCACCACGATGGCCACCGTCCGGGTGTTCAAGGAACTGCTGCGCGAGACCGGCGAGAACGCCGTCGGCCAGCGGATCGTGCCGATCATCCCCGACGAGGCCCGCACCTTCGGGATGGACTCGTGGTTCCCGACACTGAAGATCTACAACCGCAACGGACAGCTCTACACCGCCGTCGACGCGCAACTGATGCTGGCCTACAAGGAAAGCCCGACCGGCCAGATCCTGCACGAGGGCATCAACGAGGCGGGCTCGTGCGCATCCTTTGCCGCCGTGGGCACGTCCTATGCGACGCATAACGAGCCGATGATCCCGGTCTACATCTTCTACTCGATGTTCGGCTTCCAACGCACCGGCGACAGCTTCTGGGCGGCCGCCGACCAGATGGCCCGCGGGTTCGTCCTGGGTGCCACCGCCGGCCGGACCACCCTGACCGGCGAGGGCTTGCAGCACGCCGACGGGCACTCCCAGCTGTTGGCCTCGACCAACCCGGCGGTGGTGGCCTACGACCCGGCCTTCGCCTACGAGGTCGCCTACATCATCGAGAGCGGCCTGGCCAGGATGTTCGGCGAGAACCCGGAGAACATCTTCTTCTACATCACCATCTACAACGAGCCCTACGTCCAGCCGGCCGAACCGGACAACCTCGATGTCGAGCAGTTGCTGCGCGGGATGTACCGTTTCCGCGCCACCGCCGAGAAGCGCAGCAGCACCGCGCAAATCCTGGCCTCCGGGGTGGCCATGCCCGAGGCCCTGCGTGCTGCCGACATGTTGGCCGAGCGCTGGGATGTCGCCGCCGATGTCTGGTCGGTGACCAGCTGGAATGAGTTGCACCGCGACGGCCTGGCCGTGGAGAAAGAGAAGCTGCGCCATCCCGACCGCCAGGTGCGCACCCCCGTCGTCACAGAACTGCTGGCCAAGGCCGCCGGGCCGGTGGTAGCGGTATCGGACTGGATGCGGGCCGTGCCCGAGCAGATCCGGCAGTGGGTCCCGGGAACCTACGTGACCTTGGGCACCGACGGGTTCGGCTTCTCGGACACCCGCCCGGCGGCTCGGCGCTACTTCAACACCGACGCCGAGTCGGTCGTGGTGGCAGTTCTCGAGGCACTGGCCCGGGACGGCGAAATCGACCCGTCGGTGGCCGTCGCCGCGGCCCGGGAATACCGGATCGACGATGTGATGGCCGCGCCGGAACAGACCTCGGATCCCGGAGTCGCGTAGCCGACGACATTAGGTCGCGAGTCGCGTAGCCGACGACATTTGGTCGCGAGTCGCGTAGCCGACGACT
>CAYXBN010000084.1:0-8175 GCA_964463215.1 uncultured Mycobacterium sp. | reverse complement strand
GGTTGGGGGTGTTGATCTCACCCCCGAAAGCGCCGATGTCGGAGAACCCGAGATCATCGGCCACGATGACCAGAAAGTTGGGGCGTGTCATGCTCAAGGATCCTGTCACGCACACGAGGTGACGGCTCAGCTGTACAGCAGGTACCCCGCCCGGCTGGCGGCGAACTGGGCGGCCGCGCGGTCCCACTGCGCCAGCAGCGGCGCGAGTCGATCGGCGTCGATCGCCTGGCGCACCTGATCCGATCCGGTCAGCAGGTCGATCGACGGCCCCCAGGCGAAGTCCCCCGGATGCTGCTTGCGGATCGTGTCGATGAGCAGCAGCGCCGTGCCGACCGGCCGGTACGCCTGCCGATCGGTGACGACGAACCGGACGGCCGGGATGGTCTGTCCGGGATATTTGGCGGCGGTGCCGGCGACCGGGACGGTGAGGGCTTGGAAGGCGATGCCCGGCAGGGCAAGCGCGTTCATCGTTGCGGCCACCGCCGCCGCATCCAGCCACGGCGCCCCGATCTGCTCGAAGGGCCGGTCGGTGCCGCGGCCCTCCGAGAGGTTGGTGCCCTCGAAGTACACCGTGCCGGGGTAGCTCGTCACCGCCGCAAGCGACCGCAGGTTGGGTGACGGGTTCACCCAGGGCAGGCCCGTCTGGTCGAACCACAGCCCGCGGCGCCACCCCTGCGCCGGGACGACGGTCAGGTCCGCGCCGATCCCCTGCTGGGTGTTGAACAACGTCGCCAGCTCGCCGACGGTCATGCCGTGCCGCGCGGGGATGGGGTACATGCCGACGAACGACGCGAAGGCCGGGTCCAGCAGGGCGCCTTCGACGATCTGGCCGCCGATCGGATTCGGCCGGTCCAGAACGACGAACGGGATGCCCTTGCGCGCCGCGGCCTGCATCGACAGCGCCATGGTCGACACATACGTCCAGGTGCGTCCGCCGACCTCCTGAAGGTCGTAGACCAGGACGTCGACGTCGGAGAGCATCGCGGGAGTCGGGCGGTGTCCTTGCGCCCCGTAGAGCGAGTAGACCGGTACGCCGGTCTTGGCGTCAACGCCGTCACCGACGGTGACACCCGCCTCGGCAGTGCCGCGGATACCGTGTTCGGGCGCCAGCAGGGCCACCAGTGTCAGGTCGTCGCTGCCGGCGATCAGGTCGATGTCCGAGGTCCCCGACCGGTCGATGCCGGTGTTGTTGGTGATCAGGCCGACCCGTTTGCCGCGCAACCCAGCCGGCACGTCGGCGAGGAAGACCTCGATGCCCGGGCGCACGCCCCCGGCGGAGGCCGGGGCCGCCGACACCGGTGCCGGCACGCCGCACAACATCAGGACACACACCAGAAAAAGGCTCAGCGTCAGTCGGTGGACGGACCGTGCGACGGGCATCCGCGCACTGTATCGGACACCAGAAAACGGCCCGGCCTTCATCGCGGGCGCCGACCACGTGCAGGACGGTGGGCAACATCGCCACTGCACATCACGGTGGACGACGAGCTCGTCGCCGAGCTTGATCAGCGGGCCACCGGCTACGTCATCGTCTACGCCCCCCGGTGGCTGTACGGAGACAAGTTGGGCGCCGGCTATGACCTGTGAAACAGCGACTACACCGGATCCGGGGCACCGCTGGACCGCGCGCACGGCTGGGCGACGATGTCGGGCCGCAAGCCGCGCAGCCTTCAGTTCGCCTCCGACGCGGTGATTGGGCGGCAACGGAACTGCGATGTCAACAAGTTCGACCGTGACCTGCATGCGTTGATCAGGCTGTGTGGCAGGGATCCCGACGCGCTGAGTCGTGACGCGCCGAGGGATTGAAGCGCTACTTGGTCAGGTATTCGATCAAGGCCCTGCGGATGGTCTCTCCGCGGGCGACCCCGTCCATCGAAGACCGCTCGTCCACCAGTGCGACCAGTTCGTCGGGGAGGCGGACCGAGTAGGCACTCGACGCCTCCTCACCGATCGGGGGGCGGCCGCGGCCGCGCAACTTTCGCTCGGGGATGCCGCGCTCGGCCTCGTCGACCAGACGATCTATCGTCGTGGCGTCCAGCCGGTCTGGAAGGGCGTCCGAGTTCGATGGCCGTACAACTGCCTTTTCGGCGGGTTTCCGCGGCACGGCTTTCCTCGGAACCGTTTTGCGCCCTTGGGTTTTCTTCGCTGCTGGGATTGATCTGGGCATCGCTACGTTCCGCCTCTGGCTCGGAGGGCCTTATCCAATTCGTGCTGACGCGCCTTCATGCAGTGAATCACCAGATCCTTGCCCGACATATGCACAATGAGGATTTCCAGCAAGGTCGCGTCCGGCGCAAATCCGAAGATCCACGTTCTCGGCGGGTCGTCATCGACGACGCGACGTTCGATATGGGAATGTTCGAGTGCAAATCGGATGTCATGTTCGGTGTAGCCGTGTTTGAGCGCCGACGGCCCGATGCCGACGATCACCACGGATAATATCGTAACACGATAATCGAGCCTCTCGAAACCTGATCAAAACCGCTGGGCTCAAGTTACGACCGGGCTCTGACAACAGCGCCACTGCGCAAACAACTCCGCGACGGCCACCTCAAGGTCATCTTCGCCACCAGTCGGCGAGTCGGCGTTGGTGGTCGATTGGCCGGTGCGCGGCGCCGAAAGGGGCGTCGCGGCGATCTGCCGAGGAGGTCTCGGCGGACAGCGCCCGGGCGGGGATGCTGGCGTCGATGAATCGCCCGGCCATGTAGCGGGCGTGCTCGACGCTGACGCAGAAACCCAGCGCGCGCATCTCATCGACGTCGTCGATCTTGTCGCGCAGTTCTTTGAGGACGATGCGGGTGCGGGCGTCGTTGCCGGTGTAGACCGCACTCAGTTCGGCGGCGTCGTAGCCGCCGCGTCGCCAGCTGAACTGGTCGATTTCGGTGGGGTCGTAGATGCCGAAGTAGTGGAAGGGGCACAGCAACTGCTGGTCCAGGGCGTCCCAGAGCCGCAGTTCGGCGGCGACCCGGCCGCCGAAGAACTCCCGGACATCCACCCCGTCGGCACGCTCGGGTGTGGCGGTCAAGCCCAGCAGCTCGATCGGGGCGACGTGGTCGAGCAGCCGGCGGTAAGACCTGGCCTCGGCGTGGTACGAGACCGCGCGCTGGGAGCCGCAAGGGCAACGGCAACGGACGGCTGCCCGGCCGAGGTATGGCACCTACCACCCGGCGTTGCCCTCACACATTGCCGACCTGACCTTGGATCTGTCGCCGGCGGTTCACGCCCGCGCCGAAAGCGGCCAGCCGCGACATCGCTCGATTCGACGCCGAACTCGGCAGTGAGATCGCACCGTTGTCTGCAGTGCTGCTGAGGTCGGAGTCCGCGGCCAGCTCGCAGATCGAGAACCTGACAGCGTCGGCGCGCGCGGTCGCCGAGGCGGAACTACCCGGGGGCACGCCCACGCGCAACACCGAGATGATCGTCGCCAACACCACGGCCATGCGCGCAGCCCTGGAGCCGTCCGCCCGAATCGACGCCGAGGCCATCGTGGCGATGCACCGCGCGTTGATGGCCAACCAGCCGCGCCACACTCCGGGAGAATTCCGACAGCAGCCGGTGTGGATTGGCGGTGGTACCACTCCCATCGGGGCCACGTTCATCGGCCCACGTTCGGAGTTGGTGCCCGGCGCGATCGACGACCTCATCGCCTTCACCCAACGCGACGATATTCCCGCGCTCCCCCAGATCGCGGTGGCTCATGCCCAGTTCGAGACCATCCATCCCTTCACGGACGGAAACGGCCGCACCGGCCGCGCCCTCGTGCAGGCCTTGCTTCGCCACAAAGGCCTCACCCGCCAAGTGACAGTGCCGGTTTCGGCCGGATTGCTGGCAGGAACCGACGCCTATTTCGACGCGCTGACGAGCTACCGGCGTGGTGACGCCGCCCCGATCGTCGAACGCTTACCGAAGCCAGACCCTGGCGATCGCCAACGGGCGCGAGTTGATCGCCGAACTGCGGGGCATCCGCGCGAGCTGGAACGACAGGATCACGGCGCGCTCGGACTCGGCTGTCTGGAAGTTCGCCGACCTACTGACCCGTCGACCCGTCGCCAACGCCGCACTGCTGGCCGGAGAATTGGGCATTGATTCCACCAACGCGCACCGGTACCTGACCCCGCTCGCCGAGGCGGGAATCCTCATCGAAACGACAAGCAGACCGCGCAACCGCGTATGGCGCTCACCCGAGGAGCTCGCTGCGATCGACGCCGTCGCCGAACGCGCCCGAAGAGGTGGCTGACCCGCCGCCGTCGGCACTCCCTAGCCCAACCGCTCCTGCAGCGATATCGCTCAGAAATCGGCCGCCTTGTACCGATCGCGTAACTCGATGATCCGCCGGCGCCTGGTCGAGACCAGGTACTGCGGCGATGTCAGGCTCAAGTCGTAACTGGCGTAGGAGAATCCGGCGCCCCGCATCAGCGTCTCAGCGCGTTGGGACACGCTGCCGGTCAGGCCTAAGTAGCTCATCAGTTCCTTGACCTGTAGGTGGCCGTCATGGAAGAGGTCGTTGACCTTGCCGACGATCCATACGATCGCAGCGGCGGTGGTCTGCGGCTTTCCCTTGCGGCGGAACAGCTCCGGAGAGGACGCGAAGCGAGCGAGTAGGCGTCTGGAGGCGGTGCGATATTCGGAGTCGAGCAATTCCGCGCAGCAACGATCGATCAACTCGAGAATCTCCCGCACGCGCTCTGCGATGTCCGGGGGCACGTCCTCCCAGCGGAACGGCTCGTCGGGCAACGGGTGGTCGTCCAGTTCGTCGAGGGCGGCCCGGCTACCAACGGCACTCTCCAGGTGTTCGAGCATGATGTCGGCGACGCTGAGGTCGAGGTCGCGGTCGGTGTCGTCGCCGAGGCCCAGCGCGGCCAGAACCGCCTCGACACCCTGCGGTCTATCCGACCGGATGATGCGTTGGAACTCCGGTTCCCACTGGTTGACCGCGGCGATGGCCTGGCTGGTGAGATCGGAGCGGATACCAGCCTTGTCATGGACGAAGGCGATGAAGGCGCGCAGGAGTTCGGGGGCGAGGGCCATATACTCCTCGGGCGCCAGCACTTTGCGCGGCAGCCAATCGGCAAGGAGCAGTTCGACTTTCACCGGGCTCCAGCGAAGCGGATCACCGGTGCTGTAGTCGGTGGCGAACCACAGCAGCGACTCCATCAGGCCGCGCCGGTCCGGGTCGTCCAGCCCAGAGCCGACTTCGGATCGGAAGAACTCATCACTGAGATCAACGAGAGCCTTCTCATCCCACTGCTGCCGAGACCAATTCGACTCTCCGGCTGGCAGGTCCCGGATCAGCCACTCGATCAGAGCGCGGCAGGCCGGCCAGTTCTCGGTCTCGAAGGGCGGCCAGGTGATGGCGGCCACGTTGATCGCCTCCTCGATCCGCGCCCGGGCGTCGGCGAAGCCGATGACCTCCCACGTCGTATCGGGGTCATCGTTGATCTGCTGGTACTGGGCCAGAACCGTGGCGAACGGCTCTGAGATCGTGAAGGCGTCTTTGACGAGTGTTCCGACGTTGTGATCGACGTAGACCGTGCAGGTGAACTCCCGACCCGTCGGCAGGTCAACCCCGAGCATGATGTTGTCGCCGTCGCCGAGAACGTGGCTCATCACCATCGCCCGGTTGACCCTGACGGCGGCGAGATCGGACAGCCACGCGGGTTCGAGGCGCGGGCGCGCGTTGAGTTCTCGCCGGATCCGCGCCCGCAGCACATCGTCGTCGCCGATCATCGCGGCGAACACCGCCAGCAGCGCCGACGTCTCCGGGCATACGACATCGATGAAGGTGGCAACGAGCTCGTCGCGCGGCATGGACGTCGGCGCATCCGGGCCGGCGAAGGGGCTGTCACGGCGGGGATCGGTCACGTACATCAACATGCTCACCAGAGACAGCATGTGCAGGGGGTCGGGATCGGCCAGCGCCCGGCGGACATCCCCCAGGAGCGGCGGCTCGCCCGGCGGCGGCTGAAACGCCCGCGGCGGTCGACGGGGCTTCGATCGAAACCTCTTTTGCCCGCGGCGGCCGCGACTTTCCGGCATGGCCGACAGCCTAAGCCGACGACTTTGTCGGTGGGCGGGTGCAGGCTCGGCGCAACGCCGACAAGAAAGGGTGCGACATGTGCTGGCAATGCGACAACCCGCACGGAACCATCGACGACTACCTACAGATCCTCCGGGATATTGTCCGGGACCACGGGTGGGCGGTTCAATTCGTCGAGAGCGAGCAACGGACGTTCGCCTACACGATCGGCCTGCACGACAGGGGCTTGCCCGAATTGCTCATTACCGGTCTACCACCGAAGAACTCGGCGCGGCTGCTCAACTCGATCGCCCATCAGATCGTCGACGACGGCGTTGCACTGCACCCGGCAATGCACATCGACTATCGGAATGAGTTTCTGCTCGAAGTGGTCGAGGTCGATCACCCCGACGTCCATCTGAAGTTCGCGGCCGCACTGTGCGGCCCCCAGATCCGCGCCGTGCAACTGGTGTGGACCGACGACCGTCGCCGCTGGCCGTGGGACCGCGGCTGGGCACACGGTCGGCGCCGCCAACCGGTGCTCGGCCGGCGCATGCCGCTAGCGGGATGAGCTGTGCCGGCACGCATCCCCAACGAGGTATTACCCGGTTATACTCACGGTGTGAAGACGGCTATTTCGGTGCCCGATGAGACCTTCGAGCGGGTGACCCGCCGCGCCTGCACGCTGGGGATTAGCCGGTCGGAGTTCTTCGCCCGAGCCGCCCAGCGCTACCTGGATGAACTGGATGCCGAGTCACTGACTACTCAGATCGACAGCACGCTTGACGCCCTTGGCCTGCCCGACGCTGAGTACGAGGAGGCCATCGCAGTCGGGCGCGGCGTCCTTGACGCGGCCGACGACTGGTGATCGAACGCAACGTTATCTATTGGGCCGATCTGGGAGCTCCGACCGGAAGCCGTCCGGCCAAGCGCAGGCCCGTGCTGATCGTGCAATCCGATCCCTACAACACCAGTCGTCTGGCAACCGTGCTCGGGGCGGTTATCACCTCCAACACAGCGCTGGCGGCGATGCCGGGGAATGTGTTTCTGCCCGCGGCCCTCACGGGGCTTCCCCGAGATTCGGTGGTCAACATCACCGCACTGGTGACACTCAACAAAACCGATCTGACCGATCCCGTGGGCCGTCTACCGCTAACCCTGGTTCAGGAAGTAGACCGTGGGCTGCGTCGGGTTCTGGGAATCTGAGGGTCGCCGGCTCGGGTGGTCCACTACCGGCAAGTCCGCGCATCGACGGCGGATCGTGGCCAGCTCCTCACCGAGCGGAATCGCCCGCCAGCCCGCCAGCCCGCCAGTTAGTGTGCTACAGCCCGTAGCGATCCAGTGCTACGGTTGCGGCATGGGCACACCGATCAGTCAACGGGAGCTTCGCAACGAGAGCGGGGCCATCATGCGCCGCGTCGAGGCCGGCGAGCACTTCACGGTCAACAGAAACGGTGTTCCCGTCGCCGACCTCATCCCTCACGATCGGGCGAGTACGGGTCGGCGTCGACGCTTCCTCCCGGTGTGCGAAATTGCCGACGGCCTCGCACGGCTTCCCGACTGGGAGGCCGATCGCTTCGCCGAGGAACTACGAGAGCTCGACGCGGCAGTGGACGACGGTGACGGCGATCGATGGGCCCACACGCCATGACCCCTGCCCATGGCCAAGTGCTCCTGGACACCTCCGTGGTGATCGACTATCCCGCGGCCGCCGTGGCCGCCCACGCCGAGACGGCCGCCGTCAGCACGATTACCCTCGCTGAACTGGCCTACGGGTTGCATACCGAGGATCCACTCCGCAATGCCGCGCGCGAGCAGCGATACCACTGGATTTCCAACACATTCGAGCCGATACCGTTCAGCACGGGGGCCGCGCGGATCTATGGGGCGCTATGCGCCCATGTGCGCGCAGTTGGCAGGGACCCTAAGCCGCGCCGGTTCGATCTGCTGATCGCCGCGGTGGCCGTCGATCTCGGCGTTCCACTGATAACGCGCAACGAGAACGACTTTCGAAGCGTTCACCGCGCACTGACCGTTATCGCTGTTTGATCACGGGGGCTGTCGACGAGCCCGTGGGCAACCCGACCGCTGAGCATTACCTTGCCCGAATGACATGGCCCGCCCTCCGCGAGAAAGTATCGGCCGGCGAGAACGCCAGC
>CAYXBN010000083.1:0-8324 GCA_964463215.1 uncultured Mycobacterium sp. | reverse complement strand
GCCGGCGGCGACGCGATGCCCTCGGCGGCGATCTCCAAGTTGCTGTCGATGCGCACCGGACAGGGCTATGCCGAGTTCGCGGTGGCGTCGATGGGTATCGACGGGGCGATCTGGGAGGAGGACTCCGTGCCGGGCAAGTGGGCGGAGTTCCTGCTCGCCAGCCGGGCGACGACCATCTACGGCGGCACCTCGGAGGTTCAGTTGAACATCATCGCCGAGCGGCTCCTCGGCCTTCCCCGCGATCCGTAGAACCCCGCCGCTCTTCCGCGAGCAGACGCAAAAGGAATCCGCACGCCCGGCGTGTCGGAGTCCTTTCCGTCTGCTCGCCGTTATCCGGTCAGTGGATCTCGATCTGGCGCAGTTCTCGTTTGAGGATCTTGCCGGTCGGGTTGCGGGGCAACTCCGTCAAGAAGACCACCTCGCGGGGCACCTTGTAGCGGGCGAGATGGTCGCGGACGTAGTCCTTGACGGCTTCCTCGGTGAGCGTGGCGCCTTCCTTGAGCACCACGAAGGCGCGCAGTCGTTGACCGAAGTCCTTGTCGTCCACACCGATTGCGGTGGCCTCGATTACGTCGGGGTGACCGCTGACGAGGTCTTCGACCTCCGCCGGGAAGACGTTCTCACCGCCGGAGACGATCATCTCGTCGTCGCGGCCGCTGACGTAGAGCAGGCCGTCGTCGTCGAAGTAGCCCACGTCTCCCGAGGACATCAGACCGTCGATGATCTCCTTGCCGCCGCCGCCGGTGTAGCCCTCGAAGGGGAAGAAGTTACCGACGAAGATCCGGCCGACCCTGCCCTGCGGCACCTCCTGGCCGTGCTCGTCGAGAATCTTGACCTTGACCCCCCTGATGAGGGGGCCGACCGTCGCCGGGTTCTTCCGGAGATCCTGTGGCCGGGCGATGGAGACGAACGCGATTTCGGTTGAGCCGTAAAGGTTGTAGACCACCGGTCCGAGGTCTTTCATGGCGCGGGTGGCCAGCTCCGCCCCCAACTGGGATCCGGAGGCGAAGACGATCCGCAACGAGGACAGATCGGGCTTGGTGTCCATGGCCTCGTAGCTGTCCAACATTCGGGAGAGCATCACCGGCACGACCACGAGCGCCGTCACCTTGTGTTTGGGGATGTCCTCGAGCACGGTGGCCGGTTTGAAGCGGCGGTGCAGGACCAACGTCGACCCGAGCGTCATCGCGATGGTCGCGTGCAGGTACCCCAGGGCATGGAACATCGGCGACGGCAGGGCCGTCACCTCTGCGGCCTTGAACGGAACATGCGACAGCACACCGCCGATCGGCGCCAGCGTCGGCGGCGCTTTGCGATTCGCGCCCTTGGGGGTGCCGGTGGTGCCGCTGGTCAAAATGATGATCGACGAGCGTTTGGTGGCCTTGGGGGCCGGCGCGGTACTGCTTCGCGCGATCAACTCGGCCAAGGTCTCGTCGGTGCTGCCCGAGGGCCCGGCGGCGTCGGGATTGACCCCCAGCGCGCGAATTTTGCCCAACGGCGCCTCCGCCAGTTTCACCGACTCGGTGTACTCGTCGTCGTAGATGATCACCTTGCCGCCCTCGCGGGCGTTGACGTCGCGGATCTGCGGCCCGGAGAATTCGGTGTTCATCAGGATGATGCGTGCACCGATGCGGCCGCAGGCGTAGTTGGCGATCAGAAACCAGCGGTGGTTGCGGGCCAGGATCGCCACCCCGTCTCCACCCCTCACACCCATCGCCAGCAGACCGTTGGCGGTGGCGTTGACCGCGTCGTTGAGTTCGGCGAAGGTCATCGTCCCCTCGTCGTCGATGATCGCCGTCCGGTGCGGGTTGCGGCGGGCGTTGAGGGCGGGAATCATGCCGACTTCGCCCCAGCGCCGGACGTCGGCGGCCAATGCGGCGAAGTTCTGCGGCGGTTCCAGGCCGAAGGCGCCCGAGGAGATCATCTTCTGCAGGTAGTGCAGTTCGGCAGAGCCCCGTTCGGCGTATTGCCGCGCCACATCCAGCGCCTTGGTGGTGAGGTCGTTCAGCATCGACATGCCTCCAGCCTAGAGCCAATCGACGGGCCAACAGGACGGGTTGCCTGGCGGATTCCGTCCGCCCGCCCCAGCGGGCCCCGCAATGCGGGCCGCAATAAGGTTGGATACAGGGGTGGCCCAGATCAGCCGCTCCCGGACAGTCGCCGCATCGGCTCAGCAGGTGTGGGACGTGCTGGCCGACTTCGGTGCCATCAGTTCCTGGGCCGCCAACGTCGACCACTCCTGCCTGTTGGAACACGGCCGCGACGGCGTCGCCGTCGGCACCTCCCGGCGGGTGCAGGTCGGTCGCGACGCCCTCGTCGAGCGCATCACCGAGTTCGATGAGCCGGTTGCGCTGGCCTACACCATCGAGGGCCTCCCCCGGCCGCTGAACCGGGTCGCCAACCGGTGGACGCTGACGCCGGACTCCCCGGCCTCGTTCACCACCGTCACCCTCACCACCACGGTGCAGATCGGGGCCAACCCGCTGGCCAGCCTGGCCGAACGAGCGCTGTGCCGTTTCATCTCCAAACAGTCCGACGCGATGCTGGCCGGACTGGCCGCCCGAGTGGAAGGTCCTTAGATGACTGAGCCGACACGCCCCGACGTCGTGATCGTGATGACCGACGAGGAACGCGCGATCCCGCCGTATGAGTCCCCCGCGGTCCTGGCGTGGCGTCACCGGGTGCTGCACGGCCAGCGCTGGTTCGACGAGCACGGGGTCAGTTTCACCCGGCACTACACCGGTTCGCTGGCCTGTGTCCCGAGCCGTCCCACGATCTTCACCGGCCAGTACCCCGACCTGCACGGGGTCACCCAGACCGACGGTATCGGCAAGGTCTACGACGACTCGCGGATGCGGTGGCTGCGTCGCGGCGAGGTTCCCACGCTGGGTAACTGGTTTAGGGCCGCCGGCTATGACACCCACTACGACGGCAAGTGGCACATCTCGCACGCCGACCTCACCGACCCCGCCACGGGTGCGGTGCTGGCCACCAACGACGACGACGGTGTGGTCGACCCCGACGCGGTGCAGCGCTACCTCGACGCCGATCCCCTTGGGCCGTATGGCTTCTCCGGCTGGGTCGGACCGGAACCGCACGGCGCCGGGATGGCCAACTGCGGGCTTCGCCGAGACCCACTGATCGCCGAGCGGGTGGTGGCCTGGCTGCAGGACCGCTATGCCCGCCGGCGCGCCGGGGATCCCTCGGCGTTGCGACCATTCCTGCTGGTGGCCAGCTTCGTCAACCCGCACGACATCGTGCTCTTCCCGACCTGGGCGCTGCGCAGTCCGCTGGCCGCCTCGCCGCTGGATCCCCCGCAGGTTCCGCCCGCACCCACCGCCGAGGAGGACCTGCGCAACAAGCCCGCCGCCCAGATCGCCTTCCGGGAGGCCTACTACTCCGGCTACGGGCCGGCCGCGGTGATTCAGCAGGTGTATCAGCGGTTCGGGCAGCGTTACCGCGACCTCTACTACCGACTGCACGCCGAGGTCGACACACCCCTTGACCGGGTGCGGCGCGCCGTGACCGACGGTTCGCAGGACGCGGTACTGGTGCGCACCTCCGATCACGGGGATCTGCTCGGCGCGCACGGCGGCCTGCACCAGAAATGGTTCAACCTCTACGACGAGGCCACCCGGGTTCCGTTGAGCATCGCCAGAATCGGCGCACGGCCGACACAGTCCCGGGTGGTGACGGCGCCGACGTCGCACGTCGATCTGGTGCCCACCCTGCTCGGGGCGGCCGGGGTCGACGTCGAGGCGGTCGCCGAGACGCTGCGCGGGTCGTTCTCGGAGGTGCATCCGCTGCCGGGCCGCAACCTGATGCCGGTGGTCGACGGTGCGCCGGCCGACGAGGACCGCGCGGTGTACCTGATGACCCGCGACAACATGCTTGAAGGTGACTCCGGGGCGTCCGGGCTCGGCCGGCGGCTGGGCCGGACCGCCAATCCGCCTGCGCCGCTTCGGATCCGGATTCCGGCACACACCGCTGCGAACTTCGAGGGCCTGGTGGTCCGGGTTGACGGCCGCACCACGCCCGGCGGTAATGACCACCTGTGGAAACTGGTGCGCAGCTTCGACGATCCCGCAACATGGACCGAGCCCGGCGTCCGGCAACTGGCCGCCAACGGCCCCGGCGGCGAGGTCTATCGGACCAGCCCCCTGGATGATCAGTGGGAACTCTATGACCTCAGCGGCGACCCGGCCGAAGCCGAGAACCGTTGGGGGGATCCCGACCTGCATGAGTTGCGGAACTACCTTCGGATGCGGCTCAAAGAGGAACGGGCGCGCTCAGTACCCGAGCGCAACAACCCGTGGCCGTATGCGCCGCGGCGCTCACGGGTGCATGGATCTGCCGGCCGATGACTACCGACACCGAACCCGTCGTCCGGTTCTACTGGCGTCCCGGCTGCCCGTTCTGCGTGGCTCTGCGCCGTCGGCTGGATAAACGCGGGATTCCCTTCGAACCGATCAACATCTGGGAGGATCCTGATGCCGCGGCCCGGGTGCGTTCGGTGGCCGACGGCAACGAGACCGTGCCCACGGTGCTCGTCGGCGATCGGGCGATGGTCAATCCCAGCGCCGAACAGGTCGAGTCCGCCGTCCGCGACGTCGCGCCGTATCTGCTCACCGAGGCGCCCCGGCGTCGCTGGCTGCGGTGGCGCTAGGGGATCAGTGCACGCCCTCCATCAGGACGCTGATCCGGGGCGCCATCACCCACACCACCATGCCGACGAGCACCGCCGCGCCGCCGATGATGCCGAAGTAGGCGGCCTCATGCGCCGGGTCGTAGTAGCGTGCCAGCACCCCGGACATCGCCGTACCGAGACCGACGGAGAAGAAGTACAGGGCCATCATCTGCGACCGGAATGCGTTGGGCGCCAACTGCGTCGTCACCGACAACCCGATCGGTGAGAGCAGCAGTTCCGACACCGCGAACACCGCCATGATCGCGGCCACCACGAGCACCGGCACCGATCGTCCCGATGTTCCGGCCATCGACAGGAAGAGCAGGAACGCCACACCCATCCCGATGACGCCGTAGGCGAACTTGCGCGGTGTGGTCGGTGCCCGCCGGCCCAGGCGGGTCCACATCAGCGCGAACAACGGCGACAGCAGGATGATCCACACCGGTTCGATCGAGCCGATCCAACTCGACGGTGCGGTCCACCCGAACAGCGACCAGTTGATCCGCTCGTCGGAGTAGACCGCCAGGACCGTGAAGATCTGCTGGAACAGCGACCAGAACACCGCGTTGGCGATGAACAGTGGGATGAAGGCCCTAACCCGGGTCCGTTCCAGGGCATTGACCCGACTGCTGGTCAGCATGGCGGTGAAGTAGGCGACCGAGGCCAGCACGATCAGCCCGGTGGTGACCTGCGACAGGTTGGCCAGTTTGATCAGGCCGGTGGCGAATCCGACGCCGATGACCGCCAGGACGGCGGCGGCGACGGCGATCGCGCGCAGCAGCGCGGGCCGGGACAGCGGGTGGGCGACGGTGCGGCCGTGCGTGCCGAGGTTGCGCCGGAAGATCACGTACTGGGTCAGGCCCAGCGCCATGCCGACCGCGGCCGCGCCGAAGCCGAAGTGAAAGCCCAACCGGGTCTGCAGCAGACCGGTGATCAGCGGCCCGATGAACGCACCCAGATTGATGCCCAGATAGAACAGGGTGAAGCCGCCGTCACGTCGCGGGTCGCCGTCGTTGTAGAGCGTCCCCAGCAGTGAGGAGGCATTGGCTTTGAGCGCACCGGCACCCAGCGCGATCAGCACCAGACCTACCGCGACCCCGGTCATCCCCGGCAGGATCGCCAGCGAGATGTGGCCGGCCATCACCACCACACCGCCGTAGAACACGGTGCGTTCCATCCCCAGGACGCGGTCGGCGACCCACCCGCCGAGAACGGTGGACAGGTAGACGAATCCGCCGTAGGCGCCGACGATCCCGGTCGCGGTGGACTTGGGCAGGCCCAGTCCGCCGTCGGACACCGAGTAGTAGAGGTAGTAGCCGAGGATGGTCAACATCCCGTAAAACGAGAACCGCTCCCACAGTTCCACGCCGAAGAGGTTGACCAGACCCGCCGGGTGGCCGAACCGGGTGCGCTGGGCCTGCTGGCGGTGGTCGAGGTCGGTCACCCCGATCACCATAGACTTCGCTGCGTGAAAGTGGTGGCGATCCACATTGCTCCGGGCCGCCGACTGCCGATGCGTGCGGTCAGCGATGTGCCCGCTGAGGCGGGCCGGGGCCTGGTCGGGGATCGCTACCACGGCAGCCGGCACCGCCATGTCACCGTGCAGTCGCAGCAGGCGCTCGACGAGGCGGCCGCCGACCTCGGCCGGGAGTTCCCCTGCGACGCGACGCGACGCAACATCACCGTCGATGCCGGCGAGATCCCGACCCGGCCAGGTAGCCGGTTGCGGATCGGCGACGTCGACCTGGAAGTCGTGCGGGTCGCCGCACCGTGCCGCCTGATGGACGACGGAATCGCACCGGGGGCCGCGGCGGCACTTCGCGGCCGGGCGGGGTCGGTGTGTCGGATTCTGACGTCAGGAACGATCCGGGTTGGCGATCACGTGGCGCTCGCCGAGCAGTGACGCTGTCCCTCCGCCTGCGGTCGGCATGTTTGGATTGAGTCCGTGATCAGCGACGTCGACACCGCCGTCACACCGCGCTTCGCGCAGGTGGGCAGCGTGTACTACCCCGTCCTGGTCGCCGCCTTCACCGCCCTGGTGATCATCTCCAACGTCACCGCCACCAAGGGTGTGGCCTTCGGGCCGATCATCACCGACGGCGGCTTTCTGGTGTTCCCGCTGACCTACATCATCGGCGACGTGCTGGCCGAGGTGTACGGGTTCCGCGCCGCCCGCCGCGCCATCATCCTGGGCTTCCTCATGAATGCCCTTGCAGCCCTGGTGTTCT
The DNA here is from genome assembly GCA_964463215.1 of uncultured Mycobacterium sp. Taxonomy (GTDB): domain Bacteria; phylum Actinomycetota; class Actinomycetes; order Mycobacteriales; family Mycobacteriaceae; genus Mycobacterium. The sequence continues at coordinate 1,409 of CAYXBN010000083.1, read as the reverse complement.
GGATCACCGTCTACCTGCCGGCCGCGGACTTCTATCCCAACCAGGAACACCTGGCGAACGTGGTGGGCGCCTACACCCAACTCATCGTGGCCGGCCTCGCCGGGTTCGTCGTCGGTCAGACCATCAACGCCTGGACCGTCGTGAAGATCAAACAGCGCACTCGGGAGAAGCACCTGTGGGCGCGGCTGATCGGCTCGACCTTCGCCGGGCAACTCGGCGACACCCTGGTGTTCGGGATCATCGCCGCCGGGGCGATCGGCATCAGCAGCGTCGGCGATTTCCTGACGTATGTGACCCTCGGCTGGTTCTACAAGACCGCCGTCGAAGTGGTGTTGCTGCCCGTCACCTACCGGGTGATCGGTTACGTCAAACGCCATGAGCCAAGCTACGCCGCCGTGTCCTGATGGTCCGCGACTACGGCGACAGCGCCTTGCTGATCGAATGCGCCTCCACCGCTGAGGTTCTGGCGCTATCCGAGACACTGCGCCAGGCCGCCCTGCCCGACGTCGTTGACATCGTTCCCGGCGCCCGCACGGTGCTGGTCACGGTGGCCGAGCCGGGCCGGCAGGGGTCGGTTCGCGCGCATCTGGCCGGCCTTGCCGTCGAGTCCACTGAGCAACCGAGCACGGCGGCCGAGGTTGTGCTGGATGTCGTCTACGACGGCGTCGACCTCGGCGAGGTGGCCGACCGGGTCGGGATGAGCGCCGCGGAGGTCGTCGAAGCCCACACCGGCACCCCCTGGCAGGTGGGATTCGGCGGTTTCGCGCCGGGTTTCGCCTACCTGATGGACGGGGATCCCCGGCTCAACGTTCCGCGCCGGACGGAGCCACGCACCCGGGTTCCGGCCGGAGCGGTGGGTTTGGCCGGGGAGTTCAGCGGCGTTTACCCGCGTGAGTCCCCCGGCGGATGGCAACTGATCGGACGTACCGCCGCAGTGCTGTGGGACATCGACCGGGCGCAACCGGCGCTGCTGCGGCCCGGGATGCGGGTGCGGTTTCGCGCGGTGGACGGCCGGTGACCGGCCTGCAGGTCAGCTTGCAAGTCATAGAGACCGGGCCGCTGGCCCTGGTGCAGGATCTGGGACGGCCGGGCCTGGCACATATCGGGGTGGGCCGGTCGGGAGCCGCCGACCGGCGCGCCCACACCCTGGCCAATCGGCTGCTCGGAAACCCCCCCGACCAGGCGACGCTGGAGATCACCCTGGGCGGGTTCACCGCGATGGTCCTCGGCGGTGCCGTCGATATCGCGGTCACCGGCGCCGACCCCGGCCCCGCCGTCGACGGGATCCCATTCGGCGTCAACAGCATTCAGCACCTCAGGCCGGGGCAGGTCGTTTCCATGGGCAGCCCGCGAGCCGGGCTGCGCAGCTACCTGGGGATCCGCGGCGGTATCGCCGTCGCACCGGTGCT
>CAYXBN010000082.1:0-8627 GCA_964463215.1 uncultured Mycobacterium sp. | reverse complement strand
CGCTTTGAGCCGCCTCAGAGGCGAGCGACCGAACTTCGAGCAGCGCCGGTTCATCAGCTATTTGGAAAACGCAATGCCGGTGGACCGTCACGTGTACATGATCGACGGCAAGTTCTGCATGGACGATGTCATCCGATACGAGGCGCTTGAAGCCGACATCGAACGGATATGTCAGCGCATCGGAGTCGAGTATGACGTCCGATTCCTCCCAACGTTCAAATCAGGGATCCGCAGCAAGCATTCGACCGTCGATGCGCTATACACCGATGAATCGAGGGAGCTGGTCGAGCGGGCATTCGCATTCGAACTGCAGCACTTTGGATACCGCTTCCCAGCCGGCTAGCTTCCCAGCCGGCTAGCACCACAGCTTTGCCGGTTTTGCTCTAATGACGGGCGTTTAGTTCGGTGATTCTTTTCCCGCCTTGCCGACGCTGCGGCGCAACGCCTTGGCCGCGGCGTCGAGTTGCTCGCGGCATTTCTGCGCCAACTCCTCTTCCCGCTGGTAGAGAACCCCGTAGGTGAAGGTGTCCTCGCCGGCGGCGTGGGCGGCGGCCGCTTCGGTGAGCAGATGCGCTCGGCTGACCACGCTGTCCTGGTGATCGCCCAGAAGTGCCTGAATCGCCTTGGCCCGATCGGCGACATTCTTCGCGCCGGTGGCGGCCGCCACATAACGAAGTCGCTTGGCCGCCTTGCGAACCCGGTGCAACGCGTCCTCGCGTTCGTGGTCGGTGGCGGCATCCTGCGCTGCTTTGAGCCGGTTGCGGACCCTCTTATAACCCGACGCGATGGTGGCGTGCGGATGATGGTCCGCGGGCGGCGGGCTGGTCACCGCGACCTCGTCGAGTGCATCGAGCAGGCGGAAGTAGCGCGGCGAGCGCATCGCCCTCACCGATCGGGTCAGGCCGGCCTTGTAGCGCTGCCAACCGCCGTCGACGAGACGTTCGCGCACCGGACCGCGAATCAATTCGGGCGGTAGCGCATCCAGGGCGTCGCGGTAACGCTCGGCGAGCACCTCGGCGTCGCGGGCGACCCCCAGGATCGCGGCCAGTTCACGCAGTTCGGACAGAATGGTCGCATCGTCGGTCAGGCCGAATTCCTCCTCGGAGGCCTGCAACAGACTGCGGATCTGGCGGATCGTCACCCGCATCTGGTGGACGGCGTCATCGGCGTCGGCTCGGACCGCCCGATCCCAGTCCAGCAGCGCGGCGACTTGTTCGGCCACCGCACGGTGCACCGGATCGGCCGGTGCTTGGCGGCGCTGCGGGGCGATATCACCCAGTGCCCGGGCAAGTTTCGACCCGAGACCGGCTTTGACGGCCCCAGCGTCATGCAGTCGATTCGCCAACCGCTTCAACAATCCGGCGGCGTCCTCGACGCCGGCGTCGACAAGTTCGAGTTCCCACTCCCGCCACTGCTGCGGGGTCGGGTCATCGCCGTTCTCGCCCGGACCGCCCAGGCGCCGGGCACTGACCCTGTCGTCGCAGAACTCCGCCACGGCGGTGCCGTCGGGTCCGTAGAGCATCGTCACATCGCGGGCGGTGGAGATGCTGGCGACGGGGACCAGCGGCCGGTCCCGCACGATCGCCCGGACGACATCGAGCAGTTCCTCGGGCACGCATGAGTGCTCCCCGAGCGGAGCCCGGATCTCGGTGCGCGCCGCGCCGGCCGGCAGTTTTAGATGCCAACCCGCGTCCGGCCCTCCGGTGCGCCGGCGCAGGGTGACCCAATTGGCCGCCAGATCCTTGTTGGGGGTATCGAAGTAAACGGCATCAAGCTGTTGGGTGGGCAGCCTCTGCACCCGCGAAACCGCAGCCAGACCATCGAAACTCGGCGATACGCCGGGTTCCGGAGCATCGAACTTCAGCTCAAGTTCGACGTGTCGGGTCGCGCCTGCGGACTTCGCCATGCCTCCTACAGTTCCACAGCCTGCCCCGGTTGGCTCCGGGAAAGTCGGCTAGAAGCTGTGCTCCTCAGCGGGAAAGGTCCCGCTGGCCACCTCATCGGCGTACTGCGCGGCGGCCCGCCGCAGTTCGCCGCCGACGTCGCCGAATCGCTTGACGAACTTCGCGGTCTTGCCGCTGGTCAACCCGGCCATGTCCTGCCACACCAGAACCTGGGCGTCGCAGTGCGGTCCGGCGCCGATCCCTACCGTGGGAATGGTCAGCTTGCCGGTGAGCTGGGTGGCCAGTTCGGCCGGAACCATCTCCAGGACCACCGCGAACGCGCCGGCCTCCTGAACCGCGATGGCGTCGGCGATGGTCTGCTCGGCGGCGTCGCCGCGGCCTTGGACCCGGAAGCCGCCCAGGCTGTTGACGCTCTGCGGGGTGAACCCGATGTGCGCCATCACCGGGATGCCGGCCGCGGTCAGGGTCGCGATCTGGTCGGCCACCCGTTCACCGCCCTCGAGTTTGACCGCGTGGGCGCCGGCCTCCTTCATGAAGCGGGTCGCGCTGGCCAGGGCCTGTGGCGGTCCGCCCTCGTAACTGCCGAACGGCAGGTCGGCCACCACCAACGCATGCTCGGCGCCGCGGACCACGCCACGAACCAGCGGGATCAGTTCATCGACGGTCACCGGAACGGTGGTGTCGTAGCCGTACACGACGTTGGCCGCGGAGTCGCCGACCAGGAGCACCGGAATGCCGACCTCGTCGAACAGTCGTGCGGTGGAGAAGTCGTAGGCGGTGAGCATCGCCCACTTGTGCCCCTCGGACCTCATCTTCTGCAGGTGGTGGGTGCGCACCTTGGAGCGGGTGGCACCAGAGGAATGGGCGGTAGCGCCATTGGAGCCGTAGAGGGTTTGCTCGGGCATGGTTTTCCCCAGTGTTCGTCGGATCGATCCTCGTGGCCCTCGATGCTGGTTGGGCAGGGTCCCCGGGTTCGCGTGACTCTCCAAGTCTGCCACTGCGGTGGCGCGGCGCCCAATCGCTGAGGAGTGCGGTTTCTCACATGTCGTAAGGGCGCCTAGCATCAGTCCATGCAGCGGCTCAGCGGTCTCGACGCCAGCTTCCTCTACTTGGAAACCTCCACTCAACCGCTGCACGTCTGCTCGGTGTTGGAACTGGACGCCTCCACGATCCCGGGCGGTTACAGCTTCGAGAAACTGCGTGCCGAGTTGGCTTTGCGGATCACCGCGATTCCCACCTTTCGGGAGAAGTTGACCAACAGCTTCCTCAACCTCGATCACCCGGTCTGGGTGGAGGACGACGAATTCCACCTGGAACGCCATGTGCACCGGATCGGGTTGCCGGCCCCCGGTGGCCGGGCCGAACTCGCCGAGATCTGCGGCCACCTGGCCGGGCTGCCGTTGAACCGCCGCCACCCGCTGTGGGAGATGTGGGCCATCGAGGGCCTGGGCGCAACCACGGGGCGGGGCGCAACCAAGGGGCGGGGCGCAAACTCAGCCGGCCGCCTGGCGGTGCTGACCAAGGTGCACCATGCCGCCGTCGACGGTGTGACCGGGGCCAACCTGATGTCGCAGCTGTGCAGTGTCGAACCCGAAGCGCCGCCGCCGCAACCGGTGCAGGCCAGCCCGGATGCCAACCCGCTGCGCATCGCGCTGGGCGGGCTGGGACGGTTTGCGGCCCGGCCGATCACCCTGGCGACGTCGGTGCTGCCGTCCACGGTGTCCACCGTGGTCGACACGGTTCGCCGGGCGGCCGGGGGCCGGGCGATGCCCAGCCCGTTCGCCGCACCGCAGACACCGTTCAACGCCAGCATCACCGCCGACCGCAATGTGGCCTTTGCCCAACTGGACCTCGCCGATGTCAAGAAGGTCAAGGACCATTTCGGCGTCAAGGTCAACGATGTCGTCATGGCACTGGTGTCCGGAGTGCTGCGGGGGTTCCTGCTCGACCGCGGCGAACTCCCGGAGAACACGTTGGTGGCGATGGTGCCGGTGTCGGTGCATGACCGCTCTGATCGGCCCGGCCGCAACCAGGTCTCCGGGATGTTCGCCAGCCTGCAGACGCACATCGCCGACCCCGCCGAACGGTTGACCGCGATCGCCGAAGCCAACGTCATCGCCAAGGATCACAGTTCGGCGATCGGTGCGACCCTGCTGCAGGACTGGAGTCAGTTCGCCGGGCCGGCGGTGTTCGGGGTCGCCATGCGCGTCTACGCCCGGACCCGGCTGACCGAATCCCGGCCGGTGCACAACCTCGTGGTGTCCAACGTCCCGGGGCCTCAGGTTCCGCTGTACTTCCTCGGCGCCAAAGTGGAGGCCATGTATCCGCTGGGCCCGATCTTCCACGGGGCGGGGCTCAACATCACGGTGATGTCGCTCAACGGCAAACTCAACGTCGGTTTGATCTCCTGTCCGGAGTTGCTACCGGATCTGTGGGCTATGGCGGACGCCTTCGAAACCGGGATGGCGGAGTTGCTGGCCGCTACCGGCGAGCGGCCCTAGGTCTCGTCGGCGCGGAACCTCCCGGACTCCGCCTACCAGGCCGTTAGCTCAACCGTGGCAGCATGTAGTGCCATGAGGCTGTATCGACGCCCCCGATCCGTGCGTGCCGCAATGGTATTTCCCGCACTGGCCGGTGTGCTGGTGACCGGGTGCAGCACGGTGGTGGGCGGGACCGCGGTGGTCGCCGAACCCCAGATCGGCCAACCGGTGTCCTGGGGGCCGTGCCGGCCGGCCGGCGGTGGGGGAGAGTCGCTGCCGATCCCGGCCGGTGCCCAGTGCGGCAAGATCGCCGTCCCGGTCGACTACGACAACCCCGACGGTGCGCAGGCCAACCTGGCGCTGATCCGGTTCCCGGCCACCGGCGACAAAATCGGTTCGCTGATCATCAACCCGGGCGGGCCGGGCGAGTCCGGCATCGAAGCCGCCGCCAGCCTGATCGAGGGGCTGCCGCCGCAGGTTCGTCAGCGGTTCGATCTGGTCGGTTTCGATCCGCGCGGGGTGGGCGCCTCGACCCCGGCGCTGTGGTGCAACTCCGACGCCGACAACGACCGCCTCCGAGCCGACCCGATGGTCGACTACAGCCCGGAGGGGGTCGAGCGCATCGAGGGCGAGACGAAGGCCTTCGTCCAGCGCTGTGTGGACAAGATGGGCAAGGACTTCCTGGCCAATGTCGGCACCGCCAGCGTCGCCAAGGACCTCGAGGCGCTACGGGTCGCTCTCGGTGACGAGAAGTTGAACTACCTCGGCTACTCCTACGGCACCCGGATCGGCGCCGCCTACGCCGAGGCGTACCCGCAGAACGTCCGGGCGATGATCCTCGACGGCGCGGTGGACCCCAACGCCGACCCCATCCAGTCCGACATCGACCAGGCTGAGGCCTTCCAAGAGGCGTTCAACGACTTCGCGGCCGACTGCGCCAAGGAGTCCGACTGCCCGTTGGGGACCGACCCGGCCAAATCCGTGCAGGTCTACCGCGATCTGGTGGACCCACTGGTGGAGAAGCCTTTGAAGACCAAGGATCCGCGTGGTCTGAGCTACGGCGACGCGATCATCGGCACCATCATGGCGCTGTACTCCCCGAACCTGTGGCGTTACCTCACTCAGGGACTCACCGAGATGACTGAGGGCAGCGGTGACACCATGCTGGCGCTGGCCGATATGTACATGCGTCGCGATCCGCAGGGCCGCTACACCAACGCCACCGATGCGCGCATCGCGGTCAATTGCGTTGACCAGCCGCCGATCACCGACCGCGCGAAGGTGATCGAGGAGGACCGCAGGCTGCGCGAAGTCGCGCCCTTCATGAGTTACGGCGAATTCACCGGAAACGCCCCGATGAGCACCTGCGCGTTCTGGCCGGTTCCGCCGACCAGCGAACCGCGTGCGGTGTCTGCACCCGGTCTGCCGCCGGTGCTGGTGATCTCCTCGACCGGTGACCCGGCCACGCCCTACCAGGCCGGGGTGGACCTGGCCAAGCAACTCGACGGTGGACTGCTGACCTTCAAGGGCACTCAGCACACCGTGGCGTTCCAGGGCGAGCAGTGCGTCGATGACTACGCCGCCGCGTACCTGGTCGATCTGAAGCTGCCGCCGCCGGGCTCTTCCTGCGGCTGACGAGCCCAACCGCTGCGGTTCCGATACCGACGTGTGATCGTCGCGCGCTGCCACTGCAGGGCCGGGCATGCCACGATGGCGGCCATGAAGCGCACGAGTCGGACCGGCTCGGGGGCGTTCTCCTCGGTTGTGTGCACGCTGGTGGTGATCGCGCCCGTGGTCGCGGCGCCGTTGGTGGTCGGGCCCGCCGTCGCCGCCCCCACCCCCGGCCAGACCGCCGCCCCGGTCTGGGGAGGATGCGAACGCTTCATCTCCGACTCCTATCTGCCGACCGCCCAGTGCGCCACCGTGCCGGTGGCCGTCGACGACGCCGATCCCGCTGGGGCGCAAGCCAACCTGGCGGTGATCCGGATTCCGGCCGATGGCCAGCGCATCGGGGTGCTGCTGATTAACCCGGGCGGCCCGGGCGCCTCGGCGGTCGACTCGGTGGCCAACCTGGCCGAGTCACTGTCCGACAGTCCCATCACCGAGCACTTCGATCTGGTCGGCTTCGACCCCCGCGGTGTTGGGCACTCCACTCCCGAACTGCGGTGTCGCACCGACGCCGAGCGCGACGCATGGCGGCGCGAACCGATGGTCGACTACAGCCCGGCCGGGGTGGCCGCGATCGAGGACATCAGCCGGAGCTTCGCCCAGAAATGTCTGGACCGGCTGGGCAAACCCTTCCTCGCCGGCGTCGGAACCGCCTCCGCGGCAAAGGATATGGATGCCGTGCGCGCCGCCCTTGGTGAAGAACAGATCAACTATCTGGGCTACAGCTACGGCACCGAGTTGGGGGCGGCCTACCTCAAGCGGTTCCCGGACCGGGTGCGCACGATGGTGCTCGACGGGGCGATCGACCCCACCCAGGACCCACTGGAATCACTCGTCGAGCAGATGGCGGGCTTCCAGGTGGCCTTCAACGACTACGCCGCCGACTGCGCCCGATCCGCGGCCTGCCCGCTGGGCACCGACCCCGCGCAGTTCGTCGCCCGCTACCACCAACTCGTCAACCCCCTGGTGGCCAAGCCCGGACCTACCTCCGACCCGCGCGGCCTGAGCTATTCCGATGCCATCACCGGAACCATCAACGCGCTCTACACCCCGCAGTACTGGAAGTACCTCACCAGCGGTCTACTCGGGTTGCAGCGCGGCGCCGCCGCCGACGATCTGCTGCTGCTGGCCGACGACTACGAGGGCCGCGACGAGGACGGCCGTTACAGCAGCGGGCAGGACGCGTTCAGCGCGATCCGGTGCGTGGACAGCCCCACCCCCAGCGACCCCGCCGTGTGGGCCGCGGTGGACAAGCAGATCCGCGAACGCGCGCCGTTCCTGTCCTACGGCGAGTTCACCGGCTACGCGCCGAGGGACCTGTGCGCATTCTGGCCGGTGCCCCCGACGTCGGTGCCGCAACCGGCGCCGCCCGCACCGCCGGGCAGTGCGGTGGTGGTGTCCACCACCCACGACCCGGCCACCCCCTATCAGGCCGGGGTGGACCTGGCCAGCCAACTCCGCGCCCCGCTGATCACCTACGACGGAACGCAGCACACGGTGGTCTTCGACGGCAACGCCTGCGTGGATGACGCGGTCGTGCGCTACCTCGTCGACCGGGTGGCTCCGGGCAACCTGTTCTGCTGAGCGGGCGGGAGCCCGCGGCCGTCCGCTGAGGAATCCGTAACACGGCGTTAACAGCCGCTGCCTACGCTCGCGTCATGGACCGGCAAAAGGAATTCGTGCTGCGCACGCTGGAGGAACGGGATATCCGCTTCGTCCGGTTGTGGTTCACCGACGTGCTCGGATACCTCAAGTCGGTGGCGATCGCCCCGGCCGAACTTGAAGGGGCCTTCGAGGAGGGGATCGGCTTCGACGGGTCCTCGATCGAGGGCTTCGCCCGAGTCTTCGAGTCCGACACCGTCGCCCGGCCCGATCCGTCGACCTTCCAGGTGCTGCCCTGGACCACAAGCGGGGGCCAGCACCACTCGGCGCGGATGTTCTGCGACATCACCATGCCGGACGGGTCACCCTCCTGGGCGGACAGCCGGCACGTCCTGCGCCGCCAACTGGCCAAGGCCAGCGACCTCGGATTCTCCTGTTACGTCCACCCGGAGATCGAGTTCTTCCTGCTCGAACCCGGCCCCTACGACGGATCGGTGCCGGTTCCGGCCGACAACGGCGGCTACTTCGACCAGGCCGTGCACGATTCGGCGCCCAACTTCCGCCGGCACGCCATCGACGCCCTCGAGCAGATGGGCATCTCGGTGGAGTTCAGCCATCACGAGGGGGCGCCCGGCCAGCAGGAGATCGACCTGCGCTACGCCGACGCGCTGTCGATGGCCGACAACGTCATGACGTTCCGGTACGTCGTCAAGGAGGTAGCCCTGGCCGAAGGGGTGCGCGCCTCCTTCATGCCCAAACCGTTCGCGGAGTATCCCGGTTCGGCCATGCACACCCACATGAGCCTGTTCGAGGGCGAGACCAACGCCTTCCACAGTCCGGCAGATCCGCTGCAACTGTCCGATGTGGCCAAGTCGTTCATCGCCGGAATCCTCGAGCACGCCAGCGAGATCAGCGCCGTCACCAACCAGTGGGTGAACTCCTACAAGCGACTGGTGCACGGCGGCGAGGCGCC
>CAYXBN010000081.1:0-8771 GCA_964463215.1 uncultured Mycobacterium sp. | reverse complement strand
GGATTCCGCCACCACACCTACCCGTCAAAGGCGGAGTCAACGACTACCACCACCCCGAACGACTCCTACCCCCAGATGACTAGCGCAGGATGGCAAGAGGTTTCGCGGGTTCGGAACTCAGCCGGCGCGATTGTCGCGCTGGGCGGCGGTGATCAGCTCGTCGCGGGCGCGGGCGACCCGGGAGCGGATTGTGCCCAGCGGGCAACCGCAGACTTCGGCGGCCTCGGCGTAGGACAAGCCCAGCACCTGGGTGAGCAGCAGCGCGTCGCGCCGGTCCGGTTCCAGGCCGTCGAGCAGCATCTTGACCTCGACGATGTCCTCGAAGCGCCCCGATCCCGGCGAACGTTCGAGCAGACCTTCCAGGTCCACCTGGGCGGCGATGCGGGGCCGGGCCTGATTGCGGCGGATCTGATCGACGACGACCCGGCGGGCGATGGACAGCAGCCAGGTGCGGGCCGAGGACCGTCCGGCGAAGCGCGGCAGGGCCCCGAAGGCCCGCAGGAAGGTCTCTTGGGTCAGATCGTCGGCGCTGCCCGGGTCGGCCAGGAAGGCCACCAGTCGCCACACGTCGCGCTCGGTGGCGCGGATGAACTGATCGAGCGCCCGCCGGTCGCCACGGCCGGCGGCCAGCGCCAGCTGCGTGACGGGGTCGTCGTCGATCATCCTGAGTACCTCCTCGGCGGCGAATGCCGCGGGATGGAGCCTAAAGGATCGAACCCCGGACGGGGCGCGGGCGCTGGATGACCGGGTAATTTGGCTGGTGCGCGGAACTACCCACCGCCGCCGCCCGACTGCTGAGGTAGTGACCGCTCGCACGGAGGAGACCGATGACGACGACCGCGGTCGGCGCGACTGAGGCACCGCCGGTGCGTCGCGTCGAGCTGGACGTGTCGGGGATGACCTGCGCCGCCTGCGCCAACCGGGTGCAGACCAGGCTCAACAAACTCGACGGGGTCCGGGCGTCGGTGAACTACGCCACCAGGGTTGCCACCGTGGACGCCCCGGATGAGGTGTCGCTGGCCGAATTGTGCGACGTCGTCGAACGTGCCGGCTATCAGGCGCACCTGCGGGTGCCGGGCGGCGACGAGCGGCCCGACCCCGATGAGGCGGTCGCGCGGTCGCTGCTGCGGCGTTTGGGGGTGTCGGCGGTGTTGTTCGTGCCGCTGTCGCACCTGTCGGTGATGTTCGCCGTCCTGCCGGAAACCCGGTTCGCCGGCTGGCAGTGGCTGCTGACCGCGCTGGCGCTGCCGATCGTCACTTGGGCGGCGTGGCCCTTCCACCGGGTGGCGTGGCGTAACCTGCGCCATCGCAGCGCCTCGATGGAGACCCTGATCTCGACCGGGGTCATCGCCGCCACCCTGTGGTCGCTGTACACGATCTTCGCCGGGCAGCCCGAGCGCCCGACCACCGGGCTGTGGCAGGCGCTGATGAGCAGCGACGCTATCTACCTCGAGGTGGCCGCCGGGGTCACGGTGTTCGTCCTGGCGGGCCGCTACTTCGAGGCGCGGGCCAAGTCCAAAGCCGGCAGCGCGCTGCGCGAGCTGGCGGCGCTGAGCGCCAAGAACGTCGCGGTCTTGCTGCCCGGCGGCGGCGAAATGGTCATCCCCGCACAGGAACTCAAGGAACAACAACGTTTCGTGGTCCGCCCCGGTGAGACCATCGCCACCGACGGTCTGGTCGTCGAGGGCAGCGCCGCCGTTGACATGAGCGCCATGACGGGGGAGTCCAAACCGGTCCGGGTGGCCGCCGGGGACAGCGTCGTGGGCGGCACGGTCGCCCTCGACGGCCGATTGATCGTGGAGGCCGCCGCCGTCGGCGCCGACACCCACTTCGCCGGCATGGTTCGCCTCGTTGAGGAGGCGCAGGCGCAGAAGGCCGACGCCCAACGCCTCGCCGACCGCATTTCCGCGGTCTTCGTGCCGGCGGTCTTCGTGATCGCCGGGTTGACCGCCGCGGGGTGGCTGTTGGGTGGCGCCGCGGCGGATCGGGCGTTCTCGGCGGCGTTGGCGGTGCTGGTCATCGCCTGCCCGTGCGCCCTTGGGTTGGCCACGCCGACGGCGATGATGGTGGCCTCGGGCCGTGGCGCGCAATTGGGCATCTTCCTCAAGGGTTACCGCGCCCTGGAGGCGATCCGGACGGTGGACACCGTGGTGTTCGACAAGACCGGAACCCTGACGACCGGGCATCTGACCGTCACCGCGGTGACCCCCGCCGACGGGTGGGATAGCGCGGAGGTCCTCGCGGTTGCGGCCGCGGTGGAGTCCGGTTCTGAGCACGCCATCGCGGCGGCGGTGCTCGCGGCCGCCGAGGAACACCCGGAGGTGGACAGCTTCCGGGCCATCCCGGGCAGTGGTGTGACCGGGGTCGTGGACCGGCGAAGCGTGGAAGTCGGCCGGCCCAAGTGGATCGGCCGGAACAAGCCGGTGCCCGCACCGATCGACAGCGCCCGCCGGACCGCCGAGTCGGCCGGACAGACCGTCGTCCTGGTCGCCGTGGACGGGTCGGTCTGCGGGGCGCTGTCGGTGGCCGACGCGGTCAAAGACACTGCGGCGCAAGCCGTTGCGGCGCTGCATGAGCGTGGCATGCGCACCGTCCTGCTCACCGGTGACAACGCCACCGCCGCCGCCGAGGTCGCCGCGCAGGTGGGTATCGACGAGGTTATCGCCGAGGTGCTGCCGGAGGGCAAGGTCGACGTCATCGAGCAGTTGCGTGAGCGCGGCCGGGTGGTGGCGATGGTGGGCGACGGCATCAACGACGGCCCGGCGCTGGTGTCGGCGGACCTGGGGCTGGCCATCGGCCGGGGGACCGACGTGGCGATCGCCGCCGCCGACGTCATCCTGGTGCGCGACGACCTGCGATCAGTGCCGCAGGCCCTCGACCTGGCGCGGGCGACCATGCGCACCATCCGGGTCAACCTGGGCTGGGCGTTCGGCTACAACGTGGCGGCCATTCCGATCGCGGCGGCCGGACTGCTCAACCCGCTCATCGCCGGTGCCGCGATGGCCTTCTCGTCGTTCTTCGTCGTCTCCAACAGCCTGCGGCTGCGCAACTTCGGTGCGGCCGGCTCCGAACCGAAAGGTTGACATGTCTCAGACGTTCGCGGTCACCGGGCTGAACTGCCAGAGTTGCGTGAACCACGTCACCGGCGCGCTCAGCGGGCTGCCCGGGGTGCAATCCGTGCAGGTCGATCTGGTGGCCGGCGGCCCGTCGGCGGTGCACGTGGAGGCCTCCCGGCAACTCGGTGACGACGAGGTGCAGGGCGCGCTCGCCGAAGAGGGCGACTACACGCTGGTCCGGTAGCCGATCAGCGTTTCTTGGCCAGTTCCCGCAGCATGTTGTTGTAGGCCTCCATGTCGTCGTCGCCGTAGCTGGATTCGGCATGGCGGTCCGAGCGGATCGCGGTGCGGCGGTCCTGGCGGGCCCACTGGACGACCAAGGCGGTGACGACCATCACCAACGGTACTTCGCTTGCGCCCCAGGCGATTGCGCCGCCGAGATGCTGGTCGTCGTTGATGTTGGACACCCACGGCAGCGCCAGGCTGCGATAGAAGTTGCCGCCCACGGTGTAGCTCATCGTCATCAAAGCGATCCCGAAGAAGGCATGGAAGGGCATCACGGCGAACAGCAGGGCCAGCCGACCGATGAACGGCAGCCGGTGGGGGCCTGGGTCGACGCCGATGATGCCCCAGTAGAACAGGTAGCCCGTGATCAGGAAGTGCACCGCCATGAACTCATGGCCCCAGTGGTAGCGCACCAGGGTGTCGAAGAACGCGGTGAAGTACACCGCATAGAGCGAGCCGACGAACAGCACGAAGGCCGTCGCCGGGTGGGACAGGAATCCGGTGATGCGGGAGTGGATGAACCGAGTGATCCATTCCCGCGGCCCGGGCGGATTACCGGGGCCCGCGGTGGGCAGCACCCGCAGGGCCAGGGTGACCGGCGCGCCCAGGACCAGCAGTACCGGGGCAAACATGTTCAGCGCCATGTGCTCCATCATGTGCACGCTGAACATCGCCGACCCATAGGACCGGATTCCGGAACTGGTGGCCAGCACCACCACCGCGCACCCGGCCAGCCAGCCGACGGTGCGGCCCACCGGCCAGCGGTCACCGCGCCGGCGCAGTCGGGCCACCGCGATGAGGTAGCCCCCAGCCAGCACAAGGGCACCCACCCCGAGGAAGACGTCGAAGCGCCAGAACGTCGCCAAACGCCAGGCGCTGGCCGGACCGGGCAGTTCGTAGCCCAGCAGAACGTCCCACACCGTCGGCTGGCGGGCCAGCAACGCCGGCGCGGTCTGGACGGCCAGCGCCGCCAGCGCCGCGACCGTTGCCACCGCGGCGAGTGCACCCGCTGGACCAGGCGTTGTGCGGTTCCGCCAGGCGAAAGCGTCGACGGCGAGGGTCGCCAGCAGCAGCGCCCCGGCCATCAGCGCCAGTCGGCCGTAGGGGGAGGCCAGATCAGCGAGGCCGACCCGGATCGCGATCAGAAACGACCCGTAGACCGCGGCGACGGCGGCCGCGGTCGTCGTCACAGCCGTCACCCGACGGCGTAGTGCGGCATCCGGCGGGGCCAGCGACGCCACCACCGTGATCCCGGCCCACACCGCGACGGCCAGCGCGAAGACGATCACCGCGCCGGTCGCGTAGTCGTGATCGGGACCTTGGCCGGCGTCCCCGGTAACCGGAGCGGCGAGGACTCCCACGATCGCCGGAATCAGCAGCGGCACATGCCATTCCCAGCGCAGCACCAGCCTGCAGGCCACGGTCAGCACCGCAGCGCACACCGCCGTCGCCACCCATCCGCGAGCGCTTTCCGAGGCGCCCAATGCCGAGGGGAACATCCCGCTGCTCACCACTCGTGTCGCCGAGACCCCGGCGTCGGCGGCCGCCTGCACCACTACCATCACCGACGCGGCGAGCAGCCAGACCACCGAAAGCCGCTCCACGACGCGATGGGCCCGGAACGCGCCGGCGTCGATCACACCGCGCTCATCGGGCCGGGCGGTGATGAGCACCAGAATCAACCCACCCAGGCAGGCGGCACCGGCCACCGAGGCGGTGAAATAGCCGACGATCCGGGCCACCGTGGTCGGTGCAGCCGGGGTGAGCGCGGCGAGCGCGTAGACGCCGACCGCCGCCGCGGCGAGGACGAAACCCGCCAGCAGCAGCCAGCCGGCGCGCGAATGGGGTCGTTCAGGGTGAGTGGACGTCGTGGGCTCCAATCCGAATTCCACTGGTGAGTCTAAAGGCGTCTAAGCTGCTCCCTACCCATCGCCGAGATGGGGGCCGTCAGGAACTTTCCTGACTTCGCCGTCGACTTATTGGCTGTGAGGACTGCAGCGGGAGCAGCGCGATGATCCAGGACGTCGGACTGCGGTGGTTGGTCACGCTGCTCTTCGGCTTCAGCGCCGCGGTATGTGTGCGGGGCATGGTGGTGGGCCGGCACTCACCGGCCACCCTGATCAGCCACACGTTGCACGCGCTGATGGCGATTGCGATGGCCGTGATGGCCTGGCCGCGCGGGGCCGACCTTCCCACCCGTGCTCCGATGATCTTCTTTGCCCTGGCCGCATTGTGGTTCGCGGCCGTCATGGCCACCGGCCGCACGCACCGGGTCGCCAACGGCTACCACACCCTGATGATGGCGGCGATGGCCTGGATGTACGCCGCCATGGGAGGTCTGCCGTTGCCCGCGTCGTCTGCGGCCGGCGAAGACATGGCCGGCATGGACGGCATGGATATGTCGGCGGCTTCCGGCCACGGCGGGCACGGGGGCCACGGCGGTCACGGGGGTCACAGCGCCGCCGGGCACTCCGGTCACGGGGGCGCCGACACCGCGTCCTGGGTCGGGGTCCTCAACTGGGTGTGCGCCGTCGGGTTCGGGGTGGCCGCGGTGTTCTGGTTCTACCGGTTCGTCACCAGCCGTCTGCAGCAACCCGCCGGCGGTCAGAGCCTGGGCGTGCTGTGCCAGTTCGCCATGGCGGCCGGGATGGCGATCATGTTCGCCGTGATGCTCTGACGCGGGTCCCCGGCGAAGCTCTGCCTAAGCCGGCAGCGAGAAGGAGAGCAGGATCCGGGCGAAGTCCGGGCTGAATTTGTTCCAGAGTTCGGCGGTGGTCTCGGCGTTGACGACGAAAGCCTTGCCGCCCCGGAGGAAATAGAGCTGGTGGGAACGCCCGCCGGGCTGGATGTCGCCTCGGATGTCCACGGCGGTCGTTCCATTCGGATAGGAAATCAATTGCCTGCTGGTCTGCGCCCAGGTCCGGCCATTGTCCGCCAGGTACTGCTCCTGAGCCGCCAGGATCTGGCTTGCGGCGGCGTTGAGCGGAAGTTCGGTGGCAGCGACACGGACAGCTACCAGCGCCTGATTCTCCGGATCGCGGATCTGGACGAGTGCCGGGTCGCCGCCCTCGACCCGCCAGCCCGGCGGGTAGCTGATCGACCATCCGTTGGCCGGGTCGAGGTATCGATCCATCCCGGGGGTCGGCGCCGCCGGAATCGACGGGGCGGCCAACAGCGGGGCGGCGCCTGCGTGCGGTGCATCATTGGCGGCACCACAGAGCAGGACCGCGGCGAGAACCGCGGTGGGACCAACAGTGCGCATCGCCGCTCGGTGGAGCGCCGTTCGGGTGAGTGCCATCCGGATGAGTAAAGGTCAGCGGCCGAGCAGATGCAAGGTCACGGGAAATCCCACCAGCCGAAGTGGTACGGGTCAGGCGGCGTCGGTCGGCCGCAGATGGCTGCGCCGCCTGCCCCGGGAGGCGTTGGGCGGCAACACGATCTCATCGGGATCCGGCTGCGCATCCGCCGCGGCACTCCGATCCGGGACACGACCGTCCGGGCGATCGTTGCGCCACACCAGCCAGGCCAGCGCCGCCCCGGCCAACACCGGCAGATGGGTCAGCGCGCGGTCCAGGGTGACCCGCCCGGCGGCGGCGTCGACGGCGACGTACACAGCCAGGATGGCGGCGAAGGCGCCCAGCACCCACACCAACCCGCCCGCGATGGTCGGACGGAGGGCCGCTGCCACCATCACCACACCCAGGGCCGCCGACCAGGCCGTGGACTCGTTGAGGATGTGCCCACCCATCGCGGCGTGCTCCACCCCCAGATGAACCCCGAAGCCCTGGGCGATCGCCAACAGAATCTGGATCACACCGACTGCGCCCAGCGCCCAGCGCCGCCACCCCACCGTGAGCGCTCGCCGCGACCGGGCCGGCTCAGCCGGCAACGGCCGCACCGCGGCGACCTGGGAGCGTCCGGCCAGCCTGCGCAGCAACTGGGTCTGCTGCACCGCGGCGGCCTGCCAGTCCCGGCAGGAGGCGCAGGCGGCCAGATGCTCGTCGACGCGCGCGGCGGGAATGGGCTCACGCTCGCCGTCGATCCGAGCCGACAGCGCCTCCCGTGCGGTGTCGCAGTCCATGCATCAATAGTCGCGCACGGTGGCGGGTTTGTTCCAGGCTTAGTGGCGGTGCCTTCGAGGTCCGCGGGAACTTCGCCGCCGACCACTGCGACTACTCCGGTGGAGCACAACGAGTAGACGGAGTAGCCGGAGGTATCCCATGTCCACGGACGTTTCGACAGTCGCACCGGCCCAGGTCGATGCGCGGATGGTGCGTTTCACCGCCGTCGTCACCGCGAGCGTTCTGGCGGCCGTGCTGGTCCTGGCGAGTTTCGGGTCGGCAGCGGCCGCGGTGCTGCTCGCCCTGCAGGCGGCGGCCTTCGGGATCGGTGCGTTGTGGGGACCGGACAAGCACCCCTACGCGGTGGTCTACCGGACGCTGATCGCCCCGCGGGTCGGTCCCGTCACCGGCCACGACTACGTCGAGCAGGTGCGGTTCGCCCAACTGATCGGGTTCATCGTCTGGGCCGTCGGCGTCGCCGGTTTCGTTGTCGGCGCTGCGAAGGTCGGCGTATTCGCAGCCGGCTTCGGACTTTTCGCAGCGGTGATGCGCGCGGTGTTCGGCGTGTGTCTCAGTCGCGGGCCCTACATGGTGGTCGCCAAGCTGCGCGGCAGGGTCCCGGTCTGCTGCCAGAACAAGTGAGGAACTTTTCCGGTCGGCTTCGCGACTAAGTCGGTGTACCAAGTGATTCGGCTGTCCCAGCCGCGGCTCGGAACCACGTGAAAAACCCTTGGAAGGAAAACCTGATGTCCGGAATTCTCGTCGGCCGTGTCGGTGCGTTGGCTGTGGCGCTCGGGGTGGGTCTCACCATTGCCGCGCCGTTGTCGGCGTCGGCCGATTCGGACGGCCCATCCGCGTCGGACGGGGCATCCGCCCAAGCGGCGGGTTCGGCTGCTGAGTCCAAAGCCGGTCCCCGGTCGAGGGGTGCCGCCGAGACCAACCGGACGCGGGGGAGTAAGCCGAGTCGGGATGTCAGTTCCTCAGCGGTCCGCGCCGATGATGCGCCCGCACCGGCTGCCAGTGCGCCTGCCGACGACGACTTCCCAGCGACCGACCCGGCACCCACCAAAGCGGCGGCCGCACGCGAGGCCGCGGCGGAGCCCATCGAAATCAGTCCTGTGCCAACGGCTCCGGTCGAGGTAGCCCCGGTAGCACCGATGGCGGCGGCCGCGCCTAAGGCGGCCGCGGCCGGCCCGAACCTTCGGCTGTTCGGCAACGGCACGGCGGAGAATCCGGATGCGGGCATCCTGTTCGGCAACGGCTACAGCTACACCGGCTACGCCGGGGCCTGCACCAGCGGCCCGTGCAACGGCGGCAAGGGCGGTCTGATCGGCAACGGCGGCAACGGCTTCAACGGCGGCGCCGGCGG
>CAYXBN010000080.1:4947-9378 GCA_964463215.1 uncultured Mycobacterium sp. | reverse complement strand
AGAACTGCCAGTGCAGGCCGTAATGGGCGTAGACCGCGTCGAACATGCGGTCAATCGGGTTCTCGGCCACCGGGTGGCCCAGCATCCCGGTCATCTGTTTCTGCGGCGGAATAACGGCGATGCGGTGATGCTACTGCGATCCGACACCGGGCTCGGGTGTTATGGCCAGCCGGATCAGCGGGCGCTCTCGGCCAGCCCGATACAGGTGCCCAGTTGTTCCGGGGTGCACGGGATGCCGTCCACGGAGGGCAGCTCGTTGGGCCCGCCGCCGAACACCGCCCCGGTGTGCGGGGGGGCGACCGGGACGCCGGCGCTGCCGTTGCCGCTGCTGACGCAGACACCGGAGAAGTCGTTGGGCACGGTCCCGTACGGGCAGGCCGCCGCCGGGGCCGCGGTGACGAACGCACCGGCGCCGTCGTGCGGACACTGTGCCGCCGAGCAGGATTCTCACGGCCGCCAGCGATTGCCGCGCGCGGGCCGGTCGGGTGGCCGGTCTCGCCTACTATCAGGACATGACCGGTCGGCTTCGCGTCATCCTCGCTGCTGCAGCCTCAGTGCTGTGGGCGGGAATCGCCGCAGGGGCTGTCGGAACCGCCGCCACAGCCGCGGCGAACACGGCCGACCCGGTCGCGCCATCGCCTCCCTGCCCGGTCCAACAGGCCCCCGTCGGCCCGCCCGGAGTGACCGGGGTCTTCGGGGCCATGATGAACCTGTGGCAGCGGGCTAACCTGCCGCCAGCCACGCCAGCGCAGCCGCCACCAGGGCAGTAGTGCCCACCTCCAGGGTCGGCTGGCGCCGACCTGGCGAACCTGGCTGGCGCCCGCGCCCCGCCGAGTGTGCGAACCGATGCGCGGCGGGCGGCGTGTCGCGTACGAAACTGCACAACCGGCGGGCGGCCCGGCATCCGCGGGTAGCGTCGGGCCGATGAGATACGGAATCTTCGGCGGCGCGGTCAACGACGGAAACCTTGACGACGTCGTGGCCGAGGCGGCCGCCGTCGAGCGTGACGGCTTCGCCGCGTACTGGGCGCCGCACATCTTCGGCCTCGACGCATTGACCGCCCTGGCGTTGGTGGGCACCCAGGTTCCGCGCATCGAACTGGGCACCGCGGTGGTGCCCACCTTCCCGCGTCACCCGCACGCGATCGCCCAGCAGGCCCATACAGTGGCCGCGGCGTCGGGCAACCGGTTCACCCTGGGCATCGGTCTGAGCCACAAGATCGTCATCGAGAACATGTTCGGCCTGAGCTACGACAAGCCGGTGCGTCACCTGCGTGAGTACCTCAAGGTGCTGATGCCGTTGTCCCGCAACGAACCCGCCAACTTCGACGGCGAGATGTACCAGGTGCACGCCGGCGTCAACGCCAAGGGCTCGGCCGGGTTCGGGGTGGTCGTGGCCGCACTGGGGGAGCAGATGCTGCGGGTCACCGCCGCGCTGGCTGACGGAACCCTGACCTGGTGCACCGGCCCGGTGACCCTGCGGAACCACATCGTCCCCACCATCACCAGGGCCGCCGAGGAGTTCGGCCGTCCCGCGCCGCGCGTCATCGCCGCCCTACCGGTCTGCGTCACCACCGACACCCAAGCCGCCACCGCCCGCGCCGCGGAGGTGTTCGCCGCCTACGGGGCGCTGCCCAGTTACCGGGCGATGCTCGACCGCGAGGGGGTGGCCGGTCCGGCCGACATCGCGATCATCGGCGGGGCGGCGGAGGTGCAGGACCGCATCGCCGCCCTCGCCGGGATCGGCGTGACCGACTTCGCCGCAGTGGAATTCGGGGCGACTCCTGAGGAGGCCGCCGATACCCGCGAGGCGCTCAAGGGCTTGCTCGGGCGGTAGCCGGTCCTTCCGGGCAGGACAGCGGACGGCGGTCCTAGTCGAGGCGCCGGGCGCCTGGGTCTTGGTCGTGGGCCGCTTGGAAGTCCTCAACATGCTGCGCGACCTCCTCGACGTCCTCGAACCGTGCGACGTGGAAGAGCGCATCGCCTTGATGGACCATCGGCAGCTGGGTGCGCCCGATTACCAGCCCGGGCTGTTCTGCCGTCACCTCGATCTCGCTGTCGCCGAAGGGATCTGCGATTGCGCCGATAGGTTCTCCGCGTTCGACGCGGGCCCCGAGCGGCTTTGCGCTGTGGAACATGCCGCTCTCCGGTGCTCGCACCCAGGAACTCGAGCGCGCCACGAACGGCTCGACCACGCGATGCTTCCGACGTGACGTCGGCAGCATCCCCAGTGCCCGCATAACGTTGATGACGCCCTTCACGCCGGGCCGGATCGCCAACTCCGAGAACCGCAGCGGCTCTCCCGCCTCGTAGAGCAGCGTCGGTATTCCGTGCTCGGCGGCGGCGGCGCGCAGCGAGCCGTCGCGGATCGCGGCGTTGATCAGCACCGGCACACCAAACGAACGGGCCAGGGCGAGTGTCTCGGGGTCGTCGAGGTTGCCGCGAATCTGCGGGAGGTTCGTGCGATGGTTCGCCGCGGTGTGCAGGTCGATGCCGTGGGTGCAGTTGGCCACGATCTCGGTCATGAACCGGTCGGCGACCTTCGCGGCTAGGGAACCTCGTTCGGAACCGGGGAAGGAGCGGTTCAGATCGCGGCGGTCCGGAAGGTAACGCGACTGGTGGAGCACCCCGTAGACGTTGACGATCGGGATCGCGATCAGCGTTCCCCGCAGTCGGTCGAGTGCGGGCCGGCGGAGTAACCGTCGGATGATTTCGACCCCGTTGAGTTCATCGCCGTGCACCGCGGCGCAGACGAACAGCCGCGGTCCGTCGCGCCGGCCGCGCAGCACTTGCACCGGCATGGTCACCGGCGTGTGGGTGTAAAGCAGCGGGACTGGGAGTTCGACCGTCACGCGGGTGCCGGGCGGGATGGACCGGCCGCCGATCACCAGGTCAGCGCTCACCTCTCACCGCCCATCCCTCATCCTGTGTCTCTCATCATCCTTTGCCCCGGGTCTTGGTCTTGCCGTGGCGCGCGTTCTTCTCGACGAACTCGATGATGAGCCTGGCGATGTCACGCTCAGTCGTCTGCTCGATACCCTCAAGGCCCGGCGACGAATTGACCTCCAGCACCACCGGTCCATGGTTGGAGCGCAGAATATCGACGCCGGACACATTCAGTCCCATCCGTTGGGCGGCTCGCACAGCGGTCGACCGTTCCTCCGGGGTCAGCCGGATGATCGACGGGACTCCTCCCCGATGCAAGTTGGAACGGAAGTCGCCCGACTTGCCCTGGCGCTTCATCGCGGCGACCACCTTGTTGCCGATCACGAGGCAGCGGATGTCGGCGCCGCCGGCTTCCTTGATGTACTCCTGTACCAGGAAGTTGGCCTTGAGTCCGCGGAAGGTTTCGATGATGGTCTCGGCCGCGGAGCGGGTTTCGCACAGCACGATTCCTTTGCCTTGGGTGCTCTCTAGCAGCTTCACCACCAGCGGCGGCCCACCGACGATCTCGATCAACTCGGAGGTGGCGTCGGTGGAATGGGCGAAGGCGGTGACGGGCAGACCGATGCCCGCGCGCGCGAGTATCTGAAGTGACCGCAGTTTGTCGCGGGAGCGGTTGATCGCAACCGACTCGTTGAGGCAGTAGGTCCCCATCATCTCGAACTGGCGGACGACGGCGGATCCGTAGAACGTCACTGACGCGCCGATCCGGGGAATCACGGCGTCGAACGGCGCGAGTTCCTCGCCCCGGTAGTGGACCGCCGGATCATGTGAGGCGATGTCCATGTAGCACTTGAGGTGATCGAGTACCACGACGTCGTGCCCGCGAAGTTCGGCGGCCTCGACGAGGCGTCGGGTGGAGTACAGGTTCGGGTTGCGCGACAGGATGGCCAGTCTCATCGCCGTTCCCCCGTGCGGGGCCGGCCGGACAGGTAGGAGCGCCCGGGGTCGACCTGGAAACGGCCGCGCAGCGCCGTCCTGCCGAGGAGCATCCGGAAGCGCATCGTCTCACGATCAGTGAGGGTGATCTCGGCCGGGAACCGCTGGCCGTGCACCTCGAGCATGGTCTCGATGACCAGACGAAGTTCTTGATGGCCGCCGGAATCGGCGACCATCCGCTCGTCGATCACGTCGGCGAGGCAGATCCGTTCCACACTGACGTCGTTCTGCAGTGGGTGCATCCCGAAGCGGACCCTGCGCCTGCCGCCTTCGACCAGCGGTTCGACGAAGAACGCGTGCAGCGCAGAAGTCCGTGCGCCGGTATCGACCTTGCACTTGATGTGGTCAATGCCCAAGTCGGGTAGGGACACCCACTCCCGCCAGCCGAGTAGGGGGCGTTCGTCCCTGTCGGTGGTGCGCGTGTCGGTGGTGCGCGCCATGGGCGTGTAGGACTCCCAGCGAATAGTGTCTTGATAGGGGCGCTTGGGGCCCAGGCCCCGTCGGTTGCCGAGCGCGGGACGATGATACTGGCACCCGACGCGAGGTCGAT
>CAYXBN010000080.1:0-4847 GCA_964463215.1 uncultured Mycobacterium sp. | reverse complement strand
CATCGAATGGTTCAAGACCCTGCCGCTATGGCTGGATCTCGGCGCTATCCGGGTGGTGCACGCCTGCTGGTATCCCGAGTCGATGGACGTGGTCATGGCGGCCGCCGGCGGCACGGGCCGGCTGTCGACCGTTGCGCAGCTCACCGAGGCCAATCGCAAGCACAGCGGCCTCTACGGGAGCTGCGCGGGGTGCGGCTGCAGAACGGCGATGACTACCCGACCTACGAGCCCCGCAAAGTCAACGACCCCAGCTACCTCAGCTACACCTACACCGTCCAGAATCCCGGCATCAGCAGCCAGCCGTCGTCAAGGCGTTCAGCCATGCCCTGCACGCGGTCGCGCAGCTCGACCCAGCACCGCTGGCGGTCCTCGCCGGCGAGCGCATCGAGCCGACGGCCGCCGGCCACGATCGCCCCGGTGCGGTATTCCCAGACGTAGGACAACGTCGGGAACGTCCAGTAGTTCGCTTGCATGGTTCCCCCCTCGTAGTGAGAGTCAGACCGTCTGGTCTGACGGAGTCGGCGCGACAACCGCAGGGTCGTGCGGAACGTAGTTGCGCCAATGGATTTCCGCTTCGCCGTTCCACCGGTAGGCCACCAGGGTGCCGCCCTCGACGGCACTGGAGTCGACGCAGGCGGTGTAGGTGGTCCACTCGTCGCGGTGGGTCGGCGCCCACCGCCGCCAGTAGTGGCCGTAGAACAGTGCCACCGGCCACGTCGTCGCCGATTCGGTGGTCAGCCGGTGGCATCAGGGAGGGAGATCCTCGGTGTACCTGAACCTCGACCTCGACGACGGGTTGCCGGGCCTGGCCCTTGATGTCGCTCTGGCCCGCAACACGCCCCCCGTACCGCGGTCGTCTTCCGCAATGAGGAGCCGTACGAGGGCTCGGCGGCGAATTTCATCCCGCCGTGGGGAGTCCGGATGCCGCCCGGAGTGCCGCAGCGCCTGAGCTGAGCATCCCGCTGACGCGCCATGTGGTGCGGCCGGCGGATGACGACGCACGGAGATCAGGCCGACAGCGCCAGAGCGTGCGGGTTGACCCAGGCCTCGGCGTCGCTGAAAAAGCCTGCGCCGTAAGCGAATGAGAGGGCGTCGAAGACCGATTCGGCGGCCTGGTCCTCCACCAGCACATCGACCCGGACCTCGGGCCGGAAGCGGGTGGGGTGATGGAACACGCGGCGGCTCTCCAGCGCGGTCCCGTCGAGGTCGGACGGCCGGTTGCGACGAACCGAGAGCGAGGTGACACCGGCCGGCGGCAGGACCGCGGCCAAGGACTGCTCCGACACCCGCTCGGCGATGATGGTGATGTGCTTCATGATCCTGACCTCCGATGTGAAACGCGACTGACATCAACCACTCTCGCCGGGCGTACCGGTTCGCAGCGTCCACCGCTCGGACCGAACAACGGGTGATCAGGGCTGTCCCCGATCGGTGGACAGAAGCGGACTCGGATCGGCGGGACCAGACGCCGTCTAAGGCTGGTGGGAGGCACTCTGCACGGCATCGTGAACACCCTCGGCGCGGACGAGCAGGGCCGCCGACGGCATGACCTTCCCGGACAGATACGTCGACAACCGTGAGGGCGACGTGCCCAGCCGTGCGGCGAATTCGGCTGCCGTAAGGCCCGACTCCGCGATGAGTGCGGCTAACCGCCGACTCACTTCGTCCCGCGCGCGGTCCTGCGCCCGCGTTCGTGCCCGGTATATCGCCCGGCGAAGAGTGACGGCGACACCTTGGTCCTCGGCGAGTTCGATGGCTGTGTTCAGGTCGGCGGCGAGCGGGCCCCACGGTTCGGCATTGATCGCTGCCACGATGCGACGCCAATCGGGCAGGGATCCCCGGTCGATGGCGGCCAGCAGACCCTCCACGCCCCACTGTGCGACGGGCGCTGACGGGTCGATGCCGAGGTTGCGGAATCGAAGCGAGCTCATGACGTCTCCAGCATGGCATCGGCGAGCGATTGGCATTGCGCAACAACGGATTGCCACGAATGCCAGCGTGGCGCCAGGTTCTTGTAGGCCGACAGCTGACTGATGGTGCGGTGATCCTTGGGTCGCGGTTCGCCGAGTTGCCGCACAAGCTGAGATGCGACGGTCGTCCCGTCGCCGGCGGTGGCGTCGTAGTAGTCGTCGATCCCGGCAAGGACGACGGCGGACCAGTCGGTGCCGAACCGGTCGGAGAGCGCTGCGGTGTCCAGGAAGTCCCGGGTTTGATTGCGCTTGACGACGAGGTAGGCCTTGATCCGCAGGGTCTCGGCTGGTGTGGGGACGATCAGCGACTGGCCCCCGCGAAGCTTGACGGTCTGCACCTCCAGCGGTCGGCGGCGGATCATCTGTCGCACGCCCGTCTCGATGTCGCCGAGGCTGCCGAGGATGATCTTGCCGGGGGTTGCCCGATTGAGGATCCACTCCGGGTCGGACTCGAGGGCTTCGATGACGGCGTCGAATCGTTCCGTCAGATCGGCCACGACATCGTCATGGTCGGTCGATTCGCGATGGCCGGCGTAGAACGCCGCGGCGGTTCCCCCGACCAGCACCGCGTCGGGTACCAATTCCTGGAGTCGGGCCGCGGAGCGCAGAACGTCATCCATGTGCATCGTTCACTCCTGCGGTTATCAAATATGATAACTGCTGGATTCCTGGCCGCATTCCTGCTGCGGCTTGGGGCACTCCAGGCGAGGGGCGTGGTGGTCTCGGCGCGGCAGGATGGGACACCCCACTACCTGCCGTGCCGAGATCAAACGTCAAAGCGTGTTCGGCGAGTCAGCCGGTCAGCACTCGCAGCCGATCCCGTCCTGATCGCGGTCGAGTTTGGCCTGGTAGAGGTCGCTGCTGGCAGGAATGTCGCAGTCGCCGTTTTCGCGGGCCTCAGTGCAGTTCGAGTAGGGGGCGGCCTGCGCCGGGGCCGCTGCCAGGACCATCGGAGCCACGACGGCAACACCGGTCAGAGCGGAGGCGAGCAGTTTCTTCAAGGGTTTCTCCTCAGGATGGGGTAGGACCGGTCTGTCGCCGGACTCCCGAATCCTCTCCAGCGGAAGGCCGAGCGGACTGCGTAGTCCGCTACCTGAATCGGGCTGATTTCGGTGTTGTCAGGCCGAGGAGAAGACAGCCGCGCCCGGCTGATCGCCGGGCGCGGCGTCGTCGTAGATAGTCCCCGCGGCTCAGACTGAGTCGACGGTGGCAGGGGCGATCGGGGTGGCCGCCCCGGAATGGCTGACCTCGATCCGGCGCGAGCGCGCTCGCTCGGCGAGCGGGATGGTCACGGTGAGCGTTCCGTTGTCGACGGCACCACCCGGCACCGGTGTGAGCAACGCCGCCGCCGCGGCGAGCACACGGCGGTGATGCTACCGCGGTAGGATCGTGGTATGAAGCTCAGCGTGAGTCTGTCCGATGACGACCTCGCCGTGCTCGACGCGTACGTCAGGAGTAGTGGCCTGCCTTCCCGGTCGGCGGGTGTGCAGAGGGCCATCCGGATGCTCCGATTCCCCGAGTTGGAGCGTGACTACGAAGACGCCTGGGCCGAGTGGCGGCAAGCGGGCGACGACGTCGTCTGGGACGAGGCCGGCGGCGACGGATTGAGCGATGCGCCGCGGTGAGATCTGGCTCGTCGAGTTCGATCCGGTGCGCGGCAGCGAAGCCAACAAGCGCCGCCCGGCGGTCGTCGTCAGCAATGACCGGGCGAACGCGGCCGCGGCCCAACTCGGCCGAGGGGCGGTCACGGTGGTTCCGCTCACCAGCAATGTCGCGAAGGTATACCCGTTCCAGGTGCTGCTGCCGCCGACCGACACCGGCTTGTCCGTCGATTCGAAGGTACAAGCCGAACAGGTGAGAACGGTTGCGGTCGAGCGGCTTTCGCGTTCGATCGGCAGAGTCGTGCCCGAGCGCATGGTTCACGTCGACGACGCGCTGCGGCTGCACCTGGACCTCTGAGGGCCGGTGCCCGGCCGGCTCACCGGAAAGGACCACCCCGAGCGTTGGTGGGCGCCCGGGGTGGTCGTGGACAGCGTCGGCGGGGAAGGGGTGCCGCCGACCGCGTGTGGCGTGCCCGGAACCGCTGTCGGCGGGTGCCCGGTTAGCGCGGTCCGCGCCTGCCGTGGCCGGACTCGCCGGCCCCGCCCTGGCTTGCCCCGGCGCCGGAGTCGCCGACCTTGTACAGGTCCATCGGCATGAAGCGGGGGCTTCGATCTGTTCCAGTCTGGCTGGTCAGCAGTCCCCGAGTCATGCCATCAAGGTCACTGCCCGGCAGGGCCAGTCGTTGCAGGAGTATCTGCGGGCGCTGTTGGTCGATCTCGCGCAGAAGCCGACGGTCGGCGAGGTCTTGTCCCGTGCCCGTGCCCGGGTCGAGGCCACCGGGGTGCGGCTTGATCCAGCAGCCACGATCGCGGCCAGGGATGCCGATCGCAAGTGAGCCGCGCTGCGGTGGTGGTCGACGCCTCGGCGGTCGTCACGGTTCTGCTGGACTCCGGGACCAGCGGTGACTGGCTGGCTCGCCGACTGGTGTCTGCCGAGTTGTTCGCCCCAGCACTGCTGGCCTTCGAATGTTCGAATGTCATCAGGCGCCATGAACTCAGCGGGGTGATCAGCTCCGATCAAGCGGCCCAAGCCCACGCCGACCTGCTCGACCTGCCGGTGGAATCGGTCCCGTATCAGTCTCTTGCGCAACGCGTCTGGCAGCTGGGGCGAAATCTCACCAGCTACGACGCGGCCTATGTCGCACTAGCGGAGGCCCTCGACGCGCCGCTGATCACCGTGGACCAGAGTCTGTCCACAGCGCCGGGAATCACCTGCCAGGTAGAGGTCGCGCCCGTCGGGCGATGACCGCCGGACCGCTGATCGTCACCGGTTCTG
>CAYXBN010000079.1:0-9591 GCA_964463215.1 uncultured Mycobacterium sp. | reverse complement strand
CCGGGCTGCGCAGCTACCTGGGGATCCGCGGCGGTATCGCCGTCGCACCGGTGCTGGGGTCACGCAGCTACGACACCCTCTCCGGTATCGGTCCGCAGCCGTTACGGGCGGGGGCACTGATCCCGGTCGGCCGGCCCGCCGCGGGCTTTCCCGGCGTCGCCCAGGCGCCGCTCGGTCCGATCCCCGCCGACCGGGTGGACCTCGGGGTGGCGCCCGGACCGCGAGCGGACTATTTCGTCGACCCCGACGCGCTGACTCGATCCGACTGGGTGGTCTCCGACCGCAGCGACCGAGTGGGCATCCGCCTGCTCGGTAGGCCCCTGGAGTACCGCACACCGGACCGGCAGGTGCCCAGCGAGGGCACCACCCGCGGGGCGGTGCAGGTTCCGCCCAACGGCCAGCCGGTGATCCTGGGGCCCGATCATCCGGTTACCGGCGGCTACCCGGTGATCGGGGTGGTCGTCGATGCCGGCACCGACAAGCTCGCCCAGCTGCGCCCCGGCCAGCGGCTGCGGTTGCACTGGAACCGGTCCGGTATTGCCGCGGCGAGAGCGCCGGACTGGTAGAGCTGAAGTGTGACGTCTCCCTCGTCTCGCCCCGTGCACACCGCGCGTCTGGTGCACACCAGCGATCTGGACGGCGAAACCCTGGAGAATGCCCATCGGCTGCTCACCGACGCCTACGCCGGGGAGTTCACCGACGCCGACTGGGACCACGCGCTCGGTGGGATGCACGCCGTCATCGGGCACCGCGGAGCGCTGATCGCCCACGCTGCGGTGGTTCAACGGCGGCTGCTGCATCAGGGCGTGGCACTGCGCTGCGGGTACGTCGAAGCTGTTGCGGTACGGGAGGATTGGCGCGGCCAGGGCCTCGGCAGTGCGGTCCTCGACGCCGTCGAGCAGGTCATCCGCGGCGCCTACCCGGTGGGCGCGCTAAGCGCCTCGGGGTCGGGTGCACGGCTGTACCGTCCGCGGGGCTGGGTGTGCTGGCGCGGTCCCACGTCGGTGCTGACGCCGGCCGGGGTGGTGCGCACCGCCGAGGACGACGGGTCGGTGTTCGTCCTGCCCGTCGCCGCCAACTTGGATCCCGACGGGGAGTTGGTGTGCGACTGGCGCGACGGGGACGCCTGGTAGTTCGCTGACGGCGAACGGCGCGCGGGACTTTAGCGCCCTCCGCTCAAGTTTGTCTTTGTAGCAGGCCGGCAATACCCGGCTTGAGCACAACAGTGTCAGCGCAACTGAGGAGGAATCATGAGCAATGTGGCGATGTGGTCGCGGCCGACGTGGACCCTGGACCAACTGGTGCGGGACTTCTTCGGGCCCGCAGCGCATCTGGCCGAGGCCAATGAGGCGTTCCCGAGCGGATTCAATCCCGCCGCCGAGGTCATCAAGGACGGTGAGGATGCCCTTGTCCGGCTGGAGATCCCCGGAGTGGACGTCGAGAAGGACGTCAAGGTCGAACTTGAGGGCGGCCGCCTGGTGATCAGCGGTGAGCGCCGCGACGAGCATGCCGAGAAGGAGGAGGGCCGGACGCTGCGCGAAGTGCGCTACGGCTCGTTCCAGCGGTCCTTCGCGGTGCCGGCCCATGTGAATGCCGACGCGGTCGAGGCGTCCTACACCGCCGGCGTGCTGGCGGTGAGGGTCAAGGGTGCCTATGCCGGTTCCACGGCGCAGCGCATCGCGATCAACAGCTAGCCCCGTCCCCGACGCCGGTGCGGGTCCGGTTGGGCCCGCACCGGTTTCGTTCGTCGCTGCTACCCATTGTGGGGACGTGATCACAACCGATGTACTTGCCAAACATCATGAGGCCCAAAACAGCCCTCATCCACATCGGCACACCAAAGACGGGAACCTTTCCGCATCGGCACCGCGTAGTTCTACTGTGGACTTCGATGGCAGCTTCGATGCGAGGTAAGAAGGGCCCCCGCACCACAGGTGCCCGTCATGGTGGGATGGCAGCCCCGATGACCGTCGCCGAAGTGATCCGTGCGCCGGTTTCCCTTTTGGACCGACGCGACCGAAGGCTTTCGTCCGCTGCGGTACTGGCCCAAATGACCAGCTCGCTGTTGGATCTTGCCGGGGTGGCACTGATCGGTCTGGTCGGCGCCCTGTCGGTGACGACCATCGCCGGTTAGCCAGCACCGAGTTTAGCCAGGAGGTTGGCCAACGCCGTTGGCCTCGGGAACTTGCCAGATCGGACTTTGGTCGCGGTCCTGGCGGTCATGGCAGCAATGGTTCTGCTCGCCAAGGGCGTGATAACCCCATTGCTGTTGTCACGGACAGGCAGCAACTCTGTCGATCCGCGCGGCCGCCGGCCCTGCAGGGCCCACATATCGGCTCGCAGCGGAACTTCGGAGCACGGCTGCCGCTGATGACAACCAAGAGAACGGCGACGCTGCACCAACTACGCCAGGAGACGAGCACCGAGACTTCATCCCACGTCTGGAGTTGCGAGGTGTGACCTTCCGTTACCCAGGCTCTGCCGAACCTGCGCTACGCGACCTCAGTCTGTCAGTCCCGGCAGGCCGGTCTGTTGCTCTCGTTGGACGCAGTGGAGCCGGGAAGTCAACCCTGGCCGACGTGATTCTTGGCGTATCGCACGCCGATACTGGTCAGGTCACCGTAGGTGGTGTTCCGGCGGCGCAAGCGCTCCGCCGATGGCCGGGGGCAATCGCCTATGTTCCACAGGAGGTAATGCTTGTCGATGACTCAGTGCGGGCGAACGTAGCGTTGGGACTGCCGGAGGAACTCGTCGCCGACGAAGCGGTCTGGGATGCTTTAGATTTGGCACGTCTGGGCGATTTCATCCGGGAAAAGCCGGAGGGCCTCGACTCACCGGTCGGCGAACGTGGGGTGCGGCTCAGCGGAGGGCAACGTCAGCGAATCGGCATCGCGCGGGCGCTATTGACACGGCCGCGACTAATGGTTCTCGACGAAGCCACCAGTTCACTCGACGCCGAGACTGAGTGGGAGTTCACCGAAGTCCTCAACGACCTGAAAGGGGTGACGAGGGTGATCGTCGCACACCGCCTGACAACTGTTCAGAGTGCCGATCTGGTTGTGCACCTGGAGGAAGGGGCCGTCAGTGCCGTAGGAACCTTCGACGAAGTGTGTTCCGCAAACCGCACTTTCCGCCGCCAAGCAGAGTTAATGGGGTTAAGGCTCGGCTGACCAGCTGCTGGCCTTAGCAGTCAGTCGTTGTCGCGCTCGAGGTTAAGGGTGGTGCAGTGCAGACCACCGCGGGCAAACGGGCCGACGTCTCCTATCCGCTGGCGGGTTTGCGCGCCCACTCCACAGTGCGCCGCAGACCCTCCTCAAACGACACCATCGGGTGATACCCGAGAATGCGCTCGGCTTTGGCGATATCAGCCTGCGAATCCCGTACGTCTCCCACCCGTAGCGGCCCGTAGTGAGGTGTGGGCAATGGGCCAACGACCTCTGCCAGCACATCCCAGGCCTGATTGAGGGAGATGCGCCGGCCGCACGCCACGTTGATGACTTCGCCCGCGGCCGCGGGGGCATCCATCGCCGCGATGACACCCCTCACTACGTCGTCGACATAGGTGAAATCCCTGGTCTGTTCGCCGTCTCCAAAGATCGTGGGAGGCTCGGCGGCAAGCGCCGCACGAATGAAAAGCGACAAGACCCCGGAGTACGGCGACTGCGGATGCTGACGGGGGCCGAATGCGTTGAAGTACCGCAGTGCGACGGTTTCGAGCCCGTAGAGCTTGTGAAACAGCTTGCAATAGGCTTCGCCAACCTGTTTCTGGAGTGCGTAGGGGGACAGTGGGTTGGCTGGCATGACTTCCGACTTCGGCAGCACTGCGGTGTCTCCGTACGCGGAGGAGGACGCCGCATAGACGACGCGGCGAACCCCGGCATCGCGTGCTGCAAGAAGAACGTTGAAGGTTGCGTTTATGTTGGCGTCATGCGACGGTCGCGGTTCAGACACCGACAACGGCACTGACGGAATGGCGGCTTGATGGAGTACCACCTCGCACCCTCGCACCGCCGAAGCCGCAGTAGCTGGGTCCGTGAGGTCTCCAGCGATGAAATGCGCGCCGTCAGGCACGTTCTCAGCCAGCCCGGTTGCCAGGTTGTCCACAATTCGAACATCGTGGTGACGGGCGATCAGGGCATCGGCGAGATGGGAACCAATAAAACCGGCTCCGCCGGTCACCAGAACCGTCGCCACCCGGCTATCCCTCAGGGGAGGTAGCGCCATCATGCACCAGGCGCCAGCTTTTCAGAGTCCTCATGCCTTCAATCTCTATCAGAGGATTGCCGACCGGACCGCCACCGCCTGTGTGATCGGGTTGGGCTATGCCGGACTTCCACTGGCCATCGCGCTTGGCCGGACCGGGTTCCGCGTCATCGGTATTGACACCGACCCGCGCAAGCGGGCGCTGATCAACGGCGGATGTTCCGACATTCCGGACGTGCCTGATTCGGCCGTCTCTGACTTGGTCGCCGCCGGTAGGCTGACCGCTCTACCCGCCCCTGCAGCAGCTGATCGCCTGGACACGATCATCATTTGCGTTCCGACACCGCTACGCAAAACCCGCGATCCCGATCTGTCCTATGTCGTTTCAGCCTGTCATGCAGTCAAAGAGCACCTGCGTCCCGGGATGTTGGTGATTCTGGAGTCGACGACCTATCCGGGCACGACCGATGACCTAGTGCGCGCCATCCTCGAGGAATCCGGATTCACTGCCGGGGAGGACTTCTTCCTCGCCTTCTCACCGGAACGAATCGATCCCGGCAATCAGACATGGACCATCAATAACGTGCCGAAGGTGGTGGGTGGACTCAGCCCTGACTGTTCGGCGCTGGCGGGTGCGCTGTATCGGACCTTTGTCGGCGAGGTCGTGCAGGTCCGTTCACCGCGGACGGCCGAGATGGTCAAGCTGTTGGAGAACACTTACCGAGCGGTCAACATCGGGATGGCCAACGAAATGGCGCTGATGTGCGATCGCATCGGTGTCGATGTTTGGGAGGTCATCGACGCGGCTGCGAGCAAACCGTTCGGGTTCATGCCGTTCTATCCCGGCCCAGGACTCGGCGGACACTGCATCCCGGTCGATCCCTTCTACCTGTCCTGGAAGGCACGGGAGGCAGGCTTCGAGGCCCGTTTCATTGACCTGGCCGGCCAGGTCAATGCCGCCATGCCCGGTCATGTTGTGGAGATAGTTGCAGACGCGCTAGGCAGGCGTGGGGTTGCCCTCACCGGTGCAAGAGTCAACCTGATGGGTATCGCCTATAAGGCGGGCGTCGGCGATGTCCGGGAGTCTCCGGCGCTTGATGTCTTGGCATTACTCGCCCGAAGGGGTGCCGTCGTCAGCTACCACGACCCTTTCGTCCCTCGCATCGACCCGAATTTGCTACCGGCTGGATTAGCTCTGGAATCGACACCCCTCACCCAGGAGTGGCTCGGGGAAGCTGACTGTGTGGTCGTGCTGACCGACCATTCAGTTTTCGACTACGGCGCGGTGGTAGCAGCAGCCCCACTGGTTGTGGACACCCGCAATGCGGTCAAGGTCGTGGCACCGCACATTGTCAGGCTGGGAGCGCCCGTTGCGACTGATGGACGGCCACCGCCATCTCCCCGCCTTGATTAAACTCGAAGTTTGCTAACGTCGAAACAACACAGCGCGAACGTCCCAGTTCGCAGCATGAATGGAGAGGCTCCCGGTGCGGGTCTTAGTAGTGGCTCCGTCTCTCGGGATCGGTGGGGCGGAGCGAGTCTTGGCCACCACTCTTCCGGCACTCGACAGGGAGAAGATCGACGTTTCCCTGGTGTGCGTCGGCGGGGAAGGCGCACTGTTCGCTGACTTGACCGCACGGGGGATTCAAGCAACGACCCTCCATGCGGGTGGGAAGCGGAACGCACCCACCGCCCTGATCAGGCTTTCGCGTCACATCAGAAAAGTCCAACCCGATGTCGTTGTTGCACTCGGAGGAGGCGTGACCGTAATCGCTCGCTTGACTGCGTTGCTGAACCGAGTCAAGCACCGCGTCGTCTGGGTCCACAGCTCCAGTGAGCGGCGGAGGTGGGCCCTCCGCGTTGCCGATCGCTCGCTGACATCGGTGACAACCGGGTATCTCGGCGTAGCTGAAGCTCAGCGGGAATTCATGATTGACATTTGCCGGTATCCCGCTGACCGCATTCGCATCATTCGCAACGGAGTGGATCTGAATTCTTGGCCGATCCGCAGTGATCGGAAACCGCTGGCCGAGTTCGGCTTCCACCCCGAGGCCCCCGTTGTGGGAATGGTGGCGAGATTAGACCCAGTCAAAGACCACGACACATTCTTGGCCGCGGCCTCACTTGTCATGAGGGATCTGCCTCATGCGCGGTTTCTCATAGTCGGCGACGGGCCAAGACGTACAGAGCTCGAGAGACAGTGCAGGGAAATGGGCCTGGATCATGCCGTTCACTTCACTGGATTTCGGGATGACGTGGCTCAACTGCTCGCCGCTATGGACGCGGTCGTGCTGAGTTCCCACTCGGAAAGCCTCCCGCTTTCGATCCTCGAAGCGATGGCCTGCGGCAGACCGGTTATCTGCACCGAAGTCGGCGGAACCGCTGAAATCATCGAGCACGGCGTTTCGGGTTTCCTGACCAATCCCCAGGAACCCACTCAGATAGCGGCCCACCTCAACACATTGCTTACCGACCGGGAATTGGCCCATAGAGTGGGCCTAGCCGCGAGAAGTCGTGTCGAGTCGGCTTTCCGGCTCGAGGACAGTGGTGCACAACTTGAGAAATTCTTTCTTGAACTTCACTCGGCTGCTCGCCCGAAAAATGCGGGCAATTAGCCGATGATCCGGGTCCTGCATTACTGCGACCATTTCAAGGAATACGCATCGAACTTGGTTCTGGCCCTGAACCTCGAATCCGCAGGAATCCCGCCTTCCGTGGAAAACACCGTGGTCGTTCGGAGTGGCGAAATCGAAGGTGGAATCCATGACGGCGGCGGCCGCCGCGAGGACGAGGCTGGACTGCACTCCGACTTGATCAGAAGTTGCGCCGAAACCATTATTTTGCCCCGCAGGTATCGCTCCCGCAAAGCCATGACACTGTTGCGGCGCCGTGTCTTTCAACGCAAAGATCTACCCGGCTTCGACGTCTTCCATCTTCAGTCAAGTTTTGATCCGCGGTTCCTCTGGTTGGCGTGGCGGATGCCGACAGTTCTCACGGTGCATGAACCCTCCGCCAGAACCGGACTGCTCACGCATCGCGGATGGAGATACGTGGTCAGGCGTTGGTACCGACGCCTCGCTGATGTGATCATCGTCCACACGGAGTCCGGACTACACGGACTAAGTCCGGCTGAGGTCGAGAAGTCCATTGTCATCCCCCACGGCGCCCGCATCCGCAGTCTGGATTCGTCAACCACATCCAAGGCGATCCTTTTTTTCGGAAGCGTCGCACGTTACAAGGGTCTCGACGTGCTCTTGGATGCGATGGACATCGTCTGGCAAACGGTTCCCGATGCTGAGTTGCACATCCTGGCCAGTCCCGGCGACGACGACCACGGCCGCGATACCGCTGACTACGACTCTCGTATCCGAGCAACGTGGTGCGGGTACTCACGAACGGAACTTGACCGCGCGTTGTCTGACGCACGGGCCGTGTGTATGCCGTACCTGTCGGCGTCCGGAAGCGGTGTCGGGGCGGAGGCCATGGGAGCGGGCAAGTTGGTGGTGGCCAGTGACCTCGAAGATCTCAGGGAAGTTGCCGCACATCCGGATCTGCTTGCCAAGCCAGGTTGCGCCCAAGATCTGGCGCGCGCGCTAGTCGCTGTCCTCAGCAACGACTATGAGCCGAGACCCGTGGATCCGGGGCGGACATGGCCCGCCGTGGCGAGAAAACACTTGTCGGTGTATGAGTCTCTGGTCGCTAGGCGGGCTACCATTCGGGAGAGGGTGTGATTCCTAACACTCTCGGAACTGAGGAGAGCACATGTCCAGAGCCACCGAACTCGCCGAATTGCATCACCTGATCGGAAGTCTGCGGCGGTGTGTGACCTCCCTGCAACACCGGTACGGCGACACCCCGGCCATGCGCCGAGTCGTCATCGACACCGAGCGGATAGTCGGTGACCTCGACCTTCTTGAGCTCGACGCCGGCGAACTCGAGTTCTCGCCACCCACTGCGGCCAATACCGGCGAGAAGATCCCAGTACCCGACACCCCCTATGACCGAGAGATGTGGCGAGATATCGACGACGAGGGAGTCGGAGGCCACTTCCGCCGTTAGTGCGCTGGCCGCTCGAGCGGCCGAGCGATCCCGATTTCAGCCGAGAGCGAAGACGTGGGTAGTCTTCAAAGCAGTTGACTCGAAAGGGATCACTGCAGATGAGCGCACCCACCGCCGACCGTCGCGCAACCGGGGTTTTCTCACCCGGACGGGCCCAGATCCCGCAGAAAACCCTCCGCACCGACAACTGGCTCAAGTCGCCCATCCTGACCAACCTCGGCTTCGCCGCGTTCATCATCTACGCGACGTTCCGGGCGTTCCAGCGAGACCACTTCTTCGTCGAGAAGTACCACTACCTCACCCCGTTCTACTCGCCGTGCCTGAGCGTCAAGTGCGGTGCGGCCAGCGAGTTCTGGCCGCAGATCCTGCCGGCCTCCGGCCCGCTGTCGCTGCTGCCCTACGCGCTGCTGTCGCTGCCTTTCCTGCTGCTATTCCGGCTGACCTGCTACTACTACCGCGGTGCCTACTACCGCTCGGTGTGGCAGTCGCCGACCGCCTGCGCGGTCGCCGAACCGCACGCCACCTACACCGGCGAGACCCGCTTCCCGCTGATCCTGCAAAACCTGCACCGCTACTTCTTCTACATCGCCGCGCTCATCTCGGTGATCAACACCTGGGACGCGATCCAGGCGATGCACTCCCCGTCCGGATTCGGCTTCGGCCTGGGCAACGTCATCCTGTGGGTCAACGTCATCATGCTGTGGGCCTACACCGTTTCGTGCCACTCCTGCCGCCACGTCATGGGCGGGCGCCTCAAGCACTTCTCCAAGCACCCGGTGCGGTACTGGCTGTGGTCGAAGATCAGCCAACTCAACGTCCACCACAAGAAGTTCGCCTGGATCACCATCGGCACCTTGATGTTCACCGACTTCTACATCGCGTTGGTCGCCAGCGGCACCATCTCCGACCTGAGATTCATCGGCTAGTCCGCAGACACTACGAGTGAGGGACACACATGGTTGAGATCGAACGGCACGAGTACGACGTCGTCGTGATCGGCGCTGGGGGCTCCGGTCTGCGCGCAGTCATCGAGGCCCGTCAGCGCGGCCTGCGAGTGGCAGTCGTCACCAAATCGCTGTTCGGCAAAGCCCACACGGTGATGGCCGAGGGCGGCTGCGCGGCGGCGATGGGCAACGCAAACCCCAAGGACAACTGGAAGGTTCACTTCGCCGACACCATGCGCGGCGGAAAGTTCCTCAACAACTGGCGGATGGCCGAACTGCACGCCCAGGAGTCCCCGGAGCGGGTGTGGGAACTGGAGACCTACGGGGCGTTGTTCGACCGGACCAAGGA
Source organism: uncultured Mycobacterium sp. (assembly GCA_964463215.1). Lineage (GTDB taxonomy): Bacteria > Actinomycetota > Actinomycetes > Mycobacteriales > Mycobacteriaceae > Mycobacterium. The sequence continues at coordinate 36 of CAYXBN010000079.1, read as the reverse complement.
CGGCCGGATCAGCCAGCGCAACTTCGGTGGCCACAC
>CAYXBN010000078.1:0-9921 GCA_964463215.1 uncultured Mycobacterium sp. | reverse complement strand
CCTACACCCTCAGATACGGGCGAGTATGTCAGAAGGTTAGGCGTTCGAATCCCTTTGGGCGGGCGCTACGCCAACGACGTCCCGCCGGCCACGGTTGACCAGCTTCCGGCATCCGCGCTGCGGTCGCAATCCGTCCGCCTCATTGAGACTCGGAGAGTCGTCATTTGACTCCGGTCACGAGGCGCACCGGCCGCAGTGGAGTCGGGATTCTGCGGTACATCCGGGACGCGACGCGCAATGGAAGGGACCGCTTCCCGGACGGGAGATCGGCCATTTTTCGGCTGTACCGCAACAGAAGCTGATGGATCACGGCGGGATCTACCGACTGAACGATGTCATCGACGCGATATGTTGCACGGTGTGGCACTGCGGATGTTTCACTGCACCGTCTTAAGCCGAGATCGACTCCGTACTGGGAGCGGAGAACATCAGCATCAGCTTGGTGATTGGCCCTGATCTTCTCAGCCACAGGGGATTTGAGCACCGGTAAGGTCTGAGGCAAGTCGCAAGCCAGCTGGGATTGCTCAAGGAATGTGGCGAGGCGACGGGCATCAGGCGTGAGGTATCCGCCGTTGCCGGGCGAGAACGTTTCCCGGTAGTCCTGCAGGATCTGCATGCCCTCACTGGAAAGGGTGTAGTTCTTTCTCAGTGGCCTGCGTGGAAATGACACGCCGAGAGAGCTTTCGAGCAGACCGCTGAAGTCGTCGACGACGTCAAGGTTCCGATCGTACTTACGCACAAACACGTCCCCTGGGAAAACATCTTCCCAACTCTGGGCGATTCGGAGAAAGTCATAGCGGAATGTGGCGGGATCCTTGATGAGCGGAAGATCGTCGCTCATCCGGAGGCTCTGATTCATGCTCGACAGGTAGTAATCGGCCGGGTCGCGGACATAGAGAAGGATGCGGAATTCCCGGAATCCCGCGTCGGCCAGATCATCCCGGAGTGCAGTGGCGCGCTCGGGAGTAAATAGGTGGCTCAACACTTCCGCTGAGATAATGGCTTTGTCTGCGGATCGAAGCTCGCGAAACAGGAACTCGCGGTACTTCCTGCGCATCTTCCGGAAATCCCGTTCGGCTGCGGGATAACGCTCACGCAAGGAAGGAAACAAGTCGAGTTCCTCGAGGGGGAGGTAGAGAACCGCGAGTCGCTGCTGGTGGTTGTCGTTCTTCCACAACGGATAGCAAACCGGCCCGAGGTCCCCGCTTCTTCGGGCTCGGGAGAGGCTGTGTTGGATTGAGGTCGACCCCGTCTTCGTTGTCCCGATGTGGATTACAACGGATTTCGCCATCAGTGCCGAACTCCCCTTACCGGTTTCCTGACAGAGATATCCGCGCCCCTGTCACCCCGTCATCCCAGCGAAAACTTGTTGGAGAAAAAGCCCTCTGCTCGGGCCACCCCGATGATCTTGCCGTAGTAGCGGGTCGTCTCATCCATAAACTCGTACCACTCCGCGCCCGCGCGCTCCCACTGGGTCGTGTAGCACTTCATCGCTTCGATCTTCTGGTCCCAGGTGTCGGAGATTTCGACGAAGATGTTCGGCCGGAAGAAGTCACGCAGGTAGAAGTTGGCCTGGCCCATCAGCACCCGCGGCACCCGTCGCGTCGCCGAAATCGCGATGCGCGAGGCCATTTCGTGGTCATGGTGCAGGTCCCGTTCCCAGGGGGCGATGACGGTGTCGCAGCGGCGTTCCTCTATCCGGCGGAGCACTTCGACGACAGTGCGGTCCTCCCACTGCAGACTCATGGCCGGTAAGCCCAGGAACTCCACGCTGTAGCCCAGGCAGGCCGCCGCCCGTTCGCCCTCCGCGCGGGCCTCCTGCGCGTCGCGCATAACGGTGGAGTCCGGTGCCGTCCAGACACTGTCGGTAAGGGTGAGCACGTGGACGTCGTGGCCCGCAGCGACCCACTTGGCCACTGTCCCCCCAGCCATGCACTCCAGATCGTCTGCGTGCGCAGCGACGCACAGGATACTGCGGGGCCGTTCAGTAGACATCGGAATCTCCCATTGCCAGGTAGTACGCCGTCGACTCCATGCTGCGTGGTGAACAGCGCGCCGAGAGCTGTGAAATGAGGATATGCGTCGGTCCCGCTTCGGCGGCGAAGCCGAGTTCGAGCAGGCATGCCTGCAACGGGTAGTGCTCCATGGACCACACGCTCATTCGATCCACCACCTGGCCTCGAAAGTGTTCCGCGAGGGCGGCGAGCATCGCGGCGATCAATGCGGGTTCAGTCGGCAGAAAGAGTTCGACGAGATCGATCGAGCGCCCCGGCGGGTACGGCTTGGCCACCGCCCAGCCCACCTGACGTCCATCGCGCCACACCCGAGCCATGGTGTACCGCTTGCCGGATGCCGGACTGAATCGCCAGTCCAGGTAGCTCAGGTCGCGGCGGTTGTAGATGGCAAAGGGCTCGAGGAACTTCTCGGCGCACAGGATGTCTTCGTCACCGAAGCGCATCCGGTCGGTGATCTCAACGCGCGTACCTGCCGGCATCGGGGCGGCGGGCGGAATCGCTCGTCCCCACCGAAGGATGTCGAACAAGTTCGTGTAGAGGCCGCTGCGCATGGCCCCGGTAAGAGAGTGACGCGCATCGTGCGCGAGTGCCAGCGCAAAGTCGGCCCCGCGGGAAGCGGCTTGCCCGGTGAGCCGCTTGAAGATCTCGGTGAAGATACCGCGCCGGTGGAAATCGGGATGGATGACGGCGTTCTGCATCCGCGATGCCTGCACGATCTTCCCACCATGGCGGAACATGAGCGGAACGCCGGCCGAATGTCCGATCAACCGTTCACCGGAGAAGGCGAGCAGGATGTCGAAGCGACCCGCCGGGTTGTCCATGAATTCCCACAGCCACTGCTCAGCGGTGCGCTCACCTGAGAAGACGCCGTTGTACAACTCGAGAATCAGCCGCTCGTCGCCGGGGCGGTAATCCCGGAAGGTGATCTCCACAGCCGAAACCCTTCCATGGTCCGGCGTACTTCCGACCGTACGTTTATTTTGTTCCCATGAAAAGCGCATTGACTGCTCCCGCGCCGAACGGATGAACAGGCGAATCGCGGCATGATGGCCGTGATCCTGGCGGGCGGAACTGGTGCTCGCCTTGAGCCTTACACGATCTCCATCCCCAAACCGCTGATGCCAGTCGGCGATCTGCCGATCCTTGAGATCGTCATCCGGCAGTTGAAGGCCGCAGGGGTGACGCGACTCGTTCTGGCACTGGGCCATATGGCTTTCTACTTCACCTCGTTTCTTGAGCGATGGAATCGCTACGGGATCGATATCGAATGCGTGTTCGAGGAAGAACCGCTGGGCACCGCCGGTCCGATCGCTCTCGTGGATGGGCTCGAAGAGAACTTCCTCGTCATGAACGGGGATCTGTTGACAACTTTGGACTATCGCTCGCTCGTTGAGCGTCACATCGCCGGAAATGCATGGGCAACGATTGCTGTTTCGCGGCGAGAGATGACGGTGGATTACGGGGTGATCCGGCAGACGCCCGCGGGAGAATTGGCGGGCTACGCGGAGAAGCCGGTGATCACCTACGAGGTCAGCACGGGAGTCAATGTCCTGTCCCGCCGCTGCCTCGATTTCATCCCCAAGGGAAACCGATTGGACATCCCGGAGTTGATGCTGGCAATCCGGGACGCCGGCCATCGTGTGTTGTGCCACCCGACCTCCTGCTACTGGCAGGACATCGGCCGCGCTGACGATCTTCAACGGGCGACCGAGGACTTCCTGGCCGCACCGGGGCGGTTCATTCCTCCCGGCGTGGAGTCGGAGTGACCCGAACGGTTCTGGTCACCGGGGCGGCGGGATTTGTGGGTTCACACCTGCTCGCACGGCTGCGCTCGATCGGCGACGTGCAGATCACGGGGTTCGGGCGGAGGCAGCCTTGTTTTGGCCCGTGGGATTCATTCGTCAGGGGCGACATGACCCGCCGCGAAGAGGTGCAGCGGCTTGTCGGAGACACTCGCCCCGACGAGATCTATCACCTCGCCGGCGTCGCCCGGGGAACCGACGCTGAACTTGAGGCGGTGAATCTCGTTGGCACCTCCTACCTGCTGGAGGCGGTCGCATCGCTGCGCCCCGGGGCGGCGCTGATCGTCATGGGCTCGGCCGCCGAGTACGGCCGGACCGCGGCATCAGGCAGAGCGCTGACCGAGGAGGACCGCTGCGAGCCGGTCAACGCCTACGGTCGGTCCAAGCATGCCGCAACGCTCGCGACGCTGGCCGCTGCGGAAGCAGGGATTCGCGCGAACGTAGTTCGGCCATTCAACCTGGTGGGGGCGGGTATTCCGGAATCACTTGTCATCGGCGCCGTTGTGTCGCGGCTGCGGGCCATGGCGAACGGTCGAGAACGCTCATTGCGTTTGGGGAGTATCCACTCCCAACGGGACTTCCTCGACGTGGGAGATGCGGTGGATGCCATGGTGACTCTGGCCCGATCCGGGCTTGCCGGACGTGTTTTCAATCTCTGTACGGGTATCCCCTGCTCCATCGCGGCACTGGTCGAAAAGCTCTGTCTTATCACAGAAATGGACGTGACAATCGTGCAGGATCCGGCGTTGTTCGCGCCGGAGGACGCACCGTTCAGCGTCGGCAGTCCCGCGGCGGCCACGGCCGCTCTCGGCTTCCGCTCCACCACGGCGCTGGAGGTCTCGCTCAGAGCCGCGTGGGCGGGACGTCATCCCGGCCCGGTGCCGGTATGACCACCTCCGTCCCACTAAATCCCGCGGTGTTGGCGCCCCTCGCCACCAATCGGGTCCAGTCTCTTTTCGCCGCAGACATGGCCGAACGCTCGCCGCGGATCCTCGAAGCGGTCCAGGGCCGGCGGGTCTTGGTCGTCGGCGGAGCCGGCAGTATCGGCTCGGCAACGATCCGTGCGCTGCTGCCGTTCGGCCCCGCGCAACTGCACGTCGTGGATCAGGACGAGAACGGCCTCGCCGAACTCGTTCGCGACCTGCGCAGCGGTCCCGAAGCCCTGACGGCGGATCTGCGGACCCTCCCGCTCGACTTCGGGTCACCGGCGATGCGCCGGTTCCTCGACGACCAATCCTCGTACCATGTCGTCCTCAACTTCGCCGCCCTCAAGCACGTTCGGTCGGAGAAGGACGTCTACTCGCTGACTCAGCTACTTGATACCAACGTCGTGCGGCAGGCGCGGCTTCTGGCGTGGTTGGCCGAGCGCGGAGCGCCGACCCGGTACTTCTGTGTGTCCACCGACAAGGCGGTCAACCCGCTGAGTCTGATGGGGGCGAGTAAGCGGGTCATGGAACACGTGATGTTCTCTGGGATCCGTCCTCTGCCGCCGGGGTCGGTGGTCTCCTCCGCCCGCTTCGCCAACGTCGCGTTCTCGTCCGGAAGCCTTCTCGCGGGCTTCCTCAACCGGATCGCTCGTCGCCAGCCGCTGGCCGTCCCACAGGGGGCCAGGCGTTACTTCGTGAGCCTCGAGGAGGCCGGTCAGATCTGCCTGATCGCAGCGGCCACACTCCCCGATCACCACATCGCGGTTCCGCGACTCGACGACCAGCAGGATCTGCGACTGATCGAGGAGATCGCGATCAGGGTCGTCGAGAAGTCGGGGTGGTCACCATTCCTCGTCGATGACGAGGACGCGGCTCGCGCGGCGATGCGGCGTCTGAACGAAACCGGCTGCTATCCAGTCCTTTTGACCCGCCTCGACACCTCCGGGGAGAAGCGGTTCGAGGAGTTCGTCGCCGCCGACGAGTACCTGGTGGACATCGGTCTGACGCAGCTGGCCGCCGTTCCGTACCGATGTGCAGGGATGGAGGGGTTGCAGGAGCTTCTGTCCGCGATCGAGGGACTCGCCTCGGGGGAACGGCGTGCGACGAAAGCCGAGGTGGTCGAGTGGATGGGGCGGTTCCTGCCGACCTTTCATCATGCGGAGACCGGCCGCATTCTGGACCGACGTATGTAGGACGTGATCAGTCGGTCCGTGTGCGCTTTCGGGCGAGAGCTTCCCGGACTATCCGCAACGAGACATCCTTGTGTAGCTGGCCGTTCCGCAGTGAGGAGTTCGCGCCATGTATGCGGCGATAGGCAACGACCTCGTCAATCAGGCGAATATTGACACCGTGCCCTCCGGCGCGCTGCCACCACTCCAAATCGACAGCAGGATTGTAGCTTTCATTAAGCGGGCCAACTCGTTCGAACACGTCTCGCCTGACGATCGCCACTCCTGACAGGTGACCGCGTTGGGGTTCGTGGGGAACTCTCAAGCGTGACGCGAGCGCGTTCGAAATGTCGGGGCTGAGGAAACTGGAGAGCCTTCCGGCCACGATGTCGCAGCGATCCTCCTGCTGGAAGACCTCCATCAGGTTTCGGATGGCGGACTGCGCGAGGACGTCATCAGCATCAAAGTGCATTAGATATGCGCCGTGTGCGGCTTCAATTCCGCGGTTGCGGGTCGCTGCCAAGCCCTGCTCCGGCCCGCCCAATACTCTGAGGCGAGGGCCGAAGCGGCGTGCGAGTGCCGCTGTGTCGTCCGTCGAGCCGTCGTCGACGATGATCAGCTCAAGCGGTTCCCATTCCTGTCCAAGAACACTCGCGATGGCCTCTTCGATGTAGGACTCAGAGTTGAATGCCGAGATGATGACGCTGACAAGCGGAGCGCTCATCGATTCGATTCCTCCTCGGATTCGAGGAACGTCGACAACGGAGGAAGTAACGCAGGGGCACTGTCAGAATGCTTGCGTCGGGCGAGCGACCGTCGCATCATTTTCAGGGCCTCACGGGCCCCGGTTTCCCTGTCACGGGTGATGTTGGCCTCGTGGAGGCGTCTGTAGAGCACGACGTGACGATGGAGCATTAGCGGTACCCGTGCCTCACGGGCCCGCATGAACCAATCCCAATCGTCGACCATACGCATCGTCTCGTCGGCAAGCCCCACTCGGTCGAAAACCGATCGACGGAACAGACAGGTGTTGAACGGCAAGGTGAAACGATCCTCGTGGTCGGCGAGGATACGTTCGGCCTCCGCTTGGATGCCAGGGGGCCGAAGATAACGTTGCTTGCCGATCACAATGTCGACCCCAGGATGGCGGTCCAGTCGGTCGGCCTGCAGGGCGAACTTGTCGGGGCTGTAGAGATCGTCGGCGTCCAGGAAAGCGATGTATTGCCCCCGCGCCGCCCTCAAGCCACGGTTCCGGGCTGCGGCCGGCCCGCGGTTCTCCTGCCGCAGCACAAGAACCGGACTCCCGAAACTCTCGGCGATCTCGGCGCTGTTGTCGGTCGACCCGTCATCGACGACGATGATCTCGAGTGGCTTCTCGTCCTGGGCAAGAACGCTCTCGATGGCCTCACCGATGAACCCCGCGCCGTTGAAGACGGGGATTACGACTGAGATGCGGCCTGAGTTCATGCCCCTCGCTCAGCGTTGAAGTCGGCAATCAGCACAGAGACAGGGCCGGTTTTCATCGCGCCGCTTCCTGGCCGAGCAGGTCGGCGATGAGCCCGGCCGCGTCAGCGGGAGATCCCAGCGTCAACTCCCAGGCCGGTAGGTGTCGGACGATGGCGGCGAGACGTGCAAGACCGTCGGCACGCTGACCGGGCATCTGCAGAAGAGTGCTCGGAGCCAGGGCGAGAAGAGCGGCCGCAGGGCTCAGTGGGGTGAGACGACCGGTGGACCCTCCGGCCAGTCGAGGGACGATGATTCCATGGAGCGGAAAACCAGTGCGAACGGCTTCGGGGCGAACCCCGTCGGCGAACACGACCGACTTGCCTTCAGTCTGAAGTGGCGAATCAGTCAGCGCCGCGCGGAGCCCGCGCAGCAGCAGCGCGGCCTTGGCATCGGCCTTGGCGCTGAGATAAAGACCGTGCACCTGCGGCGGTTCACCCGGTTCGATCAGGCAGTAGTCGTCCCCGGCGAAGCCGAGACCGGCATCGAGGCAGGCAAGTGCGGTGGTCGACTTTCCGGATCCGCTGCGCCCCACCAGCAACGCACCGCCCGAGGCGCCACCCACCGCGGCGGCATGGACCAGCCGGAGGCCGCGGTCGGCTGCCCACCAGTGCAGGATCCGGCGGAAGGGAGCCGCCCGCTCCCAGGCCGAGACATCCTCGAGGGAACGGAACACCGTCCGCGCCTGTCGGTTTTCGCGGTCGTAGATGCAGAGCGGACCCGCCGGCCCATCCCAACTGATGACGGTCGAGCCGTCGTCGGCATGGGATGTGCCATGTGGAGGCCAGGAGGTGGGCACCCGCTGGGCGATGTCGCGTTCAACGCCACATTCGATGGTGAGCTCAGCGTGGTCGGGGTGTGTAACCGTCAGATGGCTGGTCGCGCGGCTCAGTGCCGATGCCAACGCGAAGTCGGCGTAGCGGATCAGGATCGTGTGTCCCGCGATCCGTCGGTAGGTGTCGACGGTGGCTGGGGGTTCGGTGTAGTGCGGGGCGTACGGAGCGTCGCTTGGATGAACGCTCAGCTCGGATCACGTCGCTCAGGCCAGCCGGCCTGCGTGTCGACCTCGTGAATGGGATCGACCAGCAGCAACTCCTGCATATCGGTGTATTTCTGGAGTGCCGGGGTGGAGAACTGTGCTGTAGGGCGTGGCGCCGATCGGTTCGCGGCTGACTGGTCTCCGGCAACGATCAGGTGCTCATCTTGAAGTTCCCGGGCGAATAGCGACACGGCCTCGGACACCGAATCACGGACATCGTGGCCGACGTCCGCATACGCTGCGGCGATCTCTTCGGGTGTATGGCCTAGCAGCAGCGCGTTCCATACGTGATCCCCGGTGCCGTCCACGCTGTAGTACGTGCCGGTTGTCGTGTGGATGATGATTGCCTCGCCGTCCACGGTCTCCTGGACGACGTCAGGACTGTTAAGTCGATAGCGCACCATCGCAGTTTAGGCCCGGGATGTTCTGGCGGGCCCCGTGGCATTGCCGGCCAGCTTGCGGCCACCTCGAATGGTGAGGACCGCAGCGTAACGGACCGCTGCTCGGGCCAACTGGAGCCCTGCTGTCGGCTCGGGTTGCGCGTCAGGGGAATGAAGACGCTGCGCCCAGCGGCACTCTAATTTCGCCAAGACAGCCATGTTGCCGGTTGTCGCCGCCCAGTAGGTGCCACGTGCCCGCCAACTGACTCTCCTTCTGGACAACTCGTGCAGTACCGAAGCGGGCCCGGTGCGTCGAATTCGCGTGCAAGATATGCCAGGCCTACGGAGAGGCCTGGCAGCAGGCCGGGTCGATCTGCGCGTTGTAGGACGGTGTCCCATTCGATCGTGCCTGTCCGAAGAATGAGCAGAGAGTCGGCGATCCATCGCATTGGCGTTCCGTAAATCCAGAAGGCATTGGCTACGGTGACAAGAAGGTTTTCGGTGGGCGATGGCACCAGCACTTTACGTCCCAAAAGGTCTGCTATTCGGGCCGTTTCGAACATCGAGCTGTCATCACCGGCGGGCTTGAATGCCCACCAGTGCAGATCGATTCCGTACCCGTTGGGAGTAGTGCACTGCCAACTGTGGCCTTGTGAAATCTCATAGGTGGCCCTCATCCCACCCTTCCTGAGGGTGCCGATTGCGCGCTCGGCTTCGCGTTCTGGGATCAGGATGTCGACGTCGGCGATCCTGCGCAGTCCCAGGCTTGCGTCGCAGGTGGCGATGAGCGCAGCGCCCTTGATGAAGAGCACCGGTATTCCGGCATCGCCGAGAAGTTGGCGGGCGTCGAGCGCAACGGTCAGTTTGGCCACGTTGTCGGCAACCGACTGCCGGTACACGCCTTTGAGAAGCCCGAGGTCGTCAGCGCCAATCGCCGCTGCTTCCCGGTTAGCCCACAGCCGGCCCAGCATGCGGAAAGAGGCATCCCCGATCGTGTCCAGTGTCAAACCGCGGTCTTTCCATCGGCGCCACGCCGGGGCGGCCTGCTCAGCAGGCAGCAACGCGGCCCTCAGCAGATCCAGCTGGG
>CAYXBN010000077.1:0-10116 GCA_964463215.1 uncultured Mycobacterium sp. | reverse complement strand
GTCCCAGCGACCAACCGGCCAGTACGTCGGAGGGGTGGTGAACGTTGAGTGCGACGCGGGCGACTCCACCAGAACGATCAGTACCTTTCCCAAGCCGGTTACAGAAGTGCGCATCGACGGGCTGCGGTGTGGCCAGGCCACGGTGATGAAGGCCAGCACGCCCACGGTGATACCCAGCGCATGGCACAGGGGAATTGACGCAGCACCCAGTCATCCGCAACGTCTAGCCAGGACCAGTTGCCGACACGGCCAGCCACAACAGCAGGTAGCTGACCACCGCCAGCAAACCTGCTGATAGCAGGGCTTTTCTCGACGCCACAACTTAGAAGTGCACCACTTCCTGATTAGCGGGACTAACATCGTCGGCGGTGGGAGGGCGGCCCTCGGCGCCGCCCGGAAAGGCCGATCACGCGATGACCTCTCCTGTCGAGATGCCCATTCCGATGCCCGACGTTCCTGGGGCCGACGCGGGAGCGACCGGCCTGCCGCGACGATCCGAACTCACACCGTTCCAGCGGGCTGTCGTCGACTCCTCCGCCCTCGCCGACATCGGACTACGCACCGCCATCTCGACCGTGGTGGGCGCTGCGGTCGCACCCACCATCCTCACCAACGCGGTCCGCCGTGCTGAGGCGCGCAGGGAACGCGACAACATCGCGTTCTACGTCGACCTGGCTGAGCATAAGGACGCTGCCCGCTCGTTCCCGGCGCCGACGGCGGTACCGAACGTGTCAACCCGTGCCGCCAACCCGATCGCCGAGTACATCGCGCGGGGCCACGTCCACAACGGCTCGTTTCAAAGTTCCTTCGAACCGATCAACCCCGATATGGGCGGGAAGTGGCGGAAGTTCAAGCGCAACAAGATCGTCCGATTCCAGCATTGGCGTCACTCCGATGGTCCCCGGCCAACGCTCTGCGTCATTCACGGGTTCATGGGCTCGCCGTATCTGGTCAACGGGCTGTTCTTCTCGCTGCCGTGGTTCTACCGTTCCGGCTACGATGTGCTGCTCTACACCTTGCCCTTCCACGGCCGGCGAGCCGAAGACCGCTCCCCGTTCAGCGGGTACGGCTACTTCGCGAACGGGATGAGTGGCTTCGCCGAAGCGATGGGCCAAGCCGTGTACGACTTCCGAACCATCCTGAACTGGTTGCAGCACAGCGGTGTTGAGCGCATCGCACTGACCGGTATCTCGCTGGGCGGTTACACCTCCGCCTTGGTCGCCTCAGCCGATGACCGCCTGGAGGCGGTGATCCCCAACGTCCCGTTGGTGACACCCGCGTCGGCCTTCGACGACTGGTGGCCGGCCAGCACGGTGGTCCAAATGGCGAGAGCCGTCGGCGGAATGAGCCGGGAGGAGGCCTACGCCAGCTTTGCCTACCACTCCCCCCTGACCTACCAACCCAAGGTTCCCAAGGACCGGCGACTGATCATCACCGGCCTCGGCGACCGGCTTGCACCCCCCGACCACGCCGAGGCACTTTGGGAACACTGGGACCGCTGCGCGCTGCACTGGTTCCCGGGCAATCACATCTTGCACGTTAGTCAGCCTGAGTATCTGCGACGGACAAACCGGTTCCTACGGCCGCTGATGTTCGACTGAACGCCGCGCCACCGCGCTCGGAGAACCATTGCGCCGCAGAGGCACACTGCTCGTTGTAGGCCAGACTCCACCACTGCGCGCATGTCAGTGGACAGCTTCGAGTCTGGCAACCTCAACCTGGAAGGCCCGGCGGTCCATCGGCGGGCCGGAAGCCACTGTCACCAGGGTTCGCCGTTTGGACTCCAGGACCCGGCGGCTAGTCAAGCTGGGAGATCGTGGACCCAGGGCTCAGTCAAGCCGGAAAGTGAATCCAACCCGGCTGCCAGGAATCGTCGGATGCGGCGGCCATGCCCGGACAGTGCGTCATTGATCAAAACGCCCTCGTGGGGGCACGTCGACGGCAGCGCCGGGAGCCCCGCATCTATCGGACCGATAGACTCATTCCGACAACAGCTCGGCAGTCAGCGGTAGTGGTCGAGGAGATTCATCCATGGATTCGTTCGTAATGCCCGGCCCTGAGATCGTCAGCGAGGTCATCGACGGTGAGGCCGTGATCCTGGACTTGCGATCCGGCCACTACTACAGCGTCGATGGTGTCGGGGCGCAGGTCTGGGCAGGCGCCGTCGCCGGAATGCCGGCGTCCGACATCGTGGCGTCCTGCTGCGCTCATTTCCCGGCCGAGCCCTCGGTCCGACGCGACGTCGACGCGTTCATCGAACTCATCGTGACTGCCGGACTGCTGGTACCCGCCCAGGAGTCGGCCCCGTCCGGCAGTCCGGTTCTGAACTGGCCCGCCCGATACAGCCCACCCACCCTGCAGCGCTTCGACGATCTCGCCGACATGATCGCGATGGATCCGGTGCATGACGTCGGTGAGGTCGGCTGGCCTTGGCCCGCTCCGAACGCCTGAGTGCCCCACATGGTGAAGGTCGCTGTCATCATCCCCTCCTGGAATCCGGGCCGGATGCTGCAGGAGGCGTTGGATAGCGTTGCTGCGCAAACGTTTCCGCCGTCTCAGGTCATCGTTGTCGATGACGGCTCGACCGACGACAGTGCCGAGGAAGTGAGCGCTCGTTCAGCCGTCACGCTAATTCGACAGAACCGCAGCGGAACCGCCGCAGCCCGCAACGCCGGCATAGCGAGAACCGACGCGGACCTTGTCGCGTTTCTGGACGCCGATGACCTGTGGCCCTCTGGGAGCCTGAGCGCGCGCATCGCAGCGCTGCGTGAGACAGGCGCAGACGGCAGTTTCGGGGTCGTCGAGGAATTCCGGGATCCCGCCGGCCTCGCCAGGCCCATACGTCCGAGGTCCGCCGCCCGCGTACCGGGATCGATCCTGGTGACACGAGAGGCATTAGAGCGAGTCGGGGGCTTCGACGTGTCGTTACCCGGTGGAGAGGGCGTCGACTGGGTGGCACGCTTCGATGCGACGGGTCTGCGCTGGACCAAGATCGCCGAGGTTGTGTTGCACCGGCGCATCCACGAGTCGAATAAGAGTCGCGAACCCCAGTATGCCCGGCGCGCGGGATTACTCGAGGTCGCGCGGCGGTCCAGCGCGGCGAAGCGGCTCGCACCATGACTACCGGGGCGCGCGTTGCCCGAACGGGTGGCCTAGGCCTGAGATGAAGTCCCCTGAAGATGCTGAAAAGCGTTTCTTCGGTGAGGTTTTCGCCGCGACCGACCTGGCATTCAGGGGTCCTGAGACGTCCTCACTCCACTTGGACGTCACCGGTGTACCTGTCGTAGTCGAGTTCGCTAGCACGCGGTTGCGTGAGCTCCTCATGCCCGCCCTGCACCATCTGGTGGAGCCTTCGCAGACAGCGATAACCCCGCAGGCCAGGCTTTCGGTCTGGGATTCGGCCGCCACCGCTGTGGAAATGCCGCCACCGCCGGTGCCACGCGACGACTTCACACGCCGCGGCGAGCCTCGGGGCTTCGGGGGCGACCGCTATCTGGTCGCATCCGACGCGTCGGAGCACTCGGTCTCCGCGATGGATCGCGGTGAAGGACGCGGGGTCTACTGGATTCCCGATGCGCGGAATCTCCCGTACACCTCGCGATCGGCGCCATTGCGCACGCTGTTTCACTGGATCTTGATGGACCGGGGCAGGCACTTGGTGCACGGAGCGGCGGTTGGTGACGAGCAGTCCGGAGTTCTGCTGGTCGGCACGGGAGGCATCGGGAAGTCGACAACGGCCCTGCGCTGCCTGGCCGCCGGAATGAGCTTCCTCGGAGACGACTGGCTGGCGTTTGCCGCCGACCCGCCCCGGGCCTACACGCTCTACTCGGTCGCCAAGCTGTTCTCCGCCGAGCCCCGGCCGGCGGGGGTGGTACTTCCCACCGAGCCCCGGCCAGCGGGAGCGCCGCTGTGCCCGGCAGCCACCAATGAGGCGAAAGTCGTTCTTACCCTGAATGAATACGCAGATCACATTCCCCGCGAGCTAGCCATCTGCACCTTGGCCACCCTGAGCTTCACAGACGAGGAGGCATCGGCAGTCGAAGACATCGATCCATCGACGCTATTCCAAGCAGCCGTGGTCACCACACTCGCGAAGCTGCCGCACGCCGGTACTCCGCTGCTGCGGCTGATGGGCGACTTCAGGACCCAGGTCGCGAATGTCCGGGTAAAGCTCGGACGTGACCCGGAGTCGGTGGTCTCGACGATGCGGGACGTCTCAGCGAATGGCCGCCGGTCAAGGCGCGGGAGTCCGGCAGTTCACGGCTGATCCGCCGAGTTCAATCGCCGAGACCAGCTCGCGTGTGTAGAGCTTTGCTATCACTGCGTCGTTGTTGCCAGCCCCAACATTGACGGCGGACAGACTCCGTTGCGCATCGGGGTGGTGCTCCGGGTATACAGCCGCCCGCCGGGAGACCTGCTTTGTGGGTATTTCGAAGAGCACGCTTCTGGAGTGGAGCCAGGGGTCATCGGCTAAATGCGCGCATTCCATGAACTCAGCGCTGTCTGTTTCACCTATCTCTCTGATGAATTCGGGAGGATACGAAACCCCAGAGACTCCGGTTGCAAAATTCGAGTAGGACGGCGATTCGGTTCCACCCTCCCAAGCCCAATTCCGATACGGAGACACCATCCCGTTTTCAATTCTTATTCGATGTGTCCGATGGGCGACAATGACCGGCCGTGGCTCTATCGCCGCGGAATCAATCAATGCGCGAAGCCAATCAGGCGGGTACAGCAGGTCGTCGTCGGCCGTCACCAAGTGCAATTCATCGGAGGGCGATGCGGCCGCGTCTCGACAGTAGGGATAGTACTTCGTGTGGGGACCGTAATCCGTGGTGTATCTGATCTCAAGTCCACGTCCGAGTAAATCGCGTAACTCCATGGTGATCAGATGCGCGTCCGCATGGCTGATCCAGAGAATCATCCGCCGAGGCTTTGCTGAACCGCCGGCAATCGTTTCTATTGTGTAGTGGACGTGTTTGATGCGGTGGCCGTGAGTGGTCATGCAAACCACAGCCGGTGCGTCACCCGTTACGGGACCGCCTTCCCGCATCGCAATCGCGAGTCGCTGCAATGCGAGACGCCGTGCAGCGTCGATCGCGGAGGCGGTGGCACGCGGCTTGGAGGCTTCGGGTTTCCCGCTAGTTCCGATGACCGCGCAACCGTTCTATGACCATGGAATCGACCATAAACAAACCACACGCCTATTGTGATCGGCTGTGCTGCGGCGCGCGCGCCGAATGTACAACTACTCCGCAACCGACGATGCTCCCGGCGCGCCGATTGTCGTTGTCGTTGCGCACGATAGGGACGTTAGACCAGCGGCCGGCCGGTGCGCATCCGCAAGTTCACGTCATGCAGCAGGACGTTAAACGGGAAGTTCCGGACGAATGATGGCGCCAGGGTATTGCCCAGCCTGATGGCCGTCATCAGGGCGTCGAATTCCCGCTGCTTGGCGCTACTCCAACTCAGCTTCATTTCGTCTCGAAACCGCTGCGGAAGAAAGCCGGTGGTGATCAGTTTGGCGAGCGCCTCGTTGATGTTCTGCAGCGGTGCGGGCAACTGCAGGCCGTTGACCCTGGCCACCGCGATCGGATATAGGAACTCCCGAATGGTGTCGTCAATGTGGATCTTCTCGAGTTGCTCTTCCCAGTACTTGTCGAACGCCGAACGGTCGGCGGGCCACATCTCGGGGCGCATCTGCAGCATCGTGCCGAGAACCATGCTGTCCCGGTAGTGCTGATCGGCGGTCTCGTCATCCATCTCACCGATGAAGGTTCGGCGAACGTCGACGCCGCCTTTATACAGGCAGGCGGCCACCCACAGCTGCAATTCGGGATCAAGCGCTTTGTACTTCACCGGGCTGTCCTCAGTGGAGAACACCTGTGCATGCGCATGAGTGACGGCCTTGCGATAAGCCTTCTGCTGCTCGGGGTTTCCTCGGGTGGCCACGGCGAGATAGGTGAAGGTGGTCCGGGCTCGTTTGATGGGGTGGCGGTCGATGCGACCGCTCTCCACGCGGCTCTCCTTGACGCCATAACCCACGGCGGGATGGCCCAGCTGCATGATGACATTGGCCGGACCAGCAAGCAGGGCGATACCGGGAATGCCGTCTTCGAAGGAGGCCGACCGGGTCAGCCGCTGGAGCAGGCTGCGGCTGGTCGGCGGGCCGGAAGACTCGCTGACCGGACGTTCCACCACGCCGGCGACGTCGCGAGTGCTCACCCGGGCTCCTTGTCTGTACGTCTGAGTGGTCAATCTGAAAACGATTGTTTCCCGATATTGTGCCACCCCTGCCTCGATGTCAAGATTGGCCGGTGACACAAGCGCGGCCCTATGCCGGTGTGGACGCCGCTGACCGGTTGGCCCGCCGTCGATCCCGATTACTCGAGGCCGGCTTGGAACTGTTGGGCAGCAACATCGACCCGACCGAGTTAACCGTCCGGGGAATCTGCCAACAGTCCGGCCTGGCCACTCGGTACTTCTACGAGAGCTTCACCGATAAGGACGGCTTCATCGGCGCGGTCTTCGATTCGGTGATCGCCCGACTAGCCACCACCACGCAGGCCGCGGTGGCCGCGGCGCCCGTCGAGGAGCAGACCCGCGCGGGCCTGACCAACATCGTGCGCTCGATCGAAGCCGACCGGCGGGTGGGCCGCCTGATGTTTGGGGCGCAGGTGTCCAACACCGCGGTGATCCGCAAACGCCAGGAGTCGGAGTCGTTGTTCGTCATGCTCTCCGGCCAGCATGTCGAGACCCTGACCAAGCGCCCCTCCGACGAGCGGACGAAAGCCTTTGCCTACTTTGTGGTCGGAGGTGTGACCCAGACGATCAGCGCCTGGCTGGCCGGGGACATCACCCTGAACTCCGCTGAATTGGTCGACCAACTCAGCGCCATCGTCGACGCCTTCGGCGAGTCCAACCTGTTCCGGCACTAGCCCAGTCACACGGTGGTAGCAGTGGTCAGAGTGCTGGCGCATTTCCTGCCCGGCGACACGGTGCGCGACATCGTTGCGGCCGAAGCGGATTGGCTCGACATCCGATGGTGCCACGAGGATGACGACCGGACTCTGCGGGAGACTCTGCCATGGGCCGAGGTCATCTGGCATGTGCTTCGGCCGTTGTCCGGTGCGGATCTGCGCCGTGGCAAGCGACTGAGACTGGTACACAAACTCGGCGCCGGGGTCAACACCATCGACGTGAAGACCGCCGACGAACTAGGTATCGCCGTGGCCAACATGCCCGGCGCCAATGCGCCATCGGCGGCGGAGGGCACAGTGCTTTTGATGCTGGCCGCGATGCGCCGACTGCTCGAACTCGACCGGGCCACCCGGGCCGGCCGAGGCTGGCCCACCGACGCCAGTCTCGGTGAGACGGTTCGCGACATCGGCTCCTGCACAGTAGGTTTGGTCGGCTACGGCAATATCGCCCGGCGGGTCGAGCAAATCGTGGCGGCGATGGGCGCGCGGGTGCTGCACACCAGTACCCGCGACGATGGCACCCCCGGGTGGCGGTCACTGCCCGACCTGCTGACCGACAGCGACGTCGTCAGCCTGCACCTTCCGCTCACCGAGCAGAGCAGCGGACTGATCGACCGGGCCGCACTCGATCAGATGAAACCAACGGCTCTGTTGGTCAATACTTCTCGCGGCGCCATCGTGGACGAGGATGCGCTCAGCGAAGCGCTCCGTGAGGGACGATTGGCCGCGGCGGGGCTGGATGTGTTCGCCACCGAACCCGTCGACCCCGGCAATCCCCTGCTGCGATTGGACAACGTCGTGCTCAGTCCGCACGTGGTCTGGTTCACCAGAGACACCATGGCCCGCTACCTCGCCGAGGCGGTCGACAACTGCCGTCGGTTGCGCGACGGCCAGGAACTCGTCAACGTCGTCAATGGGAGACCCAGTGTCTGACTCGCCCTCCGACGCAGAGTTACCAGCCCGAACGTTGCGCGCCGTCACGGTGCGACTGGTGCCTCTGCTGATGGCGCTGTACTTCGTCAACTACCTCGACCGCACCAACCTGGGTATCGCCAAGGCGGATATCAGCGCAGACCTGCAACTCTCGGCGACGATGTTCGGCCTGGCGTCGGGCATCTTCTTCATCGGCTATGTGCTGGTGGAGGTTCCGTCCAACCTGGCACTGGTGAAGTTCGGCGCCCGTCGCTGGCTTGCCCGCATCGCGGTGTCGTGGGGCATCGTCGCGGTCGCGATCGGTTGTGCGCCCAACGCCACCACACTGCTGGTCCTGCGTTTCCTGCTCGGGGTCGCCGAAGCAGGTTTGTTCCCGGGTGTCGTGTTCTACCTGAGCCAGTGGTTCCCCGCGGCGTACCGGGCTCGGATCGTCGGGGTGTTCATGTTGGCGGTACCGGTCGCATCGGCGTTGGGCACCCCGTTGGCCGCCTGGCTGATTCAAGCCGGGCACGGCGTCTGGGGCCTGGCGGGGTGGCGGTTCATGATGATCTGCGTCGGCCTACCGGCGGTGCTGCTCGGGGTGGTCTGTTGGTTCTATCTCACCGACCGGCCCGCCGAGGCCGGATGGCTGACCGCCGACCAACGGGACTGGCTGACCCAGACACTGGCCGCCGAAGAGCGGACCGTCAGCACGCGCTACCGCTTCCCGATGCACCGCACCCTGACCAGTCCGCGGGTCTGGGCTTTGGCCCTGGTGTACTTCGCCGTCGCCTACGGGTTGTACGCCTTGGCGTTCTTCCTGCCGTCCATCATCGCCGGCTTCAAGTCCACGTTCGACGTGCGCCTGTCCTTGGTGCAAGTGGGTCTGATCGCGGCGATTCCCTACGTGTTCGGGGCCGTCTCGATGTTCGTGCTGTCCCGACATGCCGACCGCACCCGCGAATACGTCTGGCATGTCGCACTTCCCCTGCTGCTGGGCGGACTGGCCATTCCGGTGGCGCTCTACCTGCGCCACCCTGCCGCCGTGATGGTCCCCGTCGTGATCGCGGCCATCGGTATCTTCGGTGCGCTGCCGGTGTTCTGGGCGTTGCCGTCGCGGTTCCTCACCGGTGCCGCGGCCGCGGCCGGTATCGGCCTGATCAACTCGGTGGGCAACCTCGGCGGGTTCGCCGCGCCTTACGCCACCGGCGCCCTGCAAGACCTCACCGGAAACGACCAAGCGGGCATGTGGGCCGTCGGGATCGTCATGGTCCTCGGCGCCGCCCTGGTGGTGTGGTTACGGGCGTCCCCGCCTCCCGACCAGGACGCCCACCGGGACCGCCTCGGGGAGTACCCTCGGTCCCAACCCACCGGTTAATTGGCACATCCCGAGAAGTAGAAGGCGATCGAATATGCCCCTCGCGATCACATCCGAACACCAGGATCTCGCTGATTCGGTCCGCGCCCTGGTGCGGCGCGTGGCCCCGGCCGAGGTTCTGCACACCGCGCTCGAAACACCGCTGGACAACCCGCCGCCCTACTGGCGGGCGGCCGCCGAACAGGGTCTGCACGGTCTGCATCTTCCCGAGTCGATGGGCGGGCAGGGGTTCCGCCTGCTGGAGTTGGCTGTCGCGATCGCTGAATTCGGCTACGGCGCCGTCCCGGGGCCCTACGTCCCGTCGGCCATTGCCAGCGCTCTCATCGCCGCCCATGACCCCGAGGCCAAACTCCTGGCCGAACTGGCCGCGGGCGAGACCATCGCAGCGGTCGCCATGGAGTCCGACCTGACCGCCAGCCGCCAGGGTGACACGTGCGTGATCCGCGGCGAGGCCCGGTCGGTTCCCGCCGGAGCCCAGGCCGCTGTGCTGGTCCTGCCGGTCAACATCGACAGCGGCATCGAGTGGGCGGTGCTCGACGCCGAGTTGCTGGAGATCGTCGGGGTGCGGTCGGTGGACCCGCTGCGGCCGGTCGCCCACGTAAGGGCCAACGGGGTGGAAATCAGCGCCGACCGGCTTCTGTCCAACGTCTCCCAGGCGGCAGGTCGAGCCATCATCACCACGCTGCTGTCAGCTGAGGCGGTCGGCATAGCCCGGTGGTCGACCGACACCGCCTCGGAGTACGCCAAGATCCGCGAGCAGTTCGGCCGGCCGATCGGCCAGTTCCAGGCGATCAAGCACAAGTGCGCCGAGATGATCGCGACCACCGAACGGGCGACCGCGGCGGT
>CAYXBN010000076.1:0-10561 GCA_964463215.1 uncultured Mycobacterium sp. | reverse complement strand
CAACAACAACGCCACCACTGAAAACCCGCACCCGCTGCAGATCGGCGGTGATTTCGATGCGCCGACCGACCGCTACGGGATGCACCGAGTAGTCGTTGGCATCCACGCGGACGTAGTGATCGCGCGGCAGCCGGGTAGAGCTTCGCCACCCGATCACCGGCGCTACCGGCGGCAGGGCCAGCATCGCGGCGGTGTCCGCAGCGAACCGGTCACCTGGCCGGCATCCCAGAACCCGGTGCTGGCGGTGGTTGGCCCTGAGCAGCCACTCCCGAAGTTGGGCGTTGAAGTCGGCCGGGGAGGCGAACACCCGGCCGGGCAGAAACCCTCGCTCCAGATAGTCGTGGAAACGTTCCACCAAGCCCTTGGCCTCGGGGTCGGCGGGCTTGCAGATCACCACCTTGGTCCCCAGAGTCCCGCGGAAGGAGTGACACGCCGCGCTCAGGTGGCCGGGTTGGACCTACAGCCGCCGCCACCACCTCAGGGATAGGTAGGACGATTGGTAGGATAAATATGTGCCGAAAGAGAAGGTCTCCGTGACTATCGACGCGGCCCTGCTGGCCGAGGCCGACGCAGACGCCAGGGCGGCCGGGCTGAACCGGTCGGAGTTCATCGAGCAGGCCCTTCGCAACGAGCACCTCCGTCGCGCGCTGCACACGTACACGACGCGGACGGCGCCGGCGCTTGACATCGACGCCTACGCTGCGCGGGTCTATCAAGCCAACCGGGCCGCGGATCTGTGATCGCGCCCGGTGACATCGTGCCCCGCGAAGACAGCAGTCGTGAACTGTTCGTCGCCGTGTTGTCCAATTCGATTCACCTGGCCGCCAATACCGGCCGAGTGATCACCTGCCCGTTCATCCCCGGCCGAATCCCCGATGACGCGATGGCGATGGTCGTCGCCATCCGCCAGCCCGAAGGCACACTCCTGCCCGAGCTGGTGCAGTGGCTGCCGAGTTCGGCACTCGGTGAACCGATCGGGGCCGTCGGTACAGATGCACTCGGCGAGGCGACATCCATTGTGGCGGCGCTCATCTCCTAGCCGCTCATGTAACGGCGGTCGGGCTGGCTACCCTTCCGGTCCAGCGAGAATCGTCGCGTAGTCGCGGCCACCGTAGAAGATGCCGACAATCACCAAAACCGTGTCGAAGACGGCGAAGGCGACGATCACTCGGCGACGAAAGCCGATCGTCCGCAAACCTGGCCTAATGTCGTCACGGGCTTTACCTCGGTGCGGGAAGAGGGCCAACTCCTCGCAGAAGGCGATGATTCGAATCCGTGTAACGGTCGTCGGCCTCAGGTGAGCCTGCTGAGGCGATGTAGCGGGATAGATCGACGAGTTGTTCTTCGGCTTCCGGAGCGAAGACGACTTCAGGGCTCACCCTTCGCCGGAGTGCTCTGCGGCGAGACGATCCCGTACCGCCTTCGCCGAGACTGTGCGACCCGGGTCTGCGGCCACAGCGTCGTAGGCCGCGGCGACTTCCGTCCGCAACCACGCTTCGACCGCCCGGTCGCGTGCGAACAGCGCCCGCAGACCCTCCCTGACCGCCTCGCTCTCGCTGGCGTACTCGCCCCTGGAAACCCGCTCACGTAACGCGTCAGCCATGTCGTTCGGCAGTGTGATCCCCACCCGCCACCAGTACACAACACATCCTGGGGTCGGCGTCTGGTACGGAGCGAGCTGGCAGCTTGTTCCCCATCGGGCTGGTGTGGCATGGCCGTGCCGATTCCGATGCATCATGATGACCCGGCCTCGCTAACATTGAATTCATGCGGACAACTGTGGTGATTGACAGCGACGTCGCGGCCGAGATCGAGCGTCTACGCCGCGAGGGGCTGGGCCTCAGTGAAGCGCTGAACCTCCTGGCACGCAGGGGTATGGCCAGGGAACCCGCATCCGAGAGAGCCAAGTACAAGCATCGGACCTCCCGTGTCGGCCTGAAGGTAGACGTCACCAACGTCGCTGACGTTCTCGATCTGCTCGACGATGATCGTTGACGCGAACCTGCTCCTGTATGCCGTCGATGAGAGCAGCGTCCACAACCGCGCGGCTTCCTCGTGGCTGGAGAAAACGCTCGCCGGCGATCGCCGCGTGGGCTTACCCTGGCAATCGATCGGCGCATTCCTCCGAATCGTGACCCACCCCCGAGTCGTCGAGAACCCGTTGTCCGGTGCCGACGCCTGGAGATACGTAGCCGATTGGCTCGCTGTACCCGTGGTGTGGATCCCACCCGCGACCGAGAACACCGCCCGGGTCTACGCAAGACTGTGCGAACAAGTCGAGGTTACGGGCAATCTCGTGCCAGATGCGCAACTGGCAGCTCTTGCCGTTGAGTACGGGACCGAATTGGTCTCTGCCGATACAGATTTCATGCGGTTCCCCGGACTCCGTTGGATTAACCCGCTGAGCGCATGATCACGTGTCGGTAAGGTTCATCCCGGACCGGTCCGCTCCGTTACGGCGGGGCCGGGAATCATTCCAAATGCGACGCCTCGGGTAGGGCACGCTGGTTCAGCTGTACAACAGGTACCCGGCCCGGCTTGCGCGGAACTGGGCGGCGGCCCGATCCCACTCCGCCAGCAGCGGCGCCAGCCGATCGGCGTCGATCGCCAGACGCACCCGATCCGATCCGGTCAGCAGGTCGATCGACGGCCCCCAGGCGAAGTCCCCCGGATGCTGCTTGCGGATCGTGTCGATGAGCAGCAGCGCCGTGCCGACCGGCCGGTACGCCTGCCGATCGGTGACGACGAACCGGACGGCCGGGATGGTCTGTCCGGGATATTTGGCGGCGGTGCCGGCGACCGGGACGGTGAGGGCTTGGAAGGCGATGCCCGGCAGGGCAAGCGCGTTCATCGTTGCGGCCACCGCCGCCGCATCCAGCCACGGCGCCCCGATCTGCTCGAAGGGCCGGTCGGTGCCGCGGCCCTCCGAGATGTTGGTGCCCTCGAAGTACACCGTGCCCGGATAGCTCGTCACCGCCGCCAGGGATCGGAGGTTGGGTGAGGGGTTCACCCACGGCAGACCCGTCTGGTCGAACCACTGCGCGCGGCGCCACCCTTGGGCCGGAATGACCGTAAGGTCCGCGCCGATCCCCTGCTGGGTGTTGAACAGCATGGCCAGCTCGCCGACGGTCATGCCGTGCCGCGCCGGGATGGGGTACATGCCGATGAACGACGCGAAGGCCGGGTTCAACAGGGCGCCTTCCACGATGTCGCCGCCGATCGGGTTCGGCCGGTCGAGAACGACGAACGGGATGCCCTTGCGTGCCGCGGCCTGCATCGACAGCGCCATGGTCGAGACGTACGTCCAGGTGCGTCCACCGACCTCCTGAAGGTCATAGACCAGGACATCCACGTCTTTGAGCATCGCGGGAGTCGGGCTGTGCCCTTGGGCCCCATACAGCGAGTAGACCGGCACGCCGGTCTTCGCGTCGACACCATCACCGACCGTGACACCGGCCTCGGCGGTGCCGCGGATACCGTGTTCGGGCGCCAGCAGGGCCACCAGTTCCAGTTCGTCACTCGCGGCGATCAAGTCGATGTCCGAACTGCCGGACCGGTCGATGCCGGTGTTGTTGGTGATCAGGCCCACCCGTTTGCCGCGCAGGCCATCGGGCACATCAGCAAGGAAGACCTCGATGCCCGGAATCACGCCGCCCGCGGCCGGAGCCGCCGACACCGGTGGCGGCGCGCCGCAAAGGATCATGAGGCACGCCAGGACCGCGCTCAGCGTCAGCCGGAGGCCGGACCGTGCGACGGGCATCCGCGCACTATATCTGCACGCCAAGCTGGGACAACGACGACGCCACGCTACGAAATCACGCTTGGAACTTGGCGCGCCCCGTTACCAGTGGACCTGCGGCCAGGCCTGGGTCTCGACCTTCCATTCGGCCCAGGCGTTGTCCGCGTAGTCACCCGCGTAGGTGGTCACCCGCTCCTAGGGATTGCCCCCGAACTTCCGCAGACTGCCGGCGACCGACTCGGTCGACGACGTGGCGTACGTGTACTAATTGACCCCTGTCACTGTCAAAACACGGCGAGCTCCCTGGATCGACCCGCTGACTGCGTGACCGCTGTGATCGCCGGAGGAGTTCGTAGGACCTTTCCCGGCCGCGCTGCAGTAGTTACCCTCGCACGGTGGAAGCCGAGGTCGGTCGCGGTGTTGCGACATCCAGACTCGGCATTCTTGCCTTCGGCGCGGCCGCGCTGTTCGTCCTGTTCCAGATGGTGCTGCAGACCTTCCCCAGCGTGATGCGCGAAGGTCTGGTCGTCGACCTCTCGCTCAACGAAGCAGGCTTCGGTGGGCTGTCCTCGAGTTTCTACTACCCCTATATCCTGCTGCAGATCCCGGCGGGCATCATGGTGGCCCGCTACGGTGCGCGGACCGTACTCGTCACCGGGGCGGTCATCTGCACGGTGACGTCTTTCCTGTTCTCGATCTCTCAGAGCGTGAACTTCGCCGAGGCGACCCGCATTCTGATGGGCTTGGGAGCCGCACCCACCGTGGTGTGCGCGTTGACGCTGGCCGCGCAATGGTTTCCCGCCCGGCTGTTTCCCCTGCTGGCCGCACTGACCGAGATGGCCGGGATGGTCGGGGCGGCGGTGGGCCAGGAGGTCCTCGGCTTCATCGTGGAACACTCCGGCTGGCGCACCGGCATGCTGGTGTGCGGCGTGTGCTCAGCGGTGCTGCTGGTTCTGATCATCCTGTTCGTCCGGAGTCGCCCCGATACCCGCAGCACCGAGGAACACCGGCCGAGGTCCGCCGACATCAGAGGGTTGCTGACCTCCCCGCCGATCCTGTCCGCCGCGGTGTCCGGTGGGCTGGTGGCCTCGGCCGGGATGTCCTTCGGCATGCTCTGGGGCGTCTCTTATTTCCAGGCGCACCATCAGATGAGTCTGACGGCGGCGTCGCTGTGCGCGTCGTTCTACTTCTGGGGCTGCCTGCCAGGCATGCTGGGCTCGGCCTGGCTGTGTTCGCGGTACCGGAATGCCGCGCAGTTGCTGGCCGTCGGTGCGGCCGGGACGGCGGTGACCCTCGCGATGATTCTGTTCGTTCTGCACGGCCAGGGAACACAGAGCGCGGCAATGTTTGTGCTGGGGTTCTTCAACGCCACCTACGCATTGGCCTTCACCATGGTCAAGGACGAGTCGCCGGATCATCTATCCGGTGTGGCGATGGGCCTGACGAATATGGCGATCATGGGGATCGGCGCCATGTTGTTCCAGCCGCTTATCGGAATCCTCGCGCATGCTCGGGGTCAGGAGGTGCCCGGCGCAACGACTCTGAGCGTGATCATCGTCGCCCAGTTCCTGGCGCTGGCGATCCTGCTCGGGGGACGGCTCAGGGCGAAGTTTCACGTTTCGTGGAACCGCCGGCGTAGCGCTAGCGACACATAGACCAGAGCGACCAGCACCGGTACTTCGATGAGGGGTCCGACGACGCCGGCGAGGGCCTGTCCGGAGGTGGCGCCGTAGGTGGCGATGGCAACGGCGATGGCCAGTTCGAAGTTGTTGCCGGCGGCGGTGAAGGCCAGGGTGGTGGTGCGCTGGTAGCCCAGGCCGAGGGCGGCGCCGAGTGCGTAGCCCCCGCCCCACATGATGGCGAAGTAGGCCAGCAAGGGCAGGGCGATGCGGGCGACGTCCCAGGGCCGGCTGGTGATCTGATCACCCTGCAGCGCAAAGAGAATCACGATGGTGAACAGCAGCCCGTAGAGCGCCCACGGGCCAACACGTGGCAGGAATGTGGTTTCGTACCAGTGTCGGCCTTTGGCGCGTTCGCCGAGGCGGCGGGAGAGGTATCCGGCCAGCAGTGGGATGCCCAGGAAGATCAGCACCGATTTGGCGATCTGCCACGGCGAGGTATCGATGGTGGTCTGGGGCAGGCCCAACCAGCCGGGCAGCACTGAGAGGTAGAACCAGCCCAGTACGGCGAACATGAACACCTGGAAGATCGAGTTGAGGGCGACGAGTACGGCGGCGGCCTCGCGGTCCCCGCAGGCCAGGTCGTTCCAGATGATGACCATGGCGATGCAGCGGGCCAGCCCGACGATGATCAGACCGGTCCGATACTCGGGCAGGTCGGGCAGCATCAGCCAGGCCAGGGCGAACATCAGCGCCGGGCCGATCACCCAGTTCAACACCAGGGAGCTGATCAGCATGGCGCGGTCGCCGGTGACGGTGTCGAGGCAGTCGTAGCGAACCTTGGCCAGCACCGGGTACATCATGATCAGCAGCCCGAGGGCGATGGGCAGCGAAATGCCATCGAGCTGAAGCTTTTCCAGGGCGATGTTCAGCCCGGGGATCCAACGGCCCAGCAGCAGGCCGGCGGCCATGGCGATGCTGATCCACACCGGCAGGAACCGGTCAAGTGTCGACAACTTCGCCGCGACCGGCGCGGCCGGGTCACGGGTTGTCGCGTCGGTCAAGGTCGGTTCCTGGAGTCGTCGGGAGAGGGCGCGCGCCGGGGCTACTGCGCCGACGGTGCGGTGTCACTGCAGCAGTCGGTGGTGGCGAAGACGGGCGGGGTCCCGAAGGTATCGGTGTCGGCGAGTTTGGTGTAGACCTCCCAGCGTTCGGCGTCGGGGGCGGTGACCCACACCTTGTCTTGGGTGGCAAAGCAGCAGGTGGTGCCGATCTCTTCCTCGGTGAACATGCCCGCCTCGGTGAGGCGGGCGATCTCGGCGTGGACCTGCTCGCTGGAATCGACCTCGACCCCGAGGTGGTTGATGCTGCCGCCCTGGCCGGGATTCTCCAGCAGGACGAGTTTCAGTGGGGGTTCGGCGACGGCGAAGTTGGCGTAGCCGGGCTTGACCTTGGCCGGCGGTGTGTTGAACAGCGCGGAGTAGAACGCGATCGCGGCGTCGAGATCATCGACGTTGAGTGCCAATTGAATACGGGACATGGACGGCTTCTCCTGTTGTCGTCAGAGTTGTGGGTCGGGGAGCAGTTCAGCGGTGAGGTCTTCGACCCTGGTCTTGATCTGGTCGCGGATCGGCCGCACGGCCTCCACGCCCTTTCCGGCCGGATCGTCGAGAACCAGTCGCGGTAGCTCTTACCCGGGAAGATCGGGCAGGTGTCTCCACAGCCCATGGTGATCACCACATCGGAGGCCTGCACGGCGTCGGTGGCCAGGATCTTCGGGCTCTGGGTCGAGATGTCGATACCGACCTCGGCCATGGCCTCGACCGCGGCCGGATTGACCGCGTCGGCGGGGGCGCTGCCGGCGGAACGCACCTCAATGGCATCCCCGGCCAGGGCGGAGAGGAACCCGGCGGCCATCTGGGAGCGGCCGGCGTTGTGGACACATACGAACAGCACGGACGGCTTGTCGCTCATCGGCAGGTCCTCTCAGGCGACGCGGCGGGTGAACCGGTGGCGGGGCCCATGACCGCCAACAGCTGCTCGAGCGCGGACGGAATCACCCAGTAGTAGACCCAGGTGCCGCGCCGCTCGCAGTCCAGCAGCCCCGCCTCGCGCAGGGTCTTGAGGTGATAGGAGATCGTCGGCTGGGACACCTCGAAGGCCGGCGAGATGTCGCACACGCAGCACTCACCGCCCTCGTGGCTGGCGATCAGACTCAAAATCCGCAGGCGCACCGGATCGCCCAACGCCTTGAACACCCGCGCCAGCTCGCCGGCCCAGTCGGAATCCAGTGGTTCGGTCGCTAGTGGAGCACAGCACGGAGCGCCGCGACCGGCAGTGTGGATCGACATGCCTCTATATTGATGGTGATCTATCCAGTCGTCAACGCGTTGTCCGAAAACGCCTTTGACTGTTCCGCACCTTCCACGGAAAAGACGCCGCCCAGTCGGAGGCGTTGGTGCGTCGCACCGTCTCGGCTTAGCGACCGCGCCATACCCGGGGGAGAGATCGCACATCAATACCGCAGTGCTGACCTGTCACGATAGTCACTATGTCAATGTTGACGTGGCTGGGCGTACCCGGCGATGAACGGTCATGGACGGCGCTTGGCTTCCTCGTTGACGCGGGAGGATTTACGGTAGGTCAGGTCAGCTGCAGCATCGGCGAACGCGGCTGGGGATTCGATGAGATCCATTCGGGTCCAACAGTTCTCGGCGTGCTTACCGTGACAAGTCCTGCGGGCGTCCCGACCACACACCCCTGTGGGGTTACCGCCGCCGACCATATCGTTTACACCGTGCCGAACCTGGACCTCGCGGTCGACGCACTCAACGCGGTGCTCGACTCGGCGCCGCGCCGGCGCTTTCACCCACGAGGGCCTGACGGTCCGGAAATGGCCTTCTACCGTGTCGGCGAGGCCTTCATCGAGGTCGTCGAGAGTGGTCGGGAACCCGAACTCATTGGCTTGGCTCTGAAAACGCCGGATCTGGACGCCACGGTGGAACAGATCCGCCTCTGCGGCGGACCGGTTTCGGACCCCAAGCCGGCCGTGCAGGGTGGGCGGATCGCCTCGGTACCCACTGACCATCTGAAGTGGGGCCTAGCGTTCATGGGTACCTAGCACGTGGGGCACCGAGCACCTCAGTGAGCCCGCGGTCGCACCGCAAAGGATCAAGCTGCCATGACTGACACACCCGCGCTCCAGATCGCCGTCGTGCGAGTATTCACCGACGCGGCAGGTGATTTCGGCAATCCGCTCGGAGTCGTCGACGCCGCGGCGGTTCCGGTATCGCGGCGGCAGGCACTGGCGACCGAATTGGGCTACAGCGAGACGGTGTTCGTCGACCTGCCCGCGGCCAGCGCGACAAAGGCGCGAGTCTGGATCTACACCCCAACAACCGAACTGACCTTCGCCGGGCACCCCACGGTCGGGGCGGCATGGTGGTTGCACGAGCGCGGGTCCCCCGTCGAGACGTTGCAGGTTCCCGCGGGCCCTCTGCAGGTCAGCCATTCCGATGATCTGACCGCCGTGACGGCGCACGCCGAATGGGGTCCGGAGTTCGTGATGCACGCCTTGTCGACAGAGCAGGAGGTCCGTGCCGCCGACCCGGTCGACTACAGCGACGGCGGCTACCACTACTTGTGGGCCTGGCTCGACCGCGGGCGCGGGTGTATCCGGTCGCGGATGTTCGCCAACGAACCCGGAGTGCCCGAAGACGAGGCCACCGGTTCTGCCGCCGTTCGACTGACCGGGCAACTTCGCCGAGATCTGACCATCACCCAGGGCAGGGGATCGCAGATTTTCACCACGTGGTGCGGTCCCGGGGATTGCGTGACGTTGCGCGGCAGGGTGGTCAACGATTGCGTGCGGCACCTTCGCGGATAGTCGCCCTCTGATTCGGCGCCATCCGATGAGACACCTCGATGATCAGTACGGAAACGGCCCGGCTAGATGGCTCCAGAACCCAGCATCTGCGCCACGCTCAGTTGGGCGCTGTCCAGTAACGCCAGCAGGCCCTTCTCCTCGGCACGACCCCGCCGCGCTGCACGGACCAGAGCGCCGGAGACCTCGACCCGGGTCCAACTGCCGGTCACCAGGGCGATCGCCGGGTCAGCCAGCAACGCGACCGCCCGATCATGCCGGTCCTCGTCGGCGAGATGGGCTCGGGCCAGCACCGATGAGTCGACGCAGGGAAGTAGTTACTGAGACTCTCTCGCCGCTCGACGCAAGTCGTTCGGGCATGGCGACGAGCCCGAATGCTATGAGACACATATGATGCCGGGATGAAATCCGCCATCGCTGTCATTGCCGCCGCAGCTTGGATCAGCGTATCGGAGTTCCTCCGGAATAATGTTGTGCTGCTGCACTACTGGGTGGATCATTACCGCCAACTCGGACTGACGTTCCCCACCGAGCCGATCAACGGGGCGTTGTGGGGGTTGTGGTCGGTGTTGTTCGCGATTGCGATCTTCATTATTGCCAAGCGATTTAGCTTGATCGAGACGACGCTGCTGAGTTGGTTCGTCGCTTTCGTTCTGATGTGGGTGGTGATCGGTAATCTGCTCGTTCTGCCGATCGGCATCCTGATCTATGCGGTTCCCCTGAGCTTGTTTGAAGCGTTCGTCGCAGTATTCATCATCAAGTCGATCAGTAAGGAGGCCGGGACGGCCCCCTCTTCGCAGGCGTGGATCTGGGATCGGCCCCGGGACTACCGGACCGTCTTAGGGCGCCGCGGCTCGGGGAGGGACGGGATGACTTCTCACGCGTCTAGCAGATCCACCAACTGGGAGAGCAGCGCATAGCCCAGACCCCCGGCCGCTTCGCCGTTACGGGCGGCGATCGCGGCTGCAAGTTCCAGGTGGGCTGAACGGTCGATGAACATCTCGGCGTTGAGTTTTATGAACAGCTCACGGCCGATGTCGTCGGTGGAACTGACCAGGGTATTGGGCGACAACCGATAGGCGAGGTTGCCCGAACCGATGACGATGGCGGTCCAGAACTCCAGGTCGGCGTCGCGCAGCACCGCCAGATCGCCGGACTCCGGATAGGCTGCCGCGGTTGCGGACACCGCTGCCAACTGGTCGGCATCGGCCCGCAGCGCGCACAACCGGGCGGCATCTGCGCTCAGGGCGCGGCGCATCACTGCGGCACCAGAACACCGTGGGGCAGTCAGTTAGTTGGTCAGGAACAAGTAGTACAGAC
>CAYXBN010000075.1:0-10626 GCA_964463215.1 uncultured Mycobacterium sp. | reverse complement strand
CGCGACTCCGTCATGGACCGGGTCAACGGTTTGACCGCCGGGGCCGATGACTACCTCACCAAGCCGTTCAGCCTGGAGGAACTCGTCGCCCGGTTGCGGGGTCTGCTTCGCCGGTCCAAGGCCATGGAGGCCCCCGAGGACGAGGTGCTGACAGTGGGGGATTTGGTTCTCGACGGCGCCAGTCGAGAGGTCACCCGGGCCGGTGAGCCGATCTCGCTGACCGTCACCGAATTCGAGTTGCTGCGCTACCTGATGCGCAACCCGAGACGAGCCATCAACCGCGCCGAGATCCTGGATCGGGTGTGGAACTACGGGTTCGGCGGCAAGTCCAGCGTCGTCGATCTCTACATCTCGTACCTGCGTCGCAAGATCGACACCGACCGGGAGCCGATGATCCACACCGTGCGCGGAGTTGGGTACATGTTGCGTCCTTCGCAGTGATCGATTGGTTGCGACGGCGTTCCCTACGCCGGCAACTGGTCATCGGTGTGAGCGCAATCGTCAGTTCCGCGTTGATGGGAACCGGCGTGGTAGCCATCATGAGTTTGCGCAACGAGGTCGACAGTCTGTCCGACGCGCAGGTGGCGAATTCCCTGTCGGCGTTCAAGTACTCCTACACCAAGGCCCGGCGCGGCGAGTTGACCTTTCCGGGTCAGGCGCCGGGCACCCTGATCGTCTTGCTCAGCGACGGGGAACCGGTGTTCAGTGCGTCGTTCAGCGACGCCGAGCCGGTCCCGGCGCCCGCCGAGGCTTTGCAGGCCGTGCAGTCCGTGCAGTGGAAGACGGAGAATCCGGTGACGGTCAGGCTGGGAAGCCTGGGGCCGCACCGGGTGGGAAGCCGCGATATCGGCAATGGCGAACGTCTGGTCTCGGCGGTCTCTCTGGAGGCCGCGCACCGGACACTGACCCACAACACCCTTGTCGTGGCGGGGCTGGTGCTGGTAGCCCTGGTGGTGACCGCGGCCGGCACCGTTCTGGTTGTCCGCCATGCACTCCGGCCGTTGCGCCGGGTCGCTGCGATCGCCGGTCAGGTGGCGATGCTGCCATTGGACGCCGCGGAGTATCGGATCACGGCGCGGGTCGACGAGCGTGACGCCGACCGGGAGACCGAGGTCGGGGTGCTCGGTACCACCATCAACCAGATGCTGGACAACGTCGATTCCGCACTGACCGGAATGGTCGATTCGGACCGGCGGATGAAACAGTTTCTCACCGACGCCAGCCATGAGTTGCGTACTCCGCTGGCTGCGATTCTCGGCTACGCCGAGCTGACCCGGCAGGAGAGCGAGATGATTCCGCCGATGACTGAGTATGCGCTGGAACGGATCGAAGCCGAGTCTCGGCGGATGTCCACCCTGGTGTCGGACCTGTTGCTGCTCTCCCGGCTTGACGAGGGTCAGGACCTGCAACTTGAGGACCTGGATCTGTGTGATCTGGTGTCCGATGCTGTCAACGACGCCATCGTCACCGCACCGGGGCATCGTTTTGTCACCGAGTTGCCCAGCCACGCGATCTGGGTGCGTGGCGACCGGGTTCGTTTGCAGCAACTGGTCGCCAACCTGCTTGCCAATGCCCGGACTCATACGCCCGAGGGAGTGACGGTCACCGCGGGGGTGGTCGAGGCGGAGCCGGACACGGTGCGGATCACGGTGGCCGACAACGGCCCCGGGATTCCGGCTGCGATCATGCCGAACCTGTTCGGGCGGTTCGTCCGGGCAGATAAGGCGCGGTCCCGCGAAATGGGTTCCAGCGGGCTTGGTCTGGCGATCGTCGCGTCGATTGTGGACGCCCATGGCGGAACGGTGACCGCCGACTCCGAGCCCGGGCGCACGGTGTTCACCGTGACGCTTCCTGCCGCGCCAGGCAGCGCCTGAACAGGCTCTCGCAGTCCCTCCCCGGTTCTCCCAGCCTCGGGACCGAGACAACCCGCACAAGATGAAAGGCCGCGAGGTACCTGGCGGTTCCTCGCGGCCCTTCTCTGGGCGGGCGGTTAGTCCATGGCCAGCACCGGCGGGATCGGTCCGGCGCCGAACGAGTTGCCGCCCGGGGTCATCTGCAGGCCCTGCCGGGTGACGTTCGGTGTCGCGACGATCGCGGCGTGTCCGCTGCGGGTGCACATCGAGGCGACGCCGTTGTCTTCGCAGCTTGCCGAGGTGGTGGCGCCGGCCGCCGGGGCGAACAGGATGGCCGCGGCTGCAGCACCGCCGAGGAAGATCGGGGCCAGAGCTTTCTTGATCATGTCGTACGTTTCCCTTCCGTGGTCGGGCGGTGAAATCCGCACCGGGTGTGCTGATTTCGGTGTTCTCGCCCTGTGCCTTAAGCCTAAGGAGGCCCTGCGTTGGAGTCACGCGCTTCATATCAAAGACATATTTTCGCTTCATGATGTGTAATTCGCCAGTTGTGAGTAGTGGTACTTGAACTCAGTCTGGCTGGATCGGTCGGCGGACTTCCTGTGCCGCGACCGTACAAGGACCGGGGAAGCCGAAAAAGTAGGGCCGCGAGGACCCGGCGGTACGGGTGCTCGCGGCCCTACTGGGCGGGGGCGGTCAGTCCATTGCGAAGATCGGCGGCATCGGCCCGGTGCCGAACGGGTTGCCACCTGGGGCGAACATCAGCCCCTGCTGCCTGACATTCGGCGTCGCAACGATAGCCGCGTGGCCACTGCGGGTGCACACCGAGGTCGTGCCGTTGTCGGAGCAACTCGCCGAAGAGGTGGCGCCGGCGGCCGGCGCGAACAGAATGGCCGCCGCGGCAGCCCCTCCGAGGAAGATTGGGGCGAGGATTTTCTTAGTCATGGTCGTAGGTTCCCTTTCGTGAGTTGGGGCGGTGAAACCCGCACCGGCTGTGTTGGTTTCGGACTTGGTCGCCCGGATGCCCCAAGGCTATGTGCGACCTGTGGCGGAGTCACGGTTCCCATAGAAAAAGCATATCTACGGTTCGTAAATACAGATTCGTGAGTGATTATTGGTGACAGTTGATTGACAGAGGCCGACCGACTCGAGAGCCCATTGGCAGGGTTGAGGCGGGCTTTCCTGGCCGGAAACGTTGGCCTGGTGCATGTTTCGTCGTCTCGGGCGTCAGCCGCATGACCCGACCGGTCCGCGATTGTGTGATAACGGCATGAAGTTCGTGAATTGAGATTCGCATAAATCTACTCTTGTGACAGAGGCGCTGCGGGACCAACCAGGGTCAGCCCGTGGAGCTTCCGACAAGAAAGGAAGTCGACCATGGCCAGCAGTGCCAGAAAGAAGTCCAGCATCAAGGTCCGTTTCTTGACGCCCCTGATCGCCGCGGCTGGAGTCGCGGCGGCGATCATCGCGGCCCCCCCGGCGGCCGCGGTCCAGTGCCGTGACGGCGGCGCGGTCAAGGTGTGCCAGAAGCCCGGCCACGCCTCGCTGCACGCCAAGCCGACCCCGCGAACCCCGAACGGCTCACTGTTCAGTAACGCCTGGCTGCCGGGCTACGGGCGTGGGCATCTGCCCCCGCTGTTGGCCCTGGACTGAGTCCGAGTGACTCCGACTAAGCCCGACTAAGCCGGACTAACCCCGCACCGGACGGCCGGATCGGTGACCAGCACCGGTCCGGCCCCTCCGTGTGTCGTGGCACTCTTCGGGCTTGTCTGCTAAACCTGCTGCTGAGGACCGGTAAAATGGCGGCGGACTGAGAGGTGAGCCGATGGGAAGTGCCGATGATCGCCGCTTCGAGGTGCTGCGCGCCATCGTGGCCGACTTCGTCGCGACCAAAGAGCCGATCGGATCCAAAGCGCTGGTGGAGCGCCACAATCTCGGTGTCTCCAGTGCGACGGTCCGCAATGACATGGCTGTTCTGGAGGCCGAGGGTTATATCGCCCAGCCGCACACCAGTTCCGGCCGGATACCCACCGAGAAGGGGTACCGCGAGTTCGTCAACCGGATCCACGATGTCAAGCCGTTGTCGGCCGCCGAGCGCCGGGCGATCCTGTCTTTTCTGGAGTCCGGCGTCGACCTCGATGACGTGTTGCGCCGCGCGGTCCGACTGCTCGCCCAGTTGACCCGGCAGGTGGCGGTGGTGCAGTACCCCACCCTGTCGGCGTCGACGGTGCGTCACCTCGAGGTGGTCGCGCTGACGCCGGCACGGCTGCTGATGGTGGTCATCACCGACTCCGGACGGGTGGACCAGCGGATCGTCGAACTCGGGGACACCATCGACGAGCACCAGGTCGGACAGCTTCGGGAACTGCTCAGCAGGGCCCTCGAGGGCAAGAAACTATCGGCCGCGTCGGTGGCGGTGGCTGAGCTGGCCAGTCAACTCAGTTCGACGGGCAAGCTCGGCGATGCCGTCGGCCGGTCCGCGACGGTGCTGCTGGAATCCCTCGTCGAACACACCGAAGAGCGGCTGCTGATGGGGGGCACCGCCAATCTCACCCGCAACACCGCCGACTTCGGCGGGTCGCTGCGGCCGGTGCTCGAGGCCCTCGAAGAGCAGGTCGTGGTTCTTCGACTGCTGGCCGCCCAACAGGAGGCCGGTAGGGTGACGGTGCGCATCGGCCACGAGACCGAAGCCGAACAGATGGCAGGCACCTCGGTGGTCAGCGCGGCCTATGGCAGCGCGGGAACGGTCTTCGGCGGAATGGGAGTGGTGGGACCCACCCGGATGGACTACCCCGGGACGATGGCCAACGTCGCTGCGGTTGCCATGTACATCGGTGAGGTTCTGGGCAACCGCGCCGGCTGACAGCGGCGCAGACGAAAGAGGTCAGACGTGGCACGCGACTACTACGGGATGCTCGGAGTGGGCAGGAACGCCAGTGATGCGGAGATCAAGCGCGCCTACCGCAAACTGGCGCGCGAACTTCACCCCGACATCAACCCCGACGAGGGTGAGCGGTTCAAAGAGATCAGCGCCGCCTACGAGGTGTTGTCGGACCCCGAGAAACGCCGCATCGTCGATCTCGGCGGTGACCCGCTGGACAGCACGGGTGGCGGCGGGTTCGCCGGGTTCGGTGGCCTCGGCGACGTCTTCGAGGCCTTCTTCGGTGGCGGTGGCGGATCCCGCGGACCGATCGGCCGGGTGCGGCCGGGATCGGATTCGTTGTTGCGGATGCGCCTGACCCTCGACGACTGCGCCACTGGCGTCACCAAGGGGGTCACCGTCGACACCGCGGTGCTCTGCGACCTGTGCCAGGGCAAGGGCACGCACGGCAACTCCACGCCGGTGGCCTGCGACACCTGCGGCGGCCGCGGCGAGATCCAGACCGTGCAGCGTTCGCTGCTCGGCCAGGTCATGACCTCCCGCGCCTGCCCGACCTGCGGCGGAGTCGGCGAGGTCATTCCCGACCCGTGCCACCGCTGCGGCGGGGACGGCCGGGTACGGGCCCGCCGGGAGATCAGCGTCAAGATCCCGGCCGGTGTCGCCGACGGCATGCGGGTCCGGTTGGCAGCCCAGGGTGAGGTCGGGCCCGGCGGGGGGCCGGCCGGCGATCTGTACGTCGAGGTGCACGAGCAACCCCACGACATCTTCGTCCGCGATGGGGATGACCTGCGGTGCACCGTCGAAGTTCCGATGGTCGACGCGGCCCTGGGCACCACCGTGACCGTCGAGGACATTCTCGACGGACCGGTGGAGATCACCATCCCACCCGGGACCCAGCCCGGTTCGGTGACGACGATGCGCGGACACGGATTGCCGCGACTGCGCTCCGAGGCGCGCGGCGACCTGCACGCCCACATCGAGGTCACCGTGCCCACCAAGATCGACGCCCGCGCACGGGAGTTGCTCACCGAGGTCAAGAGTCGCAGCAGCGAACGCGCCGGTGTGCGCAGCGCCCGCGCGGCGGCGCCGACCGCCGGCGGGGGCGGGCTGTTCAGCCGACTGCGGGAAACCTTCACCGGCCGATAGGGGAGCACCGCATGGCGGCGACGCTCTTCTACGCCGACACCATTCCGCCGGTCGGCGCGACGGCGATCGTCGACGGCGACGAGGGTTTCCACGCCGCCACGGTGCGCCGCATCCGGGAGGGGGAAACCCTCACCCTCTCCGACGGGGCGGGAACAGTCGCCGCCTGCGTGGTGCTCTCCGCCGACAAGCGCAGCCTGACCGCCCGCATCACCGCCCGCCGGACCGCTCCGCTGCCCCGGCCTTCGGTGACGGTGGTGCAGGCGATTCCCAAGGCGGAACGTTCGGAGTTGGCCGTCGAACTGGCCACCGAGGCCGGGGCCGACGGATTCATCGCCTGGCAGGCCGACCGCTGCGTGGCGCGCTGGGACGGCGAGCGCGCCGCCAAGGGTCTGCGCCGCTGGCGCGCGGTCGCCCGGTCGGCGGCCCGGCAATCGCGCCGGGCCTGGATTCCCGAGGTCACCGGACCGCTGTCCACCGGCGAGGTGTGCGGCCATCTGGGCTCCCACCCGGCCTCGACGGCGCTGGTGTTGCACGAGTCGGCCGATCGCCCGCTGGCCGAAGTGCCGCTGGCGCAGACGGATTCGGTGGTGCTGATCGTCGGACCGGAGGGCGGGATCACCGACGCCGAGTTGGCGGCGTTGACCGCCGCCGGTGCCGTCCCGGTTCGACTCGGGCCGACCGTGCTGCGCACGTCCACCGCGGCGGCGGTGGCCTTGGGGGCGTTGGGGGCGCTCACCGAACGGTGGGCAGTCCACTGAGGGATACCGCACCGACATTGCATCCCCGCAGCACCCGCCGCGCTTTCGGCTGCGTGGTGGCAATCTCGCGCTGCCCGAAGTCGCGGCGGCGGTAGAATCACCGGCAGATCAGCCAGACGAAGACCGAGAAAGCAGGCACTTGACGCCCCGCGAAACGACCACTGCCGCGCAGGTTCGCAGCAGTATGACTGTTCCGCCCGACCTCGTCGTCGGTCTGCTGGGTTCCGCCGACGAGAATCTGCGTGCCCTGGAGGCCGGTCTGTCAGCCGAGGTGCATGTCCGCGGCAACGCCGTCAACCTCTCCGGGTCAGCGGCCGAGGTGGCCCTGGCCGAACGGGTGATCTCCGAACTCATCGCCATCGTGGCCGGTGGGCAGGCCCTGTCGGCGGACTCGGTTCGGCGCAGCATCGCGATGGTGGCAGGCGAGGACAACGCCTCACCCGCCGAGGTGCTGACGCTGGACATTCTGTCCCGGCGCGGCAAGACCATTCGCCCCAAGACGCTCAACCAGAAGCGCTACGTCGACGCCATCGACGCCAACACCGTGGTGTTCGGGATCGGCCCCGCCGGCACCGGGAAGACCTACCTGGCGATGGCCAAAGCCGTTCAGGCGCTGCAGAGTAAGCAGGTCACCCGGATCATCCTGACCCGCCCTGCGGTGGAAGCCGGTGAGCGCCTTGGCTTTCTGCCCGGCACGCTCAGCGAGAAGATCGACCCCTACCTGCGGCCGCTGTACGACGCATTGCACGACATGATGGACGCCGAGGCCATCCCCAAGCTGATGGGCGCCGGGGTGATCGAGGTGGCACCGCTGGCCTACATGCGGGGCCGTACCCTCAACGACTCCTTCATCATCCTCGACGAGGCTCAGAACACCACCGCCGAGCAGATGAAGATGTTCCTGACCCGCCTGGGATTTGGGTCGAAAATCGTTGTGACAGGCGATATCACCCAGGTCGACCTGCCCGGGGGTGCGCGTTCGGGCCTGCGCGCTGCGATGGACATCCTCGACGGCATCGACGACATCCACTTCGCCGAACTCACCAGCGCCGACGTGGTGCGTCATCGACTGGTGTCCGACATCGTCGACGCCTACGCCAGAGCCGCCGAGCAGCCCGGACTCAACCGGGCACAGCGTCGGCGGCACTAGGACGCCCATGATCGAGGTTTCCAACGAGTCGGGCATCGACGTCTCCGAAGAGGAGTTGATCAGCGTCGCGCGGTTCGTCATCCGCAAGATGAACGTCAACCCGGCAGCCGAGTTGTCCATGGTGCTGCTGGATCTGGCGGCGATGGCCGATCTGCACATGCGCTGGATGGACCTCCCCGGCCCGACCGACGTGATGAGCTTCCCGATGGACGAACTCGAACCCGGCGGGCGCCCCGACGCTCCCGAACCGGGGCCGTCGATGCTGGGCGATATCGTGTTGTGCCCGCAGTTCGCCGCCGAGCAGGCCGCCGCGGCGGGCCACAGCCTGGGTCAGGAA
This sequence comes from uncultured Mycobacterium sp., assembly GCA_964463215.1. Classification (GTDB taxonomy): domain Bacteria; phylum Actinomycetota; class Actinomycetes; order Mycobacteriales; family Mycobacteriaceae; genus Mycobacterium. Next base: position 2,504 of record CAYXBN010000075.1, on the reverse strand, counting down.
CTGGCCCTGCTGACCGTGCACGGTGTGCTGCACCTGCTGGGCTACGACCACGCCGAACCGGATGAGGAGAAGGAGATGTTCGCACTGCAGCGTCAACTCCTCGAGGAGTGGGTCGCCGACCAGGTCAACGCCTACCACTCCGACCGGCAGGCCGAGCGCGATCGGCGCCTGTTGGACAAGTCCCGGCACTTCGACCGGTGACCGGACTGGCGCCGTTGGCCGGCGCGATCGCCTTGATTTTGCTCGGTGGGTTGTTCTCCGCCCTCGACGCCGCGATCTCCACAGTGTCCAGCGCCCGGGTCGAGGAACTCATTCGCGACGAGCGCCCCGGGGCGGCCCGGTTGGGCCGGGTGATCGCGGAGCGGCCCCGGTACATCAATCTTGTTGTGTTGCTGCGGATCGCCTGCGAGGCCACCGCATGTGTGTTGATCGTGGCCTACCTCAACGATCGTTTCGGTTTGCGGTGGGCGCTGGTCGGATCCGCCGCGATCATGACGGTGGCCAGTTTCGTCGCGGTCGGGGTCGGCCCGCGGACCATGGGCCGCCAGCACGCCTACTCCATCGCGCTGGCGTCAGCCCTTCCGCTCCAGGCGATCTCGGTCCTGCTTGCCCCGATCAGCCGATTGCTCGTCCTGCTCGGCAACGCCCTGACCCCGGGGCGGGGTTTCCGCAACGGCCCGTTCGCCTCCGAGATCGAACTGCGGGAGGTGGTGGACCTGGCTCAGCAGCGCGGGGTGGTGGCCGCCGACGAAGGCAAGATGATCCAGTCGGTGTTCGAACTCGGTGACACCCCGGCGCGCGAGGTGATGGTTCCACGCACCGAAATGGTGTGGATTGAGAGCGACAAGAGCGCAGCGCAGGCGACCTCGCTGGCGGTACGCAGTGGCCACTCCCGAATCCCCGTGGTCGGGGAGAACGTCGACGACATCCTCGGGGTGGTGTACCTCAAAGATCTGGTGCGCCGGACCTACTACTCGGCCAGTGCCGCGCGCGACATCACCGTCGCCGAGGTCATGCGCCCGGTGGTGTTCATCCCGGACTCCAAACCGCTCGACGATCTGCTCAAGGAGATGCAACGCGACCGCGTGCACATCGCCCTGCTGGTCGACGAGTACGGTGCGACCGCCGGACTGGTGACCATCGAGGACGTGCTGGAGGAGATCGTCGGCGAGATCGCCGACGAGTACGACACCCACGAGGTGGCACCGGTAGAAGATTTGGGGGACAACGTGTTCCGGGTCTCCGCGCGGCTGCCGATCGAAGATGTCGGGGAGCTGTACGACATCGAGTTCGATGACGACCTTGACGTCGACACCGTCGGGGGACTGCTGGCCCTGAAACTGGGCCGGGTCCCACTGCCCGGCGCCGAGGTCGTCTCGCAGGGGCTGCGACTGCGCGCCGAGGGCGACCGCGACCCGCGGGGCCGGTTGCGCATCGGCACCGTCCTGGTTCGGCGGGACCCCGGGGCCGACGGACCCGTTGACGGCCCGGTCGAGGCAGCGGTCGACACGGCGGTCGACGCAGCCGTCGACGGGTCGCGTGGTGCCTGAGGACTTCCGCTCCGGCTTCGTCTGCCTGGTCGGACGTCCCAACACCGGCAAGTCGACGCTGACCAATGCCCTGGTGGGCAGCAAGGTCGCAATCACGTCCAACCGGCCGCAGACCACCCGGCACACCATCCGGGGCATCGTGCACCGCCCGGACTTCCAGATCGTGCTGGTCGACACCCCGGGACTGCACCGGCCCCGCACCCTGTTGGGCAAGCGCCTCAACGACCTGGTCCGCGACACCTACACCGACGTCGACGTCATCGGGTTGTGCATCCCCGCCGACGAGCCGATCGGGCCGGGTGACCGCTGGATCTACGAGCAGATCCGGGCGGTGGCCCCGAAGACCGCACTGGTGGTGGTCGTCACCAAGATCGACAAGGTGGCCAAGGACGCGGTGGCGGCCCAACTGGTCGCGGTGGCCGAACTCGTCGGTGAGAACGCCGCTGCGATCGTGCCGGTTTCGGCCACCACCGGCGAGCAGATCGACGTCCTGATCGGCGTTCTGGTCGAGCACCTCGAGCCCGGTCCGGCGTACTACCCCGAGGGTGAGCTCACCGACGAACCCGAAGAGGTGCTGATGGCCGAACTGATCCGGGAAGCCGCCCTGGAAGGAGTGCGCGATGAGCTTCCGCACTCGCTGGCGGTGGTGATCGACGAGGTGACCCCCCGGGAGGGCCGGGATGATCTGATCGACGTGCACGCCATCCTCTACGTGGAACGCGACAGCCAGAAGGGCATCGTGATCGGTCGGGGCGGGGCCCGCCTCAAGGAGGTCGGCAGCACCGCCCGTCGGCAGATTGAGCGACTACTGGGCACCAAGGTCTATCTCGACCTGCGGGTCAAGGTGGCCAAGAACTGGCAGCAGGATCCCAAGCAACTGGGGCGACTGGGCTTCTAGGCCGTTTCGGTGCCGACTCCGTCGGCGGGAGTATCGGTGCCGACTCCGTCGGCGGG
>CAYXBN010000074.1:0-10738 GCA_964463215.1 uncultured Mycobacterium sp. | reverse complement strand
GCGCAGGAGCCGCAGGCGGCGGGACGGGCGCGTTGGGATCCGGCGCAGGAGCCGCCGGCGCATTCGGGTCAGGCCCCGGAGCCGCGGGCGCCGCCGGCGGAGTGTAGGGCTGGATCGATTCGGCCAGCGCTTTGGCAGCTGCGGGGTCGATCGGATCTTCGGCGGTGCCCAGCCAGACGACGAACCACCGGTCGCCCGGATCACTGCCACCGCCCGCCGTGCCGACCACGCCGGCCCAGATCTGCCCGTTCGGCTTGGCGGTGTCGGTGAACTTGACCTCGTAGGACGACGCCGATCCCGGCATCTCTCCGGCCTGCAGGGTGGCGGTCTGCTGGTTGATTCGAGTGCCGGCGAAGGGCATGAAGAATTCACCCATATCCGAGGCGAGCCGCACGGCGGCCTTGCCGTTGTCCTGCTCGGCTCCGGCAAACAGCTTCATGTCCAACCGGCCCAGCAGGATGCTGGTGTCGGTGGCGGTCGGGGCGGGCTGGCCGGGCAGCGGCGCGGGGCCGGTCTGCTTGAGCAGCAGTGCCTGACCATAGCTCAACCGGGAGGCGTCGGCGGCCTCCCAGCCGGCGGGCAGGACGTAGCTGAAACCACCGGCGGCGTTCTCCACTCTCCCGGCCTCAGCTGCCGGGGCCGCGGCGGGTGCCGGCGCGTTGGGGTCAACCGGCCCCGGGGCGGGCGCCGGTGCCGCGGCGGGGGCGTCAGCAGGAGCGCCGGGAGCCGCAGGCGGCGGCGCGGCCGGATCGGCCGGGGCTGGGGCTGGGGCGGGTGCGGGGGCATTGGGATCCGCCGGGGGGGCAGCAGGAGCCGGCGAGGCTGGTTGGGCTGCCGGGGCCGGGGTCGCCGGGGCCGGCGGAGGCGGGGGTGCCCCCGGGGCTGGCGGCGCTGTCGTGGGCGCCGGTGGCGGGGGCGGGACTGGGTCTGCCAGCGCCGTTGGCGGCAGGGCCATCGCCACAGCGGTGGCACCAGCAACGGCGGTGGCGGCGATTGCCGACCACAGTTTCGGGCGTCGTGAAGTCGGGTCCGACTGCGTCATGGCCGAAAACCTACCGTTTTCGCGCCATGACGCAAAGTGACTGGTGGGCTGTGTCGGGCATCGAGTCACAACGGTGATATTTCAGGCGCCGGCAGCCTTGGGACGCCCGACGTGCAAACTCACCGACTGTGTCTTGACGACCATCCACACCGTGTTCCCGACTCCCAGTCGTAATTCGGCAACTGCGTCGGGGGTGACGTCGGCGGCCAAGCCGGGAGCGCCGTCACACTGGTCGGCACCGCGGACCCGCACTACCCCGCCGGTCGCGTCAAGATCGGCGATGCGGACTTCGACGCTGTTGCGGGGGCTGCCCCGTGGCCGGTCCGGATACACCGCCACCGAAGCCGGCGGGAACACCGCCAGCACCTCCGACTCCTCCGCCAGGGGCTCGGCAGGTACGCCGTGCCAAGTTTGCCCGGCGCTGCACACCGTCGTCGGGCCGGTCAAAACACCGCGCACCACGTTGACACCGGCCATTCGCGCGCCGAAGCGGCTCCGCGGCGCGGCCAGGAACTCCGCAACCGGCGCCGACTCCGCAACAGCGCCCCCCTCCAGTACCAGCACCCGGTCGGCGATGCCGAGCACGTCCAGCAGGTCATGGGTGACCAGGACGGCGGGCCGCGACGACCGACCGGTCAGCACCTCGCGCAGCACCTGACGCACCGCCGCCGCGCCGGCCACGTCGAGCCCTGCCATGGGCTCGTCGAGAAGGAGTACGTCGGGGTCAGCGGCCAGGGCCCGAGCCACCGCGACCCGCTGAGCCTGACCGCCGGAGAGTTCCGCCGGTCGCCGATCAGCCCACGATGCGGCCCCCACCCGGTGCAGCCAGCGCCGAGCGCCGTCGCCGGCGTCGGACGCCGGATCCGACCTGCCGTTGCGAGCAGCGAAAACCACGTTCTCCAACACCGACATGTGGGGGAAGAGCAGCGGCCTCTGCTGCAGCAGTCCCACTCTGCGGTCATGGACTGCGATGTGGACCCCGGCGGTGGTGTCGGTCAGGCTCCGGTCGCCGACCCGCACCACCGCCCGGTCGGCGCGCAGCAATCCGGCCACCACCGCCAATGCTGTCGATTTCCCCGCCCCGTTGGGCCCGACCACCGCCAGCACCTCACCGGCACCGACACCGAACTCGAGGTCCACCCCGCGAACGGCCACAGTCGCGCTCACCGCCAGATCAACCACCGGGCGCGCTCCCCCACCCGGCGACCCGCCGGGAACCCAGGCCCACCACGACGACGGCGGCGACGGCGATCAGCAGCACCGACAGCGCCACGGCGGCGTCGGCGTCGGCCTCGCGCTGCAGATAGATCTCCAGGGGCAGAGTTCGGGTGACCCCCGGTCGGGAGCCGGCGAAGGTCAACGTCGCACCGAACTCCCCCAGCGCCCGGGCGAAGGCCAGGACTGACCCGGACAGCAAGCCGGGACCCAACAGCGGCAACGTCACCCGCCACCAGACCGTCGAGGGTCGCGCACCCAGGGTGGCGGCGACCTCGTCGTAGCCGGATCCGGCGGTGCGGGCGGCGCCTTCGAGTGCGATCACGAGGAAGGGCAACGACACGAAGGTCTGGGCCAACACCACCGCGGCAGTGCTGAACGCGACCTGAATCCCGGCCGCCTCCAGGTAGCGGCCCAACAGACCGAGGCGCCCGAAGGCGTACAGCAGGGCCAGTCCACCCACCACCGGAGGTAGCACCAGTGGCAACAACACCAGCGGTCGCACCAGGCGAGCCAATCGGGTGGGGTGGCGCGCCAGCGCGAGGGCGAGGGGAACACCGAGCAGCAGACACAGCAGCGTGCTGGCCGCTGCGGTGCGCAGACTCAGCGACAGCGAGGTCAGTGCCGGCGGGCTGGTCACGAGGGGGCCGAAACGCGCCCAATCGACCCTGATGACCAGCGCGAGCAGTGGTAGCGCCACGAACAGCGCCCCCGCGGCGGCCGGAAGGTAGACCCAGCGCGGCAGATCCACTGGCGATGCCGCCCCGGCCCTCATACCCGTGGGCTCTTCGCCCTCATCACGCCCCTCACCGCCGTCAGCTTAGGACGGCCTCCCGTGCGGCGGCGCGGCGCTACTGTGCAGGACGTGAACATCCGACTCGGCCTGCAGATCCCGAATTTCTCCTACGGAACACCGGTGGCCGACTTGTTCCCCACCGTGCTCGCCCAAGCCCGAGAGGCCGAGACAGCCGGATTCGATGCCGTCTTCGTGATGGATCACTTCTATCAACTGCCCATGCTGGGCGCGCCCGACGAGCCGATGCTGGAGGCCTACACCGCCCTCGGCGCGCTGGCGACGGCCACCGAACGGGTCCTGCTCGGAACGCTGGTGACCGGCAACACCTACCGCAACCCCACCCTGCTGGCCAAGATCATCACCACCCTGGACGTCGTGAGCCAGGGTCGCGCCGTGTTGGGCGTGGGAACCGGGTGGTTCGAACTGGAGCACACCCAACTCGGTTTCGAGTTCGGCACCTTCACCGAACGGTTCGCCAAACTGGACGAGGCGCTGCAGATCATGCTGCCGATGATCAGCGGCGAACGGGTCACTTTCGCCGGACGGTATTACCGCACCGAGGATGCGGTCGCGGTGCCGCGGATGCGGGATCGTATTCCGCTGCTGATCGGCGGAAGTGGCGAGAAGAAGACGTTCGGCCTGGCGGCCCGCCACTTCGACCATCTCAACGTAATCGCCGCCTTCGACGAACTCCCCGGCAAGATGACGGCGCTGGCCCGACGCTGCGACGAGGTCGGCCGGGACCGGGCCACCCTGGAGACCAGCGTGCTGCTTACCGCCATCCCGGACCCGAAATTCACCCCCGGGATGGTTCCCGCGCCGATGCGCGGGCGGGTGGCGGTCGGCAGCACCGATCAGATCGCCGAGACGGTTCGGGCCAACGTGGTCGATGCCGGCATCGACGGCGTGATCGTCAACCTGCCCGGCTATGTTCCGGGTTCGATCACGGCGGTCGGCGAGGCACTGCGGCCGGTGGTCGGGCCCTGACCTCAGCACGCCGCCCGAATTGCCGCGCCCGGTGGGCAGGCTGACCACCGCGGCCGGTTACCGTTGGCGTGGCCACATTGCGTGGCGAAAACCCGACCGTAGAAAATGGGCACTAGAACAACGGTGTCGGGACCAACAGGGTCTGTAACAACAGGTTCTGTAGCAAGAGGATCCCGCCACGGAAACCTGTGGCGCCCGAACCACCACGCGAGCCAGAACTGAGGAGCGAAGATGACCCACCCCGGTGCCACTCCGTCGGATAAGCACAAGGTCGTCATCATCGGCTCGGGCTTCGGCGGGCTCAACGCCGCCAAGAAGCTCAAGCGGGCCGACGTCGACATCAAGATGATCGCCAAGACCACCCATCACCTGTTCCAGCCGCTGCTCTACCAGGTGGCGACCGGAATCATCTCCGAAGGTGAGATCGCCCCGCTGACCCGGGTGATCCTCCGCAAGCAGAAAAACTGCCAGGTCCTGCTCGGCGAAGTCACCGATATCGACCTCACCAACAAGACCGTCGACTCGGTGCTGCTCGGCCACACCTACCGCACCCCGTACGACTCGCTGATCGTCGCGGCTGGCGCCGGCCAGTCCTATTTCGGCAACGACCATTTCGCCGAGTGGGCACCGGGGATGAAGACCATCGACGACGCGCTGGAACTTCGAGGCCGCATCCTGGGGGCCTTCGAGCAAGCCGAGCGGTCCAGCGACCCGGAACGTCGGGCCAAACTGCTCACCTTCGTCGTCGTTGGCGCCGGGCCCACCGGCGTGGAGATGGCCGGGCAGATCGCCGAATTGGCTGACCACACCCTCAAAGGCGCCTTCCGCCACATCGACTCCACCAAGGCCCGGGTGATCCTGCTTGACGCCGCCCCGGCGGTGCTGCCGCCGATGGGCGAGAAACTGGGCCGCAAGGCCGCCGCGCGACTGGAGAAACTGGGCGTCGAGATTCAACTCGGCGCGATGGTCACCAACGTCGACCGCAACGGGATCAACGTCAAGTACGGCGACGGCCACGAGGAACGCATCGAGTGTCAGACCAAGGTGTGGTCGGCCGGCGTGGCTGCCAGCCCACTCGGCAAGATCATCGCCGACCAGACCGGTGCCGAAGTCGACCGGGCCGGTCGGGTGAAGGTGCTGCCCGACCTGACCGTGCCCGGGCATCCCGAGGTGTTCGTCGTCGGTGACATGGCCGCGATGGAGGGTGTTCCCGGCCAGGCGCAGGGCGCGATCCAGGGCGCCCGCTACGCGGCTCGGCTCATCAAGGCCGAACTGCACGGGGCCGATCCGGCCGCCCGCGAGCCGTTCAAGTACTTCGACAAGGGCTCGATGGCGACGGTGTCGCGCTACTCAGCGGTGGCCCAGGTCGGGCCGCTGGAATTCGGCGGTTTCATCGCCTGGCTCGCCTGGCTGTTCCTGCACCTGATCTACCTGGTGGGTTTCCGCGCCCGGTTGACCACCGCGCTGTCCTGGATCGGGACGTTCATCGGCAGCCAGCGCGGCCAGCTCACCATCACCGAGCAGCAGGCCTACGCCCGGACCCGGATAGAACAGCTTGAAGAGATCGTCGAAAGCGTCGAGACCGACGAGGCAGACTCGGCCGAGGCCACCTATGTGAGCGAATCGACTGACTCGACCGTGTCGACTAGAGCGATCATCGTGGAAACCGAGATGTCCGCCTCCCCCTGAGACAGGAGGAGAGCGATCAACCGGGGCGCAGCGAGTCCGCAGCCATGCTGAAACCCAATGAAGTGGTCTACCGGCTGTTGCAGCGGCTACCCAACCGGCTGCTCTCGTTGCGCACGATCGTCATCGCTGCCGCGCTCTCGGTGGTGGTACTCGTGCTGGCCCTGGGCACCTGGGTCTGGGTGGGCGTCACCAACGAGCAGTACAGCCAGTTGGACCGTCGACTGGACTCGGTGAGCAGCCTCGGTGACTTCAGCACGCTGCTCTCCAGTCCCGCAACGCCCGAAACGCCTACCGCCGAGGGCAATCTGGTGCGCACCGTGCGGGTCGGCACCTCGGTGACCTCGATACCCGCCGGCGTCGTGTTACCGGCCCTTCCCGACGGATACGCCAACACCACCATCGACGGGGTGGAGTACCGGGTCCGGACCTTCTCGGTGGGCGCGGCCTCGATCGCCCTCGGGGCGCCGGTGGCCGAAACCCAGCGCAGCATCGACGAACTGCACTGGCGGGTGATCATCATCTGCGGCGGCGTCATCATCGGGACCGTCGTGATCGGGTGGTTTTTCTCGCTGATCATGATCGACCCGTTCCGCCTGTTGGCCCAGCAGGCCCGCGCGATCAACGCCCAGTCCAAACCCGAAGAAGTCCAGGTCCGGGGTGTCCGCGAGGCGGTGGAGATCGGCGAGGCGGTAGAAGGCATGCTGGCCCGCATCGGTGACGAACAAGCCAAAACCAAAGCGGCCCTTGAGTCGGCTCGCGACTTCGCCGCCGTCGCCTCCCACGAACTGCGCACCCCGCTGACCGCGATGCGCACCAACCTCGAGGTGCTGTCCACCCTCGACCTCGGCGCAGAGCAACGCCAGGAGGTCATCTCCGACACCATGCGCACCCAGAGTCGGATCGAGGCGACGTTGACCGCACTGGAACGTCTCGCCCAGGGCGAACTGACCACCGCCGATGATTTCGTGGCCTTCGACATCACTGAACTGCTGGACCGGGCCGCCCACGACGCCGAGCGCACCTACCCAGGTCTGACTGTGGCCCTGGTGCCCTCGCCGTCGGTGCCGATGATCGGACTGCCTGCCGGTCTACGCCTGGTCATCGACAACGCCATCGCCAACGCAGTTCGCCACGGCGGGGCCACCGAGGTGCGGTTGGCCGTCCACAACTCCCCCGCCGCGGTGCAGCTCACCGTCGACGACAACGGCAGCGGCGTTCCCGAACAGGAACGGATCTCGGTCTTCGAGCGCTTTTCCCGTGGATCCAGAGTCACCCAATCCGGATCCGGACTCGGGCTGGCCCTGGTCGCCCAGCAAGCCGAATTACACGGCGGCACAGCGACTTTGGGCGGAAGTCCCCTAGGCGGGGCACGACTGGCGCTGCAGCTGGCCAACCAGGCCGGTTAGCCGCCGGTCAGGAGTCAGCCGCCAGGTTCTGCAGCCGGACGTGGCCGCGGGCGATCAGCCGATCCTGTTCATCGCGAATGGTGACCAGCCATAACTGCTGGCGGCGGCCACGGTGCACAGGTTCAGCCGCCCCGTAGGCCTTACCGCCGGTAACCGCGCGCAGGAAATCGGTGTTGTTGTTGACCCCGACCACGTTGCCGCCGCCGTTGGCCGATAGCCACACGTAGGCCGACACACTGGCCAGCGACTCCACCATCGAGCACCAGACCCCGCCATGCACGATGCCCATCGGCTGCAACAGGGTGGGTTTGACGGTCAACTCGGCTTTGACCCCGTCGGGCGTGACGTCGGTATAGGTCAGCCCGAGTTCGGCGTCGAACGGTGCGGACAGTTCGGGGGTGGGGACGTCCTGCATAGTCACGCACATGTGTCTACACGGCGGGGGGAACTTTCCCGCCACCAGCCGAGTTAATTCCGGGAAGGTTTGGGTACGACGACCGGTAGTAATCGGGCGTAGTCTCAGCGGCGAGGAGTGACACGCACATGGCAAAGCTGACCGGTCTGGGGGACCTGGAGCGCGCCGTGATGGATCACCTCTGGGGCGCCGATCAGCCCCAAACGGTGCGTCAGGTGCACCGGTCACTGTGCGACCGACGCGACCTCGCCTACACCACCGTGATGACCGTGCTGCAGCGACTGGCCCGCAAGAACCTCGTGGTTCAGATCCGCGACGACCGGGCCCACCGCTACGCCGCCGCCCACGGCCGCGACGAACTGGTGGCCGGACTGATGGTCGACGCCCTGGCTCAGGCGTCGGACTCCGGCGATCGGCAGGCGGCACTGGTGCAATTCGTGGAACGGGTAGGCCCCGACGAAGCCGATGCGCTGCGTCGCGCCCTGGCTGACCTGGAAGCCAAACACCGGATCTCCTAGCGGCTGGCCGGTCCCCTGGGGGAGACTGGCTGGCGTGTCAGCGCTGGCCTTCACCCTGCTCGCCCTGGCCCTCGCCGGGCCGGTTCCGGCGATGCTGGCCCGGGCCACCTGGCCGCTGCGCGCACCACGGGCTGCGGTGGTGCTCTGGCAGGCGGTCGCGCTGGCTGCGGTGCTGTCGGCATTCAGCGCCGGCCTGGCCATCGCTGCCCGACTGTTCCTGCCGGGGCCTGACGGCCGGCCGACCGCGAACATCGCTGAGCAGATCGCCGCGCTGGGCCGGCCGCTGTGGTTGTCTGCCGTGCTGGTGCTGACGGTGACACTGCTGATCGGCGCCCGCCTGGTGGTGGCCGTCGCCCAGGTCGGCATCGGCACCCGGCGGCGCCGGGCGCAGCACCGCGCACTGGTCGACCTGCTCGCCGAACGCCGCCGGGAACGGGTTCGGGTGCTCGACGTCGCCGAACCACTGGCGTACTGCCTCCCCGGTGTCCGCAGCCGCGTGGTGCTCAGCCGGGGCACGCTGTCCGCGTTGAGCACACCGGAACTGACCGCAATCCTGCGTCACGAACGAGCGCACCTGCGGGCCCGCCACGACCTGGTGCTCGAAGCGTTCATCGCGGTGCACACCGCCTTCCCGCGGTTCGTCCGCAGCGGCAGCGCGCTGAGCGCGGTGCAGTTGCTCGTCGAACTACTCGCCGATGACGCCGCGGTCCGCACCACCGGACCCCGGCCGCTGGCCCGCGCACTGGTGACCTGTGCGTGCGGGCCAACCCCGGCCGGCGCACTGGCCGCCGGCGGGCCGACCACAGTGCTGCGGGTGCGGCGGCTGTCCGGTCCCCCCAACAGCCTGCCGATTGCTCTGGCCGCCTACCTGGCAGCTGCGGCGGTCTTGGTCATTCCGACCATCGCGGTGGCAGTCCCGTGGCTGACTGAACTGCACCGGCTGTGGCCATGATGGCCCCGAACACGAAAGGCGCTCAATGAACTCCACGCAGAAGGCGACCGCGCAGATAGGTGTCACCGGCCTGGCGGTGATGGGTTCCAACATCGCCCGGAACTTCGCCCGGCACGGCTACACGGTGGCACTGCACAACCGCTCCGTCGGCAGAACCGACACCCTGATCGCCGAACACGGCGCCGAGGGCAACTTCGTCCGCTCCGAAAACATCCCGGAGTTCCTGGCCGCCCTGGAAAGGCCGCGCCGGGTGCTGATCATGGTCAAGGCCGGTGAGGCCACCGACGCGGTGATCAACGAACTCGCCGACGCCATGGAACCCGGCGACATCATCATCGACGGTGGCAACGCCCTCTACACCGACACCATTCGGCGCGAGAAGGCCATGCGGGAGCGCGGCTTGCACTTCGTGGGTGCCGGGATCTCCGGCGGTGAGGAGGGCGCACTCAACGGGCCGTCGATCATGCCGGGTGGCCCGAAGGAGTCCTACGAATCGCTGGGCCCCCTGCTCGAGGAGATCTCGGCACACGTCGACGGGGTGCCGTGCTGCGCGCACATCGGTCCCGACGGCGCAGGACATTTCGTGAAGATGGTGCACAACGGCATCGAGTACTCCGACATGCAACTCATCGGTGAGGCCTACCAACTCCTGCGCGACGCGCTGGGTCTGACGGCCGGAGAGATCGCCGATGTCTTCACCGAGTGGAACGCGGGCGATCTGGACAGCTTCCTGGTGGAGATCACCGCCGAGGTGCTGCGCCAGGTCGACGCCAAGACCGGCAAGCCTCTGGTGGACGTCATCGTCGACGAGGCCGAGCAGAAGGGCACCGGCCGGTGGACGGTGAAGTCCGCCCTCGATCTCGGGGTGCCCGTGACCGGCATCGCCGAGGCGGTGTTCGCCCGCGCGCTGTCCGGTTCGGTCCCGCAGCGCCGCGCGGTCGTCGGCCTGGCTTCCGGGCATCTCGGCAAACATCCCACGGACACAAAGCAATTCATCGAGGATGTGCGCCAGGCGCTGTATGCCTCGAAGATCATCGCCTACGCGCAGGGCTTCAACCAGATCCAGGCCGGCTCCGACGAGTACGACTGGGGCATCACCCCCGGGGTGCTGGCCACCATCTGGCGCGGCGGGTGCATCATCCGGGCGAAGTTCCTCAACCGGATCAAGGATGCCTACGACGCCGATCCGGCGCTGCCGACCCTGATCGCCGATCCCTATTTCCGCAGCGCGGTGGAGTCCAGCGTGGACGGCTGGCGCCGCGTCGTGGTGACCGCCACCGAACTCGGCCTCCCGATTCCCGGCTTCTCCTCGGCGCTGTCCTACTACGACGGGCTGCGCACCGAACCCAACCGTCTGCCCGCTGCGCTGATCCAAGGCCAGCGCGACTTCTTCGGAGCGCACACCTACGGCCGCATCGACGCCGACCCCGCCGCGCGCTTCCACACCCTCTGGAGCGGTGACCGGAGCGAAGTGGAGGTCTGACCCGATGCGGTTTGCCGCGGTGCCGGCCGCGGCGTGCCTGGTGCTGGCGGGCTGCAGCGCACCCGCACCGACCGCACCGGCCACGACCGCCCAGGGCGAGCTGACCTGGACTCCGGTTCAGCCAATTCCTGGGCCGGGTTGCGCTGCACCGAGTTCCCCACCCACGACCCGGTGGGCCCGAAACCGGTGCGGGGCGAGGGCGCCCCGCCCGTCGTCGTCATCGGCGCTCTGCAGG
>CAYXBN010000073.1:0-12151 GCA_964463215.1 uncultured Mycobacterium sp. | reverse complement strand
GCAACTTTGCGTCTGCTCGCGGAGAGGGTGAGACTGCTCGCGGAGAGGGTGAGACTGCTCGCGGAGAGGGTGAGACAGCTCGCGGAGAGACAGCTCGCCGAGAGACACCTCGTGGAGAGACGCTAGGTGTGGGCGATGGTCTCCCACCCGCTGACCGACGACGCGGCCCGCGGGCCGGGACCGACGTACACGGCCGCGGGCCGGACCAGCTTGCCCAGCCGCTTCTGCTCCAGGATGTGCGCGCACCAGCCCGCGGTGCGCCCGCAGGTGAACATCGCCGGCATCATCGCCGGTGGAACCTCGGCGAAGTCCAGGATCACCGCCGCCCAGAATTCGACGTTGGTCTCGATGGCCCGGTCGGGCCGGCGGTCACGCAGTTCGCTCAGCGCGGCCCGCTCCAGAGCCGCCGCCACCTCATAGCGCGGCGCGGCGAGGCGCTGGGCGGTGGCCCGCAACACCCGCGCCCGCGGATCCTCGGCGCGGTAGACCCGATGGCCGAAGCCCATCAGCTTCTCCCCGCGATCCAGGATCCCGCGCACCACCGCGGCGGGGTCACCGGTGCCTTCGGCCTCGGCGATCATCGGGATCACCCGGGCCGGGGCCCCGCCGTGCAGGGGGCCGCTCATCGCCCCCACCGCACCGGAGAGCGCGGCGGCCACATCGGCCCCCGTGGAGGCGATCACCCGGGCGGTGAACGTCGAAGCGTTCATCCCGTGCTCCGCCGCCGACACCCAGTAAGCGTCGATGGCCTCCACATAGCGCGGGTCCGGCTCACCGTGCCATCGGGTCATGAACCGTTGGGTGATCGTGGTGCACTCGTCGATCACGCGTTGCGGGACGGCCGGACGGCTGATGCCGCGGGCGGACTGGGCGACGTAGGACAACGCCATCACCGATGCCCGGGCCAACTGGGCGCGGGCCGTCGCATCGTCGATGTCCAGCAGCGGCTGATAGCCCCAAATCGGCGCCAGCATCGCCAGGCCGGCCTGTACGTCGACCCGGACGTCGCCGGTGTGGATCGGCAACGGGAACGGCTCAGCGGGGGCCAGGCCGTCGCCGAAAACCCCGTCCACCAACAGCGCCCACACATCCCCGAAGGTGACCCGGTGATCGACGAGGTCCTCGATGTCCACGCCGCGGTAGCGCAGCGCCCCACCGTCGCGGTCCGGTTCGGCGATCTCGGTGGTAAAGGCGACGACGCCTTCCAGGCCCGGGACGAAGTCGTCCGGTAGGACAGTCACCCCCGAATTGTCCCATCCGGCGCCGGCGGTGCCCGGCCCAGGTGAGATCCGGCGTACCGTGAGGCCGTGGTAGATCTCGAAGGGGCAGGCGACCGACTTGCCGCGATGCGGGTGGAGTACGGATCGTTGGAAAAGGACGGCAGCACCGATCTCGATGTGGACTGGCTGGCCGATGGCTGGCTCGCGTTGCTGCACACCTGGATCGAGGCCGCCGAGCAGGCCGGGGTCGCCGAACCGAATGCGATGGTGCTGGCGACCGTCGAGGCCGGTCGGCCGGTGACGAGGACCGTGCTGTGCAAGAGCGTCGACGCCGACGGTGTCACCTTCTACACCAACTACGACTCAGCCAAGGGCGCCGATCTGGCGGCGACGCCGTATGCGTCGGTGACGTTCCCGTGGTACGCGCTGGGGCGGCAGGTCCATATCCGGGGAGCGGTCAGCAAAGTGGACCCGGCCGAGACCGCCGAGTACTGGGCGCGGCGCCCGCGCGGGTCGCAACTGGGTGCGTGGGCCTCGGCCCAATCCCGGCCGATCGGATCGCGGGCGGAGTTGATGGCCCAACTCGCTGAGGTCACCGCGCGCTTCGCCGAAACCGAACACGTTCCGGTTCCGGCGCATTGGGGTGGCTATCGCATTGCCGCCGAGATCGTCGAATTCTGGCAGGGCCGGGAGAATCGCATTCACAACAGGATTCGCGTACTGCCCGGCGACGGCGACCGGATCCAACGACTGCAGCCCTGACCCGCGAAATCACGACCGATCAGGTTTGGCGGATCGGGAATCGGGGTAATAGAACCCAGATGGGAGAGAGTGTCATGTGTGTATCGACGGGCTGTAACACGTCGTTGACACGGGGTTGGGTGCGACGCTGTGCCACGCGCTTACCATCGTCGGGTGCCTGAACCCGGCGAGGCGAACTTAGGGCTGCGAGAACGCAAGAAACAACGGACTCGCGCCACGCTCGTCGACGTCGCGGCCCGACTGTGCGCCGAGCAGGGTTACGCACGGACCACCGTCGACCAGATCGCCGCCGGCGCCGACGTGTCGCCCCGGACCTTCAGCCGCTACTTCCCCAACAAAGAGGCCGTGATCGCCGCCCTGATGGAGGACATCGCCGAGCAGGTTGCCGACGCGCTGACCCGGCAACCTCATGACATCACCGAACACGAAGCCTTGGTCCGCGCCCACACCGAGGTGTTGCGGGCCGAAGATCACGATCAGCACGATTCGAGGTCGTTCGACCGGATGCGTGGCTTCCTCAGCATCGTCAACAGCACCCCCATGCTGAGCCTGGCGACATTCACCTACCGGCCGGAGGGGGCGACGCACGCGGTGATCGAGGCGATCGCGCACCGGATGGGCCTGCCGGTGACTGACCAAGCGGTACGGGTGGTGTTCGACACCTGGGCAGTGCTGATGGCCTCCGCCCTCGGCACACCGGACGGTGACGCCGCCGACCCCCACGCGGTCAGTGACCGGATCGAGGAGACTTTCACGATCTTCACCAGGCTGTGGAAGCCCTGGCATCCGACCGGCGCGCCGGACTAGCGGCAACCCCCCCTCGGGCGGACCGGAGCCATAGCGACTACGTTCACTTGGAACGCACAGTAGCGTGACCTCACGACGGCCCGCCCGGAGCCGTCGAACGGGCAAGAAAGGGTTGATGTGGCCGCAACCGACGACACCGCCTCCCTGCGGTATCCCGGCGGAGAGTTGAACCTGGAAATCGTCCACGCGTCGGAAGGCTCTGACGGTATCGCGCTGGGCCCACTGCTGGCCAAGACCGGATACACCACCTTCGACCAGGGATTCGTCAACACCGCGTCGACCAAGAGCGCCATCACCTACATCGACGGCGACGCCGGGATCCTGCGCTACCGGGGCTACCCGATCGACCAACTGGCCGAGAAGTCCACCTTCATCGAGGTCAGTTATCTGCTGATCTACGGCGAACTGCCGACCGCCGCCGAACTCGAGGCCTTCACCACCAAGATCCAACGGCACACCCTGCTGCACGAGGACCTCAAGCGGTTCTTCGACGGCTTCCCGCGCAACGCCCACCCGATGCCGGTGCTGTCCAGCGCAGTCAACGCGCTGAGCGCCTACTACCAGGACTCGCTGGATCCGCTGGACCACGACCAGGTCGAGCTGTCCACCATCCGACTGCTCGCCAAACTGCCGACCATCGCGGCCTACTCGTACAAGAAGTCTGTCGGCCAGCCGTTCCTGTACCCGGACAACACGCTGAGCCTGGTCGAGAACTTCCTGCGGATGACCTTCGGGTTGCCCTCCGAGCCGTACGCACCGGACCCGGAGATCGTCCGCGCGTTGGACATGCTGCTGATCCTGCACGCCGACCACGAGCAGAACTGCTCCACCTCCACGGTGCGACTGGTCGGTTCCTCCCAGGCGAATCTGTTCACCTCGATCTCCGGCGGCATCAACGCGCTGTGGGGTCCGCTGCACGGCGGCGCCAACCAGTCGGTGCTGGAGATGCTCGAGGGAATCCGCAGCTCGGGCGGCGACGTCCACGCATTCGTCCGCAAGGTCAAGAACCGCGAGGACGGCGTCAAGCTGATGGGCTTCGGGCACCGGGTGTACAAGAACTACGACCCCCGGGCGCGAATCGTCAAGGAGCAGGCCGACAAGATCCTGGGCAAGCTCGGCGGCGACGACGAACTGCTCGACATCGCCAAGTCGCTGGAGGAAGTCGCCCTGACCGACGACTACTTCGTCGAGCGCAAGCTCTACCCCAACGTAGACTTCTACACCGGTGTCATCTACCGGGCGATGGGATTCCCCACCCGGATGTTCACCGTCCTGTTCGCCCTCGGCCGCCTCCCCGGCTGGATCGCGCACTGGCGGGAGATGCACGAGGAGCCCAACAAGATCGGCCGGCCGCGGCAGATCTACACCGGGTACGGCGAACGCGACTACGTCACCGTCGGCGGCCGGTAACACTTCGCGAGACTGCATCCATGGCGTGATCCCGGCTGGTTTTCCGCCCCCGTTTCAGTCTCGGCGCCTACCTCTTCGGCCTCTCCAGCACGGCCATCGCGGCGCTGTGGCCGCCCACACCCGAAACGGCGCCGCCGCGTCGGGTTCCCGAGCCACACAACAGGATTCGGTCATGCGCGGTGGCCACCCCCCATCGCTGTGCGGGGGTCTCCAGCGGCTCGTCGTCGGCGGCGAAGGGCCATTGCAGGGCGCCATGGAAGATGTTGCCGGCGGTCAGGCCCAGGTTGTCCTGCAGATCGGCCGTGGTCATCGTCTCGATGCAGGGACGGCCGTGCGCGTCGGTCATCAGCACGTCCTGAACCGGTTCGGCCAGAACCGAATTCAGTGACCGCAGCACCGCCTCGGTGATCTGTCGCCGCATGCGGTCAGGATCGGCGGCCTGCAGGTGATGCGGCACATGAAGTCCGAACACGGTCAGCGTCGCCGCCCCAGCCGCACGCAGGTCCTCGGCCAGGATGGTCGGGTCGGTCAGCGAGTGGCAGTAGATCTCGCAGGGCATCGGGTCGGGCAGTGCACCGCCGACGGCAGCGGTGTAGGCGGCGTCGAGTTGGGACCAGGTCTCGTTGATGTGAAACGTCCCGCCGAAGGCCTCCTCGGCGGTGACGGCGGGGTCGCGCAGTCGCGGCAGGCGGCGCAGCATCAGGTTGACCTTCACCTGGGCGCCCTCGGCGCAGCGGGGTTCGGGTTCGCCCAGTAACCCAGCCAGCACCGACGGGGTGACTCCGGCCAGCACGTACTCCCCGCGCACCAGGTGCTCGGCGTCACCTGCCCGGTAGCGCACCTCCCCGTCGGGAGTGACCGATAGCACCTCGGCGCCGGTGACGATCTGCGCGCCGTGCGCCACCGCCGCGGCCGCCAGCGCACCGGACACCGAACCCATCCCGCCGACCGGCACATCCCAGACCCCGGTCCCGCCGCCGAGCAGGTGGTAGAGCAGGCAGACGTTCTGGTCCAGAGTTGCGTCCTCGAGTCGGGCGAAGGTGCCAATCAGCGCGTCGGTGGCGATCACCCCGCGGACCAGGTCGCTGGTCACCGCACCCGCGATCGCCGACCCGACCGGCTCGTCGATCAGGGCGCGCCACCCGGCGGCCGCGTCGCGGCCACCGACCGCGACGATCCGGCGGCGAAGAGCGGAGCGGCGCCCCAGCGGCTCAAGCAGCGTCGGCCACAGCGGTTCGGTGACCGCGCGGCAGCGTCGGTAGAACTGGTGAAAGCCCGCTTCGTCGGAGGCGGCGCCGACGGCGGCGAACGTCGAACGCGGGCCGATGAGCAACCCGCTGCGGGCGCCGTCGGCCGGATCGGGGGTGTAGGAGGCAAACCGGCGGCGGGCCAGGTGTACCCGGGCGCCGAGGTCGGACAGGATCTGCGCCGGTAACAGGCTGACCAGGTAGGCATACCGGGACAGCCGGGCG
The DNA here is from genome assembly GCA_964463215.1 of uncultured Mycobacterium sp. GTDB lineage: Bacteria > Actinomycetota > Actinomycetes > Mycobacteriales > Mycobacteriaceae > Mycobacterium. The sequence continues at coordinate 6,480 of CAYXBN010000073.1, read as the reverse complement.
TCGACGCCGTCGAAGGCCCTCGCCGACACCGCCGCCCCGCCGACCTCGTCGAGCTTCTCCAGCACCCGCACGCGGCGGCCGGCCCGGGCCAGATAGGCCGCGGCCACCAGGCCGTTGTGTCCACCGCCGATGACAACGGCGTCGAGGGCTCGCTCGGGCACGCCTGAAGCTTAGGGCCGGGCCGAACCGGGGCGGGTGCGATCTCGACCGCTACGGTGGTGCGGTGACCAAACCCGAGATCGAATTTCCCGACGGCCCAGCACCCACCGAACTCGTCATCACCGACCTGGTGGTCGGCGACGGACCCGAGGCCAAGGCCGGGGACAACGTCGACGTGCACTACGTGGGTGTCGAGTTCGACACCGGCGATGAGTTCGACAGTTCCTGGAACCGGGGTGAGTCCATCTCGTTCCCGTTGCGCGGCCTCATCCAGGGCTGGCAGGACGGCATCCCGGGCATGCGGGTCGGCGGCCGCCGGCAATTGGTCATTCCGCCCGAGCTGGCCTACGGCCCGGCCGGTGCCGGGCACCGGCTGTCCGGCAAGACGCTCATCTTCGTCATCGACCTGCTGGGCGTGCGCTGACCTGCCGGTGATCGCCCGTGCGGTGGTTACCGGCCTTTTCTAAACTATCGGCCGCGTTGGAAATCGCAGTCGGGGTGCCGTATGTTGCTGCCGGTTCAACAAGACCACCTGCCGGTGGCGGAGAGGGGAACCGATGACGGGTTCCAGCGACGCGCGTGAGAGTGACATCGCGACCGAGTGGCGGCGGGAGTCGCGGTATTACCGGCGCTCACCAGGCTGGGGTTGGCTGCTGGGACTGCTGCTCATCCCGTTGTTGTTCGGCTGGCTCGGCTGGGGTGCGGTCAAACCGACGGCTGCGGTCGACGTTCCGAACATCACCGCACCCGCCCTGCCCGGAGCCTCCGCCCCGGGGCTGAACCTGGCCCCGCTGTCCATCGTTCGCAACGGCAAGGACTTCACCCTCACCGGGGAACTGCCTGATCTGTCCGTCAAGGACAAACTGCTCAGCGCGTTGAAGACGACGCTCGGCCCGGGGATCAACCTGATCGACAACCTTGCCGTCAAGTCCGGCGTCAGCGCCCCCGACCTCGCCGGGATCAGCCCGGTGTTCGCGACTGCCAAGGACATCACCGACTTCAGTTTCAACCTGGCCGGCGAGACCCTGACCGTGGCCGGGACCGCCCCCACCGAGGACGTCAAGGCCGCCGTCGAACAAGCCGCGAAGGCGGCCTGGCCGAACGTGCGGGTCCTCGACGACATTACGGTTCCGGTTCCCAGCACCACCTCTGCCGCCACGACCGCCGCTGCGGCCGCCCCCGTGAGTTCCTGCGAGGCCCTGCAGGCCGACGTCACCGCGGCGTTGCGCACCCCGATCGGCTTTGCGACCGAGGGGTCCGGCCTGAGCGCCGCGAACAAGACGGAGTTGACCGCCGTCGCGGCGGCGATCAAGGCCTGCCCGCAGGCCACCGTCACCGTCATCGGCCACACCGACAACACCGGCGACGACGAGACCAACGTCCCGTTGAGCAAGAACCGGGCCCAAGCGGTCACCGACTACCTGGTGTCCCAGGGCGTGCCGGCCGGTTCGGTCACCGCCGAGGGTGCCGGGTCCTCGAAGCCCGTCGCCAGCAACGACACCGCCGACGGCCGAGCCCAGAACCGTCGCACCGAGATCATCGTCAAGTAGGGGAGAACGAAATGGGTTTCCTGGCGCAGTGGTTGTGGTACCTGCTGGCCTTTCTGGTCGGCTCCGCGGTGGCCTGGGTGATCACCGTGCTGACCGTTCGCCGGACCAGCAGGGAGCAGGCCCTTGCGGATCTGCCCGCCGGTTCCCGTGAGATCGGAGCACTGTGATGCGTGATGTCAACGGATGGCTGATGGCGCTGTCGTTCCTGCTGGGACTATTGCTGACGTTCGCGATGATGATCCGCCGCGTGACCCGGGAGGTCCCGATCGGCAGGACGGCCACGCCGGCGGGTGTCGCGACGGCCGCGCCCGTCCTGGGCGGCCCGGGCAAGGTCGGTGCGAAACTGGACCGGCTCGAGAAGAAGGCCGAAAAGACCGTCGCGAAGGTGGAGAAGGCCGTGACGGACACGGCGGCGACCATCAAGGCCGACGCCGAGCACATTCTGGAGAAGGACCCCTACGGCCCCGGTTCGGTCCGGGTCACCGAACACGCCCGCAAAACCGGGTGGGCGCCGGCCGGCTACACCATCAAGGGCGACAAGGACACCGGCCGCTTCTTCACCATGGACAGCCCGCAGTACGCCGACGTCGAAGCGGAGGTGTGGTTCGCCGACGAGCAGAGCGCGGCCAAAGCCGGTTTTCTGCGCTGGGACAGTGCTGACCGGGACAGTGCCGACCGGAGGGCGTACCTGACCGAGGTCGCTCCCGCGGCGGTCATCAGCGAAGAGCGCGCGTCAGCCGACACGGTCATCACCGAAAGCCGGGCGGACGCCGACGCCACGGTGGTCATCATCGACAGCGGCGGCCAGACCGACACCACGCTACGGTTCGTCTCCGGCCCGGACGACGACACCCCCCGGCGCTCTTAGCGGGGCGGGGGCAGGCGTAGCACCAACCGCGCCCCGCCCAGCGGGCTGTCCTCCAATACCGCTGTGCCGCCGTGGATTTCGGCCTGCTGAGCCACCAGGGCCAACCCCAGACCGGATCCGGAACGCGACGCCGTCGAACCGCGGGCGAACCGGCCGAACACCGAACGCCGTTCGCTGTCGGGTACCCCGGTGCCGTTGTCGTCCACCGCGATCTCCACACCGTCACGCGAGGTCACCGCTGAGAGTTGAACTTTGGTGGCCCCACCGTGTTTGACCGCATTGGCGATCGCGTTGTCCACGGCCAAGCGCAGTCCGGCGGGAAGGCCGATGATCAAGCACGTCGGCGACGGGGTCAGCGAGACCTCCAGTTCGGGGTAGACCCGCATCGCATCATGGGCGGCCCGGTCAAGCAGTTCGGTGATGTCGACCGGAACCTGGTCGGCGGCGGTGGACAACTCGCCCTGGGCCAGTCGTTCCAACGCGCCGAGGGTGGCCTCGATCCGGCTCTGGGTGCGGATGACGTCACCGATCACCTCCTCGCGCTGCTCGGCGGGCAGATCCAGGGTGGAGAGCACCTCCAGGTTGGTTCGCATCGCGGTCAGCGGTGTGCGCAACTCGTGGGCCGACACCGCGGCGAAGTCACGGGCCGACGCCAGCGCGGCTTTGGTGCGGTCCTGCTCGGTCCAGATCCGCTCCAGCAGCCCCTTGAGCGCCTCGCCGATCTCGACGGCCTCGGTGGCGCCGCTGACGTCGACGTCCGGGGCCACATCGCCGGCGTCGATCGCCCGGGTCTGCTGCGCCAGGCGGCGCAGGGGCCGGACCGCGAACGCCGCCAGCAGCCACCCCAGGACCGCCGCGGCACCGATCGCGAACAGGCAGATGATCAGCACCCGCCGGTGCAGGTTCTTGGTGTCGGCGATGGTGTCGTCATAGGTGGCACCCACCTGCAGGGTGGTAGGCGGCTCGGGGTAGGGGATCACCACATTGCGCACCCGGTAGCGCACCCCGTCGACGACGATGGTGGCGTAGTCCGAATCCACCTCCGGCAGCACCACATCGGAGTTCGAGCGCACCTCCGTACCGCGGTGCACCGTGATCACCACATCCCGGACGTTCGGCGACGGCGGAATCTGTTCCAGTCCGCGTGGGACGAACGGCACCGCGAAACCGGCCGCCTCGTCCAGGCGCCGGTCGAGTCGCTCCAGACGGTCGTTGGTGATGCCGATCCAGACGATGGTCCCGACGATCGTTACCACGATCGCCGCGCCGATCGCCGTCGCAAATGCCACCCGGGTTCGCAGGGACGGCGTGCGGCGGACGATCCGCGACAACATCAGCGGGCCGCGGCGTTCACTGCGTCCGCAAGACGAAACCGACTCCGCGCACGGTGTGCAGCAGGCGGGGCGCCCCATTGGCTTCCAGCTTGCGGCGCAGATACCCGATGAAGACGTCCACCACGTTGGTGTCCGCGGCGAAGTCGTAACCCCACACCAATTCCAGCAGTTGCGCCCTGCTCAGCACCGCGGTCTTGTGCTCGGCCAGCACCGCCAGCAGATCGAACTCGCGCTTGGTCAGGTCCACGTCGACGCCGTTGACCCGGGCCCGCCGACCGGGGATATCCACTTCCAGGGGGCCGACCTGGATGGTCTCCGAGGAGAACGTGGCGGTGGCGCCCCGTCGCCGCAGCAGCGCTTTCACCCGGGCCACGAGTTCGGCCAGCACGAATGGTTTGACCAGGTAGTCGTCGGCGCCGGCCTCCAGTCCGGCGACCCGGTCGTCGACCGAACTGCGGGCCGAGAGCACGCAGACCGGGACGTCGTTGTCCATCGCACGCAGGGCGGTCACCACGCTGACCCCGTCGAGCACCGGCATGTTGATGTCGAGCACGATCGCGTCCGGGCGGGTCTCGGTGGCGCTGCGCAACGCCTCGGCCCCGTCGACGGCGGTGGACACCTCGAACCCCGAGAGCCGAAGACCCCGCTCCAACGAGGCGAGCACATCGGGGTCGTCGTCGACGACCAGAAGGCGAGGGGAGGCCCCGGAAGGCCCCGACGCCGCCCCGGAAGACGTCATACCGCTGTCCATCACCCCATAGTGCCGGATCGAGGGGTATCCGGAGGGTAGGCGTGGCCGTGCCCGGGCCACTGCGGCCACTACCGTTGACAAAAGGTACGGCGGTAGACGAGGCGGGGCAAGCAGGGCGAGGAGGCAGCCGGTGGCGGACGGTGTTCCCGCGGTGTCGATTGCCGCCCGCCCGGCGCGGCCCCGCGGGGTCACCGATCTGTTGCGCCTGCTGCCCTACCTGAAGCCCTACCGGGTGCGTTGGATCGCGATGGTCGTGGTCGCCATCATCAGCCTGGTCGCCACGGTCGCCATCCCGCTGATGACCAAGGCGGTGATCGACGGCCCAGTCCGCCAGCGTGATCCGAATGGGTTGTGGGTGCTGGGCTGGGCGGCGTTGGCCGTCGGGGTTGCCGAAGCCCTGCTGTGGTTCATCCGCCGCTGGCTGATCTCCCGCGCCACCATGGGGGTCGAAGCCGACATCCGCAAAGACCTCTACGCCCGTCTGCAGATCCTGCCGATGTCCTTCCACAGCCGCTGGCAGTCCGGGCAGCTGTTGTCGCGGATCATGAACGACCTCAACGTGATTCGCCGACTGCTGTCCTTCGGGTTGATCTTCCTGCTGCTCAACATCCTGCAGATCGTCGTGGTCACCGCGATTCTGCTGGCCATGTACTGGCCGCTGGGGGTTGTGGTGCTGGTCTCGGTGGTCCCGGTCACCTTGACCATGCTGCGCTTCGAGCGAACCTTCACCCGACTCTCCCGCGCGGCGCAGGATCAGGCCGGCCACGTCGCCACCCACGTCGAGGAAGCCGCACTGGGGGTGCGGGCGGTGAAGTCCTTCGGCCGGGAGGACTACGTCTACGACCGGTTCGACGATCAGGCCCGCCTGCTCTACGACATCCAGATCAAGAAGGTGTCCGTCTCGGCCAGGTTCTGGACGCTGTTGGAGGCCATTCCCAGCATCACCTTGATCATCGTGCTCGGGTTCGGCGCCTACGCGGCTGGGCAGGGTCTGCTCACGCTGGGCACCCTGGTGGCCTTCATCACGATGATGCTGTCACTGGTGTGGCCGATCGCCTCCCTGGGATTCCTGCTGTCGATGACCCAGGAGGCGATGACGGCCGCGAACCGGATCGCCGAGGTCTTCGACGCTCCGGTGGAGATCACCGACGGTCCGCGGCGCACACCGCCGACGGGCGGACTGTTGGAGTTCGACGACGTCGGGTTCCGCTTCCCGGACGGTTCCGACGACGACACCTGGGTGCTGCGCCACATCAACGTCACCGTCCAACCCGGGCAGACCCTGGCCCTGGTCGGGGCCACCGGGTCGGGCAAATCGGTGCTGGCCGCCCTGGTACCACGACTCTACGACGTCACCGAGGGGGCCATCCGGATCGACGGCGTCGACATCCGGGAACTCACCCTGCCCGCGCTGCGCGGCACCGTTGCGGTGGCGTTCGAGGACCCGACGCTGTTCTCGATGTCGGTGGCCGAGAACCTGGCTCTGGGCCGTCCCCCGGAGGATCCGGCCAGCGAAGCCGAGGTTGAACGGGCCATCCGGATCGCCGCGGCCGAGTTCGTCGACAACCTGCCGTTCGGGCTGGCGACCCGCATCGGCGAACAGGGCATGAGCCTGTCGGGCGGGCAGCGGCAGCGGCTTGCGCTGGCCCGGGCGATCCTGGCCCGACCGAAGGTGCTGGTACTCGACGACACCCTCTCGGCTCTGGACGTGCACACCGAAGCCTCGGTGACGGAGGCGCTGCGGGACGCGCTGGCCGGGGTCACCGCCATCGTGGTCGCCCACCGCGCCTCCACTGTCCTGCTGGCCGACCGGGTCGC
>CAYXBN010000072.1:0-12551 GCA_964463215.1 uncultured Mycobacterium sp. | reverse complement strand
TCAGCAGACCGTTCTGGTCGCGGACCGGGACCACCGACTTGGCGAAGTAGCCGCCCGACCACGCCGCGGCGGCGCGCTCCTGGGACTGCACGGCGTAGGCGTCGACGTCGTCGCGGGAGAATCCCTCCAGGGTGGCGATCAGGTCGGCGCCGATGCCCTGCGGAACGATGAAGGCGTCGTAGTTGGTGGCCGGGTCGGACATCATCGCGCCGCCGTCCGAGCCCATCGGGACGCGGCTCATCGACTCCACCCCGCCGGCGATGACGAGGTCGTCCCAGCCGGAGCGGACCTTCTGCGCGGCGGTGTTGACCGCCTCGAGGCCGGACGCGCAGAACCGGTTGAGTTGGACGCCGCCGACGGTGTCGGGCATACCCGCGGCGATGACGGCGGTGCGGGCAATGTCGCCGCCCTGGTCACCGACCGGCGAGACACAACCGAGCACGACGTCGCTGATCATGTTCTCGTCGAGGTTCGGGTGGCGGCTGCGCAGCTCGTCGATCAGGCCCGTGATGAGATTGAGCGGCTTGACCTCGGTCAGGGCGCCGTTCTTGCCCTTGCCGCGGGGGGTACGGATGGCCTCGTAGATGAAGGCTTCTTCGGACATGGTTTATCCCTCGTGAGTGATTGGTACGGGGTGCGGCTTGCAGCCTAGTCCCCTGCTGGGCAAGGGTAACAATCCCCCGGCCAACCCGTTGGTTGGGATTATGCGGCCAACCCCCGCCAGGCCTGTGTGAAGCCAGCTTCACGCCGGGTGCCCTGTGTGAAGACAACTTCACGTCGGCCGGGTCTTACTCTCCTTGCCATGACGGTCGAGCGGCTGCGGCCCTTCTCGGTGAACGTCTTCGCGCGGATGTCGGCACTGGCCGCCAGCCTGGGGGCGGTGAACCTTGGTCAGGGCTTCCCCGACGAGGACGGGCCGGCCGCCATGCTCGAGGCTGCCCGCCAGGCGATCGCCGACGGGGTCAACCAGTACCCGCCGGGGTTGGGGATCGCCGAACTTCGGCAGGCCATCGCCGGGCAGCGCCGGCGCCGGTACGGGATGGACTTCGATCCCGAGACCGAGGTGCTGGTCACCGTCGGCGCCAGTGAGGCGATCGCCGCCGCGGTGCTGGGCTTGGTCGAACCCGGCTCAGAAGTGCTGGTGCTCGAACCGTTCTTCGACACCTACGCGCCGGTGATCGCCATGGCCGGTTCGCAGCGGGTGGCGGTGCCGTTGGTGCCGAACGGCCGAGGCTTTGCCCTCGACGTCGACGCGGTGCGGGCCGCGCTGACCCCGCGGACGCGGGCCATCATCGTCAACTCCCCGCACAACCCGACCGGGCTGGTGTTATCCCGCGACGATCTCGCCGCATTGGCGGCGGTGGCGGTCGAGCACGATCTGCTGGTGATCTCCGACGAGGTCTACGAGCGGCTGACGTTCGACGGCGGCGAGCACCGGCCGATCGGACAGCTACCCGGCATGGGAAGGCGCACCGTCACGATTTCCAGCGCCGCCAAGATGTTCAACTGCACCGGCTGGAAGATCGGCTGGGCCTGCGGCGCGCCGGACCTGATCGCCGGGGTGCGGGCGGCCAAGCAGTACCTCAGTTACGTCGGCGGGGCCCCGTTTCAACCGGCGGTCGCCGACGCGCTGAACAACGAGGACGCCTGGGTCGACGGGCTGCGGGACTCACTGCAAGCTAAGCGCGACAAACTCGCCGCCGCGCTGAGCGGCATCGGTTTCGAGGTCCACGACAGTGCCGGCACCTATTTCTTGTGCGCCGATCCGCGCCCACTGGGCTTCGCTGACAGCACGGCGTTCTGTGAGGAACTTCCGCGCCGCGTCGGGGTGGCGGCGATCCCGATGTCGGCGTTCTGCGACCCCGGCGGCGCCCCGCAGCACTGGAATCACCTGGTGCGCTTCGCGTTCTGCAAACGCGATGACACCCTCGACGAGGCGATCGACCGACTGCGGGCTCTCAGCCCTTCTTGACCTTGAGGACCTGCTTGCGAAGCCCGTCGGTGGCCGTTTCCATGGCGCCCTTGAGGGTTCGCTTGAACAGGAACCCCGGGATCGGAATGGACGGGTCGACGGTGAGGTCGAAGCGGACCTTGGTCTTATCGCCCGAGGGGGTCAGGCTGTAGTTGGCTACCTGGGTCTTCAGCTGACTGGACGCGATCAGTTTCCAGCCCGCCGAATTCTCCGAGAAGCTGTACTCGACCTCCATCTCGTCGGTGATCCCGGCTGCCTTGACTTTCATCTTCACCCGTCGGGGCCTGCCGTCGGGGTACATGTCGAGAATCTGCGCGCTCTGGTACTGCGGCGACCAGGTTGGGGCGTTCTCGACGTCGGCGATGACGTCGAGGATCTCCTCGGGTGTCGCTTCGATGACCACTTCGCGGGAATCACTGGCTGCCATTACTGGAGACTATCGAGGCGACGTCCCGTCAGGGCACCGATTCCCGGTAGGCGGCGACGACGGGTGCCAACTCGTCGGGGGTGGCGCCGTGCAGGATGACCGCGTCGGCGCCGTAGTCGAACTCCCGCAGGATGCGGTCAGCGCACTGTCGCGCCGAACCGGTCGCGGCGGGTTTGAGCCACTCGTCGGGGATCAGGGTGGCAATGTGTTCGATCTGGTCGGCGGTGGCTTTGTGGTCGATGCCGCCGTGCACCGACTGCACCACCTCATCGTCCCGGAAGCGTTGCAGCACCGCGGGATCCCAGTTGTTGGTGCTGACCATCAGGTCGCCGTAGCCCTGAAGGTAGGTGGCCAACCGGGCGACCGTTTTCTTCATCCGCAGTTCCTCGGGCAGGTGATCGCCGACGGTGGCGAAGCAGGACCACACCCGCACCGAGGCCGGATCGCGGCCGGCCCGCTCGGCGGCGTCCTTGACGGTGCGCACGCAGCGCTGCAGCGTCTCGGGGGTGAAGAAGGTGTGCAGGATGACGTCGTCGAAGAGGCGACCGCCCAGTTGCAGGGTCTTGGGGCCGAAGGCGACCAGGGCCAGTCGGATGTTCTCGTCGAAGTCCGGGTCGAGCACCAGGATTGGGTACGTGCCCATCGGGCCGTCGTGGCCGACGATCACCTCGCCGCGCCACAGCCTGCGCATCATCTGCGCGAAGTCCTCGATCTGGGCGGTCGTCACCGCGGGGATCCCGAATGCTCCGTACACCGCGGCGATTCCGCGGCCGATTCCGAGGGTGAATCGGCCACCCGACAGCCGGTGCATGGTGGTGGCCCAGGAGCCGGTGATCAAGGGATGGCGGGTGTTGGGATTGGTTGCCGCCGTGGCGATCTGCATGCGTTCGGTGACCGCGCACGCCGCCCCGGTCAGCGAGGCGGCTTCTTTGACGTTCCACCGCTCGGAGATGAACGCGGTACCGAAGCCGAGTTCCTCCCCGCGGCGGGCCTCCTGCATGAGCGTGGCCGGGCCGTCACCCCCGGCGCCGGCGAGCAGGTAGTAGCCGAGTTCGTCGAATCGACGCTGCCCCATCGCTACCGCCCCAATACCGTGACGGGGCAGCGCACACCGGGTGCCCGCGATAGCCGGACATCCGCTGTGATGAGGGTGACCTCGAAGGCTTCGGCGAGAGCGATGTAGGCCGCGTCGTACGCGGTGACGGTCTGCCGCAACTCCCAACATCGCTGCAACAACGGTCTGTGTGGTGCACGACGCATCGGGAGTTCGGCCAGATGTGACAGCGCGCGTTGTGCGCGCTCGAGCGTCATGCTGGCGGACTTCACCTGCCTGCGTAGCACCGAGAGCACCTCGAGATCAATCAACTCTGGCGCGAGGAGCGTTTCCTCGGCCAAGGCGGCCCGTGCGAGAGAGCCTTCTGGGCCGTCGTCCCCGAGCGCGACCGTAAGGGCGCTGGCGTCAACGACGATCACGGTCGTCTCGGACCGCACTCACCGCGGCAGAGAACGGGACAGAACCCCCGAAGTCCTGCCGAACCCGATCGAAGACTTCATCCAGAGTCGGCATGGACGCTTCCTCGATCAGCCGGCTTCTCAAGTACTCCTGCAGCGATTGGTGCGCGCGGGCAGCCCGCTGCCGCAGCACGGCGTGCGTCTCTTCAGGGACGTCCTTGATCTGCACACTCGTCACAGCGCCATTTTGGCGCCAGTGGCGCCAAAATGCAAGTTACGTGCGCTCCACCTCGACGGGAACCCCGCTGAGCCACGCCATCCCGGAGAGGGACTCGACGTCGTCAGGGTCGTTGGAGGTCAGGTCGTTGACGTTGACGCCGCCCACCCCGTTGGCGACCCGCCATCCTCCCGTCCCGTTGTGGCCCCAGCCGTGCGGGATGGCGACGGTGCCGACGACGATGTCCTCGGTGAGAGTTGTCGGCAGTTCGATCTTCCCGTAGGGCGAGCGCACCGAGATCTCATCGCCCTCGGCGATGCCCCTGCGCCGGGCGTCGTCGGTGTGCATGAGGGCGCGGGGTGTGCGGTCCCCGCGCATCAGCAGCGGCGCGTTGTGCATCCACGAGTTCTCCGAGCGGGTTTGGCGCATCCCGATCAGCCGCAGCGGGTAGCCGACGGAGTCGGCTCTGCGGGTGAGTTCGGTGATCGCTGCGGCGATTTCGTCGTGTTGCAGGCGTATTCGCCGGTTCGGGTAGGCGATCGCACTGCGCAGCGATCCGGTGCGCAGCTCCGGTTCCAGCACCGCGCCGTGCGGGTGCTTCTCAGCCAGCCCCCGGAAGGACAGTCCGCCGCGCCGGATGCCGAACCAGTCGCCGCCGCGGCCGATCCGGATGAGGGCGTCGACGAGAGGTCGGGGGCTCAGTTCACGGCCCACCAGTCCGGCGGTGGTGCGGGCAAGCGCCAGGGCGGCAAACACGGGTGATCGGGTCGCCATCCGGCGCATCAGGTCGTCGACGATCTGCCATTCCGTGCGGGCCTGCCCGCGGGGGGCCACCACGGCCTCGGTGGTCTGACGGAACGGTGTGGCGTGGAAGGGCTGGAACAGCAGGGGGAAGTCGTCGCGCTCGTACATCGTGGTGACCGGCAGGACGTAGTCGCACTGAGAGGTGGTTTCGGTCAGGTAGAAGTCCAGCGCGACGGACAGGTCAAGCTTCGGCATGGCCTCGGCCAGTTCGGCGCCGTTGGGGACCGACAGCACCGGGTTGCCGGCGCTGACGAACAGCGCCCGAATCTGGCGATCGCCCGGCGTGGTGATCTCTTTGGCCATCATGGTGGCCGGTTCGGTGTGCACCAGGTTGCCGAATCCGCCGACCCGGGAACGGTTCCGGCGATAGTCCTGCCGCAGGAACGCCCCCAGGGCGGTGAACGCCCAGCCCTCACCCGGCACCCCGTAAGACCCGAACACCGACCCGCCGGGGACGTCGAGGTTGCCGGCGACGAGGTTGACCGCGTCGATCAGGTAGGACGTCAACGTGCCGGATCGTCCTGAGCAGGTTCCGATCCGTCCGTACACCGCGGCCCGTGGGGTGGCCGCCAGGCTTCGGGCGAGGCCGCGGACGGTGGCAGCCGGGATGCCGGTGGCGGACTCGGTGCGCTCCGGGGTGAACGGTGCGCATTGGGCGGCCAGCCAGGCCACTCCGTCGGCCTGGGTGTTGATCTTGCGCCGGTCGAGAAGGTCCTCGGCGAACATCACCTGCAGCATCGACAGCAGCAGCAGGGCGTCGGTGTCGGGGACGATGCCGAGCCATTCAAACTGCGCGGCGGTCTCGGTCCTGCGGGGGTCGATCACCACGACCCGGCCGCCGCGTTTGACGACGTCGCGCATGCGGTCCTTGATGCGCGGAGCGGTCAGCACGCTGCCGTGCGAGACCACCGGGTTGGCTCCCATCACCACCAGCAGATCGGTGCGGTTGAGGTCGGGAATCGGGACGGCGGATGGGATCCCGTAGAGCAGTTGGCTGGCCATCAACCGGCTGTGGGTGTCCTGCGAGGATGCGGTGTAGAGGTGGGTTCCCAGGCCTAGACCGTTGACGAACAGCACCACCGCCATCAGGTGGGAATAGCTGAACGCGCCCGGGTTGCCGAAGTACCAGGCGAAGGCACCGGATCCGTGTTGTCGGTGAATGTCGCTGAGCCGCTTGGCGATATCAGCCAAAGCCTCGTCCCAGGTGACCTCCTCGAAGGTGCCGTCGGGTCGGCGCCGCAGCGGCGTGGTGACCCGATCGGGGTCGTTGACCACCTCGGTGAAGGCGATCCCCTTCTGGCAGGCGAAGCCGGCGGAAAGTGGATGTTCCTTGTCGGCGCGCAGGCTGACGAGTTTGCCGTCGGCGACCTCGGCGACCATGCCGCAGAGGGATTCGCAGATCCGGCAGTACGTGGTCTTGAGCTCAGTCGCCATAGTCACACCTTGTAGTCGGCCAGTAGTCGCTTGCTGATGATGGTCTTCTGGATCTCGCTGGTACCTTCGCCGATCAGCAGGAACGGGGCGTCGCGCATCAACCGTTCGATCTCGTATTCCTTGGAGTAGCCGTAGCCGCCGTGGATGCGGAAGCTCTGCTGGGTGACCTCGGCGCAGAACTCGCTGGCGAGGTACTTGGCCATCCCGGCTTCCAGGTCGTTGCGCTGGCCGGAGTCTTTCAGGCGGGCGGCGTTGACCATCATCAGGTGTGCGGCTTCGACTTTGGTGGCCATATCGGCCAATTGGAAGGCGATGGCCTGGTGTTCGGCGATGGGCTTGCCGAAGGTTCGGCGCTGTTGGGCGTAGCGCACGGCGAGTTCGAAGGCCCGGATCGCCACCCCGCAGGCGCGGGCGGCGACGTTGACGCGGCCGACCTCGACGCCGTCCATCATTTGCGGGAAGCCGCGTCCCGGTTGCGCACCGAGCACGTCTGTGTCGTCCGCGACATAGCCGTCGAAGATCAGTTCGGTGGTGTCGATGCCTTTGTAGCCCAGCTTGTCGATCTTGCCGGGAATGGTCAGCCCGGGGGCGACTTCCCCGAAGCCGCTGGGCTTTTCGATCAGGAAGGCGGTCAGGTTGCGGTGCGGGGTGTCGGCACCCTCGTCGGTGCGGACCAGGGCGGCGACCAGGGTGGAACTGGCCCCGTTGGTCAGCCACATCTTCGCGCCGTGCAGGGTGTAGGTGCCATCAGGGTTGCGCGCCGCGCGGGTGCGGATCGCGGCGACGTCGGATCCCACCTCCGGTTCGGACATCGAAAACGCCCCGCGCGTCTCGCCCGTCGCCATCCGAGGCAGGAACCGGTGCTTCTGCTCGTCGGTGCCGTGCTGGCGGATCATGTAGGCGACGATGAAGTGGGTGTTGATCACCCCGGAGATGCTCATCCACCCACGGGCGAGTTCCTCCACGCACAGCGCGTAGGTCAGCAGCGACTCGCCCAGTCCCCCGTACTCGACGGGGATCATCAACCCGAACAGGCCCATCTGGCGCATCTGGTCGACGATGGCCTGCGGATAGCGGTCGGCGTGCTCGAGTTCCTGGGCGTTGGGGATGATCTCCTTGTCGACGAACTGCCTTACCGTGGAAAGTATTTCGGTCTGGAGCTCGGTGAGACCCAGGGTCTGCGCGAGCCGCGTCATTGCGCCTCGACCTTCTCGAAGATGGCAGCCAACCCCTGCCCGCCGCCGATGCACATGGTCTCCAGTCCGTACCGGGCGTCGCGGCGGTGCAGTTCACGTGCGAGGGTGGCCAGCATCCGGGCACCGGTGGCCCCGACCGGGTGACCCAGCGAGATGCCGGAGCCTGCGACGTTGGTGCGTCGGCGGTCGGCGTCGGTGAACTTCCACTCCCGCATGACGGCGAGGGCCTGGGCGGCGAAGGCTTCGTTGAGTTCGATGACGTCCATATCCGCCAGCGACAGTCCCGCCCTGGCCAACGCGACAGCGGTGGCCGGAACCGGCCCGATGCCCATGACGTTCGGTTCGACACCGGCCAGCCCCCAGGACACCAGTCGCACCAGCGGCCGAAGTCCCAACTCGGCGGCCTTCTGCGGGGTGGTGACGATGCACAGGGCGGCGGCGTCGTTCTGACCGCTGGCGTTGCCGGCAGTCACCGTCGCTTCCGGGTCCTGTTCAGAAAGCAGCGGTGTGAGCTTGGCCAGGGCTTCGATGGTCGTGTCGGCGCGGGGGTGCTCATCGGTGTCGATCACCCTTTCCCCGGCGCGGCCGCCGACCGTGACCGGGATGACCTCCTCGGCCAGCACACCGGTGTTCTGCGCGGCGACGGCCCGTTGGTGGGACTGCAGCGCCAACTCGTCCTGCTCGGCGCGGGTGATGTTGTACTGACGGCGCAGGTTCTCCGCCGTCTCCAGCATGCCGCCGGGCACGGGAAAGCGGCGCCCACCCGCGGTCACCCGGCCGCGGGTGAGCCCGTCGTGCACCTGCACTCCCCCGCTTCCCGCACCCCAGCGCATGTCGGTGGAGAAGAAGGCGACGTTGCTCATGCTCTCGGCGCCGCCGGCGACCACCACGTCGCTAGCCCCGAAGGCCACCTGCATACAGGCGTTGATCACCGCCTGCAGACCCGATCCGCAGCGCCGGTCGACCTGCATTCCGCAGACGCTGACCGGCAGGCCGGCATCCAGTGCCACCACCCGGCCCAGCGCCGGGGCTTCGGGATTGGGGTAGCAGTGACCGAGGATCACGTCGTCGATCTCCTCGGGGGCGACGCCGGTGCGGTCCAGCAGTCCGGTCAGCGCCGCCACGGCCAGGTCGACGACGCTGAGGGTCTTGAACATGCCGCCGTAGCGGCCGATCGGGGTGCGGACCGGTTCGCAGATGACGGCGGACCGGTCCACTAGATGTGCCGCCCGCCGGTGACCTCCAGGACGGTGCCGGTCATGTACGAGGACAACTCCGAGGCCAGGAACAGGGCGACGGTGGCCACTTCGCGAGGCTCACCTGCCCGGACCATCGGCACCTCAGCGAGCTTGGCGTCCCAAATACGTTGCGGCATAGCCTCAGTCATCGCCGAACGGATGAGGCCCGGCTGGATCGCGTTAACCCGCACCCCGAGGTGGGCGAGTTCCTTGGCCGCGGCCTTGGTCAGCCCGACGATCCCGGCTTTGGCCGCCGAGTAGTTGGTCTGCCCGATCAGACCGACCTTGCCGGAGATCGAGGACATGTTGATGATCGCGCCGCTGCCCTGCTCACGCATCACCGCGGCGGCCGCGCGGGTGCCGTTCCAGGTGCCCTTGAGGTGGACGGCGATCACCTCGTCGAACTGCTCCTCGGTCATCTTCCGCAGGGTGGCGTCGCGGGTGATGCCGGCGTTGTTGACCATGACGTCGAGTCGGCCGAAGTGCTGCGCGGCGCAGGCAACCAGGGCATCGATCTCAGCAGCGGAGGTGACGTCGCAGCGGACCGCCCGGGCGACGGCGTCTCCACCCAGAGCGTCGGCGGCCGCACGCGTCCGATCCACATCGAGATCCCCGAGCACCACCCGGGCGCCCTCAGCGATGAACAACTCGGCGATGGCGTAACCGAGGCCTTGCGCTCCGCCGGTGACGATCGCGGTCCGACCTGCCAGCAGCGCCATGTGTCTGATCGTATTTGATGACGTCATGACTGCCGAGACTGTCGTGAGCGACGAGGACTTCCGGGACATCCTGGCCCAGACCCGCCAGTTCGTCCGCTCGGTGATCGTGCCCCGCGAGTCCGAGATCGCCGAGGGCGACCGGGTGCCCGACGACATCCGCGACCAGGCCAAGGCGATGGGGTTGTTCGGATACGCGATCCCGCAGCAATGGGGCGGCTTGGGCCTGGACATCACCCAGGACGTCGAACTGGCGTTGGAATTGGGGTACACGTCCTTGGCGGTCCGGTCGATGTTCGGCACCAACAACGGCATCGCCGGGCAGGTGCTGGTGGGCTTCGGAACCGAGGAACAGAAGGCTTGCTGGCTGGAACCGATGGCCAGCGGTGACGTCGTCGCATCCTTCGCCCTGACCGAACCGGGTGCGGGATCCAACCCGGCCGGGCTGCGCACCACGGCCATTCGCGACAACGACGGCTGGGTGTTGTCGGGCCAGAAGCGGTGGATCACCAACGCACCCGTCGCCGACCTGTTCGTGGTATTCGCCCGGACTCGCCCTGCCGATGCAGACGGTGCGGGCATAGCGGTCTTCCTGGTGCCCGCCGACGCGCCAGGGGTTCAGGTCGGGGTCAAGGACGCCAAGATGGGCCAGGAGGGGGCGTGGACGTCGGACGTGTACTTCAGCGACGTCGCGGTGGGCCCGGATGCGCTGATCGGCGGCAATGCGGACATCGGTTATCGGGCTGCGCTGACGTCGCTGGCCCGGGGCCGTATCCACATCGCGGCACTGGCGGTCGGCGCCGCGCAGCGGGCGTTGGACGAGTCGGTGGCCTTCGCCGCAACGGCCACCCAGGGCGGCAGCCCGGTCGGGACGTTCCAGTTGGTGCAGGCGATGCTGGCCGACCAGCAGACCGAGGTGATGGCGGGCCGGGCATTGGTACGCGACGCGGCGCGGCAGTGGCTCGACGGAACCGACCGGCGCATCGCCCCGTCGGTGGCCAAACTGTTCTGCACCGAGATGGCAGGCCGGGTGGCTGACCTGGCGGTGCAGATTCACGGCGGAACCGGGTACATGCGCGGGGTTCCGGTGGAACGGATCTACCGTGACGTCCGACTGTTGCGCCTGTATGAGGGAACCAGTGAGATCCAGCGCTTGATCATCGGTGGTGGCTTGGTCAAAGCCGCACGGGCCCAGACCTGAAGGTGGTGGCCAGGGCCGGGATCGAACCGGCGACCTTCCGCTTTTCAGGCGTATGGTGGAGCGTTTCCCCAGTTCACTGGTGAGCGTCACGATGCGCTGAACAGTGGTTTTACCGCAGCCGGCCCACGTCGATACGCCGCTTGTGTGTCAACTCTGTGTCACATCGGCGTCCGCGGCCACTCGGCGTCCGCGGCCATTCGGGATCCGCGCCCCGTCACCCCGCGCCTGTACCGTCGCCACCATGGACGCGGACCGCTGCGACTGCCCGCACGGGCACCCGACGCCGGACGGCCGCTGCGCCAGCCCCTCGCTCCAGTCGGAGAACCCCGATGGACTTACCGGCTACAGCGAGTGTGGCTGCTGCCTAGCCGACTGCCCCGACGTGCAGCCGGAGCCGGCCGGGCTGAGTGTCGTCCCCGGTACCGCCGTGGTCTCCGCCGAGCACGTCGCGACGCTCACCGACGAGCAGCAGGCGGTGCTGCGGGAACGTGCGGCCGCCGGCGAGCTCCGCATCCGTGCCGCGGGCGGAGATGGCACGCGACGACGCTCCCTTCGAGGACATGTCCGCCGCCTTCGGGAAAGGTGCCTATACCGTCGGCGGCCCCGTTCGACCCGGGCCCGGCATGGATCCCGAGCTGCGCCGTCTGCTGGAGGAGGCGCGGGAGCTCGGCGAGGGCGAGCACACCGGACCGCGAGGACTGATCCGGCTCAGCCCCGCCGCACCGCACTCTCCACCGCCAGGGAAACCTTCTGGCGCAGAAACGGTTCCGCCTCCGCCACGGCGGCGGCCACGTCGACCCCCCCCCGCCGCGCCGCCGTCGGCGTCAAGTCCGACGGCCTACGCCGCGGCCGAGTCCGACGGCCCAGGCCGCGTCGTCACCCCCTGCTCAGGGGCCCGATCGGCCCCTCCGGACGCCAGCCGCGGGCCCAGGACCGACCTGCGGCGTCCCGACGCGCCGCCGCCGGCGGTTTCTCGGCCCCGCCGCCGCCGGTGGAGTAGTCTCTGGAATAGAGAACGAGTTGATCCTCAATTAGCTTGCTAACCAGTCTCTTTCAGTTTTGCCGCAGTGTCTAAGTATCGGTAGCCCGAGTAGGCACCGTCGCCGACGAAATCCCCTCCTCCTATCGGCCCAACCGCACTGTCGCGCGGCCGTTCCCGGCTTGACATCGTCCTATCTGCCTGCGCGACAACGCCTTCAGACCTTTCCGCCCACGCCTAGGCGGGAGAGCCCACAGCCGCGCGGCAGGCGGTCGTCGCCGTCGTCGCGCCGGCTCCGCTGCGCCGCAACGTCAGTTGGCTCCGCCCACGTCGCGGCGGGTGAACGAGCGGCCTCGACGTGGACGGCGACTCTCGTCGTGGTCGGGGTAAATTCGTGGTCGTCACCCCCAGCTCAGAATCGTTGCTGATAGGCGGCTTGTTAGGTTGCTTACGACCGCCCTTGATGTTTGCTGGGCACGGTGATCGGTCCGGTGAATTTCACCCCGGAATCGTGCTCTGAGCTGGCGGCGACGGCACCGGCGAAGGGGCCGGCCGCGGCGACAGCGCCGGCGACGGCGGTGACGGCAGAAGCGGCCGCAGCCGGCAGCGGCTGACCGCCGCCCTACCGGATCCGCTCGATGCGAGTCACGGCCGCCTCGACGACCCGCCACTGATCGCCGTCCTCCCCGCCGGCCAGGACGACGGGGAGGGTTCGACGATCCCGGGGGCTCTCGGTGTGTGGAGGGCCCCCGGTGTCGCCTGAGCGGGGTGAGGGATCCGGGTGGGTCAGGGGGTGATCCGCTGTCCGTTGGTGCCGTTGGTGCCGTCGGTCTGGGTGGAGTTGGGGCCCAGGGCCACCGCTTCCCCACCGGTACCGCCGGCCCCACCAGAACCGCCCAGGCGCACGTAGTCACC
>CAYXBN010000071.1:0-12568 GCA_964463215.1 uncultured Mycobacterium sp. | reverse complement strand
GTCCCAGACCTATGGCATCCCAATACCCAACCGGTAACCGAGCCTCGTTCCATTGCGCCTACACGGGTTCGAAGCCGGACACCAGCCAACGGCCACCGACTTTGTCGAGCGTGACTCTGACGCTGGATGCGGTATCGGTGGGTGCGTCGGTGCCGATGTTCACCGTCTGATTGACGAAGACAAGTGCCGTGGCGTGGCTGGGCGTGGCGGAGACCGCCGCCGCCGCCGGCACCTGGGCGATCGCGGAGATCCTCTTCTCCTTGGATCCCGGGATGACCACCTCGTTGATGAGTTTCGTGTACTCCTCGAGAAACGTCCCGGTGAGTCGTTCGCGTGCGGCATTGAGGTCTTGTTCGACGCTCTCGGTCCGGTAACTCAGAATGGCCGTCGCAGTCTCCCTGGCCGCGGCGAGCGACTCCACAGCCGCGATACCCGATGCCCGTTGGGATGCGTTCTGCCAGCTGAGAAATCCTGCCAGCCCGCCGAGGACCAACGCGGCGGCCGCGATAGCAACCCAGACCAGCCTGCGCGGATCCTCGGCCGGTGGACGGTACTCCGCCGTATCCACGTCCGTCTCCCCAAGGACGTATTCGGTACTCACGGTACGAACTCCACATCGGCCACCTTGGCGCCGTCGTTCTGCTGGCTGACGGTCATCCGCATCCGCCAGTAACGGGGTTGCTCCTCAACCCTGCCGTCGCTGATCGTCTTCACGGTCACCGACACCAAAACCCGGCCCAGCTGACCACTCACTGATTCCAGGCCGGCCTCGGTGACGGTGCCGACCGACTGCGACTTCGCCTGCTTGACGACGTTGATGAAGGGCGTCGAGCGGGCCCGGAAGTCTTCGGCGAACTGCCCGGTTGCCGAGTCGATGATCCGCTGGACGTCGCTCTCGGCGTGTAGGTAGTCGATCGTCGTCAGGTTGACCGCTGTCTGCTTGGCGACTTGTATCAGCGTGGCGCGAAGCCGGTTCTCCTGGCTGTCCTGATTCACCCGGTACCCGAGCCAACCGCACAGAACGATGAGCACCGCCACGAGACAGACACCGGCTACCAGTCCAAGTCGCGCCGGAGACATCCCGGTGAGTCGTCCTGCGGGCGGAATCTCTGGCCCATCGTCCTCGTCAGCCACCGGTGTTTCAGGGCGCCGAGTCAGCCGCAGCGCGCTCATTGGTTCGCTCCGGCCGCAAACCGCTCCTTGAGCTTGTTCTTCAGTAGCTTTCCGGTCGGGGTACGGGGTAACTCCTCGACGAAGTCGACCGATCGCGGTGCCTTGAAGTGCGCTATCCGATCGCGGACGTAATCGATGAGTTCTTTTGCCAGGGAATCGGATCCGCTCACACCGTCAGTGGGCTGGATGACGGCCTTGACCTCTTCACCCATCTCCGGGTGCGGTACACCGATCACCGCGACGTCATGGACAGCGGGGTGAAGGGCTAAGACGTTCTCGACTTCCTGAGGGTAGATGTTCACCCCGCCGGAGATGATCATGAACGACTTCCTGTCAGCCAGGTAGAGGTATCCGTCGGCATCGACATAGCCCAGGTCCCCTACAGTGGTCCATGACGGATGGCTGGGGTGTTGCGCTGCGGCGGTTTTGGCGGGGTCGTTGTGGTATTCGAACGGCAGGCGGTCGCGTTCGAAGTAGACGGTGCCGACCTGGCCTATCGGCAACTCGGTGCCCGCGTCGTCGCAGATGTGCACGACCCCCAGCACGCTGCGACCCACGGTGCCCGGGTGCGCCAGCCAGTCGGCCGAGTTGACGAAGGTCATACCGTGCGCCTCGGTCGAGGAGTAGTACTCGTAGATCACCGGGCCCAGCCACTCGATCATGGCCCGTTTGACCTCGACCGGGCAGGGTGCGGCAGCGTGAATGACGACCCGCAGACTGGACAGGTCGTAACGACGACGAACACCGTCGTCGAGCTTGAGCAATCGGATGAACATCGTCGGCACCATCTGTGCCGCCGTGACACGGTAGGTCTCGATATTGCGCAGCGTTTTCTCGGCGTCGAACTTCTTCATCAAAACGACCGTTCCGCCCAGAGCTTGAATCATGCCGCACCACCGCAGCGGGGCGGCATGGTAGATCGGTGCCGGCGACAGATAGATGTCTGAGGACTCGATGCCGAAGATCCGGCTGGCGATCGCGACGATCGCATCGCCGGGCTCATCGACACTGCGTTGCGGCAGAGGCGGTTTCACACCCTTGGGAAGGCCCGTTGTCCCCGACGAGTACAGCATGACCGCCCCGCAGGGTTGCTCGGCGAGCGGTGGCCCGGCGGCGGCCAGGGCGTCCTCGTAACCGGAGAAGCCCGGAATCTCCCCGCCGAAGGCGAGCAACACCTCAACGTGGTCGAGTTCGTGAGCCACCGCGCTTGCCAGATCCGCCAGTGCCGCCGAGGCGATGAGCACCCGCGCACCCGAGTCCTTGACGATGTAGGCCGCTTCGCCGGCGCTGAGGTGATGATTGATCGCGGTGATGTAGAGGCCCGATCGATGTGCAGCCCAGTAGACCTCGAACACCTGGGCTGCGTTGTCCGACAGCACCGCCACTACGTCTCCCGGTCGCAGACCCTTGTCGTGCAGCACCCTGGCCAGGGCGGCGGAGTTGTCCTCCAGTTGGCGGTAGGTGAGGACCTCACCGGTCTCGGCGGCGATGACCGCCGGTCGGTCAGGGGTGGTGCGGGCGTGCAGGCCTGGAAACATACGCTTCTCTCCTTGTCAGTTCCCCGGAGGCAGCAGCATCGACTGCCAGGTTTTCTCGGTCGGCGCGGTTCGAGCGAGGTCGGACTGTGTGTAGCGGCGGCCGTCCGGCCCGACATAGGACCCCGTCGCCGGGTCGTAGAGGATCCCCGCGATCGGCGGCGGCGCGGCGGGCGCGGGATACGGCGTGCCGGGTGCCATATGCGGAACGTCTTGTCCGGTCACGGTTGCGTTGGGGTCGCCCTTCCAGTTGAAGCCATCGTTGAGCGCAACGTATGGTTCGTCGCCCTCGCACAGCTTGACGGTCGCCGCCCGCTTACCGGGTCGGGTTTCGCAGGGGATGTTGCGGGCGCCGCGAACGTTGAAGGGGGAGTCCTGGGGCACGCGGCAGTACAGGTCGCCGGGGGCGCGTTGCGGATAATCCTGGAGGGCGGCGCTGCGGGTCTGCTGCGCCGGAAGAAAGCCGGTCGTGCAGGTCGGCGGCAGGTTGAGGTTCAGGTTGAAGCTCAGGTAGGCGCCCTTGTAATCCTGGTTGGTGTTGACGTTGGCGATCAAAGCCCCTTGTTCGATGGCAACCAGCTGCGGGAGTAACACCAGTAGCTGTTCGATACCGTTGCGGTAGTCCAGGCCCACCCGGCCGACGCTGACCAGATTGGCCATCAGGATCGGCAGCGTCGGTTGCAGCTGTCGGATGAGCTGGCCGACTTCACCGACAGCCGGGCCGCCGTCGGTGAGGATGCCCTTGACCGCGGCGTCGTGGTCCTTCAATTGGCGCGTCACGGTGGCGACCTGGGCCGCCCAGGCGGCGATGGCTCCCGACGTCTGGGTCTGTGACTGAAGCACCGGTCCGGCGTTGTCGATCAGCGCCAGCAGCGGATCGAGGTTCTCGCGGGCCTCGAGCGACAGTCTGGCGGTGCCGTCGACGATGGCCGCCAGTTCGGGGCCCAGGCCGCCCACGGCCGCGTAGGACTCGTCGATCACCGTCTTGAGGTTGCCTCGGGGTATCGCCTGCAGGCCGGTGCGGACGGAATCCAGCACGGCGTTGATGTCCGCGGGGACCGAGGTGTCTTGCAGTTTGATGACGTCGCCGTCCTTCAGTGGCGGCGAGGTCTCGTTCCGTGGGAGCAGTTCGACGTACTGCTCACCGATGGCCGACTGACTATGCACCTCGGCTTTCAGATCGCTGGGAATGTCGATGCCCGACTTCAGCGAAAGCTCGGCGATGACGCCGGATTCGGTCAGCCGTACGTCGCGTACCCGGC
The DNA here is from genome assembly GCA_964463215.1 of uncultured Mycobacterium sp. Lineage (GTDB taxonomy): Bacteria > Actinomycetota > Actinomycetes > Mycobacteriales > Mycobacteriaceae > Mycobacterium. The sequence goes on along the minus strand of CAYXBN010000071.1, from coordinate 8,598 downwards.
CGATCTTCGAGCCACGGTAGGTCACATTGGCGGTCTCGTAGAGTCCACCGGTTCGGGGCAACTCTATGGCGACCGCGTAATGGCCGATCCCGAACAGCACCCTCGGCAGTCTCATGTACCGCAGACCCATCACGGTCAGTGCGATCAGCGCGATCACCGTGAAGACGATCAACTGGATCCGCGCCTGGCGGTTCAGCAGCATCTCAGGGCCCCTGATCCCAGCGGTAGGGGGCCGTGAGAGGGTTGGCCGGTGCCGACGCTCTGCCGTCTAGGCACGGGCTCGGGAACTGCCCGATCGTTCGGCCCCATTGCAATTCGAGTTGGGTCAGGTTGCACTCCCAGCGGGTTCCGGTGAACAGGCCGGCGTCGAGTCGACTCAGCGTCAGGTCGATGACCGCGGTGAGGTTGGCGGAGTCCCCCCGCTGCCACTTGTCGATGTTGGCGTTCGGGAACGGGTAGGTGGGCAGCAGGCCGAGGGAGCGGGTCAGTGCAGGCCCCGCGTCGGCCAGCGATGCGAGTACCGGTCCGGCCTGCTGCAACTCCTTGATCAAGTTCTCCTTGCTCCGAGTGACCGTGTCGGTGGTCAGCGCAGAGAACTTCCCGAGTTGGTCGGCCGCCTCGATGAGGTCGCTCTGCCGGTTGTTGAGCGCGGCGAGGGCCTCCGGGATCGTCTCGATCGCCCGGTCGAGCAGAGGTTGCTGGGCGGCGAACTGACCGACCAGGTCGTTCAGGCTTTCTGCGGCGGCGATGATGTCGCCGCTCTGTTCGTCGAGGTTGGTTGCGAACTTCTCGGACTGCTCGATCAGGCTGCGCAGATCCTGCTCGCGCCCCCGGAAGGCGGTACTCAACGCCTCGGTGATGTCACCGGCTTGGCCGACGCCGCCGCCGTTGAGCACCAAAGACAGTGCCGCCAGGGTTTGTTCGGGCGTCGGTGACGCGGCACTGCGGGATAACGGGATGACTGCGCCGTTTCCCAACCTGCCCTGAGGCGGCTGGTCGGTGGGGGCCGCCAGTTCGATGTGCAGCGAGCCGAAGATGGTCGTCAGACCGACCTTGGCCGTGGCGTTGGCGGGTAAATCGACGTCGCCGTTGAGCTGCATGGTCACCAGCGCGTGGGTGCCTTCCAGCTCGATCCTCGCTACGTGCCCTACCGTGACGTCGCCGACGCGGACCCGCGAGTTCGGTTGGATATTGCTGACATCAGGCATCTGAGCGCGGACTTCGAAGGCGCCGGGTCCGTTACCTTCGGTGCCCGGCAGTGGCAGCGAGTTGAGGCCCTGCCATCCGCACCCGGACGCCGCGGCCATGACGACCGCCGCCGCAGTCGCGGTTGCCGCCCGCATCCGCCAGCCGAGTCTCACGAGCCACCCCCTGTTGGGGCCATCAACCCGTGCAGACCGCGTGCGGGATCAACTGCGGCCGGTGGGACCGCCTCTGCCGGTAATGGTGCGGATCCTGCCGGTTCATCCGGATTGGGTAGGGGTGGAACGAAATCCGGCCGCATCCAGTCCTCGCTATAGGTGACTTCGTTGGGCCGCGCCTGGGCTCCGACGAACAGGTTCTCGCCAAGCGGCGGGAAGTTGTACTGGCGGTTCTTCACGATCGGCGCCAGATACTGGACGCAGAGTTTGGCGGCCTGTTCGGCTCCCATCCGCGAAGCCGCCTCGATCGCCCCGCAGAGGAAGGAGATCGGGTTGGCGAAGTTGTTGACCTGCAACGCCCCGGTCAGCGACCCGTTCGCCGGCTCGTAGATGTTGTTGAAGTTTGCAGCAACGTTCGGGGCGATGTGCAGCGTCTGTTTGATGTCATCGAGACTGGCGGCTACCGCGTCGCTGATCGACTGAAGTTGCTGTGTCGCCGCCCCGATCGGCTCGCGGTTCTCGGCGACGAAACTGCGCACGTCGCCGATCACCCCGTTGAGGTCCTGGACCGCCCGGCTCACCTTGTCGGGGTCGTCGGCCAGCAGCGCCGACACCTCGGCGAGGTTGGTGTTGAGTTGGGCGAGCAGGTCGCTGCTGTCCCGCAGCCCGGACACCAGGGTGGATAGGTTGCGCAGCGTGCCGAAGACGTCGGCTCGGCGCTCGTTGAGCAATGACACCGTGCTGGACAGTTTGACGATGGTGTCCCGGATCTCGGCACCCTGCCCGGCGAGGTTTCCCGCCGCCGAGTTGATCAGCGCACCCAGCGAGCTCACACCGCCGGGCCGGGTGGGCTGCAGCATGGCCGTCAATCGCTCGAGTTGCGCACGGACGTCGTCCCATTCGACCGGAACAGCGGTACGGTCCTGTCCGATGACGGCGCCGCTGGTCATGGTCGGGCCTTCGGTGTACGGCGGGGTGAGCTGGACGGCGCGGCCGGTGACCAGTTGGGGTGAGAGGATCACCGCCTCGGCGTCGGCGGGGACCTTGTGCTTGCGGTGGAACCAGAAGGTGATTTTGGTGCGCAGCGGTTCGGGCTGGATCGTGACCACCTCGCCGACCCGGACCCCGCGGATGCGGACGTCGTCGCCGACGTAGAGTCCGGTGCTGTTGTCGAAGTAGCCGACGACGGTTATCCGCTCGGAGCGGTCGGCGAGTCGGTTCACCGCGATCAGTCCGCCGACGAGGACCACCGCGAGCACCCCGGCGAGCAGGATCCGCGTCTTGCCCATCGCTGCGGTCATGGGCGCTCTCCCGCTGTTCCGCGGGGGGCTGGGACGAGCACCGGTGACGGGGAGGGCAGGGGCGTCGAAGCCTGGCCGGGGGAGGCAACCGGGGGTCCCGGCGGTGGGCCACCCGGCGCCGGCGCCGGGGGTTCTGGCCGGTACGGGTAGCGGCCCGGATATTGCGCAGGGAGGTGCGGGTCGGAGTTGCCGGTGATGGCGTCCGGCAGAGTCAGCCGCGGGTCGCCACCCTGTCCGGTGCGCGGATAGGGAACTGGCAGCGGCGGTGTTCCGGGTTGTCCGATTTGAGGGTCGGCCAGTTGGGAGGGCAGCAGTGTGGCCGGATCCAGACCGAGGTCGGAGAAGGCGGCGTCGACGAAGGGCTGGACGAACTGGCCGGGTAGCAGGTTGACCACGTAGGCCTTGAAGAAGGGGCCCGAGGCCACCGTCTCGCCCATCGCCATCGCGTAGTTGTTCAGGCCCTTGATGGCCTGTTGGATCTGTTCCTTGCGGCTGTCGACGACAGCCAGAACGTCATTGAGCTTGTCCAGCGTCGGCTTGAGTTGCTGGCGGTTGGCCGCGATGAACTGTTTCAACTGCACTGATACCGCCGAGATATTGCCGGTGATCTCGTCGAGCGCTGCGCTCTGGGTTCGCAGCGCCGCCAGGAGTGAATTGGTGTCGCGGACCAGTCCGACAATGCGGTCGGTGCGGGCGGCCAGGACGCCGGTGGCTTTAGCGGCATTGTCGAGTAGAAGGCGCAACTGTGCGTCGCGGGTGTTGAGGGTGTCGGCGAACCGCGCGACTCCCTGTACTGCGCTGCGCAACTGGGGCGGGGTGTCGGCGAAGGTCTGTGCGAGTGCGGCCAGGGAGTCGGAGAGCTGGCCGGTGTTGACTCCGCTGATCGTTGCGGCCAGGTCTCCCAGGGCGTCCGGCAGTTGGTAGGGCGACTGCGTGCGGTCCATCGGGATCGTGCCGGTCAACTGTCCTTCACCGTCGGGCATCACATCGAGTTCTTTTGTGCCCAGGAGGCCCTTGGTGCGGATAGCGGCCCGCGTGCTCTGACCGAGACGAATGTTCCTGGGAACGGTGAAGGTGACGAGGACGCCGGTGTCGTCGAGGTCGATACCGGTCACCTTTCCCACCGGGTAGCCAGAGACCTGGACGAGTGCGCCGCCGAAAAGGCCACCCGCGTCGGCGAAATAGGCGGTGTGTGTGACGTTTCTGTTGAGGAACGGCAGTTTCTGGTTTCCCAGCGCCGCCGCCACCAGGGTCAGTGTCAGCAGGATTCCAACGGCACCGAGAATCAGCGGGTTACGCTCGGAGAAACTCTTTCTCATTCTCATTTCGGCGCGCACCGCCCGGAACTCTGCCCGGCCACCTTGACGAAGACGGGTTGGCCGCCCTTGCCGTTGAGCTTGAGCACGACATCGCAGAAGTAGAAGCTGAAGTAGTCGCCGTAGATGCCTTGCCGGCCCAGCATTTGGTATTTCTCCGGCAGGGTCTGCAGAAGGTTGTCGAGATAGTCGCGGTCGGCCAGCACGGCGTCGCTGACCCGTCCTGCTTCAGTGATGGCTTTCCCGGTCGGCTCCCGGGCCGCGCTGAGCAGATCGGCGATGGTTCCGGTTGCCGCATTGGTGTAGGCCACTGCGTTGGTGATGTCGGCTCGGCGTTCGGCCAGCCCGTGCACCAGGTCCGACAGCGAGGTCACGGCCTTATCGAGTTGGTCGCTCTGCCCGCCGAGCGTGCCCAGCAGCACATTGAGGTTGTCGATGACCTGCCCGATCAGCAGATCTCGGTCGGCCAGGGTGTTGCTGACCGCGGCTGCCCGGCTCAGAAACGAGGCGATCGTGGGGCCCTCACCCTGGAACGCCTCGAGCAACTGGCCGCTGAGATCGTTGACCTGCTCAGGTTCCAGTGCCCGGAACAGCGGGCGGAAACCTCCGGTGACGGAGTCCAAGTCGAGCGCCGGTCGGGTGCGGGCCAGCGGGATGGTCTGTCCGGGTTCGAGTACCCGGGTGCTTCCGGGCCCGTCCACCAGAGCCAGAAAGCGGCCGCCGATCAGATCGTCGTAGCGGACCTCGGCGCGGGTTCCCTCGGTGAGAACCGCCGCCGGGTCGGCGTTGAACTCGACGCGAACCGTGGCGTCGTCGTTGACGGCGATGTGCTTGACCTTGCCGACCTCCACGCCGGCGATCCGCACCATGTTGCCTTTCCTCAGGCCGGACACATCGCTGAACTCTGCGTTGTAGGACTTGGCATCTCGGGTGAAGCGGGCCTGTCCGAACACGATCATGGTCGCTGCCAGGGCCAGGGCGCAGACCGTCAGGAAGAGTCCCAGCCGCACGGCGGTACCGCGCAGATTGCGGTTCACGGCGGTGTCCCCTGACCGTCTGTCTGCGGCGCGGGCGGCACACCGGGCCACAGGGGTTGGCCTCCCGGTCCATAGAGTTTGGCGCCGTAGGGGGGCGCGCCCGGATAGGGCACCGGGCCGATGGCCGGCCCCGGCAGGCATTGCCGAATGCTCGGCTCTTGCGGGATCCCCCGGGTGACCGGAAAGTAGTTCGCCCAGCAGGGATGCCCGATGCCCGGGTTTGGTCGGATGTCGAGTCCGGTTCCCCACCCGGTGTTGGTGATCAGTTGGCGGACCGGGAAATTCTTGGTGGCGTCCGGCAGCGAACCACACCCGGGCCTGCCGCCTGGTCCGCCCTTCGCGGCGATGACGGGCAGATTCTCCGGGAAGGCGTAGGGGTCGTTGCCCGGCAGAAGAGCTACGTCCACCACGAAGGACCGGCCGTCCCCGCCGAAGACGGAGTCTGAGTTATCAACGATCCATTGGGCGCCCTGAAGCATGCAGGTGTAGGACGGGCTGTAGGTGTGCAGCAAGCGTGTCGTCGGCTCGAGGGTGTTGATGGCCTCGACGAAATCGTCCTTACTCGATCCGAGCAGAGCTGTCCCGTCCCGAGAAACCCCAATTGTGTTGAGCAGCAGGCTGTCCAATTCCGCCTGCTGGTCCACCAGCGTGGTGCTGGTGGTGGCGGCCGAGTCGACAATGGTCAGGATGTTCTGCGCGGCGGCGCCGTACGCATCACTGAAACCCTTGAGCGAACGGATATCGTCGCGGAAGACATCATTGCGTGAATTAAGCTCAGTCAGAACGTCGTTCAATGCGGTGGTCGCTTCCCCGATCTGCTCGCCACGACCGCGTACCGCCTCGGCCACCGCCGTCAGGACGGCGTTGAGCTTCATCGGGTCCACCATGTCCAGCAGATCGACGAGGTTCTCGAAGACGGTGTTGACCTCAGTGGTCACATTATTGGCCTGCAGGACCGCTCCGGCGGAAAGGCGTTCAGGTTGTGGATCCTCCGGGTAGACGAGGTCGACGAACTTGGCGCCGAAGACCGTAGTGACATTGATCTGAGCACCGATGTTGGCGGGGATGAAGCGGACCTGGTCGGTGTCGATGTCCAACTGCATTCGGGCATCGCCCCGGCCGCCTTCGATCGCGCGGACCCGGCCCACATCGACGCCGCGTAACTTGACCTTGGCGCCGGTCTCCAGCACCAGACCGGAGCGCTCGGAGGTCAACGTCACCGGCACCGCCGAACGGAACGTTCCCAGGAATGCGGTGACGGTGGCGAAGACGAAGGCCGCCACCAATGCGATGAGGAACAGCGGCCACCACTTGGTCGGGATGCGGTGGTCGACGCGGTGGGACTCCATCGGGCTATCCGGGCAGCTATCCGGCGAGGCGGAAGTTGCCGGACTGACCGTAGACGGCCAGAGTGACGGCCACCAGGACGAAGGCCCCGACCACCATGGAAGCCCGCACTGCACGGCCGACGGCTTCCCCCACACCGGCGGGGCCGCCGGATGCGGTGTATCCGTAGTAGGTGGAGACCAGCATGACCACGACGATCATCACGATGGTCTGGAAGAACGACCAGGCCAGGTCCGTGGTGTTCAGGAAAGTGTCGAAATAGTGGTCATAGACCCCCGATGCCTGGCCGTAGATCAAGGTGGTGCCGACTCGGGCTGCGGCGAATCCCATGATCAGTGCGACGGCGTAGAGGGGGATGACGACGATCGTCCCAGCGAGTACGCGGGTTGCGGCCAAGTACGTCACGCTGCGAATGCCGATGACTTCCAAGGCGTCGATTTCCTCGTTGATTCGCATCGCACCGATCTGGGCGGTAGCGCCGGCACCCACCGTGGCGGTGAGGGTGACCTGAGCGGTGCCGGGAACGATGAGCCGCGGGATGAAGAAAGCCGCGGCGAAGCCGGTGAGCGCCTCCACTCCGATGGACTGGAACTGGGTGTATCCCTGGGCCGCGACCACCGCGCCGGTGCTCGTCGTCATGAATCCGACGATCACGATCGTCCCGCCGATCGTGGCGAGAGCGCCGCTGCCCAAACCCATTTGAGCAATCAGCCGCAGCACCTCACTGCGGTAGTGAATCGCGGCATCCGGAATCGCCGCCAGAGTCAGGAAGTAGAACCGGGTCTGTTCACCGATCCGCAACCACTCGGCGACAAGCTTCTTCTTCATCCGGGTCAGCCGCGTGGGCTGCTCTGTGGGCTCCATGGCCGTCGTCTCCGTCACCGTCGCCTCATTTGAGAGTGAACTGAACACCGACGGCGGTGACGATGATGTTGATGGTGAACAAGACCATGAACGAGAAGACCACGGTCTCGTTGACCGCGTTTCCGACACCGGCCGGCCCACCTCCCACCGATATCCCCTTGTAGCAGGCGATCAATCCGGCCGCGAGGCCGAACAGGAACGCCTTCACCAGCGACACGATCACGTCCCCCAATCCGGTGACGACGGTCATCCCCGCCACGAACACCCCGGGTGAGACATGCAGGGCATGAACGCAAAACAGGAACGAGGCGACCATGCCGACCATGACGACCAGACCCATCAGAGCCACCGACACGGTGGCTGCCGCCAACACCCGCGGGATGACCAGGGATTGAATCGGGTCGATCCCCATCACGCGTTGGGCGTCGAGTTCCTCCCGGATCGTGCGGGCGCCCAGATCGGCGCACATCGCGGTGGCACTCGCGCCGGCGGTCACCAGAACGGTGACCAGCGGACCGATCTGATTGACGTTGAAAAACGCTGCCCCGGCTCCGGAGAAGTCGGCCGCGCCGAATTCGGTGAGCAGGATGTTGAAGATGAAGGTGTTGATTAATGAGTAGGGAATCATCATCAGCACCGCAGGCAAAAACGAGACCCGTGCGACGAACCACGACTGCGACACGTATTCCCGCCAGGCCAACCGGGTGGTGAACAACCCGACGAAAACGTCCAGCGACATGCCGATGAAGTAGCCGACGGACCGTACCGGCCGGAATAGCGGAGCCGCAGAGGCCGGCAGGGACATCACCATGGATCGCAGCGGACAGCACGTGGCCCACAGCGCATATGAGAACCCATGCGCCCCTCTCCAGCCGTCGTCGATAACCGTGGTCCCATGCAAACATCCCCCGCGGTGGTCGGTTAGAGGCCTAAAGGGGGTGTTTCCTATGCCGAACGGGGTAGAGCGGGCGCGCCGGTTGTGACACCACTTAGGCACGACTCTGACCAAGAGGGGCTATAGGTACCGCCCGATTGAGCGATGGTGCGCGGAGCCCCTCAGGGTTTGACTGTGGTCAGGATCGAACCGAAGGGGCGACATGACAAGTGAAACCAAGCACTACCAGATGTTCATCAACGGCAAACATGTCGACTCCGCGGCATCGGATGGGATTTACAACCCCGCCACTGAGGCCCTGTACGCCACGGTCGCCCGCGGCACCGTGGAAGACGCCGACACCGCCGTCGCCGCCGCCCGCGCGGCCTTCGAATCCGGATCGTGGTCGCGTCGCGATCCCGCGGACAGATCCAGGGTGATGATCGACATCGCCAACCGGATCGGCGAGGAGATGGACGACCTCATCGAGCTGGAGAT
>CAYXBN010000070.1:0-14563 GCA_964463215.1 uncultured Mycobacterium sp. | reverse complement strand
AATCGGAGGATTCACACCGCAATGTCCAAGATTATTGCGTACGACGAAGAGGCCCGCCGCGGCCTCGAGCGGGGCCTGAACGCCCTCGCCGACGCGGTCAAGGTCACGCTCGGCCCCAAGGGTCGCAACGTCGTCCTGGAGAAGAAGTGGGGCGCCCCCACGATCACCAACGACGGCGTGTCCATCGCCAAGGAGATCGAACTCGAGGACCCCTACGAGAAGATCGGCGCCGAACTCGTCAAGGAAGTCGCCAAGAAGACCGACGACGTCGCCGGCGACGGCACCACCACCGCCACCGTGCTGGCCCAGGCGCTGGTGCGCGAGGGTCTGCGCAACGTTGCGGCGGGCGCCAACCCGCTCGGCCTCAAGCGCGGCATCGAGAAGGCCGTCGACAAGGTCACCGAGACCCTGCTCAAGTCGGCCAAAGAGGTCGAGACCAAGGAGCAGATCGCTGCCACCGCCGGCATCTCCGCCGGTGATCAGACCATCGGTGACCTGATCGCCGAGGCCATGGACAAAGTCGGCAACGAGGGTGTCATCACCGTCGAGGAGTCCAACACCTTCGGCCTGCAGCTCGAGCTCACCGAGGGTATGCGCTTCGACAAGGGCTACATCTCGGGGTACTTCGTGACCGACGCCGAGCGTCAGGAAGCCGTCCTGGAGGATCCCTACATCCTGCTGGTCAGCTCGAAGATCTCGACGGTCAAGGACCTGCTTCCGTTGCTGGAGAAGGTCATTCAGTCGGGCAAGCCGCTGCTGATCATCGCCGAGGACGTCGAGGGCGAGGCCCTGTCGACCCTGGTGGTCAACAAGATCCGCGGCACCTTCAAGTCCGTCGCCGTCAAGGCCCCGGGCTTCGGTGACCGCCGCAAGGCGATGCTGCAGGACATGGCCATCCTCACCGGTGGTCAGGTCATCAGCGAAGAGGTCGGGCTGTCCCTGGAGACCGCTGACGTCTCGCTGCTCGGCCAGGCCCGAAAGGTCGTCGTCACCAAGGACGAGACCACCATCGTCGAGGGTGCCGGCGACTCGGAGGCCATCGCCGGCCGGGTCGCCCAGATCCGCAGCGAGATCGAGAACAGCGACTCCGACTACGACCGCGAGAAGCTGCAGGAGCGCTTGGCCAAGCTGGCCGGCGGTGTTGCGGTGATCAAGGCCGGCGCGGCCACCGAGGTCGAACTCAAGGAGCGCAAGCACCGCATCGAGGATGCGGTGCGCAACGCCAAGGCCGCCGTGGAAGAGGGCATCGTCGCCGGTGGCGGCGTGGCCCTGCTGCAGTCGGCCCCGGCGCTCGATGAGCTGTCGCTGTCCGGCGACGAGGCCACCGGCGCCAACATCGTGCGCGTCGCGCTGGAGGCCCCGCTCAAGCAGATCGCCTTCAACGCCGGTCTCGAGCCCGGCGTCGTCGCAGAGAAGGTCCGCAACTCGGCCACCGGTGTCGGCCTCAACGCCGCCACCAACGAGTACGAGGATCTGCTCAAGGCCGGCGTCGCCGACCCGGTCAAGGTCACCCGCTCGGCGCTGCAGAACGCGGCGTCCATTGCGGCGCTGTTCCTGACCACCGAGGCCGTCGTCGCCGACAAGCCGGAGAAGGCCGCCGCACCTGCCGGCGACCCGACCGGTGGCATGGGCGGTATGGACTTCTAAGTCCGCTTACGAAAGGTGCCCCGGCCGCAAGCGGCCGGGGCACTTTCGTTTCCGTCGCCCCCCGCCCCTCGCCCTCGCCCCCGCCCGCCCTCGCCCCTCGCCCCGCCAGCGCCCCGCGCCCCCGCCGAGCGTGCGGTTTCATACCCAACACGCCGCTGCCGGCGTATCGGGATGCACGCTCGCCAGCCCGGCTGTGCATGCCCGAACGCCTGAGCGAGGTAGGGCTGCCATCCTGCAGACGTGCGTGCGATGTCCGGGCCGTTCTTGGCGGCAGAGGCGCTTTCGGCCGGCGACCTGACCTTCCGCGAGCTCCGGCGATTCCACGTCGGCGTCTATCCGGGCGTATGGGCCTCGCGGGATGCCGATCTGTCGCCGGTCGATCGGGCTCGGGCGGCCTGGTTGTGGTCTGGCCGCCGGGGTGTGCTTTCCGGGCTGTCCGCGTCGGCTGCATGGGGCGCCAAGTGGATCGATCCTGGCGAGCCGGCTGAATTGGTGCACACTAATCGCCGTCCGCCGCCGCTGATCATCGTCCACTCGGACGCGCTGTTGCCCGGTGAGGTGCGAACGCTGGCGGATCTGCCGGTGACGACACCGGCTCGGACGGCATTCGACCTCGGCCGGCGGCTTGATCTGACGTCGGCGGTGCAGCGCATCGACGCTCTGATGAACGCCACCGACATCAAGGTGGAGTCGGTCGCCGAAGTTGCTGCCGGCCACTGCGGGGTCCGCGGTTTGGTGAAACTCCGCGCGGTGCTGGATCTGGTGGACGGCGGATCTGAGTCACCGTACGAGACGCTGACCCGGCTGTTGTTGGTGCGCAGCGGCTTTCCTCGTCCGCAGACCCAGATCCGGATCACTGACCGGCCTGGATTCGTGGTCGCGCGGCTGGATATGGGCTGGCCTGAGTACCGAGTCGGCGTGGACTTCGACGGCGGGCACCATTGGACCGACCCCAAGCAGCGGGATTCCGATGTGGACCGCTACGCGCTGCTGCCCGAACTGGGCTGGGCGGACATCCGGGTGACCGCCGGAATTCTGCACCGACGCCCCGCTGTCTTTCTGGAACGGGTAGGCGCTGCTTTGCTCGCTCGCGGATGTCCCCGTACCTGGTGAACGTGCGAACTCATCCGCCGCCAACGGCGCGTCGCGGATGAATCCGCACAGCCGGCGAAAGAGTATGTCAACAGGCCGGCGCGGACCGGCGGCCGCGGATCAGCCGGCCCGGCCGGGCCGCGGTCGGCACCCCGTTCTCCGCGATGACCTCGCCGGAGACGATCGTGGCGACGTAGCCGTCGGCGGTCTGGTCCAGCCGACGGCCCCCGGCCGGCAGGTCATGGGTGATCACGGGCTTGTGCAGAGTCAGTCCGGCGTGGTCGATCACGTTCAGGTCGGCCTTGTACCCCACGGCCAGTCGCCCGCGATCCAAGAGGCCGGCCACCGTCGCCGGCACCGAGGTCATCAGCCGCACCGCTTCAGCCACCGTCAGCCGCCCGGATTCCCGGTCCCGGGCCCAGTGCGCGAGAACAAAGGTGGGATAGCTTGCGTCGCAGATCATTCCATAATGCGCGCCGCCGTCACCCAGACCCAGCACCACGTCGTCGCGGCGCATCAATTCCCCGACGGTGTCCAGCGAGTTATTCTCGAAGTTCGCCAGCGCCACCAGCATCATGGCGTGCCCGTCCTCGTCGAGAAGCCGGTCATAAGCCTCCTCCATCGGACTCACCCCGCGGGCCTGCGCACGGGCCAGAATGCTGTCCTGCGGTGCAGGTTCGTAGACGGCCGGATCGGTCAGTGGGAACATCCACTGCCAGGCCTGCGCGAAGTACATGAAGGGATGGCCCTCGCCCGGTGTGTCGGCCAGGATCCTCTCCCGCACTTCGGGTTTGCGCATCTCGGCCACCCGCTGCGCCAACGGGAGATCGGCGATCGCCTGAAAGCTCGGGTAGAGCGCGAACGGGTTGGCGGTCAACTCCAACCCGATCACTAGGCCGATCGGCCGGGCGAACACCTGGGCGGTGATATTGGCACCGGATGCGTTGAACTTCTCGACCAGGTTCACCGCGCCCGGCCAGATCGGTGCGCCGGAGTTGCCGGTGGTCAGGGTGAAGGTCACGCCCAGTCCCGCATCGGTGGCGGCTTCGAAGACCTCCTGCAGCACGCCTTCGTAGCCGCCGGCGGCGATGTCGGGAATGAACTGCAACAGCCCACCCCCGGCGTCGGCCACGCCGTTGGCGATCGCCGAGATCTCCTCGTAGGCAGCGCCATAGGTCGGGATCGGTGCGCCGCTGCCGGTTTTGTGGAAGGCGAACCGCGACGACGAAACCCCCAGCGCCCCCACCTCGATGGCTTCGGCGGCCAACTTGCGCATCAACGCCAGATCCTCCGGCGTGGCCGGTTCGCGGTCGGCACCGCGTTGGCCCATCACGTACACACGCAGAGGGGAGTGCGGCAGATACGCCGCCACGTCGATATCGCGTCGGCGGCCCTCCAAAGCGTCAAGATACTGCGAGAAGGTCTCCCAATCCCAGGGCAACCCGTCGGTCATCACCACACCGGGGATGTCCTCGACACCGGCCATCACGTCGACGAGGACGTCATGGTCCTGCGGGCGACACGGCGCGAAGCCCACCCCGCAGTTACCCATCAATGCAGTGGTGACTCCGTGCGAGGACGACGGCGACATCCGCTCCGACCAGATCGCCTGCCCATCATAGTGGGTGTGCAAGTCCACAAAGCCGGGAGTGACCAGCAGACCTGAGGCGTCGATCTCGCGGACCCCGGACGCCTCCACGCGCCCGACGGCCACGATGACCCCGTCGCGGACGGCCACGTCGCCATCGAAGGGTTCCCCTCCGAGTCCGTCCACGATGGTTCCGTTGCGGATGACGAGGTCGTAGCTCATGAATTGAGATTACGTCCCGTAGCGTCGGGTTGATGACGGATGCTGCCCGTGAAATCCTGCGCGACTCCTTCACCCGGATCATCGAGCACGTCGACGATCTCACCGACGACCTCCCCGACGAGGTGTCCTTCTACCGCCCGACGGCAGCGTCGGGACAGCAGGCCAACAGCATCGCCTGGTTGATCTGGCACAGCGCCCGGATCACCGACGCCCAACTCGCCGACATCGCCGGCATCGAGCAGGTGTGGTTCCGTGGCGGCTGGGTCGACCGCTTCGCCCTCGATCTGCCCCGGGAAGACCACGGTTACGGTCACACAGCAGAAGAGGTCGGCAAGGTGCGTGCTCCCGGAAATCTGCTCGCCGGCTACTACCATGCGGTGCACAGGATGACGCTGGAGTACATCGCCGGCGTCACCGACGAAGAACTCGCCCGCATCGTCGATCAGGACTGGAATCCGCCCGTGACCGCAAGTGTCCGACTGGTCAGCATCATCGACGACTGCGCCCAGCATCTGGGCACGGCGAAATACCTGCGGGGGATCGCGCCCTGACGTTCAACAGCGGCATCGACAGAGCGCTCGTGGGCTGGCCGATGGTCGGCCTGCCGCTGATGGTGCTGCTCGGCCTGGGGGTGCGCGGCGGCGCGACACCGGTGGACGCCTGGCTGCAGCAGGCTGCCGGCACGCCGCTTAGTTCGCTGCTGGTATTCACCGACTACCGCACCGCCCAGGCACTTCTGATCACCTCGCTGGTGGTATCGCTGTACCGGCGACTGTGGGCGTTGCTGCCGCTGATCGTGATGCTGCCCCTGATCGCGGTCGCGGCCAGTTCGGTGCTCAAACCGGTGTTCGGCCGGATGAAAGAACAGGGCCTGGCCTATCCCAGCGGGCACACCACGGTGATGGTCGTCTTGCTGGGAATGGTGATCCTGGCGTTCGGCGTCCGGCGGTGGCTGGTGTGGGCTGCCGTCGCGTTCGCGTTGTTGGGCATTCTCGGACAGTCGGTGACCTACCACTACTTCACCGACGCAGTCGGTTCGGTCCTGCTGGGCACATCGCTGGTGTGCCTGGCTGTGGCCGGGTTGCGGTGGGCCCGCCGCCGTGCCCGCGGATTGTTGCGCTTACGTCTGTAACTCCGTCAACTCCGACGCGCCGCCGAGCATCCGGTGCAGGAAGGAGAAGGACAGGGCTGACTTGAAAGCCGTCTGGGCGTTGTCCGCCGCGCCGGCATGTCCGCCCTCGATGTTCTCGTAGTACCAAACCGGTTTGCCGTGCTCTTCGAGGGCGGCAGTCATCTTGCGGGCATGGCCGGGGTGAACCCGGTCGTCGCGCGTCGAGGTGGTGATCAGCACCGGGGGGTAACGCTTGTCGGCGCTGATGTTCTGGTACGGCGAGTACTCCCTGATGAAAGCCCAGTCCGCCGGGTCATCCGGGTCGCCGTACTCGGCCACCCAGGAGGCCCCAGCCAACAACAGGTGGAAGCGCTTCATGTCCAGCAGTGGCACCTGACATACCAAGGCGCCGAACAACTCCGGGTACTTGGTCAACATTATGCCCATCAGCAACCCGCCGTTACTGCCGCCCTGGGCGCCTAACTGGTCCGGGGTGGTGATGCCCCGGTCGATGAGATCCCTTGCCACGGCGGCGAAGTCCTCGGCGACCTTGTGTCTGCCCTCGCGCATCGCCTGGGTGTGCCAGCCGGGTCCGTACTCCCCGCCGCCGCGAATGTTGGCCAACACGTAGGTACCCCCGCGGGTGAGCCATAGTCGGCCCAGCACGCCGCCGTAGCCCGGTGTCTGGGACACCTCGAAACCCCCGTAGCCGCCCAGGATGGTCGGTCCAGCGGGGTGTCCACCGTGCCGACCGACGACGAAGTACGGCACCTGGGTTCCGTCGTCCGACGTGGCAAAGTGTTGGGCGACATCGAGATTGGTGGTATCGAAGAAATCGGGCGCTGTCTTGATCGGACGGAAATCCGAATCTGCCGCGCCGTGCAGCAGGGTTGACGGGGTCAGGAATCCGCTGGAGTCCAAGAATATCTCGTCGCCGTTGTCGTCGGTGGCGACGATGACGGTGTTGCTGTTCGTCGGCAGTCCGCGGACCGGTTCCCGCGACCAGGATCCAGGTGTGACGATCTCAACCTTGCTGGCCACATCAGCCAAGGTCACCATCACCAACCGGTCTTTAGTCCAGGCGTACTGGTGCAGGCAGACATGTTCGTCGGGTTCGAAAACGACGGTCAATTCCGCTGTGCCGGCGAGGAACTCCTTATAGTCGGCGGCGAGCAAGGAACCCGCGGTGAAATCGGCGGTGCCGGTGTGCCAGTCGGTGCGCAACTCGATCAGAATCCAGTCTCGGTGCACCGAGACCGTCGCGTCGGTCGGTGCGTCGACGCGGATCAGTTCACCGGAGCGAAGCTCATAGCGTTCGTCGTTGAAGAAGTCGATCGCCCGATAGATCAGCGTGCGCTCGTAACCAGGTGTGCGGTCCACCGCCGCGGCCACGGTGACATCGGTGCGCGCCCCGGTAAAGAGCATCTGGGCCTCGGACAACGGTTGGCCTCTGCGCCAGCGCTTCACCAACCGCGGATAGCCCGACTCGGTCAACGAGTCCGGGCCGAAGTCCGTGCCGACCAACAGGGTGTCGTGGTCCTCCCAGGCGACGCGGGATTTGGCCTCCGCAAACTCGAAGCCGCCCGCGACGAAATCGCGAGCCGCCATGTCGAATTCGCGCACCACCGATGCGTCGGATCCGCCGCGGGACAGCGAGATCAGGGCCAGCGAGTGGTCGGGTTCGATTACGTCGGCGCCGGCCCACACCCAGTTCTCCCCGTCGGCGCGGGCGAGTTCGTCGACGTCGATGATGACGTCCCAGTCCGGATCGTCGGTGCGATAGCTCGCCAATGTGGTCCGCCGCCACAGCCCCCTGGGGTTGGCGGCGTCCCGCCAGAAGTTGTACAGGTGATTCCCGCGGCGGCGCACATAGGGGATGCGGGTGTCGGTGTCGAGCACCTCCAAGGCCTCGGCGCGCATGCGCTCGAAGGACTCGTCACTGAACTCGGCGATGGTGGTGGAATTGCGTTGACGTACCCAGCCCAGGGCGTCCTCGCCGTCGATGTCTTCCAGCCACAGGTACGGGTCGTCGGCCATGTCGCCAAACCTATCCGAGCGGTAATCTGCAGATGCGTCCGTGCTGACATGGGAGGACCCGATGAGCGCTTGCCCGCCGCGGGTTGTGATCACCGCCGCCGCGGCGGAACTTGTGGGTCGCCTGCAGGATCGGCACGGCCCGGTGATGTTTCACCAGTCCGGCGGTTGCTGCGACGGGTCCGCACCGATGTGTTACCCGCTGGGCGAGTTCATCGTCGGTGACCGCGACGTGCTGCTCGGCGTGGTGGCCGACACCCCGGTGTGGATCTCTGGCCCGCAGTTCCAAGCTTGGAAGCACACCCAGTTGCTGATCGACGTCGTCCCCGGACGGGGCGGGGGCTTCAGCCTGGAGGCCCCCGAGGGTGTCCGGTTCCTCAGCCGGGGCCGGGCCTTCGACCCCGCGGAGATCGCGGCACTGTCAGGGCAGACTCCACTGACCGGGTCGGACTACGAGCAGGGCGCCCGTCCGCCGGCACGCACCGACGTTGTGGTCGACGGGGACTTTCCCGGCGCCGGGGACGTCTGCCAAATACCTGGTCGGCACGCCGAGGCAGGTCCGCGGTAGAAGCGCCCGCAGACCGTATCGTCGTCAACCGTGATACCCCTGCCTAGGGCATGGCTGCTCACAAGCGCACTGCTTCTCGGCTGCGTCGCGGGTCAGATCGCCGCGGTCGTCGCCAAGATGCTGGTGGACGCCACCATCCGCCCCGACGTCGTCGTCGCCCTGGTCGTCGGGGTGCCCAGCGTCATCGGTGTGCTGCTGATTCTGTCCTCCGGGCGGCGGTGGATCACCGCCGCCGGGGCGTTCGTGCTGGCCATCGCTCCCGGTTGGTTGTCGGTCCTGTTGCTGCTGCAGGTGGTTTCCCAATGACCGATACCGCCTCGCCGATCACCGAACCGCACCTGACGCCGATGTTCGCCACCGGCGGGCAACCGGTCTTGTCGCCGAACACCGAACCGAATCACGCCCCGATCTTCGACACCGGCCCGCACCCGGACCCGCTGGACTCCGGTGCTGCCGCCGCGGACGCCCAGGCTGTCGATGCCCAGGCGGAGGAAGAGTCCGACGACTGGGCGTCCGCGGAGTGGGACTCCGACGAATGGCGAGCCGCCGAATGGCGCAATCCCGACCCCGAACCGGCCGCCGAACCCGACGGCGACCCCGATCTGAGCATGGCCCTGGAGGCCATCGAAGGTGAGCCGCAAGCCCCCGTCCCGCAGGCGTTCAGCGAACTCGACAACGTCGACACCGACGCCTTCCTGCGATCGGTCACCGGACACATGCAACCGGCGGTCGTCCCGGCCCACCCGGCCGTCGTCCCGGGTAGCTTCCAGTTCCTGAAGCGGTGGAAGTTCGCGTTGATCGTGGCCGGGGTATGGGTTGTGGCCGGCGCCGCCGGCCTGGGCTTCTACTACTGGTGGTACACGGCCCTGACCAAGACTGTGCCGGTCTTCGGGATCCTGCTGTACCTGGTCGTCTGCATGGTCGCCAGCCTGCTGGTCTCGATGGTGCCCAACCGCCCGCAGATCACTGCGCTGGCGATCGCGCTGATGGCCGCGCCACTGGCGTCAACGGCCGCCGCCGCGGTGCTGCACGGCGCGTACTTTTTCGAGTGGATAGCCCGGCCAGTCATCGGCTGAACGAGTCCGCCGATCTGGCCGCTCCACTCGGGCTAGGGTAGGCCCGTGACTCACTATGACGTTGTTGTCCTCGGCGCCGGCCCCGGCGGATACGTCGCGGCCATTCGCTGCGCGCAACTCGGCCTGAACACCGCCATCATCGAGCCCAAATACTGGGGCGGAGTGTGCCTCAACGTGGGCTGCATCCCGTCCAAAGCGCTGCTGCGCAATGCCGAACTGACCCACATCGTCACCAAGGAGGCCGCAACCTTCGGCTTCTCCGGTGAGGTCACCGCCGACTTCGGCGCCGCGTTCGATCGCAGCCGCAAGGTCGCCGAAGGCCGGGTGGCCGGTGTGCACTATTTGATGAAGAAGAACAAGATCACCGAGATCCACGGCTACGGTCGGTTCACCGACGCCAACACCATCGTGGTGGACCTCAACGAGGGTGGCACCGAGACCGTCACCTTCTCCAACGCCATCATCGCCACCGGCAGCAGCACCCGACTCATCCCGGGTACCTCCCTGTCGACGAACGTCGTCACCTACGAGGAGCAGATCCTGGACCGGGACCTGCCGCGTTCGATCGTCATCGCCGGGGCGGGCGCGATCGGCATGGAGTTCGCCTACGTGATGGTCAACTACGGCGTCGACGTCACCGTTGTGGAGTTCCTGCCGCGCGCGCTGCCCAACGAGGACGCGGAGGTCTCCAAGGAGATCGAAAAGCAGTACAAGAAACTCGGTGTGAAGATCCTGACCGGCACCAAAGTCGAATCCATCACCGACGACGGATCGGGCGTCACCGTGGTCGTCAGCAAGGACGGCGCGAGCCAGGAACTCACGGCCGACAAGGTGATGCAGGCCATCGGCTTTGCGCCGAACATCGACGGCTTCGGCTTGGAGACCACCGGGGTGGCGCTGACCGAGCGGGGCGCCATCGCGATCGACGACTACATGCGGACCAACGTGCCGCACATCTACGCGATCGGCGACGTCACCGCCAAACTGCAGTTGGCCCACGTCGCGGAGGCGATGGCGGTGGTGGCCGCCGAGACCATCGGCGGCGCGGAGACGATGACGCTGGGCGACTACCGGATGATGCCACGGGCGACGTTCTGCCAACCCCAGGTCGCCAGCTTCGGCCTGACCGAGGACCAGGCCCGCGCCGAGGGCTACGACGTCAAGATCGCCAAATTCCCCTTCACCGCCAATGGCAAGGCACACGGTCTGGCCGACCCCACCGGGTTCGTCAAGGTGATCGCCGACGGCAAATACGGCGAGTTGCTCGGCGCGCACCTGATCGGCCCCGATGTCTCGGAGTTGGTTGCCGAACTCACCCTGGCGCAGAAGTGGGACCTCACCGCCAACGAACTGGCCCGCAACGTCCACATCCACCCGACGCTGTCGGAGGCGTTGCAGGAATGCTTCCACGGCCTCGCCGGCCACATGATCAACTTCTGAACGCCGGCACCGTGAGGTCGGTGGTCGTCGCAGGCATCGGCGGCTTACTGCTCGGGCACATCGTCTGGCTGCTCGGAATCACCCTGGCGACGGACTCGGCGTCCCGGAGCACCATCGTGTTGATTCTGTCCGTGTTGTTCCTGTCTGCCGGCGGGTACGCCATCCACCGGGCCTGGCAGTGCTACCAGCGGCAGCAGTGGACCCCGGCCGCCTTCCTGGGCGGGTTGGCGTTCTCGCCGGTGCTGTTCACCCTCATCGTGCTGGGGGTCACGTATCTGTGATCGAGGTGAGCTGAGCGGCGACCGCGTGCCGCCTCGCGGCGGTCGGCGAGTTGTACGCCCGGCGATGCCGACACGGCGACAGGGCCGGGATCAGAACCGTCGAGACCGAACCGCACGTGAACGATGTCAGCGCGCGTAGTTGAATGCGGCCCGCAACGGCGACAGCGGCGGGGTAGGCCCTTCCCCCGCTGCGCAGCCGCCGCCCTTTTAGCCGGCCGTCTGGGAAGTCAGTCCGGGAAGTCCATCGGGACCCGGAGGGTCGCTAGAATTCCGGCGATCGTGTCGTAATGACCCGCCAGCGCGCAGAATTCGATGATCTGCTCGCGGGTCAAATACGTGGACAGCGCCGCGAAGGTCTCGTCGGTCAGATCGCGTTCGGTGATGAATTCGTCGACCGCCTGCAGGAGTGCTCGCTGCCGGTCGGTCAGCCCCGCGGCGTGGGGTCCCTCGAAAATCATCTCCTGCAGGGCGTCGTCGACCCCACGCGAGCGGGCAAGCCGACGATGCTGTTGCAACTCATATTGCGAACCCCGGAGGTGACCTACCCGCAGGATGATCAATTCGGTTTCAGTCTTGGGCAGCTTGCCTTTGTTCAAGAGTTGACCGGCGTACGGCAGGAACGTCAGGAACAACATCTTGTGCTGGCCCAGCGTTTCGAACAGGTGCATGTGCGGCGCGCGGACCTGCCGCGCCGCGATCCGTGAGATCACCCAGTTGATCAGACCGAGTTCCCGGCGGCCACCGGGTGGAATGCGGGCAACCTGACTCATCAGTTCTCCTTAACCAGATACGGCGACACCGTGCTGCGGTGCTCGTTGATGTCCAGCGCTCGGCCCAACGCGGGGAAGGCACGTTGCGGGCAGTTGTCTCGTTCGCAGACCCGGCAGCCGGAGCCGATCGGGGTGGCGCTGTCCGAGGACAGGTCCAGGCCCCGGGAGTACACCAGTCGATTGGCATGGCGCACTTCGCATCCCAGTCCGATCGCAAAGGTCTTACCCGGCTGCCCGTAATGGGAGGCCCGGCGCTCCACCGTGCGCGCCACCCACATATAGCTGCGGCCGTCGGGCATTTGGGCGATCTGCACGAGGATCTTGCCGGGGTTGGCGAACGTCTCGTAGACATTCCACAGCGGGCAGGTGCCGCCGGAGGAGGAGAAGTGGAATCCGGTGGCCGACTGTCGCTTGGACATGTTGCCGGCCCGGTCGACCCGGACGAACGAGAACGGCACCCCGCGCATCGACGGGCGCTGCAGGGTGGATAGCCGATGGCAGATCGTCTCGTAGCTGACCTGATAGAACGCCGACAGTCGTTCAATGTCGTAGCCGAAGTTCTCGCTGACGTCGTGGAATTGCCGGTAGGGCAACACGGTTGCGGCGGCGAAATAATTGGCCAGCCCCAATCGGGCCAGCCGGCGCGACTCCTCGCTGGTGAACTTACCGTCGGTGACCATCGAATCGATCAGGTCGCCGACTTCGAGGTACGCCAGTTCGGCGGCCATCTTGAAGGCGCGCTGACCCGCCGAGAGATGGGTGGAGATCTCCAAGGTCTTCGACTCGGGGTGGTAGCGGTGCAGCACCGTGTCGCCGAGGTCGATGCGCCGGACGATCCGGACCCCGTGCACCTCGATGAGCCGCCGGGACAACTCGGTGCGCAGTTCCCCGCCGTGCATTCGCACGCGTGCGGTCAGATCCTCCGCAGCGGTGTCGAGTTCGTGCAGGTAGTTCTGCCGTTGATAGAAGTATTCCCTGACCTCTTCGTGCGGCATCGTGATGGCGCCAGTGCCGCTGCCCCCGGTGCTGAGGTTGAACCGGTCCTCGGTGGCCTCGGCGAGTTGCGCCGTGGTGATCCGATAGCGACGGTGCAGGTTCACCATCGCGCGCGCGATCGACGGGTGGGCATTGACCACCTCGGCGATCTCGGCGGGATCGACATCGGCATCAAGGTCGCGGTCGAACATGACCTCCCGCAACTCGGCCACCAACCGGGTGTCGTCCTGCGACGAGAAAAACGTCGCATCGACCCCGAAGACCTCGCTGATGCGGAGCAGTACGGCGACCGTCAAAGGCCGCACGTCGTGTTCGATCTGATTGAGATAACTGGCCGAGATTTCCAGCATCTGGGCCAGCGCCGCCTGGCTGAATCCGCGTTCACTCCGCAACTGGCGCACCCGCGAGCCGACGAAGGTCTTGGGCATGCGGTCAGCGTACCGGCGGGCCGAGCGGGTTTTGGTTTTGCACCTGCGCATTTGGCATGATCAGCCGATATGGGCAACGCGACGCAGAACGGCGGCTTGGCCAAGGCGCTGATGCCCGTGCCCGACCCGCACCCCGATGTGTTCGACCGTCAGTGGCCGCTACGTCCGGCCGATGTCGATCGGCTCGGTCGGTTGCGGATGGACGCCGCGACCCGGCACATCATGGACATGGGCCAGGACCATCTACGGGAGATGGGCCACAACGACACCCATCCGCTGTGGATCGTTCGCCGCACGATGGTGGACATGATCGCCCCCATCGAGTTTCAGGACATGTTGCGCTTGCGCCGGTGGTGTTCGGGGGCGTCCAACCGGTGGTGTGAAATGCGGGTCCGCATCGATGGCCGTCGGGGCGGGTTGATCGAGACCGAGGCGTTCTGGATCAATTTCAACCGGGAAACCCAGACCCCGGCCCGCATCGCCGATGACTTCATGGAGGGTCTGTTGAAGACCACCGACGTCAATCGGCTCAGATGGAAGTCCTACCTCAAGGCCGGCGCGCGTGAAGACGCCGACGAGATCCGCGAGTTTCCGATCCGGGTGAGCGATATCGACCTTTTCGACCACGTCAACAACTCGGTGTACTGGAAAGTCGTCGAAGAGTTCCTCGCCCCGCATCCCGAACTGACCGAGGCGCCACTGCGGGTGACCATCGAGCATGACGCGGCGGTGGCCTACGGGGAGAAGTTGGAAATCCTCTCGCACGTCTACCCCCCCGGTTCCACCGACAAGTTCGGTCCAGAGTTGGCCGATCGGACGGTGAGAACGCTCACATACGTCGTCGGTGACGACGTGAAAGCCGTGGCCGCGATCTTCCCGCTCTGACGGCGACGATCTGGGTAGCTGCTGCAGAGCCGACAGGGAACTTCGCAATCTTTGCAAGTTAAGGGCGGCGCTTTACCAATCTTGGCAAGTTGCAACGTTTTGACCAGCAGATATCTGTTGTGGGATGGTGCTGGTTAGCACAGTAGCGAAGGGGGACCGGGATTCGCACCGAGCGGATACCGGTCGAAAGATGAAACTAAGGAGAAGTCCAATGGCGGTTTCCAACGTCGGCAAGCCCAAGAGCGCCGCCGACATTCAGCGCGACTGGGATACCAATCCGCGGTGGAAGGGTCTGACTCGCACCTACACCGCCGAAGAGGTCGTGGCTCTGCAGGGCACCGTTGTCGAGGAGCACACCCTGGCCCGGCGCGGCGCGGAGATCCTCTGGGACCAGGTCAACAACATGGACTTCGTCAACGCCCTCG
>CAYXBN010000069.1:10142-14644 GCA_964463215.1 uncultured Mycobacterium sp. | reverse complement strand
GTGGTGATGGCGGGCAGGCCGGTGGTGATGGCGGTGATGGTGGTACCGCCTTTGCCCAGGGTGCGTCCTCGGGTACCCCGCGGGTCGGGGTCAACGCCGAAGGTGGTGACGGCGGGGACGGCGGTGACTACCTCAGCGCCACCGGCACCGGTGGCAGCGGCGGTACCGGTGGGGAAGCGGTGGCCCTGGGCCCCAACTCCACCCAGACCGACGGCACCCCCGGCGCCGACGGCCAACAGATCACCCCCTGACCCACCCGGATCCCTAACCCCGCTCAGGCGACACCGGGGGCCCTCCACACACCGAGAGCCCCCGGGATCGTCGAACCCTCCCCGTCGTCCTGGCCGGCGGGGAGGACGGCGATCAGTGGCGGGTCGTCGAGGCGGCCGTGACGCGCATCGAGCGGATCCGGTAGGGCGGCGGTCAGCCGCTGCCGGCCGCGGCCGCTTCTGCCGTCACCGCCGTCGCCGGCGCTGGCGCCGCGGCCGCCCCGTCGCCGGTGCCGTCACCGCCAGCTCAGAGCACGATTCCGGGGTGAAATCCGCCAGACCGATCACCGTGCCCAGCAAACATCAGGGGTGGTCGTCAGCAACCTAGCAAGCTGCTATCAGCAACGATTCTGAGCTGGGTGTGACGACCGCGAATGTCCCTCGACCACGCTGAGAGTCGCCGTCCACGTCGGGACCGCTCGTTCACCCGCCGCGACGTGGGCGGAGCCGACTGACGTTGCGGCGCAGCTGAGCCGGCGTGACAACGTCAGTCGGCTGCCCACCCGCGACTGTGGTATCTCCCGTCCAGGAGTGAGCGGGAAAGTCTGAAGTGGTTGTCGCGCAGGTGGATAGGAGGAGCGCAAGCCGGGAACGATTGCGCGGCAACGCGGTTGGGGCGATGCAGGTGGGGATTTCCTCGGTGACGGCGCCTGCTTCGGCTACCGGAACTTAGACACAGCGGCAAATCTCCAAGAGACTATCCAGCAAACTAATTGATGACCAACTCGTTCTCTATTCCAGAGACTACTCCACCGGCGGCCGCGGGGCCGAGAAACCGCCGGCCGCGGCGCGTCGGGACGCCGCCGGTCGGTCGTGGCCCGACGCCCGGCGCCCGGAGGGGCCAATCGGGCCCCTCAGCAGGCGGTGACGACGCTGCGATCTGCGTCGTCGGAAACCGCTCGGGTGACGCGGGCACACTGGCTGCATGGCTGATGAGGGTCCGATGGGCCCGGTCCGCACCGTCGGGGAGCTGATTCAGGCACTACAGCAGCTGGATCCGCAGATGCCGCTGCTGGTGGACGGCTACGAGAGCGGCTTCACCGACGCCGAGCTCGACCTCGTCGAGGTCCAGGGACTGCACGGCCTCGGCTGGTACCACGGCCGGTATCAGGACCCGGCCGAAGCCGCACGCCAGGCCGGTCCAGGCGGGGAGTGGCGTCTCA
The DNA here is from genome assembly GCA_964463215.1 of uncultured Mycobacterium sp. Classification (GTDB taxonomy): domain Bacteria; phylum Actinomycetota; class Actinomycetes; order Mycobacteriales; family Mycobacteriaceae; genus Mycobacterium. The sequence continues at coordinate 13,212 of CAYXBN010000069.1, read as the reverse complement.
TGAAGGGCGGGGTCCCGCCGCGCCTGGTCGGCGAGCCGTTCACCGCGGCGGTGCTGCGTCGGATCGAGTGGCGCGATGATGGCTGACCCCGTCCCCTGGCCCAGCGCTGCCGTTGAGCACCACGGGGGCGCCTGGCGGCGCATCAACCACGTCGACGGCACCGTGGGTGACCACGACCTAGCCGGCTTGATTGGTGGGGCCAGATAATTCCGAAAGCGTTGCACTGCAAATGATTCGGTACACGACGCTTGTGTGGTAGCCCGAATCCCTCAATCCTGCCCATCCGGCGTGCAGGATGGGCTGATGCCGACCCTGTCCGGCCCCTACGTCACCAACTACCGCGGCGTCCCGCCGGAGGGCGGCGAATTCCCCGCCACCGGCGCTTTGTCCTGGGTCGCTGCGGTGACCCTGCGCGACGACAATGATGGGGACGCCGAGCCCCTCACCGTCGGAACAGTCACGTTCCTCACTGCGCGGTTGGATCCGGACCTCCCCGATCTACTGGACGCGATCAGTGGTGACACCGCCGAATTCATGCCGCTCTTCGACGGCGAGGACATCGTCGAAGGGTTGCAGGAGCAGTTCGAAGCCTGGCCCTCCGGGCTGCTGATCCTCGACCAAGCGCACATCCACCCGGCGGTGCGCGGTCACGACCTCGGCGCGTGGGCGGTCGCGGAAGTGATCCACGCGATGACGTACTGCGGGGATGTCATCGTCTTGGCATATCCGTCACCACCCGGCGGGCAGCACCTGCCGAAGCGGGAGCTCCGTCAGGCCCAGAACCGGTTGGCGCGGCACTGGGAGAAGACGGGTCTGGTGCGCCTCGACGCGGCCCCGCACCTGATGGGGCAGAGCACCAACTTCACCGACCTGGGCGAGGCTCGCGCGGCGCTGGCCCCGGTGGCCGACGTGCGGATCGATGTCGACGCGGAGGCGTTGGAGGAGCTGCGGCGGCAGTAGCCGCGGCATCGGAAGTGGTAACCGCCGCTGCGACCGGAAACCCTGACTGCTGGTCAACGGGTACTTTGCCGGCCGCTACGCCGACGCCGTATCAAGGCGGGGCGCTGCAAAGGACGCTGCGGCGGATAACGTATGGAATAACGTATGGAATAACGTATGGAGCGCTTTTCCGCTCCGCCAGCAAACCAGAAAACCGCTCCTGAACTCCTCAGAAGCGGTTTCCTGCATCGGGGTGGCTGACGGGACTCGAACCCGCGACAGCCAGGATCACAACCTGGTGCTCTACCAACTGAACTACAGCCACCATGACCGCACGGCGCAGCCTCAGTGATATTAGCCGCTATCGGTCTCCGTGGCCGAATCGCCGGCCACCTCGGCATCGCCACCAGCTTTCAACACCGCCACCGCCTCAGCTATTTCGCTGGTCGAGGGTCCCGGCGGTGCGACGAATGCGGTCTGCCGGTAGTACCGCAACTCACGAATGGACTCCTCGATATCGGCCAGTGCCCGGTGGGCCAGTCCCTTCTCCGGTTGGCCATAGTAAATCCGCGGATACCACCGCCGGCACAGTTCCTTGATCGAGCTGACGTCGATCATCCGGTAATGCAGGTAGTTGTCCAGGGCGGGCATGTCCCGGGCGATGAAACCCCGGTCGGTGGCGATCGAATTCCCGGCCAACGGAGCGGTTTTGGCCGCCCTGACGTGAGTGCGGATGTAGTCCATCACCATCTGCTCGGCGGCGGCCAGGTCGACGGTGGAGGCCCGCACCTCCTCGGTGAGCCCCGAATTGGCATGCATCCGTGCGACGACTTCCACCATGTTGTCCAGCGCCTCGTCGTCGGCGTGAATGACCACGTCGATGCCCTCGCCGAGGACGTTGAGGTCGGCGTCGGTGACCAGTGCCGCGATCTCGATGAGCCGGTCCGAGCGCAGGTCAAGCCCGGTCATCTCGCAGTCGATCCACACCAATTCGTCGCGCACAGCGATAAACAGTAGGCCCAGCCGACCAAGTAGTGTCGGGGCGGCCGAAAACGCAGACCGAGCACACACGAAAGGGGCCGTCATGGCCGACGCGACCGCGACTCCTGCCCAGCAGATCGCCGCCGGTTATGCCACCTCAGGTCAGGCACTCGAACTGGGCTCGGTGATGGTCGGCGGCGCTGCGGACCCGACGGCGCAGATCCGCATCCCGCTGGCAACGATGAACCGGCACGGCCTGGTCGCCGGGGCTACCGGCACCGGAAAGACCAAGACCCTGCAGGTGATCGCCGAGCAGTTGTCCGCCGCCGGGGTGGCGGTGGTGATGGCCGACTTCAAAGGCGACCTGTCCGGACTGTCCCGGCCGGGGGAGGCGGGCGACAAGATCGCCGAACGGGCCCGCGACACCGGCGACCAGTGGGTCGGCACCCCCTTCCCGGTGGAGTTCCTGTCCCTGGGCACCGGCGGCATTGGCGTTCCGGTGCGCGCGACGATCTCCGCCTTCGGCCCGATCCTGTTGTCAAAAGTCCTGGGGCTCAACCAGAATCAGGAGTCGACCCTCGGGCTGATCTTCCACTACGCCGACCAGCAGGGCCTACCCCTGCTCGATCTGAAAGACCTTCGTTCGGTGATCACCTTCCTGACCACCACTGACGAGGGCAAGGCCCAGTTGAAGACCCTCGGCGCGGTGTCCCCGCAGACCGCCGGGGTGATCCTGCGGGCACTGGTCAACCTCGAGGCCGACGGCGGGGACACCTTCTTCGGGGAACCGGAACTGCAGACCGCCGATCTGCTGCGCATCGACGACCAGGGACGCGGCATCATCACCCTGTTCGAGGTGGGCGATCAGGCCGCCCGTCCGGCGATGTTCTCCACGTTCCTGATGTGGGTGCTGGCCGAACTGTTCAACGAACTCCCCGAAGTCGGCGACGTCGACAAGCCCAAGTTGGTGTTCTTCTTCGACGAGGCCCACCTGCTGTTCAAGGACGCCTCCAAGGCCTTCCTGGAGCAGGTCGAGCAGACGGTGAAACTCATCCGCTCCAAGGGTGTGGGCGTGTTCTTCTGCACCCAGTTGCCCACCGATGTGCCCAATGCCGTTCTGTCCCAACTCGGTTCGCGGATCCAGCACGCC
>CAYXBN010000069.1:0-10042 GCA_964463215.1 uncultured Mycobacterium sp. | reverse complement strand
TGCTCGAGCAGATGATGGACAACCCGGCCTTCAAGAGCGCCATGCGTTCGGCCGGCACGGTGATCGGCCGGGAGATCACCCGCAGCATCTTCGGAACCGGACGTCGCCGCAGACGGTGACACTGGTCTGACCACTTGACCTCTGGCCGCCGCATGGGTCATGCTGCCAGGGTGGCACTGCAGCCGATCAGCCGACGGTCCGTGCCCGAGGATGTCTTCGAGCAGATCCTCGCCGAGGTGCTCAGCGGGGAGATGCAACCCGGCGAGTCGCTGCCCAGCGAACGGCGCCTGGCCGAGGTGCTCGGGGTGTCGCGGCCGGCCGTGCGCGAGGCGCTCAAGCGGGTCGCCGCCGCGGGACTGGTCGAGGTTCGCCAGGGCGACGCCACCACGGTCCGCGACTTCCGCCGTCACGCCGGCCTGGACCTGCTGCCCCGGTTGTTGGTGCGCGACGACGAACTCGACCTCGCCGTGGTGCGCAGCATCCTGGAGGCTCGACTGCACAACGGTCCGAAGGTGGCCGAACTGGCGGCCCAGCGGCGGTCGCCGGGTCTGATCGACCGGCTCACCGCCACCATCGAGGCGCTGGAGAATGACGCCGACCCGACCGCCCAGCAGCGGTACGCGCTGGAGTTCTGGGATCACATCGTCGATGGCGCGGACTCCATCGTCTTTCGGCTGATGTTCAACACCCTGCGGGCCGCCTACGAACCCGCGCTACCCGCACTGGCCATCATGATGGCCGCAGAAGTGGGACACAGTCAGTCCTACCGCGATCTCGCCGCCGCGATCGCCGCCGCCGATCCGGCCGCCGCCGAGGCCGCGGCGCGCCGACTGCTCGAACCCGCCACCGCCGCGCTGATGGCAGCGCTGACCGCCATGGAGGAGTCACGATGACCGACACCCGACGCACCCGGGGAATCACCCTGGCCGACGCCGCCCGCGAATTCCTGCGCCACCCGACCCCGTGGCTGCTCGCCGGCGCCCTGCTGAGCGCCGTCATCGCCCGGGTGGCGGTCGGAGACTGGCAGTGGAGCGACGCGGTGTTGCCCTTCGTCGTCCTGGCCCTCTTCCCGTTCTTCGAGTGGATCATTCACGTTGTCGTCCTGCACTGGAAACCGCGCCGGATCGGCGGATTTACCCTCGACCCGCTGCTGGCCCGCAAACATCGCGAACATCACGTCGACCCGCGGATCGTGACACTGATCTTCATACCGTTGCAGTCGCTGTTCGGCGCGCTCGCCTCAGCGCTGATCGTCGCGTTCGTCCTCATCCCGCGCACCGGTCTGGGCCTGACGTTCCTGGTGGTGCTGTTCAAGATCGGCCTGGTCTATGAGTGGACGCACTACCTGGTGCACACCGACTACAAGGCCAAAACCGCGCTCTATCGGATGATCTGGCGCAACCACCGGTTGCACCACTTCAGGAATGAGCACTACTGGTTCGGTGTCAGCACCCCGGGAACCGCCGACCGCGTGCTGGGCACGTATCCGGATCCGCAGTCCGTGCCGACTTCACCGACCGCCAAAAACCTGCACGGACAACGGGTTTCGGTTTAGTCCCCGCCGAGCTTCTTGTACACCAGACCGACGATCGGTGTGACGATCGCCCGCGGCGCGTAGCCGCTGGCCACCGACATCGCCTTGGAGGTCAGGCCGGGAACCACCCGCATCTTGTTGCGCTCCAACGCATCCAGGGATAGCTGGGCGGTGTGCTCGACGGAGATCCACAGGAAATCCGGGATCAGCTTGTCCACCAGCGAGGCGTCCTGGGGATCGGGCATCTCCGCACGCACCGGACCGGGTGCCAGCAGGGTGACGTGCACGCCGGTGTCATGCAACTCGCCCCGCAGCGACTCGCTGAAGGTATTGGCGAAGGCCTTGGTCGCGGCGTAGGTGGCATTGTTGGGAATCGGCGAGTTCCCCGCGGCGGACCCCGAGATCAGGATCCCGCCGGCACCCTTGGCGATCATCCCCGGCAGCACGGCCAGCACCAGGTCGTGCACACCGAGCACATTCAACTGCACCTGCGCCTTCTCAGCTGCCGGATCCAGTTTGGCAACCGGACCGAACGTCGCGGTACCCGCATTGGCGCACAGGATCGAGATGTCCCGGCCGGCCAGTTCATCGGCCAGTTCGCCACGCTGAAACGGGTCGGCCAGGTCGACCGCCCGCACCTCCACCGTCACCCCGTACCGCTCCCGCAGCCGGGTGGCCAGACCGTCGAGCACCTCGCGGCGGCGAGCGGTGACGATCAGGTGATGACCTCGGGCAGCGAGTTCGCCTGCCAGCGCTTCACCGATGCCCTGGGAGGCGCCGGTGACGACAGCTCGACTGTCGGCGGAGGGTAGAGGGAGTGGCATGCGGCCAATCGTAGGGTGCCGGAATATAGGGTTGCGCGCATGACCGGTATCCCGTCGCCGGCCGCAGCGCCGGCCCGGGTACCCAAGTCCAAGGTCACCGCCTGGGCGCTGTGGGACTGCGGGTCCACCGGGATGAACGCCATCGTGGCGACCTTCGTGTTCTCGGTCTACCTCACCGGCACCGTGGGTGTGGGCCTGCAGAGCGATACCTCACCGGCGAGTTGGCTGGGCCGGGCGCTGACGATCTCCGGGGTGGCCGTGGCCCTGCTCGCCCCGTTGGTCGGCGTCCTGGTGCAGGTCCCGCACCGCCGCCGGTTGGCGCTGACGGTGTTGACGGTGTTGGCGGTGGCCTCCACCGCTTCGATGGCCTTCATCCGGGCCGACCCGAGCTACCTGGCCGCCGGTCTGGCACTGCTGGCGCTGACCGCGGCATGCGGGGACCTGGCCAGCGTGCCCTACAACGCGATGTTGCGGCAGGTGTCCACCCCGCAGACCGCGGGGCGGATCTCCGGGCTCGGGTGGGCGGCTGGGTTCACCGGCAGCGTTCTGCTGCTGCTGCTGATCTACGTCGGCTTCATCATGGGTGACGGACCGACCCGCGGCCTGCTGCGGGTGCCGGTCGAGGACGGCTGGAATGTCCGCGCGGCGATGCTGATGGCGGCCTGCTGGCTGGCGGTGCTCAGCCTGCCCCTGCTGTCCACCGCGCACACGTTGGCCGGCGCGCCCGACGACCGTGCGGTGACCGGCGGGGGAGTGCTCGGCGCCTACCGCCGGCTGTGGGGGGACCTGCGCGGCGAGTGGCGCCGCGACCGCAACTTTGTCTACTACCTGGTGGTCAGTGCGGTGTTCCGGGACGGCCTGGCGGGGATCTTCGCCTTCGCCGCCGTGCTCGGAGTCAGCGTCTACGGCATCTCCCCGGCCGACGTCCTGATCTTCGGGGTGATCGCCTCGACGGTGGCCGCCCTCGGTGCGGTGCTGGGTGGCCGGCTCGATGACCGGTTCGGCGCCAAGCCGGTGATCGTCACCTCGCTGACCGCGCTGATCCTGATCAGCCTGACCCTGATGGCGGTGTCCGGACCTCGGGCGTTCTGGGCGTGCGGCCTGGCTCTGGCGCTGTTCGTCGGCCCCACCCAGTCGGCGGCCCGCGCCCTGCTGCTGCGGATGACCGGCGAGGGCAAGGAGGGCGTGGCCTTCGGCCTCTACACCATGACCGGCCGCGCCGTCGCCCCGTTGGCGCCCTGGCTGTTCTTCGTGTTCGTCGACTTCTTCGGTTCCGACCGCGCCGGTCTGGGCGGGATCTGCCTGGTGTTGGCCCTCGGACTGGCCGGCATGCTGCTGGTGCGCGGGCCGTCGGTGCGCACCGGCTAACTCAGGCGGCGCCGGTGCAGATGGTCAGACCCTGGCCGGTGCGCTGACGAATCTGGGCCCCGTTGACGGACACGGTGCAGGTCACATCTCGGCCGATGTTGACCACGGCCACACTGGCCGACGTTTTCGCCGGAGCGGCCAGATTCACCTCTTTGCTCCACGGAAGGGCGACGTTGAACTCGGTCTGCATGATCCCGCCGCTGTCGACGTAGGTGATGTTGATCGCCCGGCCCTCCCCGTTGACGGTGTAGAGGACGGTCTCGGTTCCGGTCGGCGGCGGGCCGTCCGTCGTCGGAAACCCGGGTAGCTCAGTCGTTTCGGGGAATTGGGGGACCTGGGTCGGGATCTGGGTCGGGATGGGCAGCGGCGCCGGCATGGCAGTCGCCGTCCGGTTCGGCGCACTGGTCCGCGGCGGGGAGGTGGTGGCCGGTTGCGGTGCGGCTTTGGTCGTTGTCGACGGCGGTGCCACCACCGTGGCATCCCGCGAGGAACTGCTGACGATCACCAGTGCGAGCACCAGGCCGGTCACCAACAGCACGGCTGCGGCGGCCGCGGCCCACAGCCACCGCGCCGGCTTCTTGGGTGGTTCCGGCGGCGGGGGCGGTACCGCGGGGTAGCCCGCGCCGGTCTGCCAGTAGGGCGGAAGTTGTTGGGTGGGCTGCGTCGGGGGCGCGCCATAGCCGGGGTAGCTGGGCGGACCCCAGTAGCCCGAGTAGGCGGGATCGGTCCCGGACGGGTACCCGCCGGTGCCGTACGCGGGGTCCGACCATCCCGGACCGCGAGGATCGCTCATGCCCGAATCACGCCTGCAGGTTACCGGCTTGTTACGGATCGCCGCCGCTGCCCGGGCAACTACTTTCGATGTTCTTATCCAGCGTTGTGATCCTGCGGCCTCAGGGGCAGTGGGCCGACAACGCGGCCGCCGTCATGGCGCGCAACGCCGACCGCGATTCGCCCGGCGAGGCCGGTCGCACACTGTGGGGTGTGGAGTTCAGCAGGCCGAACGCTGCGTGCGCCATCAGGCGAGCGCGCTCCTCGGTGAGGTCGGGATGGACCCCGCGCAGCACCCCCACCCACGTCTCGACGTAGCGGCGCTGGGCCCGACGAACCTGTCGTTGCGCCGCCGCGGGCAGGTTGGCCAGATCCCGGTCCTGGATCCGGATCAGGCCGGGTTCGGCGAGGGCGAAGTCCAGGTGGAACTCGATCAGGTCGGCCAGGGCCGATTCGGGGTCCTCGGCCTCGGCGACCACGTCCTGTCCGCCAGCCAGCAGACGCGTGCTGATCCCGACAAGCAATTCCACCAGCAGCGCCTCTTTGTTGGGGAAGTGCCGGTAGATGGCCGGACCGCTGACTCCCGCCGCGGCACCGATGTCCTCCAGTCGCACCGCCAGGAACCCGCGGTCGGCGAACAGTTCTTCGGCCGCTGCCAGTAATTGCGAGCGGCGATCGGACTTCTGCCTGGTGCGCAGCGTGGTTGTCGTCATGGGTTAATCTCCATTAACATCGTATCAGTTAGTCGTCATTAACACGGAAGATCTGGATGGCATCGTCCCACCGCGAGGCTCATCGGCAACTCGTTGAGCAACTGCGCGACAAACTCGCCGCCGCGGCACTCGGCGGCCCGGAACGTGCCCGCGAACGCCACGTCTCGCGCGGCAAGTTGCTGCCCCGGGACCGGGTCGACGGACTGCTGGACCCGGGCAGCCCGATGCTGGAGATCGCCCCGTTGGCTGCCGACGGGATGTACGACGACGACTGCCCGGCCGCGGGCATCATCACCGGGATCGGACGGGTGTCCGGCCGGGAATGCATGATCGTCGCCAACGACGCGACGGTGAAGGGCGGCACCTACTACCCGGTCACGGTGAAGAAACACCTTCGCGCACAGGAGATTGCGGCTCAAAACCGGCTGCCGTGCATCTACCTCGTCGACTCCGGCGGGGCCTTCCTGCCGCGTCAGGACGAGGTCTTCCCCGACCGCGACCACTTCGGCCGCATCTTCTTCAACCAGGCGACGATGAGCGCCGCGGGCATTCCGCAGATCGCCGCGGTGCTCGGGTCGTGCACCGCTGGTGGCGCCTATGTGCCGGCCATGAGCGACGAGACCGTCATCGTGCGCAATCAGGGCACCATCTTCCTGGGCGGCCCGCCGCTGGTGAAAGCGGCCACCGGGGAGGTCGTGACCGCCGAGGAGCTCGGCGGCGGGGATCTGCACGCCAAGACCTCCGGCGTCGTCGACCACCTCGCCCGCGACGACCGCGATGCGCTGCGGATCGTCCGCGACATCGTCGCCACCCTGGGCCCGCGACCCGAACCGCCCTGGGACATCGCGCCGCCGGTGGACCCGATCGCCGACCAGAACGAGCTCTACGACGTCGTCCCGGTCGACGCACGGGTGCCCTACGACGTGCGCGAGGTGATCACCCGGATCGTCGACGGCGGAGAGTTCGGCGAATTCAAAGCCGAATACGGCGCGACGCTGGTCACCGGCTTTGCCCGGATCCACGGCCACCCGGTCGGGATCGTGGCCAACAACGGTGTGCTGTTCGCCGAATCCGCTCTGAAGGGAGCACATTTCATTCAACTGTGCGACAAGCGCACCATCCCGTTGGTCTTCCTGCAGAACATCACCGGTTTCATGGTCGGCCGCGACTACGAAGCCGGCGGAATCGCCAAGCACGGCGCCAAAATGGTTACCGCAGTGGCCTGCGCCCGGGTACCCAAACTCACCGTCGTGATTGGCGGGTCCTACGGCGCGGGGAACTACTCGATGTGCGGGCGGGCTTACTCGCCGCGGTTCCTGTGGATGTGGCCCAACGCCCGGATTTCGGTGATGGGCGGGGAGCAGGCCGCGGCCGTTCTGGCTACCGTCGGTGGTGAGATGACACCTGAGGAGACAGAGGTGTTCAAGGCGCCCATCCGTGCCCAGTACGAGGAACAGGGCAACCCCTACTATTCCACCGCGCGACTGTGGGACGACGGCGTGATTGATCCGGCCGATACCAGAACTGTTCTGGGGCTGGCGCTTTCGGTGACCGCCAACGCTCCCGTCGAACCCGTCTCCTACGGCGTCTTTCGGATGTGACCATGACAATCTTCGACACCGTTCTCGTGGCCAACCGCGGGGAGATCGCCGTCCGCGTCATCCGGACTCTCAAAGCCATGGGGATCCGGTCGGTGGCGGTCTACAGCGACGCCGACGCCGGTGCGCCCCACGTCGTCCAGGCCGATGTCGCCGTTCGGATAGGGCCGCCACCGGCCCGGCAGAGCTATCTTGACATTGACGCCGTCGTCGCCGCGGCACTGAGCACCGGAGCCCAGGCGGTCCACCCCGGGTATGGGTTCCTCTCGGAGAATGCAGCTTTCGCGGCGGCACTGCAGCAGGCCGGACTTGTGTTCATCGGTCCGCCCGCGCCGGCCATCGCCACCATGGGTGACAAGATCGCCGCCAAGGCCGCGGTGTCGGCGTTCGGCGTCCCGGTCGTGCCCGGCATCGCCGAACCCGGCCTGTCCGACGCTGATCTGATCGCCGCGGCCCCCGGTATCGGTTTTCCGGTCCTGGTCAAACCCTCCGCCGGCGGCGGTGGAAAGGGGATGCGCCGGGTCGACGATCCCGCGGATCTGCCGGGCGCGCTGGAATCGGCCCGCCGGGAGGCCGCCGCCGCGTTCGGCGACGACACGCTGTTCTTTGAGCGATTCGTGTTGCGCCCCAGGCACATCGAGGTCCAGGTGCTCGCCGACGGCCACGGGAACGTGCTGCATCTCGGGGAACGCGAGTGCAGTCTGCAACGTCGACACCAGAAGGTCATCGAGGAGGCGCCGTCGGCACTGCTGGATGCCGCAACCCGATCGCGCATCGGGGCGGCGGCCTGCGATACCGCCCGCAGCGTCGACTACGTGGGTGCCGGAACGGTCGAGTTCATCGTCTCCGCCGACCAACCTGACGAGTTCTTCTTCATGGAGATGAACACCCGACTGCAGGTGGAGCATCCCGTCACCGAAATGATCACCGGCTGGGATCTGGTGGAGTGGCAGGTCCGCATCGCCGCCGGCGAGCGGCTGAGCGCCGGACAGGACGACGTCGCTCTGCGCGGGCACGCCATCGAGGCCCGGGTGTACGCCGAGGATCCGGCGGCCGGATTCCTGCCGACCGGCGGGCCGGTATGGGGGGTCGTCGAGCCGTCCGGCCCGGGGGTGCGAGTGGACTCGGGTATTCGCGCCGGGATGACCGTCGGCAGCGATTACGACCCGATGCTGTCCAAAGTCATCGTCCATGCCGGGGACCGTGCCGCCGCGCTGCGCGGACTGGATCACGCGCTGGCGCAGACGGCGGTACTGGGTGTGGGCACCAACGTCGACTTCCTGCGGTTCGTACTGTCCGATGACGATGTCGCCGCCGGCCGCCTCGACACCGGCCTGCTCGAACGTCTGCACTACATCCCCCCGGACGTCGATGACGAGGCGTTCATCGCCGCCGCGGTCTGCCGCTGGCTGCGGTGTTGGCCGGAAGCGCCAAAGGATCTGTGGGACATGCCGTCTGGCTGGCGGGTCGGCGAGCACGCCGGGTGGACCGTCCGGCTGCGCGGTGGGGATCGCACCGAACACGTGCACATCATCGGCACCCCGCACCGGGCGCAGGTCTGGATCGAGGGCGGTAAGCGGCGATCCCTCAGTGCCTCGTTGGTCTCCGATCGGCTGACGTTGACGCTGGACGGAATTCGCTGCGCCTTCACCGTTGCCGAGGGCGACCACCAGATCTGGCTCGCCGGTGAACTCGGCACGGTGATGCTCGAGGAGGTGCGCGAGGCTCCGGCGCGGCCGGACGAGGAACGCCTCGGGGCGGCCGAAATCCTCAGCCCGATGCCGGGATCCGTGGTCGCCGTCGGCGTCGAAGACGGCGCGACGGTGGAGTCCGGCGCTGTCGTCGCCGTCGTGGAGGCGATGAAGATGGAGCATTCCCTGCGGTCACCACTCGATGGCGTCGTCGAGGTGCTGGTCGCTGTCGGGGATCAGGTGAAAGTGGGTCAGCCGCTGGCCCGCGTGGCTGCCGGAACGGAAGGTAAACATGACTGAATTTCTCTCCACCGCAACCCTTCCCGACGAGTATCAACAACTCGCCAAGACCGTCCGCGACTTCGCCCGCGAAGTCGTTGCGCCGGTCTCCGCACGTCACGATGCCGATCACACCTTCCCCTACGAGGTGGTGGCGGGAATGGCTGAGATGGGATTGTTCGGCCTGCCGTTCCCCGAGGAGTACGGCGGGATGGGCGGAGACTACTTCGCGCTGTGCCTGGCCCTGGAGGAACTCGGCAAGGTCGATCAGAGCGTCGCCATCACCCTGGAGGGCGGGGTGTCCCTCGGGGCGATGCCGGTCTACCGGTTCGGCACCGAGGCCCAGAAGCAGGAATGGCTGCCGATGCTGACCAGTGGTTCTGCGTTGGGCGCCTTCGGTCTGACCGAGGCCGGCGGGGGAACCGACGCCGGTGCCACCAAAACCACCGCTCGTCTGGAGGACGGGCACTGGGTCATCAACGGCTCCAAGCAGTTCATCACCAACTCCGGCACCGACATCACCAGGCTCGTCACCGTCACCGCGGTCACCGGTACGGTCGGCGATCGCCGAGAGATCTCGGCCATCCTGATTCCGGTTCCGGCCGAAGGGTTCGTCGCCGAACCTGCCTACGACAAAGTCGGCTGGAACGCCTCCGACACCCACCCGTTGTCCTTCACCGACGTGCGGGTGCCGCAGGAGAACCTGCTCGGCGAGCGGGGCCGGGGCTACGCCAACTTCCTGCAGATCCTCGACGAGGGCCGCATCGCCATTGCCGCCCTAGCCGTCGGCGCCGCCCAGGGTTGCGTCGACGAATGTGTGAAGTACGCGGGGGAGCGGACGGCGTTCGGTCAAGCGATCGGGCGGTATCAGGCCATCGAGTTCAAGATCGCCCGCATGGAGGCCCGTGCGCACGCCGCCCGCACCGCCTACTACGACGCGGCCGCGTTGATGCTCGCCGGAAAGCCGTTCAAGAAGCAGGCCGCGATCGCCAAACTCGTGGCCAGCGAGGCGGCCATGGACAACGCCCGGGACGCCACCCAGATCCACGGCGGCTACGGGTTCATGAACGAGTACACCGTGGCGCGGCACTACCGGGACAGCAAGATCCTCGAGATCGGCGAGGGCACCACCGAGGTGCAGTTGATGCTCATCGCCCGGGAGATCGGGCTGGCTTAAACGCCTGGGGCGCCATCGTGTCGGAGTGTCGTTCTAGTGTGAACGTATGTTCGATGAGTTGGTGGCGTGGGATCCCGGCGGCGGGGA
>CAYXBN010000068.1:0-15445 GCA_964463215.1 uncultured Mycobacterium sp. | reverse complement strand
CCGAGCACATCAAGATCACCGACAACGCCCTGATCCCGATGAAGGAACGCGTCGCTGACCGCAAGTACGATCCCGTCGTCTGGCTGGGCAACAAGCTGTTCCGCCGCAACTCCTGAGCCGCGCCCGGCCCTGCTCAGGCGAGACCGCGAAACCCACTGCGGTGGAACACCATCGGCGGCACATCTGCGTGGACGGTGATGTCCAGCACCCGCATGATCACGATGGTGTGATCACCGGCGGGCACTTCCTGTTCGATTGAACTCTCCAGCCACACGCTGGTGCCGTTGACAAAGACCGCGCCGGCGCCGGTCGACACCGTCTCCAAACCGGCGAACCGGTCCCCGTCCTTGGCCGACAGGGTGCGCACCGCATCCTGGTGCCCGTCGGCGAGCACGCTGATCCCCAGCGCCGGCAACGCCGCCAGTCGGGGCCAGGTCCGCGACGTGTTCTGAACGCAGAACGACACCAGGGGCGGATCCAACGACACCGGAACGAATGTGCTCGCCGCCAGACCGACCCGGACGCCGGCGGTTTCGGCGGCGACGGCGATCACCCCGGACGGGAAATGACTGAACGCCTCTCGCAGCGAGGCGGGGGTCAACTCGGTGTTGCCCATAGGCGGCTATCTTCCCATGTCCGATGCGACGTTCTCACCCGACCGCGCGCCACCGCGGATCACCTGCCTGCTCGGACCTGCCGCCGTTGAGTAGCCTATCGGGGTGGTGGAAGTCTCGATCCTGTCCGTGCTACGTGAGCGTGCTGCGCGCACCCCCGATGACCTGGCTTTCACGTTCACCGACTTCGACCGGGACTGGGACGGCGTGGCCGCAAGCCTCACCTGGTCGCAACTGTATCGGCGCACCCTCAACGTTGCCGCAGAGGTCGGCCGCAACGGCGTACCGGGCGATCGGGCGCTGATCGTGGCGCCGCAGGGCTTGGACTTCATCGTGGCATTCCTGGGCGCCATGCAGGCCGGCTTCATCGCGGTACCCCTGGCCGTGCCGGTGCCCGGCTCACATGACGAGCGACTCGGTGCCGTGGTGACCGATACGTCGCCGTCGGTGGTGCTGACCACCAGTGGGGTCCTCGACATCGCCGCCCAGTACGTCGACGACGGGGCGGCGGTGATCGCCGTGATCGCCGTCGACACCATGGATCTGGACGCCGAACCCACCATCGGCCCGGAGATCCCTGACGGCCCCGACATCGCCTATCTGCAGTACACCTCGGGTTCGACCAGACTTCCGGCCGGGGTGATGATCTCGCATCGGAATCTGACCGCCAATTTCGAGCAGTTGATGGCGGACTACATGTCGGCCTTCGGAGGTGCGCTGCCGCAGGGGGGCAAGCTGGTGTCTTGGCTGCCGTTCTACCACGATATGGGCCTGATGCTGGGCATCGCGGCGCCGATCCTCGACGGCTGCGGCGCCGACCTGATGAGCCCGCTGGGTTTCCTGGCCCGCCCGGCGCGGTGGATGCACGCGATGTCGCGCAATGGGCAGGCATTCTCGGCGGCGCCCAACTTCGCGTTCGACCTCACCGCGCGACGCATCAGCGACGCCGAACTGGAGGAACTCGATCTCAGCGACCTGATTGGCATCATCAACGGCGCTGAGCGCATCCACCCGACGACCTTGGTCCGTTTCAATGAACGCTTCGGACCGAAGGGATTCCGGCCCGAGATGGTCAGGCCGTCCTACGGCCTGGCCGAGGCAACCGTCTACGTTGCCAGCGGAAGCCGCGGCCGGGCGCCGGCAGCAGTCGAATTCGACGCCGACGAACTGACTCTCGGTAACGCGGTCCGCAAGCCCGGTGGCACACCGCTACTGCGCTACGGGGTCCCCACGTCGCCGCTGGTGTTGATCGCCGACCCGGACACCCACCAGCCGTGCCCGGATGGCACGATCGGAGAGATCTGGACCCACGGCGAAAATGTGTCGGCCGGGTACTGGCGCAAGCCGGAGCAGACGGGATCGGCTTTCGGTGCAACCCTGGTGGACGGGCCGGCTGATGTTCCCCCGAAGAGTTGGCTACGCACCGGGGACCGCGGATTCGTCTCAGAGGGCGAGCTTTTCATCGTCGGGCGGATCAAGGACATGCTGATCGTGCGTGGCCGCAACCACTACTCCGAGGACATCGAGGCGACGGTGCAGAAAATCACCCGGGGCCGGGTGGCCGCTATCGCCATCTCCGAGGACAACAGCGACTCCGAGGAGCAGACCGAAAAGCTGGTCGCCATCGTGGAATTGAAGAACGGGGCGGATACCGCCAGCCTCGCCACGGTGAAAAATGATGTGATTGCAGCGATTTCGCGGGCCCACGGCCTGCAGGTGGCCGATATCGTTCTGGTGGAACCCGGGTCGATCCCGACCACCACCAGTGGCAAGATCCGCCGGTCGGCCTGTGTGCAGCAGCACCGGCAGGGGCGGTTCGTCCGGCTGGATGCGTAGCTGACAGCTCCGATGTGGATCACCCTGCTGGTGATGGCCCTGGCGGTCAGCCTGGAGCCGTTCCGCATCGGGATGGCCGTGGTGATGTTGAATCGCCCTCGGCCCGTCCTACAGTTGGCCGCGTTCCTGGCCGGCGGCTTCCTGATGGGCCTGTCGGTCGGTGCGGTGGTGCTGTTCGCGCTTGGCTCCCGGCTGCCGCAGTCCACGCATTTCACCCTGCCCAAAGTTCAGATCGCCATCGGGTCGCTGGCACTGCTGGCCGCAGCGGTCGTGGCGACCACCAAGGCCCGCACCCGCACCCCGCCGGTATGGCTGACCCGCCTGCTCGGCGGGCAGTCGCTGTGGGTGGCCGGCGGCGCCGGCCTGGGCATTGCGCTGCCCTCCGTCGACTACCTGGCGGCGCTGGCGGTCATCGCGGCGGCCGGGATCACGCCGGCCACCCAATTCTCGGCCCTCCTGCTGTTCAACGTGGTGGCCTTCGCACTGGTCGAGATCCCGCTGCTGGCCTACCTGGTGGCCCCCGATCGCACCAGGACGGCGATGACCAGGTTTCACACCTGGATCCGCAGCCTGCCCAGGCGCGGGGTGGCAGGGGTGCTGGCCGCGCTGGGCACCGTGCTGGTGACGGCCGGGGTGCTGGGGCTGTGAGGTCGCCATTCTCAGCCCGGCGCCTCCGCCGCCAGCGGCGGGCCGACGGGGGCGCTCTCCGGTCCGGCGGGGCCGCTGTCTGATCCGATACTGTCCAGCAGCGCCAGCATCTGAGACAGCGGATCGGTGCCGACATCGTCGCCGTAGGTCGCGGTGGTGGCCGGCGCTGTCACCTCGGCCGGGTCGTAGCCGTTGACGGGGTCCACGGTGATGGGCGCGGTGGCGGGGTCGTCGTTGCGGACGTAGGCGGAGTCGACCATCGGCTGCAGGATGGCGTCGAGCCGGTTAAGCGTGCCCTCGTCGACGCCCAGGTACTTCAGCGGCATTACCAGCGGCAGATGCTGCTGGGGGATCATGTACGTCGTTGTCTTGCCGCCCCGGGAGTTGACGGTCGTACGGATGTTGCGCGCCGCGACATTACGGGGGTTGGTGAAGGCCACGGCGGTGTGACCGGTCGCCAGACCGGCGATCGAGTTCGCCAACGCTATCCAGTTGTCCGTCCGGTCGGGCCAGTCGGCGATGCTGTCGTAGGGGGAGACAAACGAGTAAGTGTCGTATTGACTTTCCACCGGCGCGGGAATCCGGAATTCCATCGACGGGACCACCTCACCCACCGCGAAATTCCGCCGCAACCAGCCCTCGCCGAAGGCGTGCTGGCCGATCGGGTCGCCGAACACCGCGAAGGAAAGCTGGTCTGGTGGCGGAGCGTTGGGATCGGCGGCAAGCCGGGCTTGTACGGCGTTGACCACCATCGCCCCCTCGGACAGCCCGAGCACCGTGCCGGGACCGTCCCGGCGCACCGTCTGGATGACGTTCTCGGCGCCCTCGACCACCGACTCTCCGATAGTCGGACCGTCCAGCCCGACGTTGGCATTCTGCCTGTCCCACTCGCCGATTCCGGGGAAAAGCAGCTCGAAGGTTCGGCCCTGAACCTGGCCGGCCGGGTAATCGATCTTCTGGCGCTGCAGGCCCGGAAACCATTGCTCGCCGGTCATGCGGATGTACTCGTCGTAGGGAATTCCCCGCACGTGGGCGCCGCCCAGCCCGTATCCCCGCGGCGGTGTGCCTTGCAGTGTGGTGGCCGTCCCCTCCTGGGTGTACTCAGGGGTCGGCGACGAGCTATCCGAGGATTCATCGGCGGCGGCGACGCCGCCGGACACTCCCACCGCGGCAGCCACGGCGACCAGCGTTGACACCGTCGCCACGAATCTCTTCACGCCTGCCGCCCCTCCCATGCCAGTCGCGACGGCCACCAGTTGGCCCTTCCCAACAGGGTAGCGATCGCCGGTACCAGGACGGTCCGCACCAGGAAGGTGTCCAACAGGATTCCGGCGCCGATGACGAAGCCGCCCTGCACCACGGTACCGATGCTGGAGAACAACAGGCCCCACATGGAGGCGGCGAAAATCAGCCCGGCCGCGGTGATGACACCCCCCGTCGAGGACAGCGTCCGGATGACGCCGTAGCGGGTGCTGCGCGGCGACTCGTCGCGCAAGCGGGAGGCGAAGAGCAGGTTGTAGTCGGCACCCACAGCGACCAACACTACGAAGGCCAGTGGTGGCACCGTCCAGTGCAACTGCTGACCGAAATAGTGCTCGAACACCAGCACGCCGATTCCGATGGCCGCGAAGTAGGAAATGATGACCGAGCCCACCAGATACAGCGGTGCGATGATCGAGCGCAACAACACCATTAGGGTCAGCAGCACGACAAGGACAGTGGCGATCACAATGAACCGGATGTCAGCCCGGTAGTAATCCCGGGTGTCGCGCAGCGCCACCGGATATCCGCCCACGGTGATGGTCGCGGACTCCAAACTGGTGTTCGGCTGTGCGGCCCGGGCGGTGTCCAAAATGACATTGACCTGATCCATGGCCTCGGGGCTGAACGGGTCGAGGCTGGTGAACACCAGGTAGCGCGCGGACCGCCCGTCGGGCGAGATGAACGCCTTGGACGCCGCTTTGAAGTCGTCCAACTCCAGCACTTCGGGTGGGATGTTGAACCCCGCCATGGCCGGCCCCACCGCGGAATCACGCATGGACAGCAGGAAGGCCGCCGCCTGGTCGAGGCCGGTGCGCATCACCTCGATCTGATCGACGACCTGATCCACCCCGGCGGCGACTTCCCGGCTGCCGCTGGCGGCCCGGTCGGCCTGATCCTGGAAACCGCCCAGGGTGCTCTGCGCTCCTTCGGGGGTGTCCAGACCCATCTCCTTCATGACCGCGGTCAGCTCGGCGAGGGCGTTGCGGAGTTGGGTCAGCGTGGCACTGAGCGACCGGCCGTCCTGCAGATCCTTCAACTGTCCGGCCAGGTCATTGATCCGGGCGATTGTTCCGCTGTTGCGGGCGTCCACCAGGCTTTGGAAATGTCCGCGAGTCTCGGCGCAGGAGGGGTTGAGGTCGCAGACCACGTTGCCGTTCAGCGCCGCCAGCACCGGCCCCACCCAGCCGAGCATGTCCCGCGCCGCGCTGTAGGTGATCCCCATCGAGTTGCCGAGTTCGTTGATGGCGTTGACAAGCTTTGCCGCGACCTCGACGTTTTTGACCAGCAGGTCGCCGTTATACCGGAACTCCAGCGCCGAGAAAGCGTCAACCATCCCACCGATACTGGCGGCGAGTTCACCGACCTGCCCCCGAACGTCACCAAGACCCAGGGCCAGGGTGTTGGCCCCGTCGGAAAGCCTGGCGAGATCACCCATGTTGTCGGTGATCGCCGATGACCCGTCACTGAGCCGGTCACCCACCAGACCGGCCTGATAGGTGGCGCGGAACTCCTCGGGCACTGTGCCCAACGGCCGGGTCATGCCGTTGACTCGCTCGATGTCGGGAAGTTGGCTGATCCGTTCGGCCATCTGTTCCATATCGGCCAGCGCCTGCGGGGTCCGAAGACTGCTCGGCGACCGGATCAACACATAAGAGGGCACGAACTGGTTGAGGCTGAAGTGACGTTCCAGCGCCGCGTACCCGATCGAACTCGGCGCTGACGGGGACACCGCCTCGCGGTCATCGTAGTTGTACCGGGTGAATGCCGCCGAGCCGGCCAGCAGGATCAGGATCAGCGCGCTGGCGACGAGGTGGCGCCCCGGCCGCCGCACGATGCGGGCACCGGAGCGCCGCCACATCCGGGCGGTGAGTTCCCGCCGCGGTTTGATCCAACCCCGCCGCCCGGTCACGGTCAGCAGCGCCGGGAGCAGCGTCAAGGCGGCCAGCAGGGTGACCCCGACCCCGATCGCACAGGCGACCCCGACGGTGGAGAAGACCCCCATCCGGGCGAAGCTGATCGCCAGGAAGGTCAGTCCGATGGTGGCCGCTGAGGCGGTGATCACCTTGCCCACCGAGGTCAAGGCGTGCCGGACGGCGTCATTGGAACCGTCGCCGCGGCGGACGTAGTCGTGATAGCGACTGATCAGGAAGACGGCGTAATCCGTTCCGGCGCCGGCGATGATCGCGCTGAGCAGAATGATGGCCTGGTTGGAGACCCCCAGACCGGTGAGGTCGGAGAAGCCGGCGACCGCCGCCTGGGAAATCACCAGGGAAATCCCGATCCCGGTCAACGGCAGCAGCATGGCGACCGGATTGCGGTACACCACCAGCAGCACCAGCAGCACCATGACGGCGATCGCGATCTCGATCGGGAGGCGATCGCGCTGCCCGGCGACGGTGAGATCGGCGACGGTGGCCGCCGGCCCGGCCAGGTGCACTTCCAGTGGGCTGTCCGCGGTGTTGGCCTTGACGACCTCGGATATCCGGTTGAAGGCCGCATAGGACTCGGGAGTCCCCAAGGCACCGGACAGACCCACCGGCAGCACCCAGGCCTGATCGTCCTTACTCGTCATGAAGTCACGCAGTGAGGGTGTCGAGACGAAGTCCTGCACCATCACGACGTCCCGTTGGTCGCGGCGCAACGCCTCCACCAGTCGCCGGTAGGTCGCCTCGTCGGTGGAATCGAGTCCGCGTTCGTCGCTGAGCACGACAAGCAGCAGGTTGTCGGTTCCGGCTTCCTGGAAAGCCTGGGTCATCTCCCGCGCCGCGACGTTGGACGGGGCGTCGCCGGGCAGCATGGCCAAGGGATTCTTCTGGGCCATGTCGTTGAGGCTCGGCAGCGAGAGCGGCAACGCAACGGCCAGCGCCAGCCAGAACCCGATGACGACGTAGGGCCAGCGCACGACGAAGTCGGCTAGCCGCCGCATGGGCCAGACCCCCCGTCCAGCGTTCGCATCCCGTTACCCGCAATCACCCTGATCGGCGGCGGCCTGACCGGCTACCCACCTCGGCCCCAGTTTCCAGTCGCGGCGACCTGCCCGCACACCGACCGCATCGCGGCTATGTACCTTTCTACCGATTTGCGGGCGACCGGGTTGTCGGGGAAAAGCAGCTGCATCGAGGTGCCGGTGTCGTGCCGGAAGATGTAGATGGTGAGCTGATAGGAGTACCGACCGTCGGAGTACATCCCGATGTTGTTGGCGAAACCCATCTGCGCTGCGGCGATGACGGAGTTCAGCGGCGCCGCACCGCCGTGCAGGAAATTCGAGACCGGGAAGTTCGGGCGGGGCTTTTCCAACCAGGGCGCCAGTTCGAGCACCCGGTAGAACGGGACTCTGGACAGGTGCAGCCCCGAGTCGAAGGACTGCTGGGCCGCCCATGCGGCCTCGGCGAAGGACGTCGCCGCGATCGGAACGGTGATCGGGATCAGGCCGGTGAACCAGCCCTGGGTCGTCAGGCTTTCGGCGGTCCTGCGAGTGTCCCGTGGGGTGAGCCCGTAGTAGGTCGCCGCACCGGTGAACTCATGCTCGACCTGGGCCTGACAGGCGAAGAGTCCGCCGACGAAGCGGGTTCCGGCCGCTGCGCACGCCGCCTCGAATCGAGCGGTCTGCTCAGCGTCCATGATCTCCTCGCCGAACATTTCGGCGACGCAGGGTTCCAGCGGATTTCCCAGCGGTAACGGGAACTCCGGCATCGTGCCGTTGTTGTTGTCAGCAAACTCGATCCAGGTCTGCACATCGGGGGAATCGAGTGTCAGCTGTGCGGTGAAGTCGCGTTCCTGCAGACAGAAGTCGTCGAAGCTGCCGGCCTCCGGAAGGGGCAGCGGCTGCCCGGTCTCCTTCAACGACATGTACAGCCCGTGTGCCTCGAGCATGGTGATCCCGATCAGCGCGGCGTCGCCGTGGACGTGGTCGATGCAGGCGTAGAAGTCGAAGTGGTCGTCGCTTTGCACGACACCGAAGGAAAAGCAGCCCCACTCCATCGGAGTCGGCACTTCCAGCACGTGTTTACGGGCGTCCGCGGCGGTCACGTGACCGTGGTTGATGGCCTCTAATTCGATGTCGGCGGGATCGGCGATCGTGTGCCGCAGGATTTGGCCGTCGTCGGCATATTCGAACCAGCTCCGGTAGGTGTCATGCCGGCGGAGGAAATTGTTGATGGCTTCGGTCATGGCCGCGATATCGCACTGACCGGGCACCTCGCAGGTGGCGATGATCTGACGCGAGTAGTCCAGGCCGGCGGCGTCTTGTTCGTAGATCCCGCGGATGTGCTGGGCCTGCATGAAACTGACCGGCACCGGGCTGACCGGGGCTTGGCGGGCCGTTTCCACCGCTGCGGCAGTGGGATGCCACGACGTCAAAACTCCGGGGGCCGGCGTCCAGTCATTGATGGTGCTGAACGCGATAGTCCCAATACGAAGCATGTCTCTCCAGATTCTCGCTGAACGGCGGTCACGCGCCGACAGCACGGGGGGCTGCGGGTCGACGCGGGCGCACCCCAGATGGCGGTCAGCTAACCGGCTGCCACCTTACGCCAGCAACCCCCGTGCAATACTTGCCGCCGGGAGATGGGCCGTCCTTGGCCGGACTTGACCGCTCGGAGGTTTCCCGGCCGCACCGCGGTCTCCCGCACTGAACAATTCACCGGCCCTAGCGGGGGAGTGCAGTCTCATGGCAACCACGGAGCGTCCGCAGGCGGACCGTTTCGCCATCATCGGCTACGCGGCGCGCCTTCCCGGCGCCCAGGACGCCGAGCAGTACTGGGAGGTGCTGCGCAGCGGCCAGGACGCGATCTCGGAGATTCCACCGGACCGCTGGGACGCCGACGAGTTCTTCGACCCCGACCCGGCCGCACCCGGCAAGATGGTCACCCGCCGCGCCGGCCTCGTCGAGGACGTCACCGGGTTCGACGCGCCGTTCTTCGGGGTTTCGGCTCGGGAGGCCGGCTGGATGGACCCGCAGCACCGACTTCTGCTGGAGACCGCCTGGCGCGCGGTGGAGCATTCCGGAATCGCACCGACGGCGCTGGCGGGCACCCGGACCGGGGTGTTCGTGGGCTTGTCCACCCACGACTACCTCGGCATGGTCTCCGACGCCCTGGACTACCCGGAGTTCGAGGCCTATCTGGCGATCGGCACGTCCGGGGCGGCCGGGGCGGGCCGGATCAGCTACCGGATGGGTTTGCAGGGGCCCGCAGTCACCGTCGACACCGCCTGCAGTTCCTCGCTGGTGGCCATTCATCAGGCGTGCCAGGCACTGCGGCTTGGAGAATGTGACCTCGCGCTGGCCGGCGGCGCGAACGTACTGCTCAGCCCGGCCACCATGATCACCTTCTCGCAGTCCCGGATGCTGGCCGCCGACGGGCGCTGCAAAACCTTCGACGCCGCAGCCGACGGCTATGTCCGCGGTGAGGGCTGCGGAGTGATCGTGGTCAAGCGCCTCGAGGACGCGATCCGCGACGGGGACCAGATCCGCGCGGTGATCCGGGGCAGTGCGGTCAACCAGGACGGCGCTTCGGGCGGGCTGACGGTTCCCAACGGCGTCGCCCAACAACGGGTGATCGCCGAGGCACTTGACTGCGCGGGCCTCGCGCCCCGCGACATCGACTACCTGGAGGCGCACGGCACCGGGACGTCGCTGGGGGATCCGATCGAGGTGCAGGCCGCCGCGGCGGCGCTGGGCAAGGAGCGCACCGCCGACCATCCGTTGCTGATCGGCTCGGCCAAGACGAACATCGGGCATCTGGAGGCCGCTGCCGGCATCGCCGGGGTCCTCAAGGTCGTGCTGGCCCTCGAGCACTCCGAACTGCCCAAGCACCTGAACTTCCGTAATCCGTCACCCCACATTCCGTGGGATCGGATTCCAGTCCGGGTGGTCGAGCAGGCCCACGCCTGGGAGCGCAGCGACCGGCCTCGCATCGCCGGTGTGAGTTCGTTCGGTTTCTCCGGCACCAACGCCCACGTGATTCTCGAGGAGGCGCCGACCATCGGCGGCGAGGCACCGCAGGCGCCGACGTCGGTGTCCGACGACCGGCACTACCTGCTGCTGCCACTGTCCGCGCGCACCCCGGCCGCGCTGGCGGCGACCGCGCAGAACTATCACGACTGGCTTGGCGATCACCCCGAGGCCACCCTGGCCGACGTATGTCTGACCGCCGGGGTCGGGCGGGCTCATTTCGAGCATCGCGCCGCGTTGGTGGTCAACTCGATGGACTCCGCGCGCGATCTGCTCGCCGCCCTGGCCGACGATCGCCCGGCACCGGGCCTGCTGCGCGGGGACTGTGCCGACAAGCCCAAGACGGCGTGGCTGTTCCCCGGGCAGGGCAGCCAGTACCTCGGCATGGCCAAAGAGCTGTTCGACACCGAACCGGTGTTCGCCGAGACCATGACGCTCTGCGCGGACGCGGTGGCCGAAATGCTCGAAAAGCCGCTCCTGGATGTGATTTTCGGCAACGATTCTTCAGACGAGGCGGCCGCTGAAACCCTGCAGCAGACCCGCTACGCCCAACCGGCGATCTTCGCCGTCGAGATGGGCCTGGCGCGGCTGTGGCAGTCGTGGGGGTTCGAGCCCGACGTCGTCCTCGGTCACAGCGTCGGCCAGTACGCGGCGGCGTGCGTCGCCGGTGTCGTCAGCCTCGAGGACGGCGCCCGCCTGCTCGCCGAGCGCGGCAGGTTGTTCGGTGACCTGCCCACCGGCGGCCGGATGTCGGCGGTCTTCGCCGAACAGGACCGCGTCGAGCGGCTCACCGACGAATTCCCCACCTTGTCGGTGGCCGCCTACAACGGGGCCAACACGGTGCTCTCCGGCCCGGGTTCGGACCTAGAACAGGCGGTGGCCCGCTTGACGGCCGACGGCGTGCGCTGCGAGTGGCTGGACACCAGCCACGCCTTCCACTCCGCACTCCTGGACCCTGCCCTCGACGAGTTCGAGGCTTACGCGAACGGCTTCGAATTCGCCTCGCCGCAACGGATCCTGGTGTGCAACCGGACCGGGGCGGCGCTGGGCCGCAACGCGAAACTCGACGGGGCTTACTGGCGTCGCCATTCCCGGCAGCCGGTCGAGTTCGCCAAGGGGGTGGCGACGCTGGCCGAATTGGGCTGCGGACTGCTGCTAGAAGTCGGCCCGCAGCCGGTGCTGACCGCCACCGCCCTGCGGGCCTGGCCGGACCAGGCCGGCGCACCCAGGGCGATCGCATCGCTGCGCCGCACCGTCGCCGACCACCGGCAGATCACCGAAGCCCTCGCCGGCGCGTACGTGGCCGGGTACTTTCCGGACTTCCAGGCTGTGGTTCCCCGGTCGGCGCACAAGGTGAATCTGCCTCCCTACCCCTTCGAGCACCGCCAGTACTGGTTCAGCGAGCACTGGCGCGACACCGTCAAGGCGAGGCCCCGGGCCGGCGCCCCGGTCGTCGCCTCACCCGGCGCCCCGGCCACCAGCGATGTGCGCTACGAAATTCGTTGGCAGAACCTCGCACCGGCCTCCCCCACGGCCGCCGGGGAGTTGAACTGGCTGGTCATCGGCGAGGACGCCGAGACGGCGGGATTGGTCGGCGCGCTGCGCGCCGCCGGTCACCCGCACCGCGTCCTGCCGCTGCCGGCCTCGGCTGCCGACGAAGAGACCCTGGTCGCCGCATTGCGTGCGGAGAGCACCCCGGCGCTGCGGATCGTGCATGTGGCCGTAGGCGATTCCGAGTCGGCGTCGATGCGGTCGCTGCTGCGGATGCAGCACCGCATCCTGGCCGGCACGCAGCGGCTGTTCCGCGCGGCCGCGACCGCCGAGGTGCGCGCCCCCATCTGGGTGGTCACCCGGGGTGCCCAGCGGGTCACCGACTCCGACACGGTGGCACCCGAGCAGAGCAGCCTGTGGGGGTTCTGCCGGACCGCCGCCCTGGAGTATCCCCAGGTATGGGGCGGCTTGGTGGACCTGCCCGGCACTGCCGCCGCCGATGAGTGGTCGAGGCTGATCGCTCAGGTTGCCGCGGCTACACCGGGCGAGGATCAAATCGCCCTGCGAGGGAACACGGTCGCCGTTCCGCGGCTGGTTCGACCCCGCGGCGACGACACCGCCAGCCCGCTGCAATTGCGTTCTGATGCAACATATCTGGTCACCGGCGGGCTCGGGTCGATCGGCCTTGAGATCGCCAGCTACCTGGCCGCGCACGGCGCCAGGCAGTTGGCACTGACCAGCAGGCGCTCACCCGATGAGGCCACCCAGCGCCGGATCGACGCCCTGGCCGACCAGTTCGGCTGCCAGGTCCGGGTGATCTCGGCCGACGTCGCCGACCCGCACGGAGTCGCCCGGGTGCTGGCAGAGGTGCAGGCCGAACTTCCCCCACTGGCCGGCATCGTGCACGCCGCCGGCGAGAACGGCACCACCCCGCTGAGTTCGCAGGACAGCGCCGAAGTCGACCGGGTGTTCGCCGGAAAAGTCTGGGGCGCCTGGTACTTGAGCGAGGCAGTCGCGGACCTTCCGCTGGATTTCTTCGTGTCCACCTCCTCGATCGCCTCGGTCTGGGGAAGCTTCGGCCAGAGCGCCTACAGCGCCGCCAACGCCTTCCTCGACGGTCTGACCTGGCGGCTGCGTGCGCAGGGCATCCCGGCTGTCAGCGTGAATTTCGGCCCGTGGTCGGCCGGCATGGCCGACCAGGAAGCCCGCGCGCAACTGGAACTGCGCGGGGTGCAGACCCTTTCACCGACCGACGCTCTGGCGGGGATGGCTGCGGTGCTCGCCGCGGCCGGCGCGGACGGTCCGCCGCAGGAAGTGGTGGCCCGCATCGACTGGGCCCGTTTCCTGCCGATCTATCTACAGGCCGGTCGGCGGGCACTGCTGTCCGAGGTCGCCCGGGAGGTGCCCGACTCCACCCCCGCTGCCGCCGGTCCGGGCGGCAGCACCGCCCTGGTCGGACGCCTGACCGCCGCGCCGGTTCAGCAGCGTCGCAAACTCGTCCTGCAGTTCCTGCGCGAGGCTGTCGCGGAGATAACCCGCGTCGATGTCGCCGAGGTCCGCGAGGAGGCCGGTTTCTTCGACCTCGGGATGGACTCGCTGATGGCCATCGAATTGCGCCGCCGTCTGGAGCAGGGCGTCGGCGCTGAACTGCCCGCGACGCTGGCGATGGACTATCCGCGGCTGTCCGACGTTGCCGACTACCTGCTCGGCGATGTGCTCAACCTCGACGAGCGCGCCGCGGAGAAGACGCCCGCCCAACCGGCCTCGCCGGCCACCTCGGCTGCCGATGAGCCGATCGCCGTCATCGCGGTGGCCTGCCGGTTCCCCGGCGCCGCCGACCCCGATTCGTACTGGGATGTGCTGGCCGGCGGGGTCGACGCGATCCGGGAGATCCCCGAGGACCGTTTCGACGTCGACGAGTTCTACGACCCGGACCAGCAGACCCCGGGCAAGATCTACACCCGCAACGGCGGATACCTCGACAGCGTCGACGGATTCGATCCGGAGTTCTTCGGCATCTCCCCCCGCGAGGCGGTCTGGATCGATCCGCAGCAGCGGTTGATGCTCGAGGTCACCTGGGAGGGTCTGGAGCGGGCGGGCTACTCGCCCGCATCGCTGCGCGGCAGTAACACCGGTGTCTTCGTCGGGGTGGCCGCCAACGAATACGCCCATCTGCTCTCGGGGGATTCCTTCGAGAACCTCGAAGGACACTTCATCACGGGCAATGCGCTCAACGCCATCGCCGGCCGCGTCGCCTTCACCCTGGGCCTGGAGGGTCCGGCGGTGGCGGTGGACACCGCCTGCAGTTCCTCGCTGGTGGCCGTCCATCAAGCCGTCCAGGCACTGCACTCCGGCGACTGCGATATGGCCCTGGCCGGCGGGGTGAACGTGTTGCTGAGCCCGGCGTCGATCGTGGCGGCGTCGCGGGCCCGGATGCTGTCCCCGGACGGCCGGTGCAAGACCTTCGACGCCGCGGCCGATGGTTACGCCCGCGGCGAGGGGTGTGGGGTGCTGGTGCTCAAGCGCCTCAGCGATGCCCAGCGCGACGGCGACCATATTCGCGCGGTGATCCGCAGCAGTGCGGTCAACCAGGACGGTGCCTCCAGTGGACTGACGGTGCCCAATGGCGGCGCCCAGCAACGGCTCATCACCGCCGCACTGGCCCGGGCCGGCCTCAACGGCGCTGATGTGGACTATCTGGAGGCCCACGGCACCGGCACCCCTCTGGGTGACCCGATCGAGGTGCAGGCCGCGGCCGCGGTGTACGGGGCGGGCCGCGACCCGAACCGGCCGCTGCTGATGGGGACCGCCAAAACCAACATCGGGCACCTGGAGTCCGCCGCCGGGGCCGCCGGGCTGATCAAGGTCGTGCTCTCGCTGGAGCACGAACTGCTCCCGCAGACCCTGCACTTCCGCAATCCCAATCCGCACATCCCGTGGGACTCGCTACCGGTACAGGTGGTCGAGAAGCCGACCCCCTGGCAGGCCGACGGCCGCACCCGGCGGGCCGGGGTTAGTTCCTTCGGGTTCACCGGCACCAACGCCCACGTCCTGCTCGAGGAGGCGCCGCACTCCATTGCGGAAACGTCGCCGTCGGAGCGGACCGACGCGGAGACGCCCCGCGAACCGTGGGCGGTGCTGCCACTGTCGGCCCGTTCCGCGGCCGGCCTGACCGCACTGGCCCAACGGTATTCGGCGTGGCTCGAGAACCACCCCGAGGCGTCGATCGCCGATGTGTGCTTCACCGCGGGTGCCGGCCGTTCGCACTTCGAGCACCGCGCCGCGGTGGTCGCCAACTCGGTCTCAGAGGCCCGGATGCTGCTCGACGATCTGGTGGCCAACCGGCAGCGACCCGGTGTGCTGCGCGGTGAGTGCACCGACCCGCCGGCCACCGCGTGGCTGTTCCCCGGTCAGGGCTGCCAGTACCCGGGGATGGCGCGGGAGTTGTTCGGCACCGAACCAGTGTTCGCCGACACGGTCCGCCGGTGCGCCGAAGCGGTGGACCCGATGCTGCCCCGCCCGCTGTTGGACGTCCTGTTGTCCACCGACCGTGAAGCAGCGGAAACGTTGCGGCACACCTCTTTTGCCCAGCCGGCGATCTTCGCCGTCGAAATGGGCCTGGCCCGGCTGTGGCAGTCCT
>CAYXBN010000067.1:0-15448 GCA_964463215.1 uncultured Mycobacterium sp. | reverse complement strand
ACATCGAGGTCTACCTCAACAACAGGCTCGCCCCACCAATACTGGTCGCCTGACCTTCCAGACTCTTCAGTCGCCGACGTTGCCGATCATCACGTCCCAAGGGTCGGCCGCTGACAGCGCCAGTCTGCCCAACCTTTGGGCGTAGTGTGCGGCGTCACCGAACTCCTCGATCCAACTGCGCGCCCGCATGGTGGCCAGCCACAGCCGATGCTCAATGGTCACCCCGATGGCGCCGTGAAGTTGGTGGGCTGCGGTGACCACGACGGGAACCACTTGGCCGAGGGTCACCTTTGCAACCGTCACGGCGTAATCGGTCCGTGCGCTGCCAAAGCCGAAGTCCGCAGCTGCGGCGACTGCGAGATCAGTTGCGGCGCGGGCCCGTTCGACCTCGCCGGCCATGGTGGCCAGGGTGTGCTGAACGGCCTGAAAGGCACTGAGTGGACGGCCGAATTGTTCGCGTTCGCGGGTATGGGCGACCGAGTACTCGACCGCTGCGTCCAGCGCACCAACGGTTTGCACGCACCGAGCCCACGCGCCTCGGCGGATCAATTCGGCCTCGTCGTCTGCTGCGGTGAACTCGCCATAACTCTCGTCGATGGAAACGAAGTCGCGCGGTTCGCCCCCGGCGTTGTGGCCGCGGGTGATCGACAGCGCCGCCGGATCGCGGACGGCGACCATGAGGCGCTCGCCATCCCGCAGGGCCAGCACGACGGCTGCCGACTCCGCCGCGTAAGGCACCGCGGCCAGTTCGGCGACGATCCGGCCGCCCGAACGTGCCGTCTGCCCAGTGGAGAGGGTCAACGGCCCGTTCGATGGCACGGCGACACCGGCGGCGCCGGCCAGCCAACCGGCCAACACATCGGTCTCGGCCAGGGGCACGGTTACCGCGTGCCGGGCCAGCGCCCGCAGGACCACCGCGGCCTCGCGGGGGCCACCGCCGGAATCGTCGCTGCTGAGCAGTCGCGTCAGGCCGGCGTCTTCCAGGTGGCCCCATGCTGTGACGTCCATCGAGTCGGGCAGGGCCCGGCGACCGATGCGTGCCTCGAAGGAGCGCGCACCGATGTCGTCGGCGAGGCGGCGCAGATCGGTCAGATCGTCGGTACCGCTGGCGAACACGCCGCCGCTCAGGATGCTCATCGGGGTGCTCGGCTCTTCGCGCAAGCGCTCATCGGGGTGCTCGGCTCTTCGCGCAAGCGCTCATCGGGGTGCTCGGCTCTTCGCGCAAGCGCTCATCGCAAACCCATTCCGCGGGCGACCATGCCACGCAGCACCTCGTTCGTGCCGCCGCGCAACGTGAACAGAGGAGCGTGGACGCGGGCGATATCCACTATCGCAGCCACCTCGTCACGGGCCGCGCCGATGTCTGCATAGGACAGCAGGTCGGCCACCAGGTCCACCGACTCCTGCTCGAAGCGGGTGCCGAGATCCTTCACCAGGGCGGCTTCGTTGACGGGCGAATGCCCTTGGGACAGAGCCCGTGCCACCGCCACCGACAACTGCCGCAGGGAGATCAGCCGCGCGACCAGTCCGCCCACCGCGGCCAGCAGGTGGGGATGGCGGTCACCGCCGGCGGCGAGAACCCGCAGCAGCGCGGTCACCAACGGGGCGGTGGTGAGGATGCGCTCAGGTCCGCTGCGCTCGAAGGACAACTCGGCGGTCACCTGCCGCCAGCCCTCGCCCACCTCGCCGAGCAGATTGCTGTCGTCGATGAACACTTCGTTGAAGGTGACCTCATTGAAGTGATGCTCCCCGGACATCAGCACGATCGGACTGATGTCGATGCCGGGGGAGTCGGTCGGCACGATGAACTGGCTGAATCCTGCGTGACGCCGCTGTGGGTCCGGCGGACTGGTCCTTGCCAGTACGACGATCTGGTGGCAAAGGTGCGCCCCACTGGTCCACACCTTGGTGCCGGACAGCACCCAGCCCCCATCGGTGCGGGTCGCCCGCGCCGCAGCGGCCGCCAGGTCCGACCCGGCCTGCGGCTCACTCATCCCGATCGCCGAAAAGTATCGTCCGGCAGCGATTCCGGGCAGGATCCGCTGACGTTGCTCCTCCGTCCCGTAGGCCAGGAGGCCCGGTCCGACCTGGCGGTCGGCGATCCAGTGCGCAGCCACCGGAGCCCCACTGGCCAACAGTTCCTCGGTCACGACGTAGCGATGCAAATGGCCGAGGCCATGCCCGCCGTACCGGGGTGGAATGGTCAGCCCGAGGAAGCCGGCGCCGCCAAGTCGGGCGCTGAACTCCTCATCCCAGGCGGACAACCAGGCGTCGACGCGTGGCCGCCAGCCGTACTCGGCCCGGTCTGCAGCCAGGAACTCCCGCAAGGAGGCCCGCAGCTCGGCCAATTCGGGATCATTAGCGCACATCGCCGCGAAATCGTCGATCTCGGTGGTGTGAGTCATTGGCATCCCCCGAACAGCAGGTCGCTACCGGTAGCCGGTGACCCGGGCGATGACCGCGGCCTTGCCGTCGGCGCCGACCGCGGTGGCGTCGGCGATCGCCGAGGCGCGACCGATCCGCAGGGCTCTGGCCTCATAGATGGATTCTGCACCCGGTTGGGCGCCGGCGACGAACGGCCTCAGGAAGTTCACCCGGATGGATGCGGTGCGCAGTGGCCGATCCTCCTGCCCGTGGTTGATCGCTGCGGCGCCGACCAACTCCAGGCCGGCGCTGCTCACACCGCCATGAACGATGCCGATGAGGTTGTTGATCATCGGGTCCGGTTGCTGCCGCAGTCGGTAGGTGTCGTCGTGGACCGGCACGGTTTCCACGGCCATCAGGTCGGCGAGGCTGGTCGTCGCGGTACGGACGAGAGGATCGTCACCGCGGCGCAGCGGACTGTCCGGACCGCTCGACAGTGGCATGGTCCGCACCGTGCCGCCACCGATCACCGTGCCGCGATGGGTCAGCGTGCACAGCGACAGCATCGTCGCCCCGGTCGTCCCGACCGGGTGCGCGCTGGCGACGACCGGATCCTGGGGAGCCTCCGCCAGACGGTCCAGGGCACCGGGACTGACCTCGACGGTCAGTTCGCTGGACACCGTCCACTGGCTCTGTCCGCGCCGGTAGTAGTTGACCCTGCCGCCGACGTCGTCGACCAGGATCGCCAGCCCGGCCACCGACGGCAGCCCGGTGAATGGGTTGAACATCCCGGCCATCGGCATCTCGGCCGCCACCGAGCAGGTGCTCAAATCCTCCTCGAGGGTGGTGATGGCGAACCGCCGTAGGACGCTCAGCGGGGTCTCCGGGTCCACGCTCAGCGGTGTCGTTGTCGTCATGGGATTCTCCGTGTGGTCAGGCTCGGGGTAGTCAGGTTGGGGGTGGTCAGGCACTAGCCGCAGGTACGCCGAACTTGGCTACGAATTCCCTTGCCTTGATGAGGAATTCAAGTTGCTTGGTGACATCGTCGAGCGGTTCGAGACTCCGGGTGGACCGGCACAGGACGACCGCGCCTTCCATCGCGGCGATCGCGGTGTCCGCCAGCGCCGAGGCCTCCCCGGGCTCGAAACCTTCCCGCAGGTAGGCCTGGGTGGATGCGGCACGCCACCGGGTGAAGATCTCGCTGGCCAGTGAGGCCAACTGCTGCTCGTCCTGGCCGGAACCGATGGCGGCGGCCAGCACCGGACAACCGGCGGTGTAGTTGCTTGCGGTCAGTGCTTCGCGCCACATGTCGGCGAACTGTCGCAACAGAGCGGTGCCACTGGTCCCCGCGGCGGTGTCGATCCGGGCGGCGATCTCCTCACCGGCGAATTGCAGAGCCTCGCGAAGGATCTGACCGCGTCCGCCGGGAAAGTGGTGATAGACCGACCCGCGGGGAGCGCCACTGCGGGCCAGGACCGCGTCGATGGTCACCCCGGCCGCACCGCGTTCCCGAAGCAATTCCGAGGCGCTCACCAGCATCGCGGTCCGGGTGGATCCCCTAGCCGTCATGCCCTCGACGGCCGCATCCGAAGGCCGACCGGACCGGAGCTCAGCCGCAACAGGTGGCGGCGCTTGCGAGCGCGCCGGAGGATCTGGATGCCGGCGATGTTCAGTTCGACGACCCACATGGGAGGCCTCCTCACCGTACGGCCGCATCACACGCGCCGTAACTATGGTTACGACCATAGTCAGGGCGGAACGCGGTCGCAAAGCGACCGCATTACAGCTTGGTGACAAGTGGTTTTATGATTCAAAACATATTTGCGCGCTCGGAAGTCGGGCGGCCGGGACGGCGTGCAGCCCCGTGAACTGGAAGGCGAAACCATGAAGGTGATCTCGTCCATCGAGGAGGCCCGGTCACTGACCGGCCAGGAACTCGGCGTCAGCGACTGGTTCTTGATCGACCAGCATCGGGTCAACGACTTCGCCGATGTGACCGGAGACCACCAGTGGATCCACGTCGACGTCGAGCGCGCCAAGGCCGAGAGCCCCTACAAGACGCCGATCGCCCACGGTTTCCTCACGTTGTCGTTGATCCCGGCGCTGAGCAAGGACAACTTTCGGTTGGAGAACGCCAAATTGGGCATCAACTACGGACTCAACAAGGTGCGGTTCCTCAACGCGGTGCCGGTCGGCGCGCGCATCCGGGTTCGCTCGGAACTGGCCGACGCCACCGCCAAGGGCGAGGCCGTCGACCTTACCGTCAAACACACCGTCGAGATCGAAGGGATGGACAAGCCGGCCGCCGTGGCGGAGATGATCGTCCGGGCGGTGTTCTAGCAGCGGCAGGTCGGCTACATAGTCGGCGTGTACCCGAAGGGCAGCAGCACGCTCTTGAGTTCGACGTACTCCTCGATACCTTCGGGGCCGTTCTCCCGTCCGATGCCGGAGTTCTTGTACCCCCCGAAGGGCGCGCCAGGGTCGAAGGCATACATATTCACCGCGTAGGTTCCGGTGCGGATCCTCGACGCGATCTCGATTGCCTTGTCGTAGTTGGTCGTCCAGACGCTGCCGGCCAGACCGTAGGGCGAGTCGTTGGCGATGCGAACCGCGTCCTCCTCGTCGGTGTAGGAGATGATCGACAGTACTGGACCGAAGATCTCCTCACGGGCGATCGTCATGGAGTTGTCGACGTCGGCGAACACCGTGGGCTGCACGTAGTAGCCGCTGTCCAGTCCCTCCGGGCGACCACCGCCGGTCACCAGGCGGGCGCCCTCCTCGGTGCCCTTGCGGATGTAACCCTCGACCCGCTCCCGCTGCTTCTCGCTGATCAGCGGACCGATCACCGCGCCGGGCGAGTCCGGAAGTCCGACCGGCATCGCTGCTACCGCGGCGCCGATCTTCGCCACGATCTCCTCGTACCGCGAGCGTGGGGCCAGGATTCGGGTTTGCGCCACGCAGGCCTGACCGCTGTTCATCAGACCCGAGAACAACAGCATCCCCAGTGTGGCGTCAAGGTCGGCGTCCTCCAGGATGATGGCCGCTGACTTACCGCCCAACTCCAGGGTGCAGGGCTTGAGGCGTTCGGCCGCTCGTTGGCCCACCTCACGGCCCACCGACGAGCTTCCGGTGAAGGTGAATTTGTCGATGCTGGGGTTGGCGGTCAGGGCACGTCCGGTCTCGGGCCCGCCGGGAACCACCGACAGCACGCCCTCGGGCAGGCCCGCCTCGGCGAAGGCATCGGCCAGGGCATTGACACTCAGCGGTGTCTCGGCGGCAGGCTTGAGCACCACCGTGCAGCCCGCGAGCAGAGCGGGTCCGAGTTTGTTGCAGGCCAGGAACATCGGCACATTCCAGGCCGCGACCGCTCCCACCACCCCCACCGGTTCGCGCAGCACCATGGTCTGGCCGTAGATGCCGTCGCGGATATCCCGCCAGGTGAACTTCTCCGCGGCGGCCGCGTAGTACTGCAGACCCGACACCGCCGCGCCGTACTGCATCATGTCGACGATCATCTGCGGTTGGCCGGTCTCGGCCTTGAGCAGAAACTTCAACTCGTCGGCGCGGTCCTCGATCACCTTGACCGCGTTGGCGATCACCGCCTGACGTTCCTGCGGCGTCATCCGCGGCCACGGCCCCTCATCGAACGCCTTGCGGGCGGCCGCGCAGGCCGCGTCGACGTCGGCGGCGGCCGCCAACGGCACCTTGCCGACGTACTCGCCGGTGGCCGGCGAGCGCACCTCGATCACCTCGGTGGTGGACGGCTCAACCCACTTGCCGCCGATGAAGAGCTTGTCGTATTCGGTCTTGTACGGCGCCTGTGTCATGCAGGTCACACTACCGAGGAATCGCGCCGGCGAGAACCTGTGTCACTTTCCGGCTCACGACGGCCGCAACACCAGTACCAGATTGCTCACCAGGAATTCCCGCAGGCCCGGCACCGAGGTCACCCACCAGGCCCATCGTGGGTGGTAGCGCGGGAATGCCGCGACCAGCGCCCCGGTTGATTGCGCCCAGTCCAGACCGTCGGCAACGGAGACCGCGAACAACGACGACCCGTAGTTGTTCTTGGGTGGGTGTCCGTGTCGCCGGGTGTAGCGCTCGGCCGCCCGGGCACCGCCCAGGTAGTGCCACAGCCCGGTCTCGTGGCCGCCGAACGGCCCCAACCACACCGTGTAGGACAACACCGCCAACCCACCCGGTCGGGTCACCCGCAACATCTCCGCACCCAACCGCCAGGGTTGGGCCACATGCTCGGCGACGTTGGAGGACAGACACACCTCGACGCTGCCGTCGGCGAACGGCAACGCCAGTCCGGAGGCGCGGACGAGGGAACCCGGCCCGCCGCGCCGCGCCGGGCCCGCGGCGTGCATCTCCGTCGGATCCGGTTCCACCCCGATGTAGTTCCAGCCAGCCTCGGTGAACGCGGTCGCGAAGTATCCGGGGCCTCCGCCGACGTCGACAAGCCTGCGCCGACCCTGGCTGTCGCGGTCACCGTACCGTCGCCACAGATCGCTGACCATCGTGGCGGTGTCACGGGCGAGTGCACCGTAGAAGCGGGCCGGATCGGACTGCTCGTGGCGGAACTGCCCGAGCAGTCGCACTGAGCGACGCAGGGTCGCTCGCCGGGCGAACTGGTTGGTGGCGTGCACCGAAAAGACCCTAATCACAGGGGACGTTAGGCTGAAACCCGATGTCCGAATCCGTTCGCTCCGTGTTGCTGCTGTGTTGGCGTGACACCGGGCACCCCCAGGGCGGTGGCAGCGAGACCTATCTTCAGCGGATCGGTTCCCTGCTGGCCGACAACGGCGTCGACGTCACCCTGCGCACCGCGCGTTACGACGGCGCGCCCAGGGCCGAGACGGTCGACGGGGTCCGGATCAGCCGCGGCGGGGGCCCCTACACCGTCTACATCCGAGCGGGCCTGGCCATGGTGGCCTCCCGGGTCGGGCTCGGGCCGCTTCGGCGCAGCCGCCCCGACGTGGTGGTCGACAGCCAGAATGGACTGCCGTTCCTGGCGCGGCTGGCCTTCGGGCGGCGGGTGGTGGTGCTCGTGCACCACTGCCACCGCGAGCAGTGGCCGGTGGCCGGGCGGACGCTGGGCCGAATCGGTTGGTTCGTGGAATCCCGGCTCTCGCCCTGGCTGCACCGGCGCAACCAGTACGTGACGGTGTCGCTGCCGTCCATGCGCGACCTCGCCGAACTCGGCGTCGACGCTCGCCGGGTGGCCGTCGTCCGCAACGGCTTGGATCAGGCCCCGGCCGACTCGCTGATCGGCCAGCGATCCGCGACACCGCGGGTGGTGGTGCTGTCCCGGCTGGTGCCGCACAAGCAGATCGAGGACGCTCTCGACGCCGTCGCGGCGCTCCGGAACAGAGTGCCGGATCTGCATCTGGACGTAGTCGGTGGCGGCTGGTGGCAGGACCGTTTGGTCGAGCACGCGCAGCGACTGGGCATCGCCGACGCCGTTACATTCCACGGCCATGTCGATGACCAAACCAAACATGCTGTGGTGCAACGTTGTTGGGTCCACGTTCTGCCCTCTCGCAAAGAGGGCTGGGGTTTGGCGGTGGTCGAGGCGGCCCAGCACGGCGTCCCGACGATCGGCTACCGGTCCTCGGGTGGGCTGGTGGACTCCGTTGTGGACGGGGTGACCGGACTGCTGGTCGATGACCGCGCCGAACTCGTCGACCGGCTGGCCGAACTCCTGCACGACCGGGTGCTGCGCGAGGAACTCGGCGCCAAGGCCGAGGCCCGAAGCCGGGAGTTCTCCTGGCCGCAGAGTGCGGCGGCCATGCAGACGGTGCTGCAGACCGTGCATACCGGCGGGCGGCTCAGCGGGGTGATCCAGCCCTGAATAGTGCCCGCCCCAACCTGATTCAGTACATCGCGTACTGCTACGGCAAGGTGTTGCCCCCGTCGATGGACGACTGGGTGGCCGAGGATCTCACCGGCAAGGGTGCCCGACTGCGCACATTGGTTCGGGTCAGCGTCCCGGCCATCCTCGTCGTCTCCCCGCTCTGGTTGTTCCCGGCGAGCCTCAGCATGCACCTGGCGATGAGTGCACTGCTGTTGTTGCCGTTCGTGTACTTCGCCCACGCGCTGGACAAGGTCTAGCGGTCACACCGGTTGCGGCAACACGGTTTGGATCCCGACCTGGTCGAGGAACCGATCCGTTGGCGCGAGGCCCGCATCCGCGAGGACTATCAGCGCCGGCACGGTCACCGGCGGGACTGAGCAGCCCGCCGTATCGCGGACGCGGCCACGCCGGTGGCGCCGGCCAACAGGGTCATGGCCCACAGCAGATGCGCGCCGATCGCTACCGCCCGGTGGGTCGGGGATGCCGCGGCGCCAACCCCGCCGATCCGGTAGAGCGCGACGTCGCCGTCGGCGTACTCGGCGGGCAACTGCGCGAGCATTCGCTCGGCGGACCCCATCGGGCCGGGTGTGCCGCGCTGCACCAGCAGCCAGCCGACCCCGGCTCGGGCCAGTTCCGCTGGGCCGGCGCCGGACTCGACAACCTGCTGCACCGCACGGGCCCGCACCCCCTCGCCGGGCACGGTCTGCCCGGCGACCACCAGGTCACCGGTGCTCAGCACCTCGGCGCGCACCCACCGGGGGGCGGGGTCGAGCACCGGGGCGGGACCGGCCCAGCCGAACCTGCGCATCGTCGCCGACGGCAGTACCGCCACCGGCGCCGGAGCGGCGTTGATCCGGTCGGCCATCTGCTGCCACCCCGGCGGGTAACGCACCGACCGAAGCTGACCACCGACGCCCCACGCCAAATCGGGCAGGACCGCCAGCAGTGCCACACAGCACAGCGCGGCGGCCACCGCCGGGCGCACCCAGCGCCGCAGCGCCACCACCGCACCGGCGGCGGCCAGCGCGTACCCCGGCATCGCCAACGCCACCCACTTCTGCCCGTCGCGCAGCACCGCCAGACCCGGGGCCGCGTCCACGGCCGTCCGCAGCAGGTTCATGCCCGGCCCGGTGGCCAGCGCCGCCGGCAGCAGGACAGCTACGGCGGCCAGCACCAGCAGCGGTTCGCCGGTTCGTCGGCGTAACACCGCCGGAGCCCCGCAGGCCACCAGCGCCAGTAATACGACCGTGCCGATGAGTGCGAATCCCGTTGTCCGGCTTGCCGGTACGGCCTCAGCGTTCCAGATGCCGCCCAGTCCGGCCAGGCTGCCGAGGGTGCCCAGCAGTGGCTCGGCGCGCGGCGCGAAGACCGCCAGGCCATCGGACTGGGCGCGGGCCAGGCCGCCGCCCAGCAGTGATGCCGTGATCCACGGCGCGGCGGTCAGTGCGGCGATGATCGCGACTGGGCCGGCGGCACGGGCCCGGGACACCCCCGCGCCGGGGACGGCCACACACACCGCCGCCACCACCGCGGCCAGCATGAGCCCGGTCGGGGTCAAACCGGCCAGTGCGATCCACAGTGCCAGGCCCGCCCACCGGCCCGGGCTCGGACCCGCGGTCCGCAACTCCACCACAGTGACTGCCACCCACGGCAGGCACCCGTAGGCCACCAGCAGGCTCCAGTGCCCCTGCAGAAGTCGTTCGGCGACAAAGGGATTCCATCCGGCCACCGTCGCGGCGACCAGTTGGCCGGGCAGTCCGCTCTCCGGCAGCAGTGCCGCGGCCAGCCGGCCCGCGCCCCAGCCGGCCAGGCTCAGGGCCGCCATCAGCAGAACCTTCACCACCACCCCGCCGTCGACGGCGGCGGACACCACGGCGACGGCGAAATCCTGCGGCACCGCCCGGGGAGCGGACTCGCCGAGTCCGAGCGCACCGTCGGTCAGAAAGGACCTCGGCGTCGACACCGCATCGCGGAGCAGCACATATCCGGGCGTCAGCAGCGGAGCGGTCACGATCGCCGTCAGCAACACGGCGTAGGAAGGCAGTGCCCAGCGGGCCGGGCCGCTCACCGCTGCAGGGGTGGGGGCTCCGGTCGGCGGGTGGGAATCTTCTCGGTCGGGGCCTGAGCGGCAGGCATGGGGCCCGTCTCGTCCCGGCCGAACAGTCCGATGTCGATGTCGTCCTCGTTGGACTCCGGCAGCGCCGCCTCCACCCGGGTGCTGAACAAGCCGAGCAGCACGCCGCCGATCAGGCTCACCGCGCCGGCGGCAGCCAGGGTGATCGGCAGGATGCGGGACCACAACGCCACCCGGTCACGTTCGGCGCGCGCCGCCGCCACCTGCGATTCGACCGTCGGCTCGGTGGAGGTCACCGTGTAGTCGGCCACCGCCGCCTCCGGTTTGAGCGGATCGCGCGCGTAGTAGTGGTTGGCGCGTTCCTGGGCCTTGACGATGGTGCCCGTCACCGGGTCCACCCAGAAGGTCCGCTGGGCGGCGTAGTACCGCGTCATCTTGATCGGCTCGTAGGGGTCTTCGGCCTCGACACCCCACAGTTCTGCGCGGGCGGTCACCTCGCTGTCCTCGTTCTTGTCGTAGAGCGAGGCGTATTTGATCGGCTCGACGAGTTTGCCGTCCGCGTCGTACCCGACGTTCTGGGTGAAGCGGTAGGTGGTCAGTCCGTTGACGTCGTCCTCGCCGTCGTAGTTGGCGTCGAAGGCCTTCTGCGCGATCGGGTCGAAGAACGGGTAGGACTTCTTCTCGGTGTCGAACGGGAAGCGGTAGGACAGCCCCTGGTGCGGCAGCGCGATGTTGGTCGACGGTTTGTCGTCCTCGATCGTCCGTGGCTTCTGCACCGAACCGCCCGGACGGTCGTCGTCGGACACCGCCTCGGCAGTGCTGCGGTTCAACGTCACCGTATCGACCATCGCCAGGAGCAGGCCGTTGTCCTTCTGCCGGTCGGTGCGCCGAACCGTGGTGCCGACCTGGAAGGTCACCACCTCGGCGTTGGCCGGTGTCTCCACCGTCATCGCCTGCTGGGAAACCAGGGGGACGTTGGCGTCGATGACGAACCGTTGGCCGGGCCCCGCGGACAGCGACGCCGGATCCAGCGCGGTGCCGGTCCCCGCCGAGACCAGAGTCTGGTCGATGTTCAGTGGGACCTTGCGGATCTTGCCGGAGGTGTAGGTGGACAGCAGCAGCGCGGCGATCAGCAGGGCCGATCCGAGACCGATGATGCCCAACGCGGCCAGACGCAGCATACTTGCGCGGTTCACGCTGCCCAGGCCTCCTTTGTGCGGTTCGTAACCCGACTGACCCTAACAGCCGAAACCGAGCCGAACGGCCGACCGCAGCGAAACTTGTCCCACTTGCAATGGGCGGGGGTGCCGCGGCCGGCCCGACGGCAGGCACACTGGCACCATGACACTCGAGGCCGAGCAGGTTGGCGGAACCCGAGCGTTCCTGCCCGCCGTCGAGGGGATGCGGGCCTGCGCCGCGATCGGGGTGGTGCTCACCCACGTGGCGTTTCAAACCGGGACCTCAAGCGGGGTGGTCGGCCGGTTACTGCATCGGTTCGACTTGGCTGTCGCGGTGTTCTTCGCGCTGTCCGGTTTCCTGCTCTGGCGCGGCCACGCCGCCGCCGCCCGCGGATTGCGGCGCCGCCCGCCCACCGGCCACTACCTGCGTTCCAGGCTGGTGCGGATCATGCCGGCCTATCTGGTGGCGGTGGTGGTGATCCTGACCCTGCTGCCGGAGGCCAACCACGCCAATCTCACTGTGTGGCTGGCCAACCTGACGCTGACCCAGGTGTATGTGCCCTTGACGTTGACCGCCGGGCTGACCCAGATGTGGAGCCTGTCGGTGGAGGTCACCTTCTACCTGGCGCTGCCTCTGCTGGCGTTCTTGGCCTACCGGCTACCGGTGCGCGCGCGGGTGCCGGCGATCGCGGCGGTCGCGTTGGCCAGCCTGGGGTGGGGCCTGCTGCCGATCCACACCGCCGAGGGGGTCAACTTCCTGAACTGGCCGCCCGCCTACGCATCCTGGTTCGCCGCCGGGATGCTGCTGGCCGAGTGGACCGTCAGCCCGGTGGGTTGGCCGCACCGCCTGGCCCGCAACCCGTGGATGATCTACGGGATCGCAGTGGTGGCCTACCTGATCTCGGCCTCGCCGCTGGCCGGACCCGAAGACCTGGTTCCGGCCACGCTCGAGCAGTTCGTGGTGCGAACGTCGATGGGCGCCATCGTCGCCGGGGCCCTGCTGGCACCGCTGGTGCTGGACCGGCCGGACACCCCGCACCGAATCCTGGGCAGCCCGGTGATGGTGACGCTGGGCCGGTGGTCCTACGGATTGTTCATCTGGCATCTCGCCGCCCTGGTGATGGTGTTCCCGATGATCGGCAAGTTCATGTTCAACGGCGACCTGATCGTGGTGTTCGTGTTGACCACGGTACTCGGTTACGCGATGGCCGCGGTCAGCTACGCGCTGATCGAGTCACCCAGCCGTAATGCCTTGCGGCGCTGGGAGTACCGGCGCAGCAAGGCCGACCACACCGCCCCACCGCCGTTGGACAGTTCGGTCACCGACACCCCGGAACCTGCGGTCGCGCGCTGACGTCGCGTGTCCACGAACTCCACCGTGCGCGGCACCTTGTAGCCGGCCAATCGCTGCCCGGCGAAGTCCTTGATCGCCGCCTCGCCCAGGGTCCGGTTTGCCGCCGGGCCATCGGCGGTGTGGACCAGCGCGTGCGGAACCTGGCCGAGGTCGGGGTGCGGGACGCCCACCACCAGAGACGACAACACCGCGGGATGCTCGGCCAGGGCGTTCTCGATCTCGGCCGGGTAGACGTTGCGCCCGCCGACGGTGAACATGTCCACCCGGCGGTCGGCCAGGTAGAGGTAGCCGTCGGCGTCGAACCAGCCGAGGTCGCCCAGGGAGTCCCAGTCGCCCTGCGGGTCCGGGCGGGTCTTGGCGGTACTGCCGATGTAGCGGTAGGTCGGCCTACTGCCGGGTCGGGCCCTCAGGTAGATCTCGCCGACCACACCCGGCGGGCACTCGTTGCCGTCGTCGTCGAGGATCTTCATCTCGCCGGAGACCACCCGGCCGACCGAACCGCGGTGGTCGAGCCACTCAGTGCCGCTGATGAAGGTCAGCGCCTGAAGTTCGGTGCCGCCGTACAGTTCCCAGACCACCTCCGGTCCGAGGATGTCGATCCAGGCCTGCTTGACGTGCGGGGGGCACGGTGCGGCCAGGTGCCACCACCGCCGCACCGAAGACAGGTCGTAGGCCTGCGGATCGGCCCGGTAGACCGGCAGCAGCCGTTGCATGATGGTCGGCACGGTTGCCAGGTAGTTGACCCTGTGTTCGTCGATCAGGCGCAGGAACAACTCCGGGTCGAAACGGCTCATCAGCACCGTATGCTGACCGGTCGCCAATGCCATTGTGGCCGAGGTGAATCCGGTGTTGTGACTCAACGGCACCGACACCAGCTGGGTGTCGGTGGGCAGGTTGCCCATCACCGCCGCAACCGCCGAACCATGGAACCGGCCGTCGCCGCCGGATTCGATCAGTTTGGGCCGGCCGGTGCTACCCCCGGAGGCCATCGACTTCAGTGCCGGCGAAACCGCTTCCGGTAGTGGATCATCCGGGAACTCGGAGGCCGTGAAGTCACCCGGCAGCGACGGTACTTTGCCGCGCGGATCGGGCCTGCCGATCAGCAGTGCCCGCTCCCGCAGGTCGAGCAGGTCGCTGTATTCGGTGTCGGGCAACCGGGCGGACAGCGGTTGGGGAATGGCGCCCAGCTTCCAGGTGGCCACCACCGCCTGCACCCACTCGATCGAGTTGGGCAGCGCAACGGTGACGTAATCGCCCTGGCCCACGCCGCGATCGGCATAGGCGCGGGCGAGGCGGTTGGTGATCGAGTCCAGTTGACCGCGGGTGAGGGTGCGACCGTCGTAGGTGACCGCGGGGGCGTGCGGATCCTCGGCGGCCAGTCGGCTCATCTGCGTCCCGATCGGCCGGATCTCCGTCTCGGGGCTGGTCATCTTTGGGATGGTCCGGTGTTGCTGAAGATGGCCCGCGGATTGTCCACCAGCATCGTGGTGATCTGCTCCTCGGTGACCCCGCGTTGGCGCAGGGCGGGCAGCACGTCGTGGTGGATGTGCAGGTAATGCCAATTGGGCAGCACGACGGACAGCGCGGCCTCGGGAAGCCAGTCGATGTGGCAGGACGCATCATGGGCCAGCACCATCCGGTCGGCATGGCCGCGTTCGCACATTCGAACCACGGTGTCGACCCGGTCGTCGAAGCTGAGGATGTTGTCCAGGCCAAACCGGTCCATCCCGAGATAGGACCCGGCGGCGATCAACTCCTCGAGGTAGTCCAGGTCGGTGGTGTCACCACTGTGGCCGATGATGACCCGGCTCAGGTCGACCCCCTCCTCGGCGAAGATCCGTTGCTGATCCAGGCCGCGCCGGGTGGCCGCGTGGGTGTGGGTGGTGATCGGTACCCCGGTGACCCGG
The DNA here is from genome assembly GCA_964463215.1 of uncultured Mycobacterium sp. Lineage (GTDB taxonomy): Bacteria > Actinomycetota > Actinomycetes > Mycobacteriales > Mycobacteriaceae > Mycobacterium. The sequence continues at coordinate 711 of CAYXBN010000067.1, read as the reverse complement.
TGGGCTCGGGCAACCGCCCGCAGCACCCGTTCCACACCGGGGGTCAGGCCCGGTTCGTCGGTAGCGCACTTGAGGATTGCGGCCTTCACACCGGTGTCGGCGATGCCCTCGGTGATGTCGCCGACGAACATGTCGACCATCGGCTCGGGGCCGTCCAGTGCGGTTCCGGGTCCGCTGAAGTGGAAGTACATCGGGACGTCGTTGTAGGTGTAGACGCCGGTGGCCACCACGATGTGCAGGTCGGTCTGATCGGCCACCCGTTGGATCCGCGGCAGGTAGCGGCCCAGGCCGATCACGGTCGGGTCGACGATGGTGTCCACTCCGGCCGCTTTGAGGGCGTTGAGCTTGGCCACCGCGTCCTGCTCGCGGGCCTGCTCGTCGCCCCACCCTTGCGGGTAATTCGCCATGATCTCCGGCGACAACACGAAGACGTGCTCATGCATCAAGGTGACGCCCAAGGCCCCCGCCGGTATCGGGCCCCGGACGGTTTCCACGGTCATACCAGCGACCTTACGGCGCGGGAGAGGCTGTTGTGTCCGCTGTCGTGTCGGGGTCTTCGGCGAGTGTTTCTGGGGCGGGACGTTTCGGGATCGGTAGCAGCGACGCCGCCAATGCGCCAAGACCGATCAGCGCGAGCAACTGCACCCATGCCGACTGGCCGATGTAGCCGTCGACCGACCGCCACGGGTACCGCGACAGCAGTGCCCCGGC
>CAYXBN010000066.1:0-15571 GCA_964463215.1 uncultured Mycobacterium sp. | reverse complement strand
AGAGGTCGCGCCCGTCGGGCGATGACCGCCGGACCGCTGATCGTCACCGGTTCTGTCGGAGGCGCGGCGTAGCCTGAAGGCGCTTCACGAGACACCGTCGCCAAGCTCCGACTCTGGCGGTGCGCCAACCCCACGCTCGTGGGTGGCTCGGATGACGAAGCGACCCGCACCGACCGGTGCGGGTAAGAGCGCCCCATCGCCGGGGCGGTGGGGAAAGGAATTCACATGAGCCAGTTCAGTTCCGAGGACCAGTGGCGGTCGTTTCAGAGCTTCGTCGCGGCCTACATCGCGGGCATGCTGCACCCCCGCGACGTGTTCACCATCTCGCGGCGCGATGCGGTGTCTGCGCCACTGGTGGAGATCCGCTGCGAACCCACCGGTGCCCTGCGGCTCAGCGTCGGTGACCGGGCGTGGAGCCAGGAGGCCGGCGCCTTCGTCGAGTTCGGACGTGCGGACGCCAACCAGGTCGCCCGCCAGACGGTGGATCTGCTGCGCGGCCTCGACGGCATCGACGAACCGGGGGCGTTGCGGCTCAGCGGCAGCGGTCCGGCAAGTACGGTCTCGGTCCTGGCCAAAGGCGGCTTCCTGGACGGCACGGGGCCGCGCGACACCCACCCCGACCGCATCGCCGCCCACGTGGCGCGGATGACCGCCGACATCGACGTCGACGGCGACGCCCTGGAGGTCGCGGCCCGCGAGTCCGGGGATCGGGCCTTCGCCGCAACCAGGAGCGGCTCGATCGCCGCGATCGCCGCCGCCCGCACACTGGCACAGTTGCGGACGTGGGTCGATCCGTTCAGCCCGACACCCACGTCGGGCTACCTGGTCGCCACGCCGCGGGAGGAAGCCGGGCAGTGATCGGTAAGCCGCAGCGGCACACCCGCGGTCGGGGTCGAGGGTCATCCCCACCGCAGCCACCGCCGCCAGAGCGTGACCCGCTCAGGTCCGGGGCCGCAGCCGAAGCCCTTCGGCGACCCAGCCGACCTTGCCCTCCCCGTTGCGCACGAACGGCATCCGCATCCCGGCGGCGACGCCGAGGTCCTTGTCGAGGAAGGAGACCGACTCCGGCCCGTCCGGGGCCGGCGGGGGAATGTCGGCCTGCCACGAACCCGGTGCGGGAGTCAATGTGCTGCTGCGCTGCAGACCGTCCCCGTCGACCCGGAAGTCGTCGGCCACCCCCGGGTCGACGTAGCGGCCCGCGTAGTCGTTGAGTTGGGAGCGGGGCAGTGTGACGGTTGGTGCGTCGGCGGGTACGAGCAGTGCCGGAGTCAGGCCCGCCTTGCCGGAAAGCCCTGCCAGGCCGCGGTACTGGGTCAGCGCCGCGTCCAACGCGCTCAGTTCGGCCTCCTGACCGGGCTGGGCGTTGAGCATGAGGATGAAGGCGAAGCCGCGCTCGGGAACCGCGACGAACGCCGTGTGCTGGCCGAGGGTGTCCCCGTTGTGGGAGATCACCCGCAGCCCCTCGATGTCCTGGACGAACCAGCTGCGGCCCATCGACAGCTCCAACCCGGGCACCTTCACCGCCGGCTCCTGCATGGCCCGGATACTGGCGGGCTTGAGCAGCGGCGGACGTCCCGGTCCGGCGCCGGGACGGTCGGCCTCCACATGCATTCGGGCGTAACGCAATACGTCGCGGGTGGTCGACCAGATACCCCCGGCGGGGTCGACGTTGCGGGGCACCCACAGCGGACTCTGGACGGCCACCGAATCGCGGCCGTTGATCGGCATCGCGGTGTGACCGTCGGCGTAGGGTCGGCCGAGCACGGCGCCGCGATCCAGCACGGTCTTGGTCAGCCCGAGCGGACCCAGCACCAGTTGCTGCATCGCATCGTTGTAATCGGTGCCGGCGCTGACCTCGACAATCCGGCCCAGCAGTTGGAAGGCGGCGTTGTTGTAGGAGAAGAACTCTCCGCATCCGAACAGCTGCGGCAGTTCCGGCAGCCGGGTCTCTACGAAGCGGCTTAGCGCGTCGGAGTCGTCCCCGGTCTCAATGAAGTCGTCGCCGTACCAGCCGGCGGTGTGCTCGAGCAGGTTCTGCACGGTCACCGTCGCCGCGACCTGTTCATCGCTGCACCGCAGACCCCGCAGGTAGCGTCGCACCGGGGCCTGCAGTTGCAGCTTGCCGTCGTCGACCAGCCGCCAGATCGCCGTCGCGGTGTAGGTCTTGGTCAGCGACCCGATCTGAAAGAGGGTCTCCGGGGTGACCGGACGCCGCGACGACAGGCTGGCCAGCCCGACGGTGGCGTGCTCCTCGCGACCGCCGGAGAGGATGCCCAGGGCGGCGCCGGGGATGCGCGCCGAGCGCATCGCCGCCACCAGCGCCTCGGTTACGGCGCGGAATTGCGGGGACGCGTCGCGGGCCAGCCCGACCGGCAGCGGGGTCTCCCGCGGCGGGGGTGTGCTGTCGGCGGGTTCGGCGCCCTCGGTCGCCCGGTTGGCGCACCCGGCGGCGGCCGCGGCCAGTAGCAGCAACATTGCTCGCCGGGTGATCCTGGGCACGAGCGCAGTATGCCGTCCCGCGGCGCTTGGCGCACCCGGACGCCACCGAGTCTCACGCGGCGTGGCGGGCACCGTTCACGATTGGCGCGCCGGGCTAATTTGGTCGTATGCGCAGGAATGCGGTGACCGTCGGCGCCCCGGTCGTCCCGGAGACGCACGCTTCGCGCGCTCCGTGGCGGTGACCGGTCCGGTCGAGGACGATCCGGGCGGCCTGGAGCAGGTCTCCGCCGTCGACCGGGTGCCGGCGCTTACCGGACTGCGGGCGGTGGCGGCCCTGACGGTGGTGGGCACCCACGCGGCCTTCGGCACCGGCGCCCTCACCCGCGGCTATCCGGGAATGCTGCTGGCCCGCTTGGACATTGGGGTGGCGATCTTCTTCGTGCTGTCGGGTCTGCTGCTGTTCGGGCCGTGGGTGCGGGCGGCGGCCGCGGGTACCCCGGGGCCGCCGGTGCGCCGCTACGGCCGCAACCGGGTACGACGCATCATGCCGGCTTACCTGGTCACCGTCGTGCTGGCGTACCTGGTGTACGAACTGCGGCCGATCGACCCCAACCCCGGGCACACCTGGGCCGGGCTGATCCGCAACCTCACCCTCACCCAGATCTACGGCGACTACTTCGGGAGCTATCAGCATCAGGGCCTGACGCAGATGTGGAGCCTGGCCGTCGAAGTCGCCTTCTACCTGGTTCTGCCGGCGCTGGCGTGGGTGTTGGTGACGGTGGCCTGCCGGGGGCGCTGGCGGCCGCGGGTGCTGCTGGGCGGTTTGGCCGCGGTCGCGGCGATCAGCCCGCTGTGGCTGGTGGCGTTGCACACCACGACGTGGCTGCCCGCCACCGCCGGGATGTGGCTGCCGCACTACCTGGTGTGGTTCGCCGGCGGGATGGCTCTGGCGGTGCTGCAGAGCCTGGGGGTGCGCTGCCGGTGGCAGGTCGCACTGCCGGCCGCGATCCTGGGCTACCTGCTGGTCACGACCCCGATCGCCGGGACGTTCACCGCCACCGCCCCCGACCTCGGTGCGGACCTGGCCCGGACCCTGCTCTACGCGGTGATCGCCACCCTGGTGGTCGCGCCGGCGGCGCTGCCCGACCCGGACCCGCGCTGCCCCTACACCCGGCTGTTGAGCAGCCGTCCGATGGTGCGCCTCGGGGAGATCTCCTACGAGATCTTCCTGCTGCACGTCATCATGATGGAGATCGCGCTGACGGTGGTGCTGGGCTGGCCGGTGTTCACCGGGTCGGCCGCGGTGCTGTTCGCGGTGACCGTGGTGCTGACCGTTCCGGCGGCGTGGCTGCTGCACCGGCTGACCCGACCTTAGGTGGCCGGCTGGTCCAGCAGGAAGGAAAGTGCTTGCGCCCAGGCCGATTCCGGCAGAAGGTAGAGCACGTCGTTGTGGTCGGCGTCCTCGACGGTGATGACCAGTTTGGGTCCCTGGTAGCCGTCGTGCAGTTGCCGGCCGAAACGGGCCGGAACGACGGTGTCGCGGCCGGCGACGATGATCGCGACCGGGCCTCGGTAGCTGCGCAACCATTCCGAGGAGGGATACCGGTCACGCAGCAGCCAGCGCACCGGCAGCACCGGGTAGTGGTGCTGGGCCACGTTGGCGAGGCTGTCGAAGGGCGTCAACAGCACCAGCCCGGCCACCCGCTCCGGGTCGGCCTTGGCGGTGGCCGCCGCGACGCCGGAGCCGATGGACTCCCCGAGGACGACGACGGGAACGTCGGCCGGAATCGCCTCCAGCGCGTCCTCGGCGGCGGCGAGGAAGGACTGCTGTGACGGACTGCCGGGCCGCGCCCCGTAGCCGGGATACTCCAGCAGGTAGACCGAGACCGCGCGATCCGGGGCGGCGGCGCGCAGGGGGGCGGCGTATTCGGCGCGCTGCAGGGCGCACCCCGCGTTGCCGTGGGCCAGCAGCACGGCCAGCGGCGCCCGCGGGTCGTCGCCGTCGGGCAGGCTGCGAAAACCGATGGCGTCGCCGGCGGCGTTCGTCCACCCCTCAAAGCCCTGGACTTCGGCCAGGTCGGAGCACGCGGCGGCGTCCAGGCGCAGCGGGTGGTAGATCAGCGCGCGCTGGACCGCGGCGAGGAAGGCGACCACGACCAGCACAATGCCGCCCGCCCACACCATCGGCCAAATCCAGCGCCGCACATCCCGCAACGTACCGGCGGCGCGTCCGTAGCACCGCGAACAGTCCCTACGACCAGCGGTCCGTGAACGTCCGGCGAAGCGTGCGGGTCGATGCAATACCCGGACCGTCAGCGGCCACGCGATCCGCGCCGCTCCGGGCCGAGAGAGGGGCGCTGTGTGGAGGGGCGCTCGGGGCTGATCGCCGCCGGAGCCGAATCCTTCACCTCGGCAATGACTTCGGCGGCGGCGGTGGTGGCCGCGGCCGATCCGGGTCTGGATGAACCCGGCGCGACGTTGCGCCCCAGCGCGGCGGGTTTCACGCCGGTGCGGCGAGGTCTCGGGTCGGGGCGCCGGCCGGCCCCGGGATCGCCGGTGCCCAGATCAACGGGACGGTCGTAGCCGGCTTCGACGATCGGGCGCAGCATCCTGTCCAACTCCGGGGCCAGGAGTCCCGCCCCGGCGACGATGGGGAGCACCGGCGTCGGTGCCCACACGTAGGTCACCGCGCCTGGGCTGCCGTCGGGTCCGGCCGGGGTGTAGCGGACGTTGGCCGGATCGTCGAGATCGACCTTGATGTAGTTCGGGTGCGCCATCAGCGCGCCCACCGCGGCATTGGCCATAGCCAGCAAATTCCCGGGCTTCGAGGGCCAGTCCGCCCAGCCGTCGTATTGGCGGATCACTTCGGTGCCGCGGTAGGGGGTGTCGGAGGGGAATCCCGGCTTGCGAGCGGTCCCCCCCATCGGGTTCTCGGGGTTGCCGATGGACACCCACGAGACCAGATCCGGATCGGGTGCGGAGCCGGGATCATCGGCCCAGCGGCGCAGCAGGACGTGGATGAGCTGGCCGCCCTGGCTATGGCCGAACAGCGTGATCGGCTCGCCGCCAGCGGTCGAAGCGGAGATGGCCTCGGCGAGGATGTCGGCGCCGTCCTGGTTGAACTCCTCGCCGGGAAGGGCCGGGTAGTCCACCGGTTCGCACCGATTGGGCGGCGCGCAGAGCTTCCCGCCGAGTTGCAGCGGGGTGAAGCGGAGGAGGTCCTGGACGCCGACGAGCCCGCCCTCCAGGGTGAGCACCGTGCGTCCGGTGCCCGCCGATCCCCACGACGGACCAGCGGTGTGCCCCGCGGTGACGATCAGCCCGACCGTGACCGTCGCCGCGGCCAGGGATCGTTGCGAGCCGTTGCGGCGGGCTGAAGTTCGCGAGACGCGGTGTCTACCGATTGAGACCACCCCCGATTTGGACGTCATCCAGCAAAAGACAGCTGCGGAGGTTAGCACGGGCCTGTGTCCGTTTTTCCCGGAATTTCGAACCGGTTAACAGACTGTTTTCCCTCCTGGCGCAAACGTTCTCGGGCCGGCGCTGGCACATCTCGGTGAGCCTGAGGTAGCTGATGGGCCCCGTTGTAGCTAACAACCTTGGTGGACGGGGGGTCGGCCCATCGGCCGGGATAGCCGTACCGGCACCGGTGCGGCCGTTGCCGACGTGGCCGGGCAACAGGGGGTACCGGGGCCATCCGGCACCGCCGCGGCTCCGAATAAGGGGGGTGACGGCCGAATCCGACGGGCCTGCACCAGACGATGACCGGCGGCGCGGCGGCCGGGGAAGGGCTTCACATGATGGATTCCAAGGCCACCTCGATGGTCAAGTGGCTCGGGCCGGGTGCGGTGATGGGCGGACTGGGCGCGGCGGTGCTCTGCGGTGCGGGTCTGGCCGGCGCCGACACCGTCCGTGACGGTGGTCCGGGCGATCGGGGCGCGCGGGCGGCTTCGTCGCAGGCCGCTTCATCGCCGTCGGGCGCCGACGACTCGGCGCGATCAGTGAGGCCCGGGCCGGCCCGGGCCTCGGCCGCCTATCGCGGGGAGACGCGCACGCCTCGCGGCCGCGTGGTGGCCCCGACCGAGGTGAGCGCCCGCGACGACGACTCCGGGGTGGCCGCGGCGTCGGCGGTCTCACCGGGCTCCCTCCTCTCCCCGGGCTCCCCGCTCTCCCCGGTCTCCCGCCCGGTCGGACAGCGGGCTGCGTCGAACTTGACGGTGCCGGCGGCAGCAGCGGTCCCGGCGCAGTTCGCCGCAGCGGCCACCGGTCCGGTCAGCCCTGCCGCCGCCGCCTCGGCGAACCCAACCCCGGTGGTTCCCTCCAGCCTTCCCGTCGACCCAGCCCAGTACGCCGGCACCTACTACGAACAGGGCAGCGTCAAACAACTCTTCTCCATCGGCTTGGTGAACACCAAGGCCGTCTACACCCTCCGGCCGGACGGCTCGCTGGGCGTCCGCAACTCCGGCAACTACTTCTTCCGGTGGGGTCCCCGCTCGGCGATCTCCGGGGCCGCGGTCCCGGTCAACCCGATCAACACCGCCCTCAACGTCGGCTTCGGCGGGTCGACTCCGTCGGCCAACCCGCCGGGCAACTACTGGATCATCGACCGTGCCCCGGATTACGGCTGGGTCATCGTCAGCGACCCCAGCGGGCGCAGTGGGTTCATCCTGACCCGCAGCCAGACCGTCGACCCCAAGACCTATCAGCGGCTGGTCGCGCAGGCTCGCGCGCTCGGCGTGACCGGCCGGATCACCCCGACGCGGCAGATCCCTGGCTGAGCGCCGCAGCGACTCTCCCCGTTTGGTGTGGCCGGCGGTCGATCCTCGAGTGTGGCAGTGTTCCGGCTACCCAGGGCTGTGGTGTGCCCGGTAGTCCCCGCACGGCAGGGCCTGCTTGCTGGTGGCGACCTGCTGGGTGGGGAACCGGTAGGCGTAGCGCTCCCGGGAGTCGACGATGATCTGCAAGTCGACGATGCCCTGGGCGCGGGCTGCGGGGGTCCGGACATTCGGGCGGGCTTGTTTGCGGGTCCGCGGGGACTGCCAGAACACCATGTCGCGGCCCCGGGCCACGGTGAACACCAGTTGGGATCGGTTCTCCCGGGCCCGGTCGACGATCACGTCGATCGACGCGCCGCGGCGCTGACAGGACCGCAACGGCACCCACTCGACGATCTCGGGGTCCTCGGGCCACTCGTTCAGGCCGACCGGGTGGCAGTACAGCGCCTTGACCCGAGGCCAGGTTCCCGACGTGCGGAACACCAGATCGGCCCCCGGCTGCGGGATCCGCAGCAGGAACCGCAACCGGGAGTCGGCGGCCGGGTTGACCGCGATCAGCAACTCGGCCATGGGGTCCTCAAAGGGCAAGCCGCTCAACGACAACCGCCACCCCAAGCCCGGCCGCCCCGCTGACCGCCGCCACACCGTAGCGCCCGTCGCGGCGTTCGAGTTCCTCCAGGCAACTGCCGACCAGGATCGCCCCGGTCGCCCCGAAGGCGTGGCCCATCGCCATGGTGCCGCCGTTGGGGTTCATCCGGTCGGGCCCGGCGTCGAGTTCGCGGCGGAACTTCACACACAGCGCCGCGAAGGCCTCGGCAAACTCGAAGACGTCGATGTCGGCCGGGCGCAGGCCGGCGCGGGCGATGACCTCGACGACCGCACTCTGCCCGGCGGTCAGCATCACCACTGGGTTGACCGCGGTGGTCGCCGCGGCCAGGATCCGGCCGCGCGGGGTGATCCCCGCCTGCTCCGCGGATTTGGCGGTACCCAGCAGCAGAAGCGCTGCGGCGTCGGCCATTTGGGGTGAGGTCCCCACGGTGTGCAGGTGCTCGATGGCCGGCACCCCCGGGTAGGCGTTGAGGGCGATCTCGTCCTGGCCGCCCTGGCCCAGCGCGGCGAAGGCCGGCGGCAGCGCCGCCAGCGCCGCCAGGGTCGTCTGCCCGCGGACCAGTTCGTCGTGGTCGAGTCCCGGGCCGTCGGCGGAGGCGGGCAGCGGTACCACCGACCGGTCGAACACCCCGCCGGCCCAGGCGGCGGCGGCCTTCTGTTGCGTCTCGACCCCGTAGGCGTCGAGTTCCTCGCGGCGCAGGCCCTCGATGGTGGCGTTGAGATCGGCGGCGACCCCCATGTGCACCGAACCCACCGTGCGGATGGTGGCCGGGTCGGTCCACAGCGGGCCGCGGTCGGCGAACAACGGGACGCGGGACACCGACTCGACACCACCGGCGACCGCCAGGTGGAGATCCCCGGCCCGCAACCGGGCCGCGGCGTGGGCGACGGCGTCGATACCCGAGGCGCAGAACCGGTTGATCGTCACCCCGGGAACGTCGTCGCCCCAGCCGGCCAGCAGCGCCGAGGTGCGGGCGATGTCGGCGCCCTGGTCGTCGACCTGGGACGCACAGCCGACGACGACGTCCTCGATCCGCGCCGGATCCAGGCCGGTCCGCCGGATCAGGGCATGCTCAAGGTGGACGAGCAGATCGGTTGCGGTGCGATCGTGCAGCGACCCCTTCGCCGAGGCTTTGCCGCGCGGGGTCCGCACGTAGTCCAAAACCAGGGCGTCCAAAACCAGGGCGTCTGGACTTGGGGCATGGGGAACCACCGGGGCGCTCATGGGGTGGACTTTACGGCGCGGGCGGGCACCCGGTGGCGACCGTTCAGGCCTTCCGGCGGAACAACTCGGCCGGCCGGCCGCGAGCCCCGGTCTCCTCGACGAACCCCGTCCCGTCCACCTTGTTCTCCATGGTGCGGCGGAATTTGTCCCGGCCGAGTCGCTCGCCGGCCACGGCCTCGTGGATCCGACGCAACTCGGTCAGGGTGAATCGCGGGCCCAGCAGCCGGTCGGGGTCAGCCAGGGTCTCGTAGCGCTCCCGCACATCGGTCTTGGCGCGGCGCACGATCTCGGGGTGATCCCAGGCCAGGTCCCCGGGCCGGTCGACTGAGGCCAGTCGGGTGTCACCGGACGCTCCGGAGCCCAGCGCATCGAGTTGTTCGGGGCGCACCACGGCCACGTGCGCCACCGAGATCACCCAGTCCCGGTGGTCGCGGTTGGGGTCGTCGAGCACATGCAGCTGGCGCGGCCGGATTCCCTCCACGCCGAGCTTGTCGCGCAGGCAGCGCTCCACGGCCTCGGCCAGGGTCTCGCCCTTGCGGACGAAGGCGCCCGGCAGCGCCCACTTGCGCTCATCGTCGCGCCACATCTGCACGACCACTAGGCCGCGTTTCGGGCAGGTGGTCAGCAGCGCGGTGTCCACGGCGACGATGGGGCGGGGGTAGTCGCGGGCCGGTTTTTTGTCAGAGCCCCTTGGTACCGTCGGATCGGAGTGGTCGGGGAGTGCGTGATCGCCCATGGGGTGAACCTATCATTTTGCTCGCTAATTGAGCATAATCGGGTTATGCGCTAAATTCGCAATAAATAGTTCGGGATCTACGGGAACGGGGAGACGCTTATGGAGGGAACAACTATCGAAACTGCCGTACTGGTGATCGGCGACGACGACACCGCCGGCCGCGCGGAGATGATTGCGCAGAAAGCCGCCGAGAACGGCGCCCGGATCGTCGAGACCTTCGCCTTCCCGCAGGGGGCGGCGGCGATGAGCGACGATCTCACCGACGTCGAGGCGGTGGTCGCGGTGCTGGGTCGTGCCGTCGTCACCCGCTGCAACGTCTGGTGTCCGTTTCCGCTTCAGGACCTGTGCCGCGAGCAGCACATCCGCCGGCTCAGCGTGGCCCTGCAGCGCCACGGCCTCAATCTGCTGCTGGGCCAGAACATGACGCCCTGCCCGACCGAGGGCGGGTTCAGCGAGATCGACGCCGCGCTGCGCTGCGAGGTCAGGGCCGTTGACGAACTCGACCGGGCCGCGCTGGCTCTGGTCGGGGCCCGCACCCTGGGTGCCGAGATCGAGAAGGCGCTGGCTCGCGCCGCAAAACCGTCCCGGCCGGCCCGCCGCGGCGAGCGGATCTACTCCACCCGCGAGGCGGCCGGCCTGCTGGGCAAGTCGCCCAACTGGCTCTACGGGGCGTTGCGGGACAAGCTCTTCCACTACTCCGACGGTTCGCTCATCGAGCCGCTGCGGGTAGGAGCCCGGGGCCGGCGCCGCTACACCGCGTCGATGCTGCGCAGCATGGCGCGGTCCTGCCTGCGCAGTGGCGTGCTCAATCAACGGGAGTTCGCCCAGGTACTCGCCGAACTGTCCCGCACGGAGCGGTAGAACGGCCCTGCCCGCGCGCCTCGGGGCCGCGGGCGTTGCGCACCCTGCACACCGGGCCGGCGCGCACGAGGCCGCCCGCGAGTGCTCCATCCACCAATCCATCCACCGAAAGGACTTCAACCATGACGGACAACGCAATCAACCCGCCCTCCTGGCCGCACGACGAACTCATCCACGGCTGGTGGGTGATCCCCGGCCGGTTGCTGGCCACCGAATACCCCGGTGCCAAGGACCCGGACAAGGCAGCCCGCAAGATCGCGACGTTGCTCGACGCCGGGATCACCTCGTTCGTCGACCTGACCGAGGCCGGCGAACCCACCCGGGGCGGAACGCCGATGGTGCCCTACGACGTCGCACCGCCCGCCCGCTACGCGCGCTTCCCGATCCGCGACACCGGCGTGCTGCCCGATGCCGGCTACGACCCGATCGTCGCGCACATCCGCGCCGAACTCGACGCCGATCAGGTGGTGTTGGTGCACTGCTGGGGCGGCAAAGGTCGCACCGGGACCGTGGTCGGGTGCTGGCTCATCGACCAGGATGGACTGGGCTACCCGCAGGTCCTCGACCGGATGCGGGAACTGCGGGAGGGAACCTGCAAGGCCCATCACCCGGTCCCGGACACCCCCGAGCAGGCCGCCGTGCTGCGGCGCCGAGCCCAGCGGAAGGGAGCCTGAGATGACCGACTGGTTCGCCCGACTGACCGGGTTCGCCGAGGACGGTTACTCCGCCACCCAGCAGCGGCTGGCTGTCGAGGGCGACGAGTTGGTGTCGCTGGTCAACGGCAAGCGGTACGGCATCGGGGAATTCAGTTTGCCGACTGTCGTTGAGCTTCGGTCGAGGGTGAATCCGGCACGGGGGCAACGCAGTACGATCGCCGCCGTGATCGGGGAGGCGCGCAGCCTGCACGCCGAAGCGCGCTTCGACGGGGCGCTGTTCCAGGTCGCCTCCCAGTTCAACGTCCTGGAGATGGTCTCCGAGCACGTCACCCCGGAGCAGGGCGTGACCCGCTACGCCTGGGACGGCACCCAGGGACCGGCGTGCGCGATCGCCGCTGGCGCGGCGACGATCTACCGCAACTACTTTGTGCCGGTTGGCGATCAGATCGGACAGACCGCCCAGCGCCAGGTCGACGCGCTGGCCGGTGTCGGGGCTGCGCTGGCGGAACTGACCGGACTGCCGGTCAACGAATTGTGGACGATGAGCAACGGCTACGCGCTGTGCACCGAAGCCGGGCTGCGGGCGATCAGCGCGACGCTGACGGAGGTCGACGAACCGGTGCGTGACAGTGTGCGCGGGCAGCTGGCCATCGGTCTGCACCGCAACGTGGAGGTGACCGACCACGACGGCCCGGACCGCCGTTTGGTGTCCCAGGCGTTCTGTTCGGCTCTGCCACTGGGGTATTCGCGGCTGCCGCGGGACCAATGGGAACCCTTCGCCCGTCTCATCCTGGACGCCACCTACGAGGCGACGCTGCTGGCGGCGGCCGAGCAGGCGGGTGCCGGCGGTTCGAACGTCGTGCTGCTGACCCGCGTGGGTGGGGGAGTGTTCAACAACCACCCCGGATGGATCGACGACGCCATCGAGCGTGCCGCCGGCCTCGTCGAGGACGCCGGTCTGGACATCCGCATCGTCTGCCACCGGGACGTCAGCCCCGGGGTGCGCCGGATCGTGCAGCGGTGGGGATGATCCTCAGCGGTCGCACTCAGCGTGCAATCTGCGCAGGGGTCGGCAGAACCCGCTGATCTTTCGATCGGGCGATCTGGCTAGCTCAGCGTTTTAGTGCCCCAGGCCACCAGTTACGTCTAGGTTTCCGTACATGGGTGGCTGGGTGAGGATCTTCAGCTCCGCGGCAGCAGCGTGCGCCGTGGGACTCACCACGGCGGTGGCCGCCAGTCCCGCGGCCGTCGCGGCTGCCGGTCCGCAGACCCGACTCATCCTCGGCGGCGCGGAATACGAGTGGGCGGAATGGTTTCCGGCTATCGCTGCTTTGCCCCTTGTGACGCGCTACGTCACCCCGAACCGGCAGATCGGCGAGGGATTCTTCCCAGGCAGTGTCCCGGTGCTGATCGACTACCCGGGGTCACTGTTCCGGCCCGGAACGGCCAACGAGCACATCAACATTGCGGTTGACCGACTTGATGCCGCGATCAAGCAACGGCAAGAACCGCTGGCGGTGGTCGGACAGTCTCAAGGCACGGTGGCGCTGGACAGGATGCGGGCGAAATTGGAGGGCGATCCGGGCGCCCCGGTGGCGGATCAGCTGCAGTTCGTCTTGTTCAACTCCCCGACTAGGGGCCTGGCCACGACGCTGTTCCAGGAAGGCGTCCGCATCCCCGTCGTCGACGTCATCGTCACTCCGCCCTCCGAGAGCCGGTACGACACCTCGGTGGTCATTCACGAATACGACATCTGGGGCGACTTCCCCGACCGCCCCTGGAATCTGGTGACGTTGCTCAACGCGCTCACAACGATGGCGTTCGTCCACCAACTCGCCTATGAGGCACCTGGGGACATCGCCCCGGAAAACATCACCACGATGGTCAACTCCCTGGGGGCCACGGACACCACCTACTTCTTCCCCGCGCACCGGCTGCCGCTGACGGAAGTGCTGCGGGTGGTGGGGGTGCCCGACGAGGCCGTGGACCGACTCGACGAGGTTCTTCGTCCGATCATTGACGCCGGGTACTCGCGCAACGACAAGCCGGGCGACCCGAGGCCCTACCTGGACGGCGGTGTGCTCACCACGCACCAGGGGTCGGCGCGGACCGTCGCCGCGGCATCGGCATCGGCATCGACATCGGCATCGGCATCGGCGGTGGTGCCCGCAGCGCCAGATGCCTCCACGGTGCCAGAGCCCGCCGCGGGCGACGTGCACGGCCGGGGCCGAGTGGCCGAACCGACGCTTGAGACGCCCGCGCTTGAGCGGGTGGGCCCCGAGCCGCCCTCGCCGGAGACGGCCTCCCCGGAAACGCCCGGCCGGAGGCCAACAGCACCCACGCGGGCCGAGCGCGCCACGCCGGGCGCAGCGGCGACCGTCAGCACCCCGTCCGAGACCAGGTCGACGGCTAGGGCGCCGCACCGCGACCGGCGCCGCTGACCCTCCTGCTGTTCGGCGGGCTGTGTGGGGCAGGGTGAATGTCAGAGGTGGCTTCTACGATCGGCGACACCACGGAGATAAGGGGGAGCATGTCGCAGTCGATCAACACCAGCTACGCCGTCATCGTTGTCGGGGACCGGGAGACCATCCGGCACTTCGACCTCGAGGAGAAAGCGGCCCGTCAGGGTGCGGTGGTGACCGAGACCTACTGTGTCGATCCCGGAGAGGCGGCCTGTCAGGACGAGCTCACCGAGGTCGAGGCGGTGGTGACAGCGCTGGGCCGCGCTATCGCCACCCGCGCCGACATCTGGGTGCCGTTCCCGGTTGAGGACTTGGGCCGAGAGCAGCATTCGCGCCGGGTCAGTCTGGTCCTGCAGCGCCACGGGCTGAATATGTTGATGGGACACGATCTGGAGCCCTGCACGATGGACGGCGGGTTCAGCCCGATTGACTACGCATTGCGGATGGAGGTCAAGGCGGTCGACGCCCTGGGCTTTGCTGCCCTGGCCAACGCCGGCATGCGCACCCTGGATGTGGAGATCGAGCGCGAACTGCTCGACCCGACCTACCCGCCGGCCGCCGGCCGGGATGTGCCGCCACCGGCTGCGGCACGGGTGGGCGAGCGGTTCTACAGCACCGGTGAGGTGGCGGCGTTCTTCGGCAAGTCGGTGCAGTGGGTGTACTGGGCCATGCGCACCGGTGTGTTCACCCTGCCCGACGGCGCACCCATCGAGCCGATGCGGGTGGGCAAGAACGGCCGGCGTCGGTTCAGTGTGTCGGTGCTGCGCGACATGGCCCACTCCTGCTACCGGCGGGGCATTCTCACCGAGAATGAATTGCTGGATCTGCTAGCCGTATTGGATTGTGCCGAAGGGGAATAGCAGATGCGCGAAAGAGCGGTCCGGCGCCTTCGCGGCGAGATACCAGAGTGGACAGACGAATTCGTTGTCCGGTGAAAATTGAACGTAGTTGTGGTCGCACGTCACACCGCAAATGCAAACCAGCACAGCACATTACTACTGCAACACGCCGGAGTGTGACGGTGGCCACGTGTGAATTTTGTTGGTGGAGGAGCAAATTACTGATCGGTGGTCGGAAATTGCGCATGCCACCACGATGTCCCTCAACTGCGTAAACGCCGGAGTAGAAGTGTATCTACCTGCGAAATCGCTTTTTTGGCAGCCGCAGAGTTGAACAGCGACGATGTAGTTATCCACAGGGTGAACGTCGTTGATGTCGAACGTGTTCAGCAAACCGCCTTAGCATCGCAACGCTAATGTTCTGCCGCTCAGCGATTTTTCCGAACCGCGTCGTCCGATTAGCCTTCTTTCACCATGAACAGAATTGCACTAGCGACGATCACCGCCGCGATGATTGCAACCTCGTCGGCCACTGCCTCAGCTGTCCCGCAGATCGGGATGGGCGGGCTGGTCCCCAACGCGAGGAACCTCGCGCAGTACATCGTGGCCAACTACCCCGGTGTGCAGTCCATCGGCGGGGTCCGGGCCGATTCGCGTCCGGATCACCCGAGTGGTCGTGCCATCGACATCATGATCGGCTCGGACATGGCTCTGGGTGATGCCATCCACTCCGACATCCAAAGCCAGGCCGGACGCTTCGGCGTGGAATACACGATGTGGCGGGTGGCTGACCACTTCAACCACATCCACGTCACGGTCTCCTAAACAGCCATCACCCCGGCCTCCCGCGGCGCCATCGCCCGGCGCGGCGGGAGGCCCTCTTGCATGACGTGCTCGGGTTGTGCCGGGCTAGTTGTGATGCCCAGTGAGGTTGGTCAGTCGGGTGACCGGTGGCTGGCCTCCGATAGC
>CAYXBN010000065.1:0-15575 GCA_964463215.1 uncultured Mycobacterium sp. | reverse complement strand
TCGAACCCACCAGAGCCAAAAGATCAGCGTCACCGAGAAGCCGGCCGACTACTTGTACGGTCAGCCCACCCGCCGCGGCGCGGACATCCGGATCGGCCAGCAGCACCGGTAAGGCCGCGGTGACCGCATCGAGCGGATCGGCGCCACTGACTACGGCCTGCACCAACGCGCCGGCGACCGAGGCCAGGCCGCTGGCCACCGCCGGGGTGCTCAAGAACCCGGGCAGCACCTCACCGAGCAGGCCGGGCAACCCCGCCGTCAGCGCCGGATCGGCCAATAGGTCGCCCACGGCGTCGCCGACGACCTCGCCCACACCCTGGGCGGTCGGGGTCTCACCCAGCAGACCGGACACCACCCCTGAAACCTGACCGGTCGCGAGCTCACGCACCTCGGCGGAGCCGGTCAGCACCGAAACCATCTGCGCCAGAGCCGAACCCACTACCGAGACGGCGGCTTCGTCTTCCAGGACGGTCCGAACCACCGCGGCGGCAGTCGTGCCGAGGACCTCCGGCGACGGCGGCGCCTCGGCCAGGGGGATCGTCGTCCCGAGCGCGCCGTTGAACCAACCCCGTAAGGCGTTGGCTGCGCCGACTGCCACCAAGCTGGTGAGGTCGGCCTGACCGAACACCGTGGCGAGAGCCGAACCGGCCAGACCCGCGAACTCCCCGCCGGCCGACCCGAGAAGTCCGGTGACCGCGGTGCTCACTGCGCTGGCGACTCCCGCAGCGGTCGCAGCGGTTTCGGGATCGCTGGCGAGCAGGTTGCCGACCGCCCCGCCGGCCAGGCGCCCGGCGAATCCCTGAACGTCGGGAGATGACGTGAGGACCGTCAGCGCCGCAGTCGTCGCTGTTCCGAATGCCTGTGCCACTTCGGGATTGGACAGGAAGGATCCGATGGAGTTCTGCAACGGCAGGCCCAGTTGCGCTTCTAGCAGCTGCGAGACCGTGTAGCTCCCGGTCGCGAGGTTCCAGAACAGGCGGAGGGTGTCCCAGCCGCTGGGCAGTCCGGGAAGACTCGCCAGCAGGGCATCGAAGGCCGCGTGAACGACGGTATTGCCAGGATCCCCGAAGGCGGTGGCGAAGA
The DNA here is from genome assembly GCA_964463215.1 of uncultured Mycobacterium sp. Lineage (GTDB taxonomy): Bacteria > Actinomycetota > Actinomycetes > Mycobacteriales > Mycobacteriaceae > Mycobacterium. The sequence goes on along the minus strand of CAYXBN010000065.1, from coordinate 14,492 downwards.
AGGTGACGACAGCCTCGCCCACCGCGGCCCCCATCGCCGGATCGACCTGCTGTCCGATCAAGCCGGAGACGAAGTCGAGGATCGCCGGATCCGATGCCAGCCTGATGACCTCCGGGGCGACGGTGCCGTTGTAGATGAAGTCGCGCACGCCGTCGAGGAAGATGGTGGCAATCGACGCGTTGACCGGGTCGGGCAGTTCCGGAATCAGCAGGCCCAGCAATCCTTTGACCGGGACGGTGAGCACCGGTCGAGTGATGTAGTCCCACATGAACTGTTCGACGACGGTCACCGCGACGCCGAACGGTTCCAGGACCCAGAAATTGAGCGCCCCGAGGAAGGCGTCGTAGGACGTTCTGAACCCGTTGAACACCCACGACAACACGTCGACGACGCCTTGGGACACCGACGCGGCCGGCAGGGCGACACCGACCGCTCCCGCGTTGGCACCGACGGCTGCGCTGCTGACACCGAAGGCCGCGCCTCTGACGATCAGGGCACCGCCCTCGGCCCCGAAACCGCCTGCGCCGAGCAGCCGAGTTCCGGCCCAACCGGCCGAGCCGTCCTCGCCGGCGATCAGCCCGCCCCGGCCGCCGAGTCCACCTTCCCCACCCGCCGACGCCCCGTTGCCGCCCAAGCCGCCGCGGCCACCGGCGCCGACCAGCCACCCGGCGTCGCCGCCCTCACCGCCGCGGCCACCCGTGCCCGCGACTGTGCCGCCCTGGCCGCCGTTCCCGCCCGCACCGCCGGCTCCGGCCATCGACAGCAGGCCCGCGCTGCCGCCACGGCCACCGGCACCGCCGTCGCCGACGGCACCGTCGACCGACGCGCCGCTGCCGCCGGCCCCGCCGTCACCCACCAGCAGGCCGCCGCGTCCACCGTCACCGCCGGCTCCGCCGTTGATCCCGGCCACCCCGTCACCGCCGGCGCCGCCGTTGCCGAAAAAGCCTGCCGCGCCGCCGTTGCCGCCGTTGAAACCGTTGCCGCCGTTGCCGATCAGCCCGGCTCGGCCGCCGTCGCATGCCCCCGTCGTGCAGGCTCCCGCGTAGCCGGTGTAGCTGTACCCGTTGCCGTAGAGAATCCCCGCGTCGGGACGATCGGCGGTGCCGTCGCCGACGAAGAAGCGAATGATCTCGGCGAACGGCGCGCCCGCCGGAGTCGCCGGTGCGGGACCGGCGGCCGGCGAAGCGACAGGAGTGCTGGCCGGGTCGGCCGGCTCACCGGTTGTCGCCGCGTTTGCGGGGCCGACGGTGGTGCCCGCGCCGGAGAGCTCACGACGACTCACCGCCAACGCAGCCCAGGCGAACGGGGCTGCGACCGGGGCGGTCGGGCCGCGGTCTCCAGCCAGCCAGTCCCGCAAGACATTGTCGGTGCCCGCCACCCCCGCACGCGGGGCCGCTGCGGTCATCACCGGGGCCGCTTCGGCGGGCGTCTCGGTCACCGTCCCAACCGGCGGGGCAGTCACTGCCGATGTGGACGGCGGAGGCATCAGGACGGGGGCAGGAGCATCCGGCGTCGCGTCGGCGGCCCGCGGCAGATCCACAACGATGTCGGGTTCCGGCGGCGCGATCGCGGCCGGCGCTGCGCTGGGCACGGGCGGTGCGACGGCGGCCGGCGGCGGCAGATCCGAGTCCGAGGTGGATCGCCGCGTGGCGGATGAGTCGGCCCATCGCGACCGCGGTGCCGTATCGGGCCTGCCCGTGGCCGGGGCGGACCCGTCAATGCCGTCCGACGCGACGTCTGACTCCACGTCCGGTTCCGCACCGCTCTCCACGGCGGTGGGGTCCGATTGCGGCGACTCCGATTCGTCGGCCGTCGCGGCGTCGGGCTGCGCGGCGCGGGTGGGGTTGGCGCCACCTCGGCGACGGGGCACCTCCGCGCCGCCAGGCCTAGCGCTGTCAGGCTCTGCACCCGCCGGGTCCTCGTGTGATTGCGACGTGTCCGATGCGTTCGACGCGGCGTCGGCACCGGGGTCTGCGGCGGCCACCGCCGGCAACCCGACCATCAGGCCGCCGAGACCCATGCCGCCGACCCCGAGCGCCACCGCCAGGGCGCCGACTCGCCCGACATAATTCATCGGTCGCGGGGCGGGGGCCAGCGACCAGCCCCCGTCCCCGTCGTCGACCATGCGCAGCGAACCGGCGCGCGGCCGGTGCCGGCTGCCGAAGTCCCGCCGGTGGCGACCGGTTTTGCCGTGCTCAGGAACGGGCATCCCGGCCGCCTTCGGTCTAGATCGGCTCATGCAGACCCGCTCACGACGGGCCGAGGCCTGTGACGTGGGTTACAGCGGGTGGCGAAATCTTAGCCGACGAACAGCCGTAGTCGATACGGCCCGCCCCCGCGCAAAAAGACGCGGTCGAGGGTGACTCGTCAAGTCCCGGGGGGCGCGCTGCTGGGATTTCCGACGAAGGGTGCGCGTCACTGCGCCCCGGGGTCACCGCTTGAACAGCCAGCCGCCGTACCCCAGGTGCCGGCCGACCGAGTCACCGGCGGAAGTGTTGTAGGTGGTCGCGTACATGTTGTTGATGGCTGACGCCAGATACCTGCCGTTCGAGTAGCCCGAAGGGCCGCCGTTGCGCGCCAGGAACGCGTAGGCCCGTCGCAGGGCCTGATTCTGGAAACCGGTGAAGTCGCTGCCCTGGGCCCGAAGCACCATGTTGATCGCCAGCAGAGCGTCCAACGTCTCCTCGGTGTAGGCCCGACCGGCCAGGTCCATCTTGCCCCAGCGAATCGAGGGCAACGAGGTGTGCCGGGACGCGTCGAGGATGATCGCTCCACTCCGGGCGTCACCGGGCTTGTCCGGGTTGATCCCGCGCTGCAGAGTCGGGGTCATGTCCCAGGTGCGGCCGTTTCCGTTCCAGCTGTATCCCGCGGTGGGTTTGAACGCCGGCCACGGTGAGGTGATGTCACCCAGGAACCTCCGGTAGACGGCGATGTCGCGGGCCACGGCTGCGGAGTCGCCGAGCACGGTGCTGATCGCCAGGTGGCTCGACAGCGCATAGGCGTTCCAGTTGGAGGCGGAGTCCCCGGAAGTCTTCTCCAGGCTGCTCCAGCGGGTGTTGCCGGGGAAATGTCTGGTGCGGGCCTGCTCGAGGAACACCCGCCAGGTCTGACCGTTGTCGGCCATGGTGTCCAGCGGCATGTCGACCAGGTCGGCGGCCACCACGTAGCCGAACACGTTGCGGGCGAAGGGAAGAACATCAGCGGCCTTGGCCTCGGTGCCCGGCACGGCCTTGACGGCGGCGATCACTTTGTCGCGGTACTCCACCTGCCCGGTGCGCGCGTAGACCAGCCCCGCCGCCAGCACCATCGCCGGGGTCTTGGTGTTCAGCCTGGACAGGTCCGGGGCTTCCCAGGCCGCGTCGGCCTGGGACTTCACGAAGGCCCACCCCGCACCGCTGGTCGGCTTCGACATCAGCTCCGCCCTGCGGATCAGCACGTAGTCCTCGCTGCCCACGGCGCTGACGGCCGCGGCGGCGCGCGCCCCCGGACCTGTCGCCGCGACTGTCGCCGCGCCTGCCGGTACGGCCGCCTGCGGGACCGGCCCTGCGGCGGTCGAGCGGATCGCCCACCCGGTGGCAGGGTCGGCCGCCAGGCTCAGCACGTCGACGGCGTCGAACGCGCTCATCGGGATGGTGCGCAGCTGCTGCTGGGCGGTCAGGTAACCCGTCCCGCTCCAGCCGTTGCTCATCGCCAGCAGTGTGGCGCCGCTCTGGCCGGGGTTGTGCGAGTCGTAGACCACCGCGCCGTGCTTCTGCAGCGCCCGCAGCACCACCTGGGTGGACGGGTCGAACTTGGTGACGTCGAAGTCGGCGCGCAGTCGCAGCACCGTGCCCATCGGCACTCCGTCGGGGTTGGTGCCGGTGCCGTCCCCGGCGCGGGCCGGCCAGGTGTAGCCGGTGCCGCGGTCCTTGGCGATGGTGATGCCCAGGATGTGGTCGATCGAGCCGCGGGCGAGGTCGTCGGGCCGGAGGATCAGCGGCAGGTACGGCAGCCGGGAGGCGTTGGCCCAGCCGATCGCCGGGTACAGCGCGGAGTTCATGTCGTAGCGCACCCCGGCCTCGGCGATCCACGCCGAGCCGTAAGTGCCGGCATAGATCGAGTTGGCCAGCGCGTCACCGAGGTCGCTGGCGGGCAACTCCACCCCGTTGGCGACGTTGTACAGCTCCTGGGAGACGCAGGTGCCCTCCTGTAGCACCAGCAGGTGACGATCCCACCCCGGGGCCGCCGGCATACCCTCCACCAACGGGTAGTCCGGGATCGCGTAGAGACTGTCGTCGATGCTGGGCCCGCTGGTCGAGTAGCCGCGGTTGAAGACCACCTTCTCCCCGGCCCGGCCGGCCCCGACGGTGTTGACCGGCATCCCGGCGGTGTTACCCATCCACGGCTGCCCGCCCCAGGCGGCGAACAGGTTGCCGCCCAGCAGCGTGGTCCAGGTACTCGACTTGGCGAGCACTGGAAGCGAACTCACATCGGCGTGGAACACCGAGTCGGCCGGCATCAGGGTGCACCCGCAGAACGTCGACAGCGCCCCCGGCGCGGCGAGGGCGCCGAAGCTCACGGCCACCGGTACGGAGATCGCGCCGCCATGCCCGTCGGAGACGGTGACGGTGAAGGCGTCGGCGGTGCCGGTGGTCGTGGCCCGCGGGGTGTAGGTGAACGACCCGGAGCCGGCGTCGACGGCGACCGCACCGGCGGCGGTGGTGCCCGGCGCGGTGTAGGTCAGCGTGTCGTTGTCGGCGTCGGTGGCGCGCACGATGCCGGTGACCACCCGGGTCACCGGGTCGGCGGCCCCGATCGTGGTGGCCCCCGCCACCGGTGCCGCGTTCGCCGGGCTGACCGGCACCGCCACCGTGACCACCGCGGCCGCGCCGTATCTGTCGGTCACCGTCACCGCGAAGGAGTCGGTTCTGTCGGCCGGGGCGGCGGTGCCGCGGGCTGCGATGTGCCGTGCCGCGGCCGTCGGGGTGTAGGTGAAGGCGCCTGCGGCGGTGACGGTGACGCGACCCTTGGCCGTCGTGGTCGTCGCGGCGGTGTAGGTCAACGGGTCCTTGTCCGGGTCGACGGCGTTGACGGCGCCGGTGACCACCCCGGTGGTCGGGTTGATGGTGACACTCGGCGTCCCGGCGACCGGGGCGGCGTCGGCCGGGGCGATGGTGGCGGTGACACTGACCGCCCTGCGGCCGCCGTAGCCGTCGGTGACGGTGATGGTGAAGGTGTCGGTCTTGGCCGTCGTGGAGACGCGGGCCGCCGCGGTCGGGGTGTAGGCGAAGCTGCCGTCGGGGTTGACGGTGACCGTCCCGTTGGGCGGCTTGGAGGCGGCGTAGCTCAGCGGGTCACGATCGGCGTCGGCCGCGCTCACCGTGCCTTTCGCGATCCCACTGAGCGGGTCGGGCCTGGCGATGGCGGCGGTGCCGGTGGGGACCGCGTTGGCCGGGCTGATCGTCACGCCGACAGGGACTGTCACCGATCCCCCGTAACCGTCGGACACGGTGACAGTGAAAACGTCGGACTTCTGCTCGGCGGTGGCCCCGGTTCGGGCGGCGGCGTGCCGCGCGGCGGGAGTCGGGGTGTAGGTGAACGCCCCGGTGCCGGCGGCGATGCTCAGCGTGCCCTTGGCCGGGGCGTTGGCGGTGTAGGTCAGCGGATCCCGGTCGACGTCGGAGCCGGTGATCTTCCCGGTGACCACCCCGGTCGAGGCGTTGGGGGCATTCACCGTCTTCGTCGCCGTCGGTGCGGCGTTCCTCGGCAGGATCGGGACGACGATCGCGCGACTGGTGGACGCGCCCCCGGCGTCGGTGGCGGTGATGGTCACCGTGTCGGTGGTCACCGCGGTGCCGGCGCCTGCTTTGGCCGCGGCGTGCCGGGCGGTGGCCGTCGGGGCGTAGGTGAACACCCCGGCGGTGCTGATCGACACCGCGCCCTTGGTCGAGGTGGCGGCCCGGAAGGTGATCCGGTCGGCGTTGGGATCCGAGGCGGTGACGGTACCGGTGATCACCCCGGTGGTCGAATTAGGCTCGCCGAGAACCACATTGGTGATCGCCGGCGGGTTGTTGACGGCGGCGGTGGTGATCGTGGCACTCGGCGGTGCGACAGTGGTACCCGAACCGCCCAGCTGACGTCGGGCCGCGGCGAGCACCACCCAGTTGATCGGAGACTCCGCGGGGACTCCCGGCTGGGAGCCGAACAGCGTTGCAAGCACCCGGGTTGCAGCCGGCCCGGCCAGCGGCCGCACCGCCTGGGCCGGCGGGACACTCGGGGTGGGCGGGATCGACTGCGTCGGCGGGATCGCCTGGGCCGGCGGGATCGGCTGGGCGGCAGGGATACTCGGGCCGGGCTGGTTCAGCGGCCCGAGGACCGGCGCCACGGCGTCGGCGGGCTCGGCGGAACCACCCGGCGCCGGGCCGGGCGCCGGTGACGCCACGGCCGGTTGGGGATCGGGCCGGGCGGTCCGAACCGCCGCGAGCACGCCGCTTTCGGCGCCGGCCGGCGCGGCGGGGACGTCCGGCACGGCGGGACGGCGGATCGCCGGCGGTCGCGGATCCGGCTCCGGGGCCGCCACCGGGCGGTCGGAGTCCTCCCGGACAGCCGGGGCCGGCCGGGGCTTGGCGCCGGGGGTCTGCGACCGCGGCGTTGACGTGGGCTGCTGGCGCCGGGGCTGGCCACCGCGCCGCGTCGCGGCGTCCGGCGGCGTAGCGGAAGTCCGCGGACCGGTGACATCTCCGGGGCCGGGTCCAGGGCCGAGCCCGGTCTCGGCTCCGGCAACGCCGCTGACCGGTACGGCGAGCCCGGCTCCGATCCCCAGGGTGATTGCCAGCGCACCCAGCCGGCCACCGTAACGAGCAGCTTTCACGTCAAGCCCCTTTGCTTCGGGATCACTCTAGCCGCGGGCCCGGCAAACACCGAAATGGCTCAGCGAGCAGCTGCCCGGAACGGGCTGTCGACCCAACCCGCGACCACCGCGAGACGGCTCGGTCGATGCACCGCGAGGAAGCCGAACGGGCGGTCGAGGGTGACGTGCGCAAGGGTGACCTCATAGGGCAGTTCGGGAGCGCCGCCGGTGATGATCGCCTCGAATGCCGTGACCGCCGCCGCTTCAAAGCCTTCGGCGAAGAACCGGGCCAGGACATCTTGGGCGCCGCCGGAGACGGACAGCGCACCGAGGCCTCACCGGAAAGCTCACGCAGCCCGCCGGCCAGCACCTCGCCGGGCCGCGGCCCACCGATCAGCAGGTGCACGTCGGCGGCGACGAGCATTCAGGCGCGTCCGGTGTCTTCGTCGTTCCCAGCGGGCTTCGGCGCCGCACCCGTGGATTCGTGGTCAAGAGGCAGGCGGAAACCGAGCAGCCGCGAGAACGCATCCCACGACGCATCCAGGCTCGGCACCCACTGCTGCTGCCACTCCCGCAGCGGCACATCGGCAAGCGGGTCGAACACCGCAGCCAGGCGCCCATACTCCGACTCGCGCCACCTCGGCAACCGGCCGTCGCCCCGGGCGAAGGCCACCAACGTGGCGATCTGCTGATCGAGCACGTCCGCCGGGGTCGCGCTACGGAGACCGATCCCGTTCATCAGGCTGTGTCGGCCGAGACTGAAAGCTCGCTCACCCGAGCGCTGTTCGATGACCCGACTGACGTGTCGGCAGCGCTCGCAGGCACGCCACGACCACCGTGACGGGCCGCCCGCGGTGTCGCGGAAGCAGATGATGCACAGATCCCGCGCGCGGGAGACGTCATAGCCCACCCACGTCACCGGGTTGTCCTCGCACGGGCAGGACTGCCACCGCCAGGTCGGCTGCGGGCCCCTGAGCCCACCGCAGGGGATGTGCACGCTCAACTCTTTGATGCGTCGACGAATCGTGGCATCGCTGGCGCTGAGCGCGACGGGATCTCGAGTCATAACAGCTCCCGGGTACTCCGGGCCCCGATGAACGGGGCGCTCTTACCCGCACCGGGCAGGTGCAGGCCGCTTCGTCATCCGAGCCACCCACGAGCGTGGGGTTGGCGCACCGCCTGAGTCGGAGCTTGGCGACGGTGTCTCGTGAAGCAAGTCCCAGTGTACGTGAAGCAGCGACATGCCTTCGGAGTTCCACAGCGCCCGCGGTTCGCGCTCGGGCGAGAAGTGCGCTCGAGAGTCGCTGGGCCAGTGACTATTCCGCCGGAAAGGTCGGGGTGATGACGCGAACCTACCCGGGTGAGGAGGTGCCGGCGACGAAGTTCGCCACCAGTCGCGCCAATTCATCGCCCCGTTGCTCCGGCACGAAATGCCCGGCGCCGGTGATCGTGCTGTGGTCCTGACCGCGCGCCCCGGGGACGTGCTGCTGAAACACCGCCTCCCACCCCCGGGTGGCCGGGTCGCCGTCGGAGTAGGCAGTCAGGAACGGCTTGTGCCATCGGCCCAGGGCGGCCATCGCCGTGCGCCCGATCGCCGCGCCGGGGTCGTTGCGGGTCAACGGGATCAGCGCGATCATCTGCCGTAGACCGCTGGTGAACGTCCGGTCGGGAAACGGTGCGTCGTAGGCGGCCAGCACGTCGGCGCCCAGCGGTCCGGCGACGGCGTGCAGGAACATGCTCGGCGTGATGTCGGGGGCCCGCTGATAGAAGGCGACGTAGTCGAGCAGGGTCTCCTGCAGCACCACCCGGCCGCCCGCTATCCCGTGGTGCGCCCAGGTCAGATGTTCCGCCAGGGCGGGGTCGCAGGTGTGCAGGATCGTGTTGGTCGCCACCACCCGGGAGAACCGCGCCGGCTCGCGGGCCAGCACGCTGAACCCGATCGGGCCGCCCCAGTCCTGGGCCACCAGCGTCACACCGGACAGCTCGAGGCCGGTCACCAGGCCGTGCATCCAGTCGACGTGCCGGGCAAAGGTGTAGTCGGTGGGGTCGGCGGGCTTGTCGGAGCGGCCGAATCCGACGTTGTCCGGCGCGATCACCCGTAGTCCCGACGCGGCCAGCCCGGTGACGACATGCCGGTACAGAAACGACCAGGTGGGCTGGCCGTGGAGGAGCAGCACCACCGGAGCGTCGCGGGGTCCGGCATCGACGTAATGCATCCGCAGCGGCGGCAGCCCGGCGGTTCGGACTTCGACGTAGTTCGGCTCGAAGGGGTAATCCGGAAGGTTGTCGAACCGGTCGTCAGGAGTCCGCAGGACCTGCATGTTCGGCAGCCTAACGAGCGATCGGAATCGACCTCATCGCCGAAGCGAGGCCTAACCTCACCGGCACCGTGTGTAACACCGACGCCGGCCATACCGACATCACGGTCAGATAACGAACGCGCATCCCTGCGTAACGACCGGAGGCGGCCATGGCACGTCGCAGAACGTGGATCGCGCTGGCCACCGCGATTCCCGCGACGGTGGCCTTCACCCCGCTTCCACCGCCCGGATCCCCGCCGTGGGAGCCGCCCCCGCCGCCTCCGGCCCACCCCGTGGTGGTGTTGACACCGGCGCCGGCGGCGCCTGCCGCTCCGCCGGCCCCGCCCCCGGGGCTTCCCCCGGCACCGGGCGGCGTGCCCGCGCCGGGCCGCGACATCGGATCGATCGTCGCGAACGCCGCGCTGACCCGACTGGGCGCGCCGTACGCGTGGGCCGGCACGGGCCCGGACGCCTTCGACTGCTCCGGCTTGGTGGTGTGGTCGTTCCGCCAGGCCGGGTTGACACTGCCGCGCTCCAGTCAGGCGCTGGCAGCCGGCGGTCAGCCGGTCCCCCTGGACCAGATGCAGCCCGGCGACGTGATCAGTCTGTTCCCCGACGCCTCGCACGTGGGTATCTATGTGGGCGACGGCAGGATGGTGCACGCCCAGTTCGACGGCCAGCCGGTCGTCGTCGCGTCGTTGTACCGCGCCCCGATCCACAACGTCCGCCGCTACAGATAGCGCCGACGACAAACGCAGGCGCCGGGCGCATCGCACCGGGGATCGTGGCGACACCGGGATCGTGGCGGTCGACGAGTACCGTGATGTGCAGGCGGGCAGGGAGGTCCGGCTGGATATCGACAGCCCGGTGCCTCGGCAGCCGATCGATCACGACGGAGGGTCAGGTATGCCGTGCTGACGGCGGCGCTTCTGGTTACGGCTCTGCTGTTCGGAGGAATGGTTCTGTACTCCTTCGGTTTCGCCGCCTTCGTGTTTTCCGCTCTACCAATGGAGACGGCGGGGCCCACCATCCGCCGCGCCTTCCCCCACTTCTACATCTTTGTCATCGCCACGGCGACGGTGGCGGCGTTGCTCATCTGGCCCTCCGCACGGTCGCTGTCGCTCGCGCTGGCGGCCATCGCCCTGACCAGTGTGCCGGCCCGCCAAATCCTCATGCCGGCCATTAATCGCGCGACGGATACGGGCGCCACGGTCCGCTTCAAATGGCTTCACGGGCTATCCGTGTTGATCACGCTTGCCCATATCGTCCTGTCAGGATGGGTGCTGTCGCAGATTCCCGGTCTGGCGACGTAGTACGTCACGCCCGAGAGCGCAGGCTAGCCCCTGGGCGAGTGGGCGTGTCCGCCCTACGGTGGTCTCATGGCCCACACTCCCTTGTCCGCCGAAGACCTCGACCGGCTGATCAACCAGCCCCCTCGGGTGGCGAAGTTGCGGAATGCGATTTTCGCCGCCGCCGACGGTCTGAGCGCTGCGGTCGATCTATCCCGCATCTACGTCGACGGGTTGGAGAACCTGCCCGGCGACGGACGATTCCTGCTCGTCGGCAATCACACCTCGGCGGGCTGGCCGGAGATCCTGGTGACGGGGTACTTCGTGCACCGACACCTCGGGGTGCGCCTGCGAGGGCTGGCCATCGACAAGGTCAAGGAGATGACGGGATTCAGCCGCGATCTCGCCGAGGCGGTCGGCGCGGTGCCGGGTCAACCCGATGTCGCAGCCGAACTGATGCAGCGGGGTGAGGCTCTGCTGGTCTTCCCGGGCGGTGGTCGCGACATGCTCAAGTTCAAAGGGGAGGAATACCGCCTGATGTGGCAGGGCCGTTCGGGCTTCGCGCGCATTGCCGTCGCGCATGAGTATCCAATCGTCCCGGTCGGCCTGGTGGGCGGTGACGACGTCTTCCAGAGCCTGGTGGCGCGCAACAGCACCTGGGAGCGGATGACACGCGGCATCGGGGAGCGCCTGCACGGTCTCTCAGGTACCGGCATCCCACTCATGCGCGGTCTGGGGCTTACGCTGCTGCCGCGGCCGCAACGGATGTATCTGCGCTTCGGTCAACCGATTTCGACGACTCGTCCTGCCGGCGCGGGGGCTGACACGTGGGAGGCCACCGTGAAGCAGCGGACCCAGAGCGCGCTTGAGGCGATCCTCGCCGACCTCCAGCAACTACGGAGCGGCGATCCGTACCGCAATCTCAACCCGCTCGCGTGGGGCGCGGCACTGCAGCCGAGCTAGGTGGCGCTCCCACGTCGGCGATCCACCTGACTCACAGGTACGGATCCGCCCAGGCGCTGATGATGCGCGCCGCCCGAGCGGCCTGATTTTTTCCGGCGAGCAGGTGGTCGGCGCCTTCGAGGGAGACGAAGCTGCGGGGATGGCGCGCGGCGCGGAAGATGTCACTGGCGTTGGCGATGCCCACGGTGTTGTCGGTCGGCGAGTGCATGACCAGCAGCGCCCGGTGCAGGGTTCGGATCCGCTCGCGCAGATCGGCGGCGCGAACATCCTCGATGAAGTGCCGCTTGAGGGTCAGCGCCTTGCCGCCGACGAGGAAGGTGGCTTCGCCGTCCTCCTCGATGCGGTGCACCAGGGCGTCGTAGTTGCGCTCGACGTGAGCGGGTTCGAACGGAGCGCCGATGCTGGCCACCGCCTCCACGGTCGGACAATGGTGTGCCGCAGCGATGACCGCCGCGCCGCCGAAGGAGTGCCCGACCAGCAAGCGCACCTCCCGGCCGGAGTGGTTCATGAACTCCACGGCCTGCACGGTGTCGGCGACCTTGTGGGAGAACGAGCCGTCGCCCCAGTCGCCCTCGGAATCACCGAGACCGAGGTTGTCGAAGCGCAGCATGCCGATGCCGTCGGCGGCGAGTTGCTTGCAGATCCGGCTCGCGGCCGGGCAGTCCTTGCCGAGGGTGAAGCCATGGGAGAACACTCCCCACCCCCGAACGTCGCCGGGCGGTATGTCGACGATGCCGGCCAGCGTGGGCCCGGTCGCGCTGGCGAAACTGACGCGTTCAGACATCCATCTCGTCTTCCATCCGATCCTGCAGTGGTGACATTCGTGCGGACCCGGAGTGTCGCACCGATGCTACGGCTTGTCATCCACCCACGGCACCCACAAGCTATGGACCACTACCGCTTTTGCCCCCGAATATCAGCCCGCCGCGAAAGTGCCTGCACCGCAATCAGAGAAGCGGAACCTCGATGCGACACGCGAGTCCAGGGGCGTCTGCAAGTCGTCGATCCGCGGTGACCAGCGGTGCGTCGAGAGCCTCTGCGAGTGCGACGTAGGCCGCGTCATAGCTGGTGAGATTCCACCTCAGCTGCCAAACCCGCTGCGCAAGTGACTCATACGGGACAAGCTCTATCGGCAGTTCGAGCAGATCCGCATGTGCCTGGGCTGCTTGGTCAGAGCTGATCAGGCCGGCGATCTCATGGCGTCGGATGACGTTCGAGCACTCAAACGGTAGAAGCGTGGGCGCGAACAAATCGGCTGCGCCGAGACGCCGGGTGAGCCAATCCCCATCGGGCCCGGAGTCCAACAAAACTGTCACGATCGCGGAGGCGTCACACACCAGCCGGGAGTCGCTCACCTGCGATCGGCATCCTTAGCCGAAACCGTGGCCGCCGGATCGAGACGCACGCCGGTCGCGGCGACCCTGGCCCGCGCACGGGCAAGAACCTCACCGACGGTGGGCTTCCCCGCGACATTGATCAGAAGAGAGTGAAGGTACTCCTGCAACGACTGGCCCTCACGGGCGGCCCGGGCTGCCAGCTCATCACGAACCTGCTCAGGAACGTTCCGAATCGTCACCGCCACCATGCCTGCATATTAGCAGCATTGCAGCCGCACCGCAGGCATACGCCTCTGGGCACCCGGCAGTGGCGCCGCATGTCACGCCGATACCGGCTGCTGACGTCGGGACTTCTGGCGGCGAGCAATTCGCCGGCCCGGTCCATGATCGTGCCGGCCGCCACCGCGCTGCCGGGAGTCTTCAATCAGGCGGTGAAACTGCTGGCGCAGTGAGCAGCGCGTGGTGAAGTAGTACTCGTGAACTGGTCGGAGTCTCTTCCCTACCTGCTCGCCGACGCGCTGCGATCAGCCCATTCCGACCCCCAGCGTTTGGCCCGCCTGCAACGGAGCCGTCTGCGCAATCTTGTGCACCATGCGAGAACGGCGTCACCGTTCTATCGGGATCGCTATCGCCATCTGCCGTCCGACGTCGACGACGTCAATACCCTGCCGGCGCTGGACAAGCCGACCCTGATGTCCCGATTCGACGACTGGGTCACCGATCCGGACGTGACCCTGGCTGACCTGCGGGACAACTTCCTGGCCCGCGAGGAGTGCGTGGGTCAGTTGTATCTCGGCCGCTACCTGGTGGCGACCACGTCCGGGACCACCGGGGAGCCGGCAATCCTGCTGCACGACCGGCTGTCCTGGCGGGTGTACAACATCGTGGGCCGCACCCGGCCCCAGCCCATCGTGGGCCGCATCGACCTGGCCGCAATCGCCCGGCGCGGCATCAGGACCGCCGCACTGTTCGCCACCGGGGGCCACTTCGGAGCGGTGGCGTTCTACGAGCGGACCCGGCAGGTCAGCCCCTTCATCTCCACCCGAACCAGGATCCTCTCAGTCCTGCGGCCGGTCGATGAGCTGGTCGCGGAGCTCAACGAGTTCCAGCCGACACTGCTCAGCGGCTATCCCAGCGTGTTCGTTCTGCTGGCCGCCGAACAGCGCGCCGGCCGGCTCCGGATCACGCCGGTGAACATCCTGTGCGCCGGCGAGTTGCTCACTCCCGCCATGCGCGAGGTCGTCACCCGGACCTTCGGGTGTCCGGTGATCGAGGGGTACGCCGCAACCGAGGTACCCGGGCTCGCCATCGAGTGCACCCGCGGCTTCCTGCACGTCAACTCCGACTGGCACATCCTCGAACCGGTGGACTCCGATCGGCGGCCGGTCCCACCCGGCGTGCAGTCCGACAGCGTGCTCGTGACGAACCTCGCCAACCGCGTTCAGCCGATCATCCGCTACGACCTCGGCGATCGGGTGACGCTGCAACCACATTCGTGTGCCTGCGGCAGCCCCTTCCCGGTGGTCACCGTCGAGGGCCGCACCAATGACGTACTCACCTTGGAGGACGCCGAACATCAGCCGGTCCAGATCCTGCCGCTGGCCCTCGGGTCTGTCATCGAGGAGAGTCCCGGCGTCCACCGCTTTCAGGCCATCGGGACCGGACCCCGTGAGCTCACCATCCGCCTCGACGTGAACGACGAGGCGACCAGGACGGGGGTGGAGCGCGAGGTGGAACGCCGGGTGCGCGACTTCCTGCGAAGCCACCGGGTGAC
>CAYXBN010000064.1:0-15958 GCA_964463215.1 uncultured Mycobacterium sp. | reverse complement strand
CCGGCGACGTGACCGGCGAGGTGGTGGACCTGGTCAGCGCCCTGATCCGGTTCGACACCTCCAACACCGGTGATCCGGAGACCACGAAGGGGGAAGCCGACTGCGCCCGATGGGTGGCCGACCAACTCCGTGAGGTCGGCTACCAACCGGAGTACGTCGAATCCGGCGCACCGAATCGGGCCAATGTCTTTGTCCGCCTTGCCGGCGCCGACCCCACCCGTGGGGCGCTGCTCGTGCACGGCCACCTCGACGTGGTGCCCGCCGAGGCCGCGGACTGGAGCGTCCACCCGTTCTCCGGGGCGGTCTCCGACGGCTATGTCTGGGGCCGTGGCGCGGTGGACATGAAGGACATGTGCGGGATGATGCTGGCCGTTGCGCGGCACTTCAAACGCGTCGGCATCACCCCGCCGCGCGACTTGGTCTTCGCGTTCGTCGCCGACGAGGAGCACGGCGGCAAGTACGGGGCGCAGTGGCTGGTGGACAATCGGCCGGACCTTTTCGCCGGGGTCAGCGAGGCGGTGGGCGAAGTGGGTGGCTTCTCGATTACGGTGCCGCGCCGCGACGGCGGCCAGCGCCGGCTCTATCTGATCGAGACCGCCGAGAAGGGACTGCTGTGGATGCGGCTGACCGCCCGCGGCCGGGCCGGCCACGGGTCCATGGTGCACGACGACAATGCGGTCACCACGGTCGCCAGGGCCGTGGCGCGACTCGGTGACCATCGGTTCCCGCTGGTGCTGACGGATACCGTCGCACAGTTTCTGGCCGCCGTCGCCGAGGAGACCGGCCTGAACTTCGACACCGATGACCTCGAGGGCTCAGTGGCCAAACTCGGCCCGATGGCCCGCATGCTCGGGGCGACCCTGCGCGACACCGCCAATCCGACCATGCTCAAGGCAGGGTACAAGGCCAATGTCATCCCGGCGACCGCCGAGGCCGTCGTGGACTGCCGCGTCCTGCCCGGCCGGCAGGCCGATTTCGAGCGTGAGGTCGATGAACTCATCGGCCCGGACGTCACCCGGGAGTGGATCTCCGAACTGCCCTCCTACGAGACCAGTTTCGATGGCCACCTCGTCGATGCGATGAACGATGCGATCCTGGCCGTCGATCCGGAGGCGCGCACGGTGCCCTACATGCTCTCCGGTGGCACCGACGCCAAAGCCTTTGCCCGCCTTGGTGTCCGATGCTTCGGCTTCGCACCGCTGCGGTTGCCGCCGGATCTTGACTTCGCCGCACTGTTCCACGGTGTTGACGAGCGGGTACCCGTGGATGCGCTGCAGTTCGGTGCGGTGGTACTCGAGCACTTCCTCAAAAACTGCTGACAAGACAGGAGCTATCCGAATGGCCTTCGCCTACAACCCCTACGACTTCCTGCCCGCGCTGCCGGGCTTCACGCTGACCAGTTCGGACATCACCGACGGGCAGCCGCTGAAGAATGCTCAAGTCAGCGGCATCATGGGCGCGGGCGGCGAGGACGTCTCCCCGCAGCTGAGCTGGTCTGGCTTTCCCGAGGAGACCCGCACCTTCGCGGTAACGGTCTTCGACCCCGACGCGCCGACCGCGTCGGGGTTCTGGCATTGGGCGGTGGCCAACCTGCCGGCGACCGTCACCGAATTGCCGGCCGGCGTCGGGGACGGCTCGTCGCTGCCCGGCGAAGCACTGACGCTGCGCAATGACGCCGGATTGCGCCGCTACGTCGGCGCTGCCCCGCCGGCCGGACACGGCTATCACCGGTACTTCGTCGTGGTGCATGCGCTCAGCGTCGAAAAGCTGGACCTGCCCGAGGATGCGAGTCCGGCGTATCTGGGCTTCAACCTGTTCATGAAGTCGATCGCCCGCGCGGTCATCCACGGCACCTACGAGCAGACGTAGTTCCCCGGCCGCCCCGTGTCATACCCCGGAGGTATAATCGAACGCATGTTCGACGAGCGGGATTTCGACCACTGGGATCCGCCGGAGACGCCGGCTTCTCGGTCCCTGATCGAAGGGATCGGCACTGCCGCGCTCCGCCGGCCGAAACCAGGCCGGAACCCTGCAGCGGCAAGACCGCGATTATGCCAAGCGTAGCTGCACCGGCGCCGCCAACCGAGCCCACCGAATCGCGTCCGAACGGGCCAGCAATCGCCAGGCCGCCAGATCGGCGTTGCCCGCCACTTCGGTGTCTAATTCCAGCGCTGTGTCCAATCCCAACGTTGTGCCCCATCCCAACGCCGACGATCCGCCTTTCTAACGAAGGCGTCTAGTCCCGTTGTGCCGAGCCCACCGCCGCGGCGAGGTTCGGGTAGCCGCCGGCGTGCAGGCGTTCGGCGATCCCGTCGTGGATGTGCTTGGCCCACAGTCCACCTCCGTAGACGAAGCCGGTGTAGCCCTGCAACAGCGAGGCGCCGGCGGTGATGCGTTCCCAGGCGTCCTCGGCGGTCTCGATCCCGCCGACGCCGATCAGCGTCAGCCGATCACCCACCCGGGCGTACAACCGCCGCAGGATCTCCAGGGCGCGCCGGGCGACGGGGGGACCGGAGACGCCGCCGGGCCCCAGGTCGTCGACCCCGGGGGTGCGAAGACCCGCCCGCGACACCGTGGTGTTCGTCGCGACGATGCCGGCCAGGCCCAACTCCACCGCCAGGTCGGCCACCGCATCGACGTCGGAGTCGGACAGGTCCGGGGCGATCTTCACCAGCACCGGGGCGGATGTCTCGGCCAACACGGCGGACAGGATCGGTCGCAACGACTCGACGGCCTGCAGATCCCGTAACCCTGGTGTGTTGGGTGAACTCACGTTGACCACAAGATAGGACGCCAACGGCCCCAGCAGTCGGGCGCTTTCGGCGTAATCCTCGGCAGCCCGTTCCGGAGGGGTGATCTTCGACTTGCCGATATTGACCCCGATCGGCACGTCCGGGCGGTGGCGGGCCAGGCGCAGCGCAAGCTGGCCCGTGCCGGAGTTGTTGAAACCCATCCGATTGAGCAGGCCGCGGTCGTCGGGAAGCCGGAACAGCCGGGGTTCGGGATTGCCGGGCTGGGGTTGGGCGGTCACCGTGCCGATTTCGGCGTAGCCGAATCCCAGTGCGCCCCAGGTCTGCAGCCCCAACCCGTCCTTGTCGAAACCGGCGGCCAGACCCAGCGGTGCGGGGAAGCGGACCCCGAACACGGTGCTCTCCAGGATCGGATCACTGGGCGCAAGCACACTGCGCAACCCGCGACGGGTCGCCTCGGTCGCTGTGGCTGCCCGCAGCGCGGCGAACACCAGCGTGTGGATGCGTTCGGGCGGCGCTTGGAACAAGACCCGCCGCACGGCGTCGTAGATCACAGGCCCGGCTGGTCGATGCGACCCGCGTGCTCGGCGGACTCGATGCGGGCCTTCCTGCGCCGCAACAACACCCGCCGACTTCCGTCGGTGTAGAGCCGCACCCGGGTGAGCTCCCATCCGCGGTACTCCGCCTCGATGGACAGCCGCGTGGAGGCGCTGATCCGGGTGACGTCGGGCGGCAGCCGCAGCGGAATCCACTCGTAGTCATCGGAAAGGTCGACCTCCCATGCGGCCGGCATCCGCCCCCGGTGAGCCCCGGTCACTGCGACCTCGCCGCGTCGGCGATCACCTGAACGCCGGCACCGGACTCCGACACCACGTACAGAGTGTCTGAGGACTCGTCATAGGCCAGCGTGTTCGGTTGCCGCACGGTCGGATAACGCACCTTCTCCACGGGGATTCCAGTAGCCAGATCGTAGCCAACCACGGTGTTGGACGCCGTCAGCGAAACCCAGGCCAGAGTCGAGGATCCGGCAATTCCGTAGGGCGATTCGCCGACCGGGTAGGCCTGCCGTTGGATCAGCGGGTCCACTCCGTAGACCAGTAGTTGCCCGCCGCGGGTGTCGGTCACCAGCACCCGGCCGACCGGATCGGCGGCCATGGTGGTCGCACTCAGGCCCGCGCGCAGCGCCATGGCCGGGGAACCGCTCGGACTCAGGGCGGTGACCGAGGTCTGGCCGCGGTCCAGGACGACGGCGATATCGCCCTGGGCGACAAGGCCATCCACCCGGGCGAAGTCGTCGGCCTTCTCGGCCACCGACAAGTCCTCGGCCAGTGTGTAGGCCACCCCGTCGGCGCTGCCGAGTACCAGGCGCCCGTCGGCGCGGCGGGCGATCGCGGTGAAGTCGGCGTCGGCGGCGCCGTCGATCACGGTAGGGGTGGTCGTTCCGGAGGCCAGGTCGACGGTGAAGAAACCACCCCGGGTGGCGGCGTGCACCGACTGCCGCCCGTCGGCGAGAAGGGCGCTGGCCGGACCCGGCAGGGGCACCGTCCGCCGTGAGCCCGACGCCCCGAAGATAGTCAGACTCGCGGGCGCCCCGGCGTCCACTCCGGCCGTGAGCACCACCAGTGTCCCGGCCTCGACCACGGCGGAGTGCTGACCCGCGGCCAGTGGCAGCACCCGCCCTGCCGGGGTCGCGGTGGTCGCGGGCGACTGCGCGGGCCGTGCGGGTTCGATGGTCGGCGGGGCGCCGTCAACCGGATTGGATTTGCACCCGCCGATGACGGCAGCCACCAGGACGAATCCGGCCGCGAGGCTGCGCAACGCGACGCGTTGTTCGTGCTGTGGCAACGGCTAGCCCCCGGGAGGTGTGGTTGGACGGTCCTGTCAGATTCTAAGTGTCCCCGCACGCGCAGGTACCGTGCACGGCGTGGATACGTCGGCGATGTCCTGGCTGCAGGTCGTAGTGCTGTCGATCGTGCAGGGGCTGACCGAGTTCCTCCCCGTCTCGTCCTCGGGTCACCTGGCGATCGTGTCCCGGCTGTTCTTCGACGACGACGCCGGCGCGTCCTTCACTGCGGTCTCCCAACTCGGCACCGAGGCCGCGGTGCTGGTGTATTTCGCCCGCGACATCGTGCGAATCCTCAAAGCCTGGTTCAACGGACTGCGGGTGCCGGCGCTGCGGGCCAACGTCGATTACCGACTGGGCTGGTACGTGATCATCGGATCCATCCCGATCGCCGTGCTGGGCTTCGTGTTCAAGGACGTCATCCGCTCCGATGTGCGCAATCTGTGGGTGGTTGCCACGGCGATGCTGGTGTTCTCGGTGGTGATCGCCGCAGCCGAATATTTCAGCCGCCAGGACCGGCACATCGAACAGTTGACCTGGCGGGACGGCCTGCTGGTCGGGCTCGCGCAATGCCTGGCGCTGATTCCCGGGGTGTCGCGATCCGGCGCCACCATCAGCGCCGGCCTGGCGCTCGGCCTTGACCGACCGCTGGCGGCGAGATTCGGCTTCCTGCTGGCCATCCCCGCGGTCTTCGCCTCCGGGTTGTTCTCCCTACCGGACGCCTTCGATCCAGCCAGCGAGGGGATGAGCGCCACCGGCGCCCAGTTGGCGGTGTCGGTACTGATCACCTTCGTCGTCGGCTACGCCGCTGTGGCCTGGCTGCTGCGCTTCCTCACCCACCACGCCATGTACTGGTTCGTCGGCTACCGGGTGATCGTGTCGCTGACGGTGATGGCACTGCTGGCCACCGGCGTGGTCGCGGCCCAGTGACCGTCATCCTGCTCCGCCATGGCCGGTCGACGTCGAACACGGCCCATACCCTGGCCGGACGCTCCGAGGGCGTCGAACTCGACGAGAAGGGCGCCGCCCAGGCCGCGGCGCTGGTCGAGCGACTGGAGGGTCTGCCGATCAAGGCGCTGGTCCGCTCGCCGCTGCTGCGCTGCCGGCTGACCCTGGAACCGTTGGCCGCTGCGCTGGGGGTGAGTCCGGTGGTCGACGATCGGCTGGTGGAGGTCGACTACGGACAGTGGACCGGACGCAAGCTCGCCGAACTGATCACCGAACCGCTGTGGACGGTCGTCCAGCAGCAGCCCAGCGCGGCGGTCTTCCCCGGCGGTGAAGGCCTGGCGCAGGTGCAGGCCCGGGCGGTGGCCGCCGTGCGGGAGCACGACCGCCGGCTCGCCGCCGAGCACGGGGCCGATGCGCTGTGGGTGGCCTGCACGCACGGGGATGTGATCAAAGCTGTGCTGGCCGATGCGCTGGGCACCCACCTGGACAGCTTTCAGCGCATCACGGCCGATCCGGCCTCGATGAGCGTGGTCCGCTACACCGAACTTCGCCCGTTCGTCCTGCACGTCAACCACACCGGCGCGCAGCTTGCCCCGGCGTTGACCGCGGTGCCACGTCCGGTCGAGGGTGCCGGTCAGGGGGACGCCGTGGTCGGCGGGTCCACCGACTGAGCGCCCCCGGTATTTTGGGGTAACCATGCCCCGCTCAATTCACGTCTTCCGCACCCCGGACCGGTTCGTCGCCGGGACGGTGGGCCAACCCGGAAACCGGACGTTTTATCTGCAGGCGGTGCACGACACCCGGGTGGTGTCGGTGATGCTGGAGAAGCAACAGGTCGCCGTGCTGGCCGAGCGGATCGGGGCGTTGCTGGCCGAGGTGCACCGTCGGTTCGGCACCCCGCTGCCGCCGGACAGCGAGGTCGACGACCTCAGCCCGCTGCTGACCCCGGTCGACGCCGAGTTCCGGGTCGGCACGATGGGTCTGGGCTGGGACTCCGAAACCGAGAGCGTTGTTGTCGAGTTGCTCGCGGTCAGTGACACCGAGTTCGACGCGTCGGTGATCCTCGACGACGCCGAGGAGGGCCCCGATGCGGTGCGGGTTTTTCTGTCCCCGGAATCCGCACAGCAGTTCGCCGCCCGATCCCAGCGGGTGATCTCGGCGGGCCGGCCGCCCTGCCCGCTGTGCAATGAACCCCTGGACCCCGACGGGCACCTGTGCGTGCGCACCAACGGCTACCGGCGCGCCCCGATCTTCGGCTCCGACACGGGGGATGGCGCGGGGGATGAAGCGGGGGACGACACGGGGGGCGATTTCCCGTCGTGACAAACCGGCCGCAGCAGACGCTCAAGGACGGCGAGTTGGCCGTCCTGGGTCGTATCCGGTCGGCCAGCAACGGCACTTTCCTGTGCGAGGCGCGCCTTGCCGACGATGTCCTGCAGTGTGTGTACAAGCCCATTGCCGGGGAACAGCCGCTCTGGGACTTCCCCGACGGGACGCTTGCCGGCCGGGAATACGGTGCGTTCCTGGTTTCCGAGGAGCTCGGCTGGAATGTGGTGCCGCACACCCTCATTCGGCAGGGTCCCGCCGGTCCGGGCATGGTGCAGGCTTGGGTGGACCAACCCGAGGGCAATGACGATGAACCCGGACTGGTCGACCTCTGCGCGGTCGATGCGGTTCCGGAGGGCTATCTGTCGGTGCTCACCGCCTATGACTACGCAGGTGGCGAGGTTGCGCTCGTGCACGCCGACGATCCCGGGCTGCGCCGGATGGCCGTCTTCGATGTGATCGTCAACAACGCCGACCGAAAGGGCGGCCACATCCTGGCCGGCGCCGACGGCGTGGTCTACGGCGTCGATCATGGGATCTGCCTGCATGTGCACGACAAACTGCGCACCGTGCTGTGGGGCTGGGCGGGCAAGCCGATCGACGACGACACCCTTGCCTCGCTGGGTGATCTGCAGAAGCGACTGGCGGGCCCGCTGGGCAACCGCCTGCGCCGTCACATCACAGCCGCGGAAGTGGACGCGTTATCTCGTCGGGTCCGGGGGTTGTTAGCCGATCCGGTAATGCCCAACCCGGCCGGCCGACAACCGTTGCCCTGGCCGGCGTTCTGACGGGCGCGTGCCGGCCGGGCCGGCGGTACCGGTTGCGCCGGGTGAAGTCCAGGATGGCGGCGCCGGAGGCCAGGATCGCCGTGCCCAGGATCATGCCGCCGAGGGTTTCGGTGAAGGTGTGTGCGCCGGTGTAGACCGCCAGTGCGGCGACGAAGAACACCGTCTCGGCGACCAGGACGCCCAGTGCGATCTTCGCCAGCCGGGAGTCGCCAGCCGCCAGGCACACCGCGATCATGCCGAACAGGGTGGTCGTGGCGGTGACGTGGCCGGAGGGAAACGAGTGCGGATAGACGGTCGCTTTGAGGGTCTCCTCGATCGCCACCCCAAGCCCGACCGCGCCGGTGACCAGGACGACCGCGATCGGTGATCGCAACCGCAGTGACAGCAGGCCGCCGCAGACCACCGCCACCGTCAACACGTTGAGGGGAGAGCCGATCGTGGTCCAGATCCCCGCCGCCAGCACACCGCGACGATCCGTGCGGTGCTTGTCACTCCAAGTCTCCAAGGCGATGTCGATCGACACCAGCCACTGCGCGTTCATGCCGACCGTCAGCGCCCCCAGCAGCGTGAACAGCCCGGCGGCCAGCAGAACCAGTGCCACCCGGCCCCGGGTGAGCGCCGCCGCCAGGAGCAGCGCAGCGGCCACCCCGCCGACGATCAGCGCTATGTGTGTCGGTTCGATCGACCGATCCTTCCCTACTGGCCGGCCGGCAGCGGCTCCCAGTGCATGATGCCGCTGTCGGCTTCCATCGACAGATGCAGCTGGCCGTCGGAGAGCAGATAACTGCGCACCATGCCCAACGCCGCGGCGACCTTGGCGTCGTCGGAGGGCTGCGGGCACATCATCTTGGTCAGGCCGATGGGTCCGAACGTCAGTGAACCGGAGTCGTCCGACCCGGCTTCGGCGACCCAGGTGGAGGTGCCGCGGTTGCAGTCGACGCGGAAACCGGCCTGGCCGTCCTCGCCGAAGGTCACGGTGTACTTGGCCGGCGACTCGATCGTGGTGCTGGCCTGTTCTTCGGGGCTCATCGACTCGATGGTCAGCAACTGCCAGGTGGTGCCGATCAACGGATCCGACGCGGCGGCGGGTTTGGGTCCGCAGCCCGCCAGGCTGAGCACGGAGGCGGCCGCCAGGGCCCCGACGGAGACGACGTTGCGCATACCGGCAAACCTACGCCTGAATTGGCGCGGGGTCCGGGCATCACGTCACCCGGCGGTTCGGTGATACTTGCGGGGTGAGTCGCACCGACGCCGAACTGGCCGCCGAGCTGGCGCAGGAGGCGGGGCGGCTGCTGCTGGCCGTCCGCGAGGAGGTAGGTCACGATTTCCCGCCCGCCCTCGGTGACGTCGGCGACGTTCGGGCCAATGACCTGCTGTTGCGCCGGTTGCGTTCGGAGCGGCCCAGCGACGCCGTGCTCTCCGAAGAGGCGCACGACGATCTGAGCCGGTTACGTGCCGATCGGGTGTGGATCATCGACCCGTTGGACGGCACACGGGAATTCTCCACCCCGCGCCGGGAGGACTGGGCCGTCCACGTCGCGCTCTGGCAGCGGACCTCCGGTGCCGAGGGTGTGATCACCGACGCCGCGGTGGCACTTCCGGCGCTGGGAGAGGTGCACCGCAGCGACACCGTCAGCCCGCCGCCCCCGCCACCGCCGGGGCCGATCCGCATCACCGCCAGCGCCAATCGCCCACCGGCAGTGCTGTGGCTGCTGCGTGACCGCCTCGACATCGAGTTCATCCGGATCGGGTCGGCCGGCGCCAAGGCGATGGCGGTGGTTCGCGGCGACGCCGACGCCTACATTCACGCCGGCGGCCAGTGGGAATGGGACTCCGCCGCGCCGGCCGGGGTGGTCCGGGCGGCCGGTCTGCACGCCACCCGACTCGACGGCTCCCCGCTGCGCTACAACCAGCCTGACCCCTATCTGCCGGACTTTCTGATGTGCCGACCCGAGGTGGCCGACCTGCTGCTTGACGCGATCTGGCTGGCCAGCTGATGCGGGCCTGGTCATCGGCCGAGATCCCCGATTTGGCCGGCCGGGGACCGGCGCTTCGGCTCTACGACACCGCAGACCGTCAGGTCAAGCCGACGGTGCCGGGCCAGACAGCGACGATGTACGTCTGCGGGATCACTCCCTACGACGCCACTCACCTCGGCCACGCCGCCACCTACCTGGCCTTCGACCTGGTCTACCGGGTGTGGCTGGATAACGGTCACCGGGTGCACTACGTGCAGAACATCACCGACGTCGACGACCCGTTGTTCGAACGGGCCGAGCGCGACGGCGTGGACTGGCGTGAGCTGGGAACCCGGGAAACCGAACTGTTCTGCGACGACATGGCCGCCCTGCGGGTGCTGCCACCGCAGGACTACGTGGCCGCCACCGAGGCCATCGACGAAGTGGTCGAGATGGTGGAGAAACTGCTGGCCTCCGGCGCGGCCTACGTTGTCGACGATCCGGCCAATCCGGACGTGTATTTCCGCGCCGACGCCGACATCCAGTTCGGGTACGAGTCCAACTACGACCGGGCCACCATGCTGCGGTTGTTCGCCGAACGCGGGGGAGACCCGCAGCGCCCCGGCAAGGCCGACCCGCTCGACGCGCTGCTCTGGCGGGCCCACCGGCCAGGTGAACCAAGCTGGCCGTCGCCGTTCGGGCCGGGGCGCCCGGGTTGGCACATCGAGTGCGCGGCAATCGCGTTGAGCCGCATCGGCTTCGGATTCGACGTGCAGGGCGGGGGAAGTGACCTGATTTTCCCGCACCACGAGTTCTCCGCCGCGCACGCCGAATGCGCCACCGGCCAGCGCCGCTTCGCCAGGCACTACGTGCACGCCGGGATGATCGGCTGGGACGGCCACAAAATGTCCAAGAGTCGCGGAAATCTGGTCCTCGTCTCGGCGTTGCGGGCACAGGGCATCGACCCCGCCGCTATCCGGCTGGGTCTGCTGGCCGGGCACTACCGCGCCGACCGGTTCTGGACCGACGAGGTGCTCAGCGAGGCGCTGGCCCGACTGCGGCGGTGGCGTTCGGCCACCGCATTGGCCTCCGGTCCCGATGCCTCCGACCTCATCGCCCGACTCCGCCGCTATCTCGCCGACGATCTGGACACCCCGAAAGCCCTTGCCGCCGTGGATGGCTGGGTTGTCGATGCCCTCGAATACGGCGGCCGGGACACTGGTGCGCCCAAACTGGTCGGCGCCGCACTGGACGCCCTGCTGGGGATTCGGTAGCAAGGAGAGTTATGCGTAATTGGATCGCGATCGTGGTGGCACTCCTGGTCGCAAGCCTGGCCGGATGTGCCACGCCCAACCAGGCCGAACGGACGACGACCATCTCCGCCCCGGCGGTGCCCAGTGGGGTGCCGACCGCCGAGGAGGTTAGGTCCATCGCCAAGGACGCCTACATCTACGGCTTCCCGATGGTCGACAGCTATCGAATCCAGTACTCCTACTTCATCGACCCGGCCAGCCCCGAGTACAAGGGGCCGTGGAATGAAGTGCACAGCGTGGCAAGGGTTTTCACCCCTGCCGACACCGCCGTGCAGACACCTAATTCGGATACGCCCTATTCGATGCTCGGCGCTGATCTGCGGGCCGAACCGCTGGTGCTGTTCGTGCCGCCGATCGCCGACCGGTACTACTCGCTGCAGTTCATCGACGGCTACACCCACAACTTCGCCTATGTGGGTAGCCGTACCACCGGCAGCGACGGCGGGCTGTATCTGCTTGCCGGCCCGGGCTGGAGTGGGCCCACCCCGGAGGGCGTCCGGGAGGTGATCAAGGCCGACACCGACTTCGCGCTGGTGGCCTACCGCACGCAACTTTTCGGCCCCGACGATCTGGCCGCGGTGCAGAAGATCCAGATCGGGTACAAGGCCCAACCGTTGTCGACCTTCCTCAAGGACAGCAGTGCCCCCCAAGCGCCGACGATCCAATGGCCGACACCGCTGAGCCCGGAGGATCAGAAGACCTCGCTGCGCTTCTTCGATTTGCTGGACTTCCAGTTGACCTACGCCCCGACGCTGCCGGCCGAGAAGGACTTCCGGGCCCGGTTCGCCTCCATCGGCCTGACCGGTGACGGAACCTTCGCCACCGACAAGCTCAGCCCGGAGTTGCAGGAGGCGTTCGAGGCCGGCATGAGCGATGCGTGGGCGGAGTTCGCCGCGTTCAAGCGGGACAAGATCGACACCGGCGAGGTGAAGTCGGGCGAGTTGTTCGGCACCAAGGAACAACTCAACGGCAACTATCTGTATCGGATGGCAGGCGCGGTGATCGGGATCTACGCCAACTCCAATGAGGAAGCCATGTACCCGGTGCTGGCCACCGACTCCGACGGCGCGGCCCTGACCGGGGCCGACAAATACACCCTGACGTTCCCGGAGGGACAACTGCCGCCGGTCAACGCATTCTGGTCGGTGACGATGTACAAGCTGCCCGAGAGCCACCTGGTCGACAACCCGATCAACCGCTACGTCATCAACTCGGCGATGCTTCCCGAGTTGGCGAAGAACCCCGACGGCGGTGTGACGCTCTACGTCCAGAACAGCCCGCCGGAATCGGACAAGCAGCCCAACTGGCTGCCCGCCCCGCCGGGACCGTTCACCGTCTTCATGCGGCTGTACTGGCCCCAGGAAGAGGCCCTCAGCGGCGCCTGGCAACCCCCGAAACTGGTCAAGGCCAGCTGAACCCGCCCCAGGGCGGCTCCTACAGGACCGCGGTTCCGTAACTGCCGACCTGACCGACCAGGTAGCGCAACTGGTCTCCCGCCGATCCGAAGGTCTGCTCAATGGCGGTCAAGCGGGCGGCGTAGTGCGCGATCGGGTACTCCGCGGTCACCCCGATGCCGCCGTGCAACTGGATGGACTCCTCGGCGATGTGCTTGCCGGACCGGCCGATCTGCAGCTTGGCCCGGGCGGCCACCATCGGGTCGAAGCGCCCGTCGGCGACCGACATCGCCAGGTAATAACTCATGCTGCGGGCCAGTTCGAGCGATACATACATATCCGCGGCGCGCTGGGTCAGGGTCTGGAACGTCTTCAGCGGCACCCCGAACTGCTTGCGAGTCTTGAGGTAATCCGTTGTCAGTCGCAGTGATTCATCCATCGCCCCGACCGCTTCGGCACACAGGGCCGACTGGAACCTGATGACCCCGGACTCGATGGCGTTGGCGGCGTCTCCGCCGGCACCCAGCGGTTGCGCCGGGGCGTCGCTCAGCACGATGTCGGCTCCCCGCTGGCCGTCGAAAGTGCGATAGCCATGCCGGGCCATCTCCGCACCGCCCTGGGCGGCGTCCACCAGGAACAGCCCCGATCTGCCGTCCGGCAGCGCAGCGGTGACCAACAGAGTGTCGGCGCTCTCTCCAGCCAACACCGGGTTCTTGCGGCCGGTCAGCGTCCAGGATCCGCCCTCATGGGTGGCCCGGGTGGTCAACTGCGCACTGCCCCGGCGGCCGGGTTCGGTGTGGGCGAACGCCAGGAGCCGCTCACCGGCCGCCACCTCGTCGAGCAGGCCGCGCTGTTCGTCCGAGCCGTACTCGGCGATCACCGCGCCGGGGATCAGCGCGGCCGCCGCCACCGGTTCGGGAGCCAGCCGCCGGCCGACCTCGGTCATCACCACCATCACTTCGGTGGGGCCGGAGTCCTCGTCGAAACCCAGCCCCAGGATGCCGATCTCGGCCAGCTGCTGCCAGGTCTCCCGACTCCAGCCCGGCCCGGAATCCAAGGGTGCATCGACGATCTTGTTGCGCTTCTCGGTATCCAAACCCGACAGCACATCGCGGGTGGTGTCGCCCAGCAACTGCTGTTCTTCGGTCAGATCGAAATTCATGGTGTGGTCCCTACAGCCCGAGGATCGTCGAGGCGATGATGGTGCGCTGCACCTCGTTGCTGCCGCCGTAGATCGAAGTCTTGCGGTAATTGAGATAGCGCGGGGCGGCGTGCTGCGCCCAGTCGGGGGAGTCGACGGCGTCGCCGGCGTCGAAGGGCAACGCGTCGGGCCCGGCGACCTCCACCAGCAGGTCGGTCACGGCCTGCTGCAGTTGGGTGCCGCGCAGCTTCAGAATCGACGAGGCCGGATTCGGTTTGCCGCCGGCTTCGTCGCCGGTGACCCGCAGCTGAGTCAGCTCCAGTGCCAGCAACTCGTTCTCGACCTCGGCGACCCGGGCGGCGAACAACGGGTCCTCCAGCAGCGTGCCGTCCCCGAGCGGGGTTTTGGCCGCCCGCTCCTTGACCTCGGTCAGCCACACCTTGGTGGTGCCCACCCGGGCGATGCCGGTGCGCTCGTTGGACAGCAGGAACTTGGCGTAACTCCACCCGGCGTTCTCCTCGCCGACGAGTTGGTTCACCGGAACCCGAACGTCTTCGAACCAGACCTCGTTTACCTCGAAGCTGCCGTCGATGAGCTTGATCGGCCGCACGGTGATACCGGGGGTGTTCATCTCGGCCAGGATGAAAGAGATCCCGGCCTGCTTCTTCGGCGCATTCGGGTCGGTGCGGGCCAACAGGAAGATCCAGTCGGCGAACTGACCCAGCGTCGTCCAGGTCTTCTGCCCGTTGATGACGTAATGGTCGCCGTCGCGGATCGCGGTGGTGCGCAGGGAGGCCAGGTCGGATCCGGCTTCTGGTTCGGAGAAGCCCTGACACCACCAGATGTCCAGATTTGCGGTGGCGGGCAGGAAACGCTCCTTGAGTTCCTGAGAGCCGAACTGGGCGATGACCGGGCCCACCATGCTGGCGTTGAACGCCAGCGGTTCGGGGACGCAGGCCAGATGCAATTCCTCCGACCAGATCTGGCGCTGCAGCGGTGTCCAGTCCTTGCCGCCCCATTCGACCGGCCAGTTGGGCACCGCCAGACCGGCTTCGTTGAGAATGCGCATCGAGGTGACGACGTCATCGGGATAGTTGAGAGCCTCATTGCGGGCCCGCTCCCGGATATCGGCCGGGAATTTGGTGGTGAAGAACTCCCGTAGTTCGTCGCGGAAGGCGGCGTCGGCGTCGCTGAGGGCGAGTTTCATGACAGCACGTTATCGCAGAGCCGTCGCGCCTCGAGATGAGGTCTGAGGCTATCGACCGCGGCGACGCAGGTAGCGCTCGAACTCGGCGGCCAGGGCGTCGCCGTCGACCTTTGACATCGCCTCGTTGACGTCGATCTCGGCGTCCCCGCGGGCCTCGAGGCTGGCGACGTACTCGGCGACTTCGTCGTCCTCGGCGGTCATCTCGGTCACCGCCTGTTCCCATTCCTCGGCCTGGGCCGGCAGGTCCGCCAACGGCACCTCGATGTCGAGCACCTCTTCGACGCGGCGCAGCAACGCCACCGTGGCCTTGGGATTGGGCGGCTGGGAGACGTAATGCGGAACCGCCGCCCAAAACGTCACGGCGGGGATCCCGGCGGCCACGCAGGCGTCCTGGAACACCCCGGCGATACCGGTGGGGCCCTCGTATCGGGACTCCTGCAAGCCGAAGTGCTTCGCCGACTCCGGGGAGTAGGCCGATCCGGACACCGGGACGGGGCGGGTGTGCGGGGTGTCGGCCAGCAGCGCGCCGAGGATCACGACGGTGTCGACGTTGAGTTTGTCGGCGATCGCCAGCAACTCGGCGCAGAAACTGCGCCAGCGCATGTTGGGCTCGACGCCGTGCATCAGCACGATGTCTCGGTCACACCCCGGTGGCCGGCAATGCGAGATCTGCATCGACGGCCACACCAGTTCCCGCGTCACGCCGTCGACCTGGCGGATCACCGGGCGATTGACCTGGTAGTCGTAGTAGGACTCGTCGTCGATCTCGATCAGCGGTCTGGCCCCCCAGATCTCGTCGAGGTGCTCCAGGGCGTCGCTGGCCGCGTCACCGGCGTCGTTCCAGCCCTCGAAGGCTGCGATGATTGCCGTGTTGTGGAGTTCGGGCAGACTGTCGCCTTGGCTACCGCTGAACTTCCACGCTGTCACCCGTCCAGCCTAAGCCCTGCTTGGCCGCGATGAGGGCGGCAAAAGCGGATCGGGTTTCGTCGTAGACTTGGGCGGTCGAGAGGCGTTGCAACGGGTCCGGATGACGAACCCGCCACGCTCGGCAGAGTCAAGGACGCCTTCCGCGAGGAAGGAGCGTACGTGGAGTTCACCCCGAACATCCGCCCGGACTGCACCGACGAGCTGACGGCCACGCTGCGTCAGCGGATCATGGTGATCGACGGCGCGATGGGCACGGCGATCCAGCGCGACCGGCCCGACGAGGCCGGCTACCGCGGCGAACGGTTCATCGAGTGGCCGACCGCCCTGCAGGGCAACAACGACCTGCTCACCCTGACCCAGCCG
>CAYXBN010000063.1:3489-16401 GCA_964463215.1 uncultured Mycobacterium sp. | reverse complement strand
TGGAGCGCGAGGTGGAACGCCGGGTGCGCGACTTCCTGCGAAGCCACCGGGTGACGGATGTGACGATCACCTGCGCCGCCGAGACGCCGCGCCAAGAGCCACGCAGCGGCAAGCTCCGCCAAGTCCTGCGCTACCGACCCACCACCTGACGAATCGCGATGGCCGCGGGAGCGGTTTCGCCACTAGGACCGCGAGTGAATGACTTCGCCCCGTTTGATCGTCGCGACCACCTGGATGTCCTTGATCTTCTCGGGAGCGACGGTGAGCGGATTGCCATCCAGGATCACCAGATCCGCGATCTTCCCGGCGGTGATCGTGCCCTTGGTGGACTCTTCCCGGTAGTAATAGGCGGCGTTGCGGGTAAAGCCCAGCAACGCGGTGTACGGACTCACCCGTTCCTGGGGTCCGAGGATCGCACCGGACACGGTGGCGCGGGTGACGGCAGTCCCGACGGCCTCCATAACGTTCGGGGAGGCGGACGGGCAGTCACAGTGCAGTGTGGCGTTGAGGCCCGCCTTGAGCGCTGATGCCAGTGGGGACTCCACGGTGGCGCGCTCAGGTCCGAGCAGTGTCATCTGCACATCGCCGTAGAGCATCATGTGCGGCGGCATCATCGAGGATCCGATGTCGAGTCGCTTGTATGCGGCCAGCTGGTCGGGCCGCACGAAGTAGGAATGCGAGATGACCGTGCGGCGGTCACCGGTCTTGCCCGTCGCGGCGATCGCCTTCTCGATGGCAGCCAGGCTCAGGTCGATACCGGCGTCCCCATTGCTGTAGGCGAAGAGCTGAATGTCGTTGGCGTAGGCGTATCCGACCCACTGCTCGACCAACTCCTGCGGGACCAGCATTCCCTTCCAGCCGTCGGGGAATCCGGTGGTGTCGGCATAGGGCTCGGTGAATGCCGCCAGCCGCAGTTGCGGGGCGGCATCGGTGGCGACCTGGAATCCGGGGATCTTCAGTCCACGATCACCGTGGCTGTAGGAATCCCACGTCCAGTCGGCCTCCTGGACGATCTTCGCCGACGCCGCGTCGGACACCGACGGCATCCCCATCACGTCCACCGAGAGCACCCCGTCGTCGAAGGCGGCCCGCAGGTTCGCGATCTCCTCCGGCACCAACTGGTAGCTCTGGACCGTCGTGAAGCCCTGCTTGGCCAGCAGCGCTTCGGCCGCGCGGAAGGTGGTGATCACCCGCGCCTGGGAGTAGCTGCCCACCGCGGCCGTTCGCGCCGACAGGAAGGGCGTGAACAGCAGATCTCCGGTCAGCCGGCCGGTGTGGGGATCCTTGACGATCTCGCCGGGCTGTACGGCCGGTGTGTCGGGGGTGAGGCCGAGCGTGGCGATGCCCGCGCTGTTCAGCTGCCCGGTGAGGGTGGACAGCGTGCTGATCAGCACCGGGGTGTCCGGGAAGGCCGCGTCGAGGTCCTGCAGTGTCAGCGGGCCGTCGGTCAGCAATGCGGCGTAGTAGCCGTAGCCGATGATCCAGCCGTTGAACGGCGCGGCGGCCTTGAGGGCGTTGATGACGTCTGTCTTGTCATGTGGGGGCTTTTCGCTGAAGTAGGCGAGGTTCACGCCCAACGTCTGCTGGGCGAACAGCGTGAAATGCCCCCAGGTGTCGATGAATCCAGGCAGCATCGTGCGGCCCTGCAGGTCGACCTGCGTGGCGTCCTCTGCCGCCGCCATAGCGCCCGCCATGGTCCCGGCATAGAGAATCCGGCCGTCCTTGACCGCCACGGCCTCGACGCAGTCGGGCTTATCGCCGTCCATCGTGAGGATGGTGCCGTTGTGGTACACAGCCGGCGAAGGCTCCGGAATGGAATCCGCACGTTCAATCACGTTGTACGTCAATCTCGTAGACCGATACGGGCCCGAGGATGACGCCGTTGTCCTCGACGTAGCGGTCCCACAGCTCGAGCAGGTCGGCCAGTTTGTCGGGCCGGGAGGCGGCCAGGTCGTGGAGCTCGCCGGGATCGCGTGAGAGGTCGTAGAGCTGCCAGGTACCCGGGCCGTACGGCGCGGGCAGGTAAAGCGCCTTCCAATCACCCTGGCGAATAGCGCGGCGGCCGAACAACTCCCACCCGGTGCCGGTGTCGGCATCGTGCACCGTGTCCACCTCTCCGGACAGGTAGGGCAGCATCGATCGGCCGCGTATCGGCTCCACCTCTCGGCCCCGGTACGCGGTGCCGGGATGGGCGGCGCCGGCGAGTTCGAGCACCGTCGGGGCGATGTCCATGACGGTGGTGAACGCCGAGCCGATCTCCCCCTGTCGGGAAAAGCCCGGCCAGGTGAGGAAACCCGGCACCCGGATCCCGCCCTCGGCGGTGAAGGCCTTGTGCAGACGCGACGGCGCGGTGGCGGCCTGCGCCCAGCGCGGGCCGTACCAGGTGTAGGAAGTGGGACCGCCGATGTTGTCGAGGCTGTTGTCGCAATACCGCGCGACGAACGCCGCGATTTCAGCGCCGCGCAACGGCATGGCCTCGACGATCGTCCCCTCCGCGCCGTTGTCCGACAGGAACACCACGACCGTGTTGTCCAACTCGCCGGTGCCGTCGAGGTAGTCGATCACCCGGCCGATGTTCCAGTCCATCCTGTCCACCATGGCCGCGTAGACCTCCATGGTGCGCGCGGACACCGCGCGCTCCTCGTCGGTCATATCCGCCCATTCGGGGGTGCCGTCGGCCACCACCGGGTGCGCCTCGACATCGGGTGGGCACAGGCCCAGCCGGGTCAGCGCCGCCAGCCGCTCCTCGCGCAGTGCGTCCGGTCCAGCGTCGTAGCGGCCGCGGTACTCGGCGATGACGTCCCACGGCGCCTGCAGCGGCCAGTGGGGCGCCTGGAAGGGCAGGTAGGCGAAGAAGGGCGCCTCCTGCGGGCCCTCGGGACGTTCGCGCAGATACCGCAGCAGCGTGTCGGTGTAGGCATCCGAGGAGTAGAAGTCCTCCCCTACCGTGACGAACTGATCGTCTTCGGTGAATACCATCGGGGCGGCCGCCAACCCGCCTCCGGCGACGGTGCCGTAGTGGCTGGCACCGGCCGGCAACAGGGCGAAGGAGCGGTCGAATCCCCGTGCCCACGGAGACCTGTCGATCGTGCGGCCCAGATGCCACTTGCCCGCCATCAGCGTCTGGTAACCGGCGTCGCGCAGCAGTTCCGGCAGCGCCACCACCCGGTCGTTCAGATACCCCTCATAGCCCGGGGCGCCAGCGAAATCCGGTGCGGTCATCTCGAGCATGGTGCCGATTCCGGCGACGTGGTGATCGGTTCCGGTCAGCAGCATCGCCCGCGTCGGCGAGCAGGCCGGGGCGGAATGGAAATCGGTCAACCTGAGGCCCGCGTGGGCCAGGCGGTCGAGGTTGGGGGTGTTGATCTCACCCCCGAAAGCGCCGATGTCGGAGAACCCGAGATCGTCGGCCACGATGACCAGAAAGTTGGGGCGTGTCATGGTCAAGGATCCTGTCACGCCTCATCAACCACAACCGAGCCGGCCGTTGACGGGATTGACGGCCGCCGACGCTCAAGAAACGCCGGCAGAGGGTGGGGCTAGGAGCGGCTAGGACCCGCACACCTTCGCGCAGCCCCCGCAGCCCTCGGCCGAACCGCAGCCTCCGCCGCCGGCTTGGCGGCGCTCGACGTAACGGGCACCCTGCCAGGATCCCGCCGCCAGGGTGGCGAACGCCCCCACCCCGCCGACGATCAACGCCGTGAGGCCGATCCGGTGGGGTGCGGTCAGCGCGATGATCCCCGCGGCGGCCAGCATCACCCCGGCCGCGAGTTGGGTCGGTGCCACCGCCCGCAGCACCACACCGGTGAGGTCAGCCGGCGCGGGCCGCCGCAACGTCCACAGGCCGGTGCCGCCGATCAAGACGGCCATGCCGAGGCAGACGACGGCGGCGACAACCATGGGCCAACAATACGAGTCCGGCGCGCTCGGCTACGGGGCGGGCGGCGGCGCGGGCGCTGGAGATGCCGGGGGCGCAGGCGCCGTGGCGGCCACCGCACTGGCCGGATCGGGCGGCGGCGGGGCCGCCGGTGAGACCGGTGGCACGCCCGGGTCGGCGGGTGGCGCCGCCGGGCCGGGGACGGGGGGTGACCCGGGGGCCGGGGCCGACGCCGGGGTGGGGGGTGCCGGCGCAGGAGCAGCAGGAGGTTTGGCCGCCGGATCGGTCACCCGGAACCCGTTGAGGATGCCGTCCGTGGCCGGGGAGGTGGCCACGGCCTGGTTGGCCGCGGTGGTCACCGACAACGACAGCAGGTAGCGGTCGGCTCCGGAGGAAGCGATCACGTAGCGCCGCGAGGTGTTCAGCACCATGTCGTTGTCGCGGTAGGTCCCGGTGATGATCGACGACGGGAAGCCGCCGAACTCAGCCATCGACGCCGACGTCGACTGCCAGGCCCGGAGCTTTTGGCTGTCGATGAACCCGTGGCTGATGGCTTCGCGCGGATCGAAGTCGCCGACCAGCTTGTACACCAGCAGTTGGGCGTTGGAGGTGTAAAGACCGTCGCCGCCCTTGCGGTCGGCGATCACCCCGAATGCGTCCGGCACGTTCGGGTCGGGCACGACGCTCCACCCGGTCGGCATTGGCAGCACGATGTTCAGCGCGGTGAAGCCCTCCGCCTTCTGCGGTTCCAGCGCCACGTTCTTCTCCTTGAAGAACTCGGCGATGGTGCCGGACGTCGCCGGCTGGATGGCGGGTTGGGCCGGCGCGGCGGGCGCAGCGGCCGCAGTTGTCGCCGGGACCGGTGTCGCTTGGTTGTCTGCCGCCGGGGTCGGGGCGGGGGTCGCGGGCGCCGCGGGAGTCTCGGCCGCCGGGGTGACGGTGACCGTCTGGGTCACCGTGACCGGGGCAGGCTCGGGGGGTGCGGGCAGGACCGGGTCGGCCGAGGCGCTTGCGCCGGTAAAACCCATGACCGCCGCCGATCCGGCAGCCGCACCACCCAGCACCACCCGCCAGGTACGCGCTTTCGTGTTCATCGTCGGTGTCCTTTTCCACGGCCGTCTACACGACCTTTTTCAGCGGCCTTCTCGATTCGGCCGGGACGCGCGGTCAGGCACGCTCCAGCCCACTTCCGACCCGACTGTAGGCCCCTGTTCGACGCCCCGAACAGCGCTGGAACCGACCTGGAACCAACCCCTGACCGGCCCGGAATGCAACCGATACCGAGCCGTTGCCGACGAGTGGATCCCCCGGCGCTTCGCGCTGCTGCGCCCCTTGCAACGGCGCACCGATACCCTGTCTGTCGTGACCGAATCGGCGACCAACACCGCGGATGGCACCGACGTCCCGCAGCACCGCTACACCGCGGACCTGGCGGGCCGAATCGAGCAGACCTGGCAGGACAACTGGCAGCGGTGGGGAACGTTCAACGTGCCCAACCCGGTAGGTTCGCTGGCGCCCGCCGACGGATCCGCGGTGCCCGCCGACAAGATGTTCGTCCAGGATATGTTCCCCTACCCCTCCGGGGAGGGGCTGCACGTCGGTCACCCGCTGGGCTACATTGCCACTGACGTCTACGCCCGGTACTTCCGGATGACCGGCCGCAATGTGCTGCACGCCTTGGGTTTCGACTCGTTCGGGCTGCCCGCCGAGCAGTACGCCGTACAGACCGGTACCCACCCGCGGACCCGCACCGAGGCCAACATCGCCAACTTCCGCCGCCAGTTGGGCCGACTGGGACTCGGCCACGACCAGCGCCGCAGTTTCTCGACCACCGACGTCGACTACTACACCTGGACGCAATGGATCTTCCTGCAGATCTACAACGCCTGGTTCGACCCCCAGCAGAACAAGGCCCGCCCTATCCGGGATTTGGTCGCCGAATTCGACAGCGGTGCAAGGACGCTCGATGACGGCCGCATCTGGTCTGAGTTGACGAAGATCCAACGCGCCGAGGTCGTCGACTCCTACCGACTGGTCTACCGGGCCGACTCACTGGTCAACTGGTGTCCTGGCCTGGGCACGGTGCTGGCCAACGAAGAGGTCACTGCCGACGGCCGCAGCGAGCGCGGTAACTTCCCGGTGTTCCGGAAGAGGCTGCGGCAGTGGATGATGCGCATCACCGTCTACGCCGACCGGCTGCTCGAAGACCTTGACGTGCTGGACTGGCCGGACAAGGTCAAGACCATGCAGCGCAACTGGATTGGGCGCTCCACCGGTGCAGCGGCCCTGTTCGCCGTCGAGGGCACCGACATCGAGGTGTTCACCACCCGGCCGGACACTCTGTTCGGTGCCACGTATCTGGTTCTGGCTCCCGAGCACGAACTGGTCGACCGTCTCGTCGCGGAGAGCTGGCCGGACGGGGTGGACCCGCGGTGGACCGGTGGTGCGGCCACACCCGCCGATGCGGTGGCGTCCTACCGCAGCGCGATTGCCGCCAAGTCCGACCTGGAGCGCCAGGAGAACAAGACCAAGACGGGTGTCTTCCTCGGCAGCTACGCCGTCAATCCGGCCAACGGCCAACGCATTCCGGTGTTCATCGCCGACTATGTCCTGCTCGGCTACGGCACCGGGGCGATCATGGCGGTGCCTGGCCACGATCAGCGGGACTGGGAGTTCGCCGCGGAGTTCGGCCTGCCGATCACCGAAGTCATTGCCGGCGGCGATATCTCGCAGGAGGCCTACACCGGCGCCGGCACCCTGGTGAACTCCGGACCGCTGGACGGGCTGAGCGTGCAGCAGGCCAAACAGGTCATGGCCGAACGCCTCGAGGCCGACGGCCGCGGCCGGGCCCGGGTGGAATACAAACTCCGGGACTGGCTGTTCGCCCGGCAACGCTACTGGGGTGAGCCGTTTCCCATCGTCTACGACGCCGACGGCTGCGCGCACCCACTGCCGGAATCCATGCTGCCGGTGCAGCTGCCCGACATCGAGGACTACTCCCCGGTGCTGTTCGACCCGGACAGTCCCGACAGCGAACCCTCACCGCCGCTGAACAAAGCAGCAGACTGGGTTCATGCCGAACTGGACCTCGGCGACGGCCTGCAGACCTACACCCGTGACACCAACGTGATGCCGCAGTGGGCCGGCAGTTCCTGGTATGAGTTGCGCTACGCCGATCCGCACAACAGCGAACAGTTCTGCGCCATCGATAACGAGGCGTACTGGATGGGGCCGCGGCCGGCGGAGCACGGCTTGGCCGACCCCGGCGGGGTGGATCTGTACGTGGGCGGCGTCGAACACGCGGTGCTGCACCTGCTGTACTCCCGCTTCTGGCACAAGGTGCTGTACGACCTGGGGTACGTGACCTCCCGGGAGCCCTACCGGCGTCTGGTCAACCAGGGCTACATCCAGGCGTTCGCCTACACCGATGCGCGCGGCGCCTACGTGCCCGCCGCCGAGGTGATCGAACGGGACGGCACGTTCGTCCTGCCCGGGCTCGGCGGCGAGGTCGAGGTGTTCCAGGAGTTCGGCAAGATCGGCAAGAGCCTGAAGAACTCCATCTCCCCGGATGAGATCTGCGACTCCTACGGTGCCGACACGCTGCGGGTCTATGAGATGTCGATGGGCCCACTGGAGGCCTCCCGGCCCTGGGCCACCAAGGACGTCGTCGGGGCACATCGTTTCCTGCAGCGGGTGTGGCGGCTGGTGGTCGATGAAACCACCGGTGCAACAAGGGCTTCCGAGGACGCTCTCGATGAGGAGACGCTGCGGGTGCTGCACCGCACGATCGCCGGGGTTCGCGATGATTACACCAACCTGCGCAACAACACCGCTGCGGCGAAGCTGATCGAGTACACCAACCACCTGACCAAGGCCGGTGTCACCGCGCGCGCGGCGCTGGAGCCACTGGTGCTGATGGTCGCGCCGCTGGCCCCGCACCTGGCCGAGGAGTTGTGGAGCCGGCTGGGCCATGACCGCTCGCTGGCGCACGGCCCGTTTCCCCGCGCCGAGGAGCGCTATCTGGTCGCCGACACCGTCGAGTACCCGGTGCAGGTCAACGGCAAGGTCCGCGGCCACGTCGTCGTCGCCGCCGACGCCGCCGCCGACGTTCTGGAGCGGGCCGCCCTGGCCGATGAGAAGGTGGCGGCCTTCCTGGCCGGTGCCACCCCCAAGAAGGTGATCGTGGTGCCCGGCCGATTGGTCAATGTCGTCGTCTGAGGCGATCCTGGTGCGCCAACGAGCGTTGAGTGCTCGAAAACGCACCCAAGTCAGCCGGGGAGTGGCCCGCGCGGGCGGATCACCACCTGGTGGGTGTGCGCCTCGGGGGGTGTGTTGACCGCGTGCAGGACGACACCGGCCACCGTCTGCGGGGTCAGGAACCTCACCGGGTCATACTGCCCGCCCTCGTAGGCCACCAGGTCGCGCTGCATGTCGGTGTCGACGCGGCCGGGGTGGATGCTGGTCACCCGCAGCAGCGGTTCGTCGGCCCGCAGCGAGTCGGCGAAGGCCCGCAGGGCGAACTTGCTCGCCGAGTAGGACGCCAGACCGGGGGAGGGGGTGATGCCCGATCCGGAGTTGATGAACACCACCTGTCCGCGGGCGGCCCGTAGTGCGGGGAGTAGGGCCAGGGTCAGTGCGACCGCGCCGGTCACGTTGACCTCGAAGGTGGCGCGCCACTGTTCCGGGGTGGACTCGGCCACCCGGCCGGGATAGGCCACCCCGGCGTTGTGCACCAGAACGTCGAGTTCGGTGAGAACTTCTGCGGCGGCATCGATCTCGTCGACGTCGGTCAGGTCCAATGGCCAGGTGGTGGCGCCGAGCCGCTGTGCGACGGCACCCAACCGCGGCGACGGCCGGCCCGCCAGTAACAGCGTGTGGGTGGGCGCCAGGGCCTCGGCGATCGCCGCACCGATCCCGCCACTGGCACCGGTGATCAGCGCTGTCGGCATCGCGATCGCACGCTGGCGTCTCTGGTCGGGGGCACTGCGCAACACTACCGACCTGCCCCACCGACCTGCGGGGGCGGTGACTCACCCCGCACAATGAATCGGTGTCCTTCGACGGCGGCTTCTCGCCCACCCAGCTGGCCGCCCGAGCCGCATACCTGTTGCGCGGCAACGACCTGGGGTCGATGACCTCGGCCGCACCCCGGTTGTACCCGCACATGTGGAGTTGGGATGCGGCGTTCGTGGCGGTGGGTCTGGCGGCGCTGAGCGTGGAACGAGCCGTCGTCGAACTGGACACGCTGCTCTCGGCGCAGTGGGCCAACGGGATGATTCCGCACATCGTCTTCGCCGACGGAGTCGAGGGCTACTTCCCCGGACCGGACCGCTGGGCCTGCGCTGAACTGGCCGCGGCGGCCCCGGTGGGCCGGCAGACCTCGGGTATCGCCCAGCCACCGGTGCACGCCATCGCGGTGCAGCGGATCCTCGACCGGGCCCGCAGCCGCGGCCGGTCGACGCGCGCGGTCGCCGAGGAGTTCCTGGACCGGCGGTGGGACGACCTGGTGCGCTGGCACCGGTGGCTGGCCGAGGCCCGCGACCCCAACCAGAACGGCCGGATCGCCCTCTACCACGGCTGGGAGTCCGGGATGGACAACTCACCCCGCTGGGATTCGGCTTACGCCAAAGTGATTGCCGGTCGGGTGCCCAGCTACACCCGCGCCGACACCGACGTCATCACCGATCCCAGCCAACGGCCCTCCGACGGCGAGTACGACCGCTACCTGTGGCTGGTCGAGGAGATGAAGTCGGCCGGGTATGACGACGCCCGCCTTCCCTCGGTGATGAGCTTCGCCGTCGAGGACGCCTTCTTCTCGGCGATCTTCTCCGTCGCCTGCGAAGTGCTCGCCACCATCGGTGAGGACTGCAACCGCCCGAACGCCGACGTCCGGGACCTCTACGGCTGGGCTGACCGTTTCCGGGCCGGGGTGGTGGAGACCGCCGATCACCGCAACGGCGCGGCACGCGACTACGACCTGCGCGCCAGGGCGTGGATCAGGACCGAGACCGCAGCGCAGTTCGCGCCGTTGCTGTGCGGCGGGTTGGCCCATCACCAGGAGCGGGCGTTGCTGAAACTCTTTGAGGGCCCCCGGTTTTGTGGTCATCCGGATCTGCGGTACGCGCTGATCCCGTCGACCTCGCCGGTTTCCAAAGACTTCCGGCCCCGGGAGTACTGGCGCGGTCCAGTGTGGCCGGTGCTGAACTGGTTGTTCTCCTGGGGGTTCGCTCGGCGCGGGTGGTCGGAGCGTTCGCTGACGCTACGGCGGGAGGGTCTACGGCAGGTCAGCGACGGGGCTTTCGGCGAGTACTACGAGCCGTTCACCGGCGAAGCGCTGGGTAGCATGCAGCAGTCCTGGACCGCGGCGGCGGTGCTGGACTGGCTGGACTAATCGGAGGGGCAGTCGCCGGCTTCGGTAAGCCGCTCAAGGGGTTTGAGGGCGCGAACCAGATCGGCCCGCTCATCGTCGGTCAACCGGCTGAGCAACTCCGCCAGATGGCTACGCCGGGCTTCCAGCGCCTCCTGGTATTGAATCT
Source organism: uncultured Mycobacterium sp. (assembly GCA_964463215.1). Taxonomy (GTDB): domain Bacteria; phylum Actinomycetota; class Actinomycetes; order Mycobacteriales; family Mycobacteriaceae; genus Mycobacterium. The sequence goes on along the minus strand of CAYXBN010000063.1, from coordinate 5,988 downwards.
GGCCCTGCGGGGTCACCTCGACCAGCACCGCCCGCATGTCGGAGGGATCGCGGGACCGCTTGACCAGGCCGACGTTCTCCAACCGGCGGATGGCCACCGTGGTGGTTGGCGTGCGAACCCGTTCCCGCGCAGCCAGTTCGGTCATCCGGATCGGGCCGCTGTCCAGCAGGGTCAGCAGGATGGAGATCTGCGCCATGGTCAGGTCGGGTTGCGAGGCCCGGTTGGGGTCACCCCGGCGCACCACGGTGATCAGTTTGGCGAGCACCCGTTGCAGGTCGCCGGCCAGGGCGACAAGCTGCGAAGGGCTCTCTGGCATGGTTTGCCAGTCTAACTGCTTGACGACCCCGGTACAGCAAACCGCGACCAGCCCACGCAGCCCGCTCAGTGCGGCCGGGTTGCCGCCAAGATTCCCGCCGCCGCGATACCGGCCGTGCGGTCGACGAACTGTTCGAAGTAGGCCAGCGACTCCGCCGGCACAAGTCCCGGAAGCAGGGTTCGCCAGCTGCGGGACAATCGGTCGATGACGTCATCGCCGAGGGCGTCGGAGAGCAGGTGACACCCGTGCACGGTCACCCAGACCTGGCTGCCGACGTCCTCGGGGGTGACCTCGTCGCGAAGGTCCTCGGCGCCGAGGGCGGCCGCCACCCGGGCGATGAACTGCCGAGCCCGGTTCTGGAAGCTCCGGCGACCTTCTTCGTGGAGTTCGCCGAATGCCGAGTTGAGATGGTTGGCGATCCACACCGACCGGTCCTGCTTCATCAGTGTGCTCAACGCGAAGGTCATCAAGATGACCCGCTCCAGCCCGGGGCTGTTCGATTGGTTGAGGCTGCCGTCGATGACAAACAGTGCTTTGGGCCAGCCCTGGGCCATAATGGCTTCGGCCAGCGCCGCTTTGGATGTGAAGTGGTAGTAGAACGCCCCGTGGTGACGTGGGCGCTGGCGACGATGTCCTGCAGCCGGGTCTCGCCGTAGCCCTGGTCGATGAACAGTTCCACCGCCGCATCGATGATCTCTTGGCGGGTAGCCTCGGAACGCCGACGGGGCTCAGCGCGAAGCGCTTTGCGATGTTCGAGGCGGCCGACGAGCGCTGCGCCCCGCTTCTCTGCCGTCTCTCGCTCCTTAGCCCGCTCCTCGATCCGATGTCCCACCAGTACTCAACGTATCTCCTTTCATGAATGTTCGAGACGGCCCGGTCCGACCGGGCCGTCCCGACGTCGTGGCGCTTGCGGCTAGTCCGAGGTGCCGTTCGTGCCGTTGGTGGAGGTCGAACCCGCGCCCGAGGCAATCGCCTGACCGCCGGTACCGCCGGCCCCGCCGGCGACCCCGCCGTTGCCGCCGTTGCCGCCGGCGCCGCTGGCGCTGTTTCCGCCCTTGCCGCCGTTGCCGCCGTCGGCGAAGGACGAGTCACCACCGGTGCCGTTGGCGTTGGCCGAGCCGCCCGCACCGCCAACGCCTCCGGAGCCGGTGCCCGCGGCGCCGCCGTCGCCCCCGGCGCCGCCCCCGGCGTCAGGCCCGTTGCCGCCGGTGGTCAGCGCGTTACCGCCAGCGCCACCGCTGCCGCCGTTGACCGCGCCGTCGCCGCCCTTACCGCCGGCGCCGCCGAAGGCCTCGGTGCCACCGCCCGGATCGGCGACCGACGAGGTTGCCGATCCGCCAGTACCGCCCGATCCGCCGTTGCCGACCGAGCCGCTGGCTCCACCGTTGCCGCCCGCGCCGCCGACCGCCGCGCTGGTTGAGGTGACGCTGTACCCGTTGCCGCCGTTACCGCCGTTGCCGCCGGCGGTCGGGGTGGTGCCGTTGGTGCCGTCCTGGCCGGCCTGTCCGCCGGTGCCGGTGCCGGGGTCTCCGCCCTTGCCGCCGGCCGCCCCGGTTCCCGGGTTTCCACCGGTTCCACCGTTTCCGCCTCTGATGTTGTTGGCGGTTCCGTTGGCGCCGTTGCCGCCGTTTCCGCCAGCGCCACCGGATCCGCCGTTGCCGGCGTCACCACCGTTACCGGCCAGGCCCGGGCTGTTGACGAAGAAAACGAACTTGCCGGTGCCGCCGTTGCCGCCCTTGCCGCCGTTGCCACTGGCGGAGCCGACGGTGCCGTTGGCGCCGTCACCGCCGTTGCCGAAGTTCTGCGCCTGGGAGAAGTCGGTCGCGTTCACACCGTTGGCACCGGCGGTTCCGCTGATGCCGTCGCCGCCGCGCCCGCCGACCCCGCCGGCACCGGCGCCGCCGAAGATCAGGCTGCCGTCGCCGCCGTTGTCGCCGACGCCGCCGTTACCGCCGACGCCGCCCAGCTTGGCGTCGCCACCGCGACCGCCGGCCCCGCCGACGCCGGTTCCGCCGCTGGCGGTCTGGAATGACAGCAGCCACGAACCCTTCCCGCCGTTGCCACCGGTGCCGCCGGGCGCGGCGCCGAGGCCGCCTTCGGCACTGTTGCCGCCCGCCCCACCGTTCCCGAGCAGTCCGGCACCACCGCCGTCGCCACCGGCCCCGCCGGACCCATTGGACAGC
>CAYXBN010000063.1:0-3389 GCA_964463215.1 uncultured Mycobacterium sp. | reverse complement strand
GAGCAGTCCGGCACCACCGCCGTCGCCACCGGCCCCGCCGGACCCATTGGACAGCGAGGCATCACCGCCGGCGCCGCCGTTGCCGCCGCCGTTGAGCCAGAAGCCACCGGTTCCACCGTCACCGCCGGCACCGCCGAGCAGGGCGCCGAGGCCGCCGCCGCCGCCGGCGCCGCCCGCGCCGATACCGGCCAGCAGTCCGGTGCTGCCGCACTTACCGCCGGCGCCACCGGTACCGCCCGCACTGGCGCCGCCCGCACCACCGGCGCCGGCGTTAGCGATCGCGAGCAAGCCGGTAGCCCCTCCGTCACCGCCCTTGCCGCCGGTTTCGCCCAGGCCGGTGACTGCCGCGCCGGTCCCGCCGGCGCCGCCGTTGCCGAAGAACAGGCCGCCCCTGCCGCCGGCGCCGGCGTTGACGCCCGCGACTCCGGCGCCGCCCGCGCCGCCGTTACCCCACAGGCCGGCCATGCCGCCGTTGCCGCCGGCAAAGCCGTTGCCGCCGTTGCCCCAGAACAAGCCGGCGTTCCCGCCGTTGCACGTCCCGGTCAAGCAGGCACCCTCGTACTGGGTGTAGCTATAGCCGAACCCACCGAGGATGCCGGCGTTCGGGCTGTCGGCCGTGCCGTTGCCGAAGAGCTTGAAGGCGCCGGGGGCCATCAGCGGGTTCTGAGCGGCCGCCTTGGGGGCCGCGATGGGAGCCGGAGCCGCAACGGGGTCGGCCGCCGCCGCCGTCGGTGCGACCGCTGGGACCGAGTCGATGGCTGCCGGGGCGACAGCGGCCGGGGCGGGCGGCGCGGCACGATCCGAGCCGACCTCCGCGGCCCGCTCGACCGGACTGGGAGCGTTGATGCGCGAGGACCGCACCGGTGCGTCGGACTCGACGGCCGGCGCGCTTTCGATGGCCGGGGAGTCGTCGGTGAGCGCCTCCGGGATGTCCTGCTCCGGCGCCGCCTCAGCAGCCGAGGAGCCAGGTGTCCGGTTGGCTCCCACGGACGAGGTCGATCCGCGGCGGGCCGGGCCCGCTGAGGCGGCCGGACGAGACGGGCCCGCTGACTCCGAAGAGCCCGACGCGCTCGCGTCCGTGGAGACACTGGTCCCCGGGGCGGAACCCTCGGTGTCGGCGAGGGCCGCCGGCATCGAGGCGATCCCGGCTCCGACGCCCAGCGCAAATGCGAGTGCACCCACTCGACCGATGTAGGCCGCATAGCCTGAGTCGCTGGAAGTACGCCGACTGAAAACCGACGCCACGAATCCGGGCACAGATACTCCTTAAGCAGCGGTTTATTGGCGTAGCCCGCTGCCACGCAGAACCCACTGTGGAGCATGTGGGGATGCTGAGAAAAGGCGAAGTGCAGGACTTAAGAGTTGATTACTTCGTGCGTTGGAATCCGTAAATTTTTTATCGCTGAACAGCCGTGCCCCTCGCGGGGGCTAGGCCTGACGCCGGTCCCGCCAGGCGATCAACGCCTGTGCGGCACCAAGGTCATAGTCCGGCCCGTCACAGCCCACCGTCAGCAATGTCACTCCCAGTCGGGCCAGCGCCTCGGCTCCTGCGACCACGGTGGCCTCGTCGCGCCCGTCCACTCCGGAGGACCGTTCGACGGTGCCCGGGTCCCGCCCGACTGTCGCGCAGTGTCCGTCGAGCACGGCGGCCTTGCCCGGATAGGTGTCGGCGTTGGTGAAGCCGTGCCAGATGTCGGCGTGCTGGGCGACCAAGCGCAGGGTTTTGCGCTCACCCTGACCGCCGATGAGGATCGGGATCCGGCGGGTGGGGGCGGGGTTGAGTTTGGCCAGTCGCGCCTCGATGCGGGGCAGGGCGGCGGCGAGGTCGTCCAACCGGCTTCCCGCGGTGCCGAACTCGTAGCCGTACTCGGTGTAGTCCTTCTGCATCCAGCCCGAACCGATGCCCAGGATCAGCCGGCCTTTCGAGATGTGGTCGACGGTGCGGGCCATGTCGGCCAGCAGTTCGGGGTTGCGGTAGGAGTTGCAACTGACCAGCGCGCCGATCTCGATGCCCGACGTCTGCTCGGCCCAGGCTCCGAGCATGGTCCAGCACTCGAAGTGGGCACCGTCGGGGTCGCCGTAGAGCGGGTAGAAGTGGTCCCAGTTGAACACCACATCCACACCGATGTCCTCGCAGCGGCGAACCGCGTCGCGGATGTAGCCGTAATGGCTGGAGTGCTGGGGCTGCAGTTGGACACCGATACGGATGGGGAAGTTCGCGGGGGAGGTCATGGCTTCAGTCAAGCACCGAGCGCAGGATCTCCACCAGTGCTCGGGGCTGGTCGCCCTGCACCGAGTGCCCGGCCTCCGGAACGATGATCGCGCGCTGGAATCCCGGTGCGGTGCGGGCGAACCCGTCGGCGTCTTCGTCGTTGACGAAGAACGACTTGGCCCCGCGGACCAAGGTGGTCGGAGTGTGCAGTGACGGCACGTCGTCCCACAGGCCTAGGAACCCGTCGCCTTTGCGGAACGTGTCGTACCGCCACGTCCAGGTGCCGTCACCGAGTTGTTGGGAGTTGTGGAATACCCCGCGCTGCAACGATTCTCGTGACCGGTGCGGCGAAGCGGCGACGGCGGCTTCGACCATGGATTCGAAGCTGGGGAAGCTGCGCTCGCCCTGCACCAGGGCCACCGCACCCATCTGGGCCTTCGTCATCTGTTCGTGCCGTTCCGGCGCCGAGGGAGTGACATCGATCATGACGAGGCGACGTACGAGGTCTGGTGCGTGCACCGCCAACCACATCGCGGTCAATCCGCCCAGCGACATTCCCACCAGCAGGTCGGCGTGCGGGGCAAGCTCGGAGATGACCGGTGCGACGGCGGACGCGTTGAGCGTGGGTCCGTAGTCGCCGTCCTCACGCCAGTCCGATCGGCCGTGTCCGGGCAGGTCGATCGCCAGTGCCGGCAGCCCCAACCCGAGGATCACCGTGTCCCAGGTGTGGGCGTTCTGGCCGCCGCCGTGCAGGAAGACCACCCGGACCGGGCCGGTCCCCCAGCGCAGCGCACTGATCGGCCCGCGGGTCAGCCGCGTCACCGGGGGCAGGTCACCGGTGATCCCCGCCTGCTCGGCGTTGTCGGGCAGGTATGCGAACTCGTCCACGCCTTCAGTTAACGCGAAAGTGCGCCCAGATCGAGATTTCACCGGGAAACCCGATCTGAACGCACTTTCGATGGGGAGTTACCCCTCAAGCGGGGTCATCCCGCAATGAACTCCTCAAGCTGTTCGCGCGCGACATCGTCGGCGAGCTGCACCGGCGGGCTCTTCATCAGGTACGCCGAGGCCGGGATGATCGGGCCGCCGATACCGCGGTCCTTGGCGATCTTGGCCGCGCGCACCGCGTCGATGATGATGCCGGCCGAGTTCGGCGAGTCCCACACCTCGAGCTTGT
>CAYXBN010000062.1:0-16706 GCA_964463215.1 uncultured Mycobacterium sp. | reverse complement strand
GAGCCGGCCGGCGATCTGCACCGGGCCCAGGCGGTGACGCCATCGCAAGCCCACGATCCGGCGCACCGTTTCCGGGCTCGTCCGGTTCGGGCTGCTCAGCGGGCGCGAATTGCGATCAGCCATCCCTGCCGGGCCCTCGGCCCGGTAACGATCCGCCCATTTCTTGGCTGTCCGGGGCGCCACCATGAACAACTTGGCGGCCGCACCGTAGGTCCAGCCCTGTTCCACGACCAGCAGAGCAAGTCGCAATCGAGTACGCGGAGTCAGAGCAGCATTAGCGTGGGACATGAAGGCCTCCTGGTTGGTGAAGCGGTTCCTAGACAGCTCCACTTCACAACCGGAGGCCTTCACCTGTCACACAGGCTCACCGATACCGAACGGGACAACCTCCCTGGGCATCACAGCTAGCCCTCCCATCTAGCCCGCGGCAGCTCGGCGGGGAAAATTGTCAGACCCGCCGCCTAGTGTCGGTTTCACCAACGAAAAAGACCCGAGGGGGAACTGAATTGACCGACACCACCAAGACCCTGATCGCCGCACTGCTGGACCGTTCGGGGTCGATGAGCAGCATCGCCGAGGACATGCGCGGCGGGTTCGACTCGTTTATCGCCAAGGAGTCCGGCCAGCCCGGCACGACCCTGGTGACCCTGGCCCAGTTCGACGACCGATACGAGGTGGTCTACACCGACCGGCCGATCGCCTCGGTGCCCACGCTGACGTTGGAGCCGCGGGGCATGACCGCACTGCTCGACGCCATCGGGCGGTTTATCACCGAGGTGGGTGCCGGACTGGCCGCGATGGCTGAACACGAGCGGCCCGGCGGGGTGACCGTACTGGTCATGACCGACGGCCACGAGAACGCCAGCCGCGAGTGGACCGGTGAGAGGGTGCGGGCGTTGATCAGTCGGCAGGAAACGGTTTACGGCTGGGACTTCGTATTCCTCGGCGCCAATATGGACGCCGTCGAGGTCGGTGCCAGCCTCGGTTTCGCGCCCGGCAAGTCGTTGACCTACGACGCCGACAGCGACGCCGTGGGCGGAGCCTGGGCCGCGGTGGCCAACTACAGTGCCCGCAAGCGGTCCGCCGCCCCGAGCGCGGCGCCGTCGATAGTCTTCGAGGACGCCGAGCGCCGCGCGGCGCGCAGGAAGCGGTAGTCACACCCGACGGGAGCAGCATTCGATGCCGGGGTCAGCCACGCCTGGGGGCCGGCGCGCCGCCGAACACGAACCCATCGCCCGGGTGCTGCCGATGCTGTCGGTCCCGCACTTGGACCGCGAGTTCGACTACCTGGTGCCCGTCGAACAGTCCGACGAGGCCCAGCCCGGTGTCCGGGTGCGGGTTCGTTTCCACGGCAGGCTGGTCGACGCCTACCTGCTGGAGCGTCGCTCGGACACCGACCACGTCGGTCAGTTGGGCTGGCTCGATCGGGTCATCTCCGCCGAACCGGTGCTGACCGGCGAGGTCCGGCGGCTGGTCGAAGCGGTCGCCGCTCGCTACGCCGGCACCCGTCCGGATGTGTTGCGGCTGGCCATCCCGCCGCGGCACGCCGTTGCCGAAAAGAGCTCGCCGGTGGCCCCGTTGCTGCCGGTGGTCAACACCGTCGATCCGGCCGGCTGGGCCCGATACAACCGGGGTCCGGCGTTTCTGGAGGCGCTCGGCGAGGGCCGCGCAGCCCGAGCGGTATGGCAGGCGCTGCCGGGCGAGAACTGGTGCGACCGGCTCGCCGAAGCCGCCGCCGCGGCGGTCACCGGCGGGTCCGGGGTGCTGGCGATCGTGCCCGATCAGCGCGACGTCGACGCGCTAGGGCAGGCGGTGGCGGCGCTGATCGACGAGTCTTCAGTGGTGGCACTGGCCGCCGGTCTGGGCCCGTCGGCCCGGTACCGGCGCTGGCTGTCGGTGCTGCGGGGGCAGGCCCGTGCGGTGATCGGAACCCGCAGTGCGGTATTCGCCCCGGTGGAGCGACTCGGTCTGGTCATGGTGTGGGACGACGGCGACGACACCCTGGCCGAACCCCGCGCCCCCTATCCGCATGCGCGCGAGGTGGCCATGCTGCGGGCGCATCAACTGCGCTGCGCGGCCGTGATTGGGGGTTACGCACGCACCGCCGAGGCCCAGGCCCTGGTATCGGGCGGATGGGCCCACGACCTGGTGGCACCGCGACCGACGGTCCGGGCCCACGCCGCCCGGGTCGTGGCAGTCGACGATGCCGGATACGCCGAGGAGCGAGATGCCGGCGCCCGCACCGCGCGACTGCCCTCGATGGCGCTGCGGGCGGCCCGGTCCGCCCTGGACCGCGACGCCCCGGTGCTCGTTCAAGTCCCGCGCCGCGGCTATCTGCCGACGGTGGCCTGCGCCCGGTGCCGGACCATCGCCCGATGCCGGCACTGCATGGGCCCGCTGTCGCTATCGGACCGCAACGCCGATGGCGCGGTCTGCCGGTGGTGCGGGCGCATCGACCCCGCACTGCGCTGCCGTCGCTGCGGTGCCGACGCCATTCGGGCGGTCGTGGTCGGAGCCCGGCGCACCGCCGAGGAACTGGGTCGGGCCTTCCCCGGTGTAACGGTGATCACCTCGGCGGGGGACTCGGTGCACCCCGAGATCGGCCCGGGTCCGGCCCTGGTGGTGGCCACGCCGGGTGCCGAACCGCGGGCACCCGCCGGCTACGGGGCGGCGTTGCTGCTGGATGCCTGGTCGCTGCTCGGCCGCCAGGATCTGCGGGCCGGAGAGGATGCACTGCGACGATGGATGGCCGCCGCCGCCCTGGTGAACTGCCGCGCCGACGGGGGCGTGGTCGCCGTGGTGGCCGAATCCGCCATTCCCACCGTGCAGGCCCTCATCAAATGGGATCCGGTGGGGCATGCCGAAGCCGAATTCGCCGCCCGCACCGACGTCCGCCTGCCTCCGGCGGTGCATATGGCCGCCGTCGACGGTGGCTCCGATTCCGTCGCCGCGCTCATCGCCGCGGCCAGCCTGCCTGACGACGCCGAGGTACTCGGCCCGGTCGACCTGCCGCCCGGGGTGCGCCGCCCCCCGGCCACCCCGGCAGGGCAACCGGCGATCCGCATGCTGATCAGGGTGCGCCGCGACCAGGGACTGGCCCTGGCCGGTGCCCTGCGCGACGCGACGGCGGTGCACAGCGCTCGCCACGACCACGAAGCGGTCCGGGTGCAGATCGACCCACTGCACATCGGATGATGCCCCGGCTTAGGCTCAGACCACCGGCATGTTCGGCATGCACCACCCCGGGGAGGTCTGATGCGAGGGTTCGGGCGCATGATCGCGCGACTGGTCCCAGTGTTACTGATCGCTCTCGGGTTGCTGTGGCCGGCGTTGTTCGCCGGGTCCTCACCGGGCGCTCCGGTCGACGACCCGGTCACGATCACCTCGCTGCGCGCCGATTTCGCCGTTGACCGCGACGGACTGCTGCAGGCCACCGAGACGGTGACCGCAGAATTCCCCAGCGGCCGACACGGAATCTTCCGGTTCTGGGATGTCAGCAATCCCAACGACACTCGCGTCCGGCAGATACCCGACGTCGTCGAGATCTCGTTGGACGGTCAGTCGGTGCCCTACGAAATGCTGACCCGGGAGAAGGGCCGCATCGTGGTCGCCAAAATCGGCGACCCGGATAGCTACCTCACCCCGGGCAGCCACGTCTACCGCATCCGCTATACGGTTCCGGGGGTGCTGGACCCGGGCCGGACCGGCGATTCCAAAACCTTCGCCTCCAGTGTCGGTGCCAGCCCGGGTGAAGCCCCGTCGGTTTTCTTCTGGAATGTCATCGCCCGATGGAACAACCGCATCGACCAGGCCGACGTCACCGTCACGTTGCCGGCAACCGTGCCCGGCGCCAAGTGCTCGATCGGCGCCGGGGTTGGCCAGCCCTGCACCGGACTGTCCGTCGACGGGACCACACTGCGGTTGTCGGCCGCCGACATGCCGCCGGGCACCCCGGTCACCGTCCGCGCCGGCACCGACATTGCGACCCCGCCGCGGGCCGGCCTGCCGTGGTCGGCGCGCTGGGACCCCGTTCTGGGACGCTCGGTGCCGGTGGCGGCCGGACTTCTCGGGTTGACCGCCGCCGCCGGACTCGGTGCCGTCCGTTGGTGGCGCAGCACCGTCGAACCCGCACCGGGTTTCCCCCTGCAGTACGCGCCCCCGAAAGGTCTCGGACCGGTTCAGAGTGAGTACATCCGCACCGAGGAGATACCGGCGCACGGCATTACTGCGACGCTGTTCTATCTCGCCGACCGCGGACTGCTGGCGCTACACCAGGACAGCCCCAAGAAGTGGACGGTGCAAAGCGTCGGCGGGGCAGGTGAGTGGGCCCGCGTCGACCCGGTGAGCGTGGCGGTGGGATCGGCGCTCGGGCTGACCCATCCCGGGGCGGTGTTCCACGCGAACGGAAGCGTGTCGGCGGGTCGCAAGCTCAGCACGGCCAATACCGACATGGGCGCAGCCGTCAAGCAATGGGCCGTCGACGGCGGCTTTGTGGTGAAACGCCGCAAGGAACTTCTACTGCGTGTATTCAACATTGCGGCGCTCATCCTGGCCGTCGGCGGGTTCCTGCTGTGGTTTTTCCCAATCACGCTGTGGGGCTTGCCGTTCGCACTGTTCTTCCTGCTGTCTGCGGGGTCCTGGAAATCCGGTGTCGGGATGCGCCGGACCGCGGCCGGCCGGCAACTGTGGTCGGAAGCCGGGGGGTTCCACCGCATGCTGGCCACCGACTCCGCGGAGTCGCGTTTTGATTTCTCCGCCCGCAAGGACCTCTACACCGCTTACATCCCTTACGCAGTGGCCGGCGGTGCGGCGGCCGCCTGGGCGGCGAAGTACCAGGCGGCCACCGGGCAACCGGCACCGGACCCCGGCTGGTACCAGTCGTCGTCGCGGGGGAACTGGGAATCGACGTCATCCGGGGGTGCTAACTTCGACAGCTTCGATTCGGCATTGGCCTCGTCCATCGGCGCCTACACCGCCTCGCAGTCCTCCTCGTCGTCAAGCGGTGGCGGTGGCGGTGGCGGGGGTGGCGGCGGTGGCGGTGGCGGAGGAGGCGGTTCATGGTGACCTGGGTGCTGATCCTGGCGTTGGTCCTCGCGGTGGCGGTACTGGTCGGTTTCGTGGTTGGCCACAACAAGCTCCGGGCCGCAGACGTGCGTGCCGACGAAGCGCTCGGCGGGATCGACGTCCAACTCAGCCGCCGCGCCGCCCTGATTCCCAGCCTGGTCAATACCGTCGGGGGGTACGCCGCACACGAGAAGTCGGTGCTGAGCCGCATCGCCGATGCGCAGGCAGCCTTGACCTCGGCCACCGCCGGGAAGTCGGTGGCCCAACGCAGTTCGGCGGAACAGCAGTTCGACTCGGCAGTCGGACAGGTGCTGGCGCTGGGGCAGACCTACCCGCAGCTGAACTCCTCCGCCAACTTCCTTGACCTGCAGCAAAACCTGGCCGACACCGAGAACAAACTCGCCTTCGCGCGGCAGTACTACAACGACGCCGCGGCAACCGTCAACCGGCTCCGCAGCACCATCCCGTGGATGTTCGTGGCCGGGGTGGCCGGGGTGGGAGAGCGCGAGTTCTATCGGGTGCCCCAGTGAACCGCCCGGGGAACCAACCGGCCACCCCGGCGGGGGTTTAGCCGATGCGCATCGTCTTCGCCGGAACCCCGAACCCGGCGCTGCCGTCGCTGCGGCGTCTGATCGACTCACCCTGCCACGAGGTCGTCGCGGTCCTCACCCGACCCGATGCCGCGGCCGGCCGCCGGGGTAAGCCCACCCCCTCGCCGGTGGCCCAAGTTGCCCTCGACGCCGGCATCCCGGTGTTGCGCCCGGCCCGCCCGAACTCACCGGAGTTCGCTGCAGAACTGGCCGCGTTGGCCCCGGACTGCTGCGCCGTGGTGGCTTACGGGGCGCTGCTGAGTGCTCAGTTGCTGGCGATCCCCAAACACGGTTGGGTGAATCTGCACTTCTCGTTGCTGCCGGCCTGGCGCGGCGCCGCGCCGGTGCAGGCGGCGATCGCTGCCGGTGACACGGTCACCGGGGCAACGACATTCCGCATCGAGCCCGCTCTCGACAGCGGACCGGTGTTCGGGGTGCTGACCGAAACCATCCACCCCTCTGACACCGCCGGCGCCCTGCTGGACCGACTGGCGAGCGCGGGTGCCGGTCTGTTGGAAGCCACCCTGGACGGCATCGCCGACGGATCGGTCAACGCCGCCGCCCAGGCCGGCGACGGCGTCAGTATGGCGCCGAAAATCACGGTGGAGCAGGCCCGGGTGCGCTGGGACCTGCCCGCCCAGGTCGTCGAACGTCGCATCCGGGCCTACACACCCAACCCCGGCGCCTGGACGATGATCGGCGATGTCCGCGTCAAACTCGGACCGGTCAGCCTGGACCCCGATTCGGATCCGTTGGAGCCAGGTGCGATTGGGGTGGACCGCACCTCGGTTCGGGTGGGCACCGGCTCGTTGCCGGTGGTGCTGGGTCAGCTTCAACCGCCCGGCAAGAAGCCGATGGCGGCCACCGACTGGGCCCGCGGCGCCCGGCTGCCCGCAGCGGCCCGAGCCTCATGACCACACCGTCCCCGCGGGATCGGCCCGGAGCGACCCAGCGCCGGCGCCGTCCGGTGCGCACCGAACTTGACCCGGCCCGGCGGGCAGCTTTCGACGTGCTGCGCGCGGTCGCCGACCGTGACGCCTACGCCAACCTGGCGTTGCCCGCACTGCTGGCTGAACGGGGGATCACCGGTCGCGACGCCGCATTCGCGACGGAACTGACCTACGGCGCCTGCCGCTGCCGCGGTCTGCTCGACGCCGTCATCGCAGCCGCAGCAGGCCGTCCGGTCGAACAGATCGACCCTGTGCTGCTGGACCTGCTGCGGCTGGGCACTTATCAACTGTTGCGCACCAACGTTGCCCAACACGCCGCGGTGTCGACGACCGTTGAGCAGGCCGGGATCGAATTCGACACCGCACGAGCGGGATTCGTCAATGGTGTCCTACGAACCATCGCCCGCCGCGATGAGCAGTCCTGGGTCGCCGAATTGGCTCCGTCGGCAGCGACTGACCCGGTGGGCCACGCCGCATTCGTGCACGCCCACCCGCGGTGGATCGCGCAGGCCTTCGCCGACGCCCTCGGCGCCGACGCCGGCGAACTCGACGCGGCACTGGCCGCCGATGACGCCCGTCCAGGCGTGCACCTGGCTGCCCGACCCGGTGTGCTCACCGCCGCAGCACTGGCCGAAGCGGTGGGCGGGCAGGTCGGCCGGTATTCGCCCTACGCGGTGTATCTCAGCGGCGGAGACCCCGGGCAACTGGACGCGGTGCGCGCCGGGCAGGCTCTGGTCCAAGACGAAGGCAGCCAACTGGTGGCCCGGGCGCTCACCGCGGCGCCGCTGACCGGCCAGGACGCTGGCCAGTGGCTGGATTTGTGCGCCGGACCCGGCGGGAAGACCGCACTTATCTCGGCCATCGCCGCCCAGCAGGGCGCCAGCGTCACCGCTGTCGAGCCCAATCCGCGCCGCGCCGAACTGGTCGAACTCAACACCGCCGGCCTGCCGGTGCAGGTGCTGCGGGTCGACGGCCGCCAATCCGGGCTGCCGGCAGCGGGTTTCGACCGTGTGCTTCTCGACGCGCCGTGCACCGGGCTAGGCGCCCTGCGCCGCCGGCCCGAGGCGCGCTGGCGCCGGACCCCGGCCGACGTCCCGGCGCTGGCAAAGCTGCAACGGGAACTGCTCGCCGCCGCAATCGGGCTGACCCGCCCTGGCGGAGTGGTGCTGTACGCGACCTGCTCGCCGCATCTGGCCGAGACTGTCGGGGTCGTATCCGACGCCCTCCGGCGGCATCCGGTGACCGCCCTGGACACCCGACCCTTGTTCAGCCCGGCCGACGGCCTCGGGGACGGACCCCACGCTCAATTGTGGCCGCACCGGCACGGCACCGATGCGATGTTCGCGGCGGCACTGCGCAAGGGTTGAGCCCCGACGATCAGGAGTAGCGGCCACGCCAGGCGTTCCTGCGGACTCGCCAGATGTCGCCGAGGAATGGCTTGAGGTGCCGCGAGACGTCGAAGGTCGACTCACCCCGGAAGTCGACCTCGACCGGCATCTCGACGATGCGTGCCCCCAATCGCCTTGCGAGATAGAGCACTTCGACGTCGAAGGCGAAGCCGTCGATCGTGGTCTTGGAGAAGACCCGTTGCGCCCACGGCGCTGTGAACCCCTTGAACCCACACTGGGTGTCGCGGATCACCGGCAGCAGCAGGCTGCGGCGGGTCGCCTGCACGGCAGCCCCGGCCGCCAACCGGGAGACGCTGCGTTCGGTCTCGGCGTAGGCGGCGAGGCTGCGCTTGCCGGTGACGACGTCGGCGACGCCGGCGCGCAACATGGCCAGGGCGGGCTCGACGTGGGCCGGGGCGATATTCATGTCGGCGTCGACGTAGAACCGGTATTCGCCGGTGGCGGCGAGCATCCCGGCGCGCACGGCCCCGCCCTTGCCCCGGTTCTGCGGCAACCGACTCAGCCGGACCCGCGGATCACGCGCGCCCGCGGCCCGCACGAGATCGGCGGTGCCGTCCTGACTTCCGTCGTCGGAGACCACCAACTCCGCCGACCCGTCGAAGCCGTCCATCCAGGCCGACCAGCCTGCCAGGGTCGGGGTCAGGCGCCGCTCCTCGTTGTAGGCAGGAATCACGATGGACAGGTCCATGGGAGGATGTTTCCAGAACCGGCGGCGACCCGTGGGGAGAACCGGCGAGCAGGCTTTACAGTGACAGCCATGGCTACCCCGACCAGGCCACCCACCCGGCCGATGATCGCGCCGTCGATTCTGTCCGCCGACTTCGCCCGCCTGGCGGAGGAGACGGCGGCCATCGAGGGTGCGGACTGGGTGCATGTCGATGTGATGGATGCCCACTTCGTGCCCAATCTCACGCTGGGCCTGCCGGTGGTCGAGAGTCTGTTGCGGGCCACCGACATCCCGATGGACTGCCATCTGATGATCACCGATCCCGGCCGCTGGGCACCCGGTTACGCTGAGGCCGGCGCCCACAACGTCACCTTCCACGCCGAGGCCACCGACAACCCGGTCGGGGTGGCCCGCGACATCCGTGCGGCCGGCGCCAAAGCGGGTCTGTCGGTGAAACCCGGCACTCCGCTGGAGCCGTACCTGGAAATCCTGCGGGAGTTCGACACCTTGCTGGTGATGTCGGTGGAACCGGGCTTCGGCGGGCAGAGCTTCATCCCCGAAGTGCTCGCCAAAGTCGCCACCGCCCGCAAGCTGGTCGATGCCGGTGAGCTGACGATCCTCATCGAGATCGACGGCGGCATCAACGCCGACACCATCGAGCAGGCGGCCCAGGCGGGGGTGGACTGCTTCGTGGCGGGTTCGGCGGTCTACGGGGCCGACGACCCGGCCGCCGCAGTACAGGCATTGCGTCGCCAAGCCGGTGCGGCCTCGCCGCATCTGCGGATATGACGGCACCCGCGCAGATCTCCGCGGCGATGGCGCTTGCCGTTCAGCAGGCGCAGTCGGTCAAGGGCACCACCTACCCCAACCCCCCGGTGGGAGCGGTGATCCTGGCCGCCGACGGTGATGTCGTGGCGGTGGGAGCCACCGAACCGGCGGGGGGAGCGCACGCCGAAGTGGTGGCCCTGCGGGCGGCCGGCGACCGGGCCGCCGGCGGGACCGCCGTGGTCACCCTCGAGCCGTGCAACCACCATGGGCGCACTCCGCCCTGCGTCGACGCCCTGCTGGACGCGGGAGTCGCGGCCGTCGTGTACGCCTTCGGCGATCCGAACCCGCTCGCCGCGGGCGGGGCATCCCGTCTGCACGCCGCCGGGGTGGCAGTGACGGGGGGCCTGCACGCCGGCGACGTTGCCGCCGGCGTGCTGCGGGAATGGCTACACAAACAGCAGACCGGCCTGCCGCACGTCACCTGGAAGTTCGCCACCAGCGTCGACGGGCGCAGCGCAGCGGCCGACGGGTCCTCCCGGTGGATCACCAGCGAAGCGGCGCGTGCCGACGTGCACCGGCGACGGGCCGCCGCGGATGCCATCGTCGTCGGCACCGGCACGGTGTTCGCCGACAATCCGACGCTGACCGCCCGACTCCCCGGCGGGCAGTTATCCCCGCATCAGCCGCTGCGGGTGGTTGTCGGCCGGCGCGAAATTCCCGTGGAATCCCATGTCCGCAACGGTGATTCACCGACCCTCCTGCTGGCGACCCGCGATCCCCACGAGGTGATCCGAGCGTTGGCCGATCGCACTGATGTGCTCGTGGAGGGCGGTCCGACCCTGGCCGGGGCGTTCTTGCGGGCCGGGGTGGTGCACCGAATCCTGGCCTACGTCGCCCCCATCCTGCTCGGCGGACCGGTGACGGCGGTCGACGACGTCGGGGTTGTCGGGATCGCCGACGCCCTGCGCTGGCGCTACGACGGCGTCGAGCAGATCGGGCCGGACCTGCTGCTGAGTATGGTGCCCAATGACCGGCGGATGCTCTAGCAGGGAGTGGGGGAGTTCCTTCCCCACAGGTTCGGGGTCGAAGCGTTGTCGTATCCGGAGACGAAAGCGACAAGCGTGCCGGATGTTTCGTCCAATTTCAAACGGTGGATGGCGCCGATGTTTCCCCCGTACACGTGGATGCTGATCGACACGTCGTCGGAGGTGTTGGTGACGCGATGCCAGTCGCCGGTGGTCGGCGACACGGCGTCGACATCTCCGGGGGTCATCACCGCGCGGTTGCCGGTGCTGGCCGGAAGTCCCTCGCGCAGTTCGTATTCCTCGGCCTCTTCGGTTCCGCGCAACTGCCCCACGAGGCCCCACACTATGTGATTGTGCACGGGGGTGCGCTGGCCGGGACCCCACACGAAACTGACCATGCTGAACCGTTCGAGGGGATCGCAATGCAGCAGGTATTGGGCGTACCGATCAGATCGCGCCTGTGTGTACTCGTCGGGCAGCCAGCCGTCGGCCCTGACCAGATCGGCCAGTAGTTCCCGCCCGCTGCGAAGCAGCGCGGCTTCGTCGGTCGCGTCGCCCACCAGTTCGGTCATGCCCCGAACGCAACGGCGCAGGGGAGCGATCGGGTCGGTGCGGTTCTCAGCCATGGCTTCCCGGTCGGCTCTGGACGTCTCGCTGCAGGGACTTGTGCTCGATCAGGTCGCGGGATCCGCTGGCGCCCAACCGTTCCCGGAAAGCCTGCACGGTGTAACTGACCACCGTCGCGTCGCCGCGGGCCCGGGCGCTCGCCGAACGGGGAAGAGCGAACAGCGGCCCCATCTCCCCGAAATAGTCGCCCGGGCCGGCCGTCTTGAGCACTTCCTCATTACCGTTGGGCAGTTCGCGGACCAGGTCGATGTCGCCTTCGGAGACGATGTAGATCGAGTCGCCCATGGTGCCCTGCTCGAACAACATCTCCCCGGCGGCCAGGGTGATCGTCTGGGGTTCGTGATCGGTGGCCGACATGTGCGGGACGAGTTCGACGACCCGGTCGGCCAAGGGCAGCATCCTGGTGTCGTGGGTGGCGACGACCACCACCCGCTCTCCGGAGGCCAGTTCGCGGATCAGTCGCAGCACCTCCTCAACCTGGATGTAGTCCAGGTGGGCGGTCGGCTCGTCGGCGATCAGCAGCGGCGGATCGAGCGCGATGGCCCGCGCGACGGCAACCCGCTGCTGCTGGCCGCCGCTCATATCGCCGGGCCGGTGGTGCATGCGCTCGGCGAGTCCGACGCGGGCGAGGAGTTCGGCGGCCCGTTCCCGGGATTTCGCCCGGCCCATGCGCGCCGCGCGCATGGGAACCATGACGTTCTCGATCGCGGTCAGGCTCGGCACGAGGTTGAATGCCTGAAAGACAATTCCGACCGTGTTGCGCCGGTACTCCGAGAGTTCCTTGGCATCCAGCGTGGTCAGGTCGAGGTCACCGAATTCGATGCGTCCGGCGGTGGGTTTGAGGATGCCGCCGATACAGGACAGCAGCGTTGTCTTACCGCATCCGCTGGGCCCCAACAGGATTGCCAGCGACCCCTCGGAGATATCGAGACTCAACCCGTCAAACGGGCGCACTTTGTCCTGGCCGCTGGAGTATTCCATCACCAGGTCTTTGATCCGCAGGTCTGCCATGGTCAGGGTCCTCCGAACGCCATTGCCGGATCGACGACTACCGCGCGGCGCAGGCCAGCCAGACTGGCCAGCACCCCAATGGTAATCGCCACGACCGGCAGCAGGATGAACGCGATCTGGGGGATGTCCACCCGCATCGGGAACAGCGGGCCCAACAGCACCGACAACACCCCGCCGAGCGCTGCCGAGAGCACCGCGACGATGACCGCCTGCATGGCAAGGCCCGCCAGGATGGATCGGGTGGGAACGCCGACCGCCTTGAAGACCGCGAAGTCGCGGGTGCGCTCGAGGGCGGACATGTAGATCATCGAGCCGACGATCATCCCGGCGACCACCCACAGCAGTCCGGCCATCAGACTCATCGCCTGGCGCGCCCCGGTCAGGGCTCGGAGCAGGTCGTTGATCGCACCGGCGCGGTCCACCAGTTTGAAGCCGCTGGGCGCCCGGTCGGGTGCCCCGATGACGCCGATCGAGGAGATCAGGGACTGACCGGAGAACAACAGTGTCTGGGCGCCGGTCACGGTCAGGAATACGTTCGACTGGCCGGCCAACGCGGTCGAATCGTCGACGATGCCCACGATCTGCAGGTTCCTGGAACCGACCTCGACGGTGGCCCCGATCGGGCGCTCCATGGTGCTGGAGACGGCAGTCTCGTGCGGTTCGATCGGGGCCCGGCCCGCCATCATGGCGGGCATGCCCGGTCCCTTCTCCGGGGCGCCGAAGACGTTGACGCTGCGGGCCGATCCCCGTTCGTCCGGCATGGTGGCGCTGCCGTACACCAGTGGTACCGCCACCTCGACGCCGGGCACCTGGAGTTTGGTTGCCGGAAAGGCCGAGGAGCCCAGGAACGGTCCGGTGGCACCCGACTTCACCAGGAAGGCGTCAAGCCCCAGGGAGTCCACCGTCCGGGTGGCCTCGACTCGGAATCCGTTGGCCAGTCCGGTCAGGACCAGCGTCATCGCAAAGACCAACCCGGTGCCGACAATAGCGATGACGAACCGGCGTTTTCGCCACTGCAGGTCACGCAGTGCCGCGGTCAGCATGTTTTCCCCTGCACGCGGGTCCCCTGCATGGGGGCGAGGTTACCGACCTGATTGCCCACCCGCGATTGGCTTGCGCCAATTGGGCGGTGGGCCCTCACGGGCGGGCCGCGTGGCGGGGCCCGGGACGATCGGCGGGGGCTCCGGCGCGGTGAGCGGCATCAGCGGTATCGGCGGCGTCAGCGTCGGCGGCCTGCGTCTGGCGGCTGCCGAGGAACAGCGCGATCCCCGCACCGACCAGACACACGATCATCGTGATGAAGAAGATGGAGCCGTACTGCATGGCGAACGCGGTGCGGTAGCGCTCCGCCTCAGCGGCGACGCGGGCCGCCAGGTTGTCCCCGCCGGCCTTGGGCAGAGTGGCCAGGATCTGGTTGAACCGATACAGGCCCCAGGCGGTCAGTGCAGCGACACCGATCAGCATGCCGGTCATCCGCGCGACCACCACCAGCGAGGAGGCGATGCCGTGCTGTGCGGCGGGAACCACCCGCAGAGCGGTCGAAGTGAGCGGCCCGATCACCAGACCTAGGCCGAACCCGGCCAGCGCCAGGTCGGTGCCGAAGGTCGGCAGTGACAGCGGGCCGATCTCGTGGCGGGCCGAGAGTACGTCGAGTCCCCAGTGCGACACCAGCCAGTAGGCGAATGCGGCGATCAGCATGCCCGTCACCGTCACCGCGCGGTCACCGATCCGAGTGGCCAGCCAGCCGCCCGCGAGCGCACCGACCGGCAGAGCGACCAGGAAGTGCAACAACAGCAGTGCGGCGCCGGTCTGATCGCGGCCCAGTACGCCCTGCCCGAACAGTTCGACGTTGACCAGCGTCACCATCAGGGCTGCGCCGGCGCACATCGAGGTGCCCAGCGACGAGAGGAAGGGACCGAACCGGATTCCGCGCGGTTCGATCAACCGGGTGCTCGCGAACCGCTCCCACACCGCGAACGCGACCGCGGCCACCGCGGCGCCGATCACCAAGGGCACGCCGTAACTCGGCAGGATCTGCTTGCCGTCCGGCGCGGGGTTGTACAAGCCCCACACCGCCAGGCCCAGGGCCAGCGCGAGCAGCACCCCGCCGACCACGTCTACCCGCTCGGGTTCGGCGCTGCGTTCGTGGGTGGGCAGGCTGAAGTGGATCAGCAACATCGCGATCGCCGCGAGGGGGACGTTGATCCAAAACACATCCCGCCAGGTGTTGAACAACCACACCACGCCGATGCCGTACAGCGGACCCAACACGCTGCCCAGTTCCTGGGCGGCTCCGATACCGCCGAGCACCTGTGCCCGGCTGCGCGCCGACCACAGATCGGCCGCCAGCGCCAGCGTCACCGGAAGCAGCGCACCGCTGGCGACGCCCTGGATGAACCGGCCGATCACCAACACGGTGAGATCGTCGGCCAGCGCGGTGATCACCGAGCCGAGCGCGAACCCCGCCAGGCTGGCTTGCAGGACTAGCTTGCGGCCCAACCGGTCCGACAGCCGGCCCAGCAGCGGCATCGCGGCGATGTAGCCCAGCAGATACCAGGTGATGATGGGGGTGACCTGCTGGATCTTGTTGATCGGGATGTCGACCGACTTCATGATGTCGACCATGATCGTGACGACGACATAGGTGTCGAGCGCCCCGAGCAGGACGGCCAGGCTGCCGGCCCCAATCGCGATGCGGCGGCTGTGACCCGTGCCAGGCACGGGTTCGGCCGCGGTGGTGCCCGTGGTGGCGTGAGCCGGCATCACACCGCCGGCTTGGTGACGGTGACCGGCTTATCCCAATCCGACAGCGTCAGCGCCACGGAGTTGCCGGCGCTCTGCTCGACCTGAGCCTGCACCAACTGGTGCGGGGCGTCCTTTTCGATCCATACCGTGGCCGGCAGTGCGGCGTCGGCCTTGAGTTGCGGAATCAGCTTGTTGACCGCGTCGGGACTGGCTTTTCCGGTGATCCGCACCGCCGGAACCCCGCCGATCGTCTCGAAGCTTTCCGCCTTGGTCTCCGACAGGTCGGCCAGGATGTTGGCCAGGCCGGTGGTGGGGTTGAGGATCACCGACGGGTCGTAGACGTCGGCCGCCGGACCCATGTCCAGCCAGTTGTCCGGGGTCAACGCGGCATAGAGGGTGCCGTCGACGACCACCAACTCGGCGTCGATGTCCGAGCCGCCCATGGTGATCTTGGCGTTGCCCTGCACCGCGGTGCTGGGCACGTTGGTCAGGTCGGCGGACAGCGTCTTGATCGGGAGGCCCTCGACCTTGCCGGTCACCGCGATCTCCAGGTGGGCGCTGGTGAGGCCCTTGGTAGCCGCTGCGGACTGCGTGATGAGCCCAGCGGCCTCCGGCAGCGGTTCGGTGGTTTTCTTGGAGCAGCCCGCCGTGGACACGGTGAACACCGCGGCCGCGATCAGGGCCGTCAGCACGACAATCATTCGGCGCAACGTCGACATGCCTGCATCGTAGAGGGTCGCGGCGGCCGGGCGGTGGTGGCGAGGCCGGGGTTGTGCCGACATGGCGCGGTCGGTATTACTGGGCGCATGAGCGGCGACCTGGAATTTCGGGCGGTGCCGGCGGGCAGTGGTGATGCAGCCGAATTGGTGGCGGCCATGGTCGCCGAGATGCGGGTGTTGTACGACGGCCTGGACCTCAACGCGCCCACGATGCCCAAGGCCGGCCCGGCTGAACTCGGCCCGCCGGGCGGGGTGTACCTGGTCGGCTACCGCGGGGGCGCCGCGGTATGCGGCGGCGGCCTCAAACGACTCCCGGACGGCGCCTGCGAGATCAAACGGATGTACGTAGTGCCGGAGGCGCGGCGTTCCGGGTTGGCCCGCGCATTGCTCGAAGCTCTGGAGGAGGCGGCCCGTGCTCTGGGCTATCGCACCGTCCGCTTGGACACCGGTTCGCGCCAGCCACATGCCCAGGCGTTCTACGAGGCGGCCGGCTACCGTCGGGTCGGCAACTTCAACAACAATCCGGCCGCGGCGTTCCACGGCGAGAAGCGGCTAGATTAGTCGCGTGTTCACCGGGATTGTGGAGGAACTCGGCGAGGTCGTCGGCACCGAGGACCTCGGGGACTCGGCACGGCTGACGATCCGCGGACCGGTGGTGACCGAGGATGCGCGCCATGGCGATTCGATTGCCGTCAACGGGGTGTGCCTGACGGTTGTCGACGTGCTGCCCGACGGGCGGTTCACCGCCGATGTGATGGCCGAGACGCTCAACCGGTCCAGCCTGGCCGCGCTGTCGCAGGGCAGTGCGGTCAACCTGGAGCGCGCCGCCGCCGTCAACAGCCGCCTCGGCGGTCACATCGTCCAGGGTCACGTCGACGGCACCGGGTCGGTGATCTCGCGGACACCCTCCCAGCACTGGGAGGTGGTCCGGATCGCCCTGCCGGCCGCGCTGTCCCGCTACGTGGTGGAGAAAGGTTCGATCACCGTCGACGGGGTGTCGCTGACGGTGTCGGCGATCGCCGATGACTGGTTCGAGGTGTCGTTGATCCCGACCACGCTGGGGATGACCACCCTGGGTCGCGCCGCGGCGGGTACGCCGGTGAACCTGGAAGTCGATGTGATCGCCAAATA
>CAYXBN010000061.1:0-16774 GCA_964463215.1 uncultured Mycobacterium sp. | reverse complement strand
CCCGTCGTCCTGGCCGGCGGGGAGGACGGCGATCAGTGGCGGGTCGCATCAGCGCCTGGGTGGATCTTCCCGCGGTGCGATGAACGGCTCACCGACCATCTCGTCGCGGCGGGGTGGGTCGGTCTCGTAGCTCTGGGCCATCTCCGCGTAGTCGGCTGGGGTAGGCCCGCCGCGGCGCTGCGGCGGCGGCCCGGTGTGCTCGCCCTTGTCGAGCTCCCACGCCTCCTCCAGCAGTCTGCGCAGCTCCGGGTCCATGCCCGGGCCGGGCTCGGCGAGGCCGGAGACGGTGTACGCGCCGGCCTCGACAGCGCGGGACAGGCCGGTCGCGCGGTCGATGACCTGTAGCCCGGCGAGGCAGTCTCGGCAGGTGGTGTATCGGTCGGGGACACGAGGGTCGGCCGCGTGCAGTGGCAGCGCGGGACAGTCGCAGTCCGGGCAGTCGCAGTGGTCCATGTGGGCGGCCTAATTCTCCAGACCGGAGAGTCGCCGGAGGTATCCCGACCTGGTTCCCGGGCCAGGATCGAACCACCGAAACGGATGACGCTCCGCGAGGATCGCGGCAAGCAGCGGGTGCGAATTCATCACCGGCACCTCCCACTCATCCCACCGGCACACGTCGTCGAAGTTGTCGGAGACGATGTCCCACTCGTCATCGGAGAGCCGTGGCCCGTCGTAGTCGTCGTCATCGGCCTCTGGCAGAGCAGGTCGCACCGGTATTCCATCGAACAGTTCTGGGAGTTGCTCCATCAACTCCGGCGCGCTCCGCACCGCCAAGCCCATCAGCAGCTCATCGAAGAAGCATCCTTCACGGTCGAATGGCAATGTTCCGGTGGCGATCTCGTCGGCGACAGCCTCGCAGCGATCCGCCGCCGCGGCCGCCCAAGCCAGGTTCTCGTTCACCGACGTCATCACCCGCAGATCCAGCTCGTCGAACGGTGGGACGGTGTGTAGCGGGTCACGTGGCGGCCCGTCGTTGACCCAGTCGCGGATCCCGTCGCTCCAGATGGCCAGTGTCGCCCCTATTGCGCGAGCCTGCCGCGGTGTCAGCCGGTGGTCCTCCATCCACGCCCGGGTGTATTGCGCGGCCTCCTCGGCGAGAGCCGCGGCGTTGTCGTCATCGGGGGAGTCCATGCTGTGCGACGCTATGCAGGGCGGGTGACATCGGTCAACGGAGATGGGTAAAGGCTGCGTTGAACGGCGCAAAAGCGGACACGATTCGCGGTGATTAGCACCGAAAAGGGCCCGTTTAAGGCCCGTTTATAGCAGCGGTATGACAACAACGGCTAACTGCAGCTTCGCCCCAAGAACCCTGTATATCCAGCTCAAACGCTTTGCTACCTTTGCTGCAGAGTTTCCAGCGAAAACAGTAGAACCATAATCCGTTGGTCGCGGGTTCGAGCCCCGCCCGCCCCACGTCAGAGGGTGTATTACTCCGGGCGATCCTTGCCGTTTCGTCTACGGCTGATGCTTGACGTTGTTTCGGTTGATGCTTGCCGTTGTTTCGGCTGATCCTTGATCGATCCGGCGACAGTTGGACGGTTAGTTGATCCCAGGGGGTAGGAAGCCGTCATCATGCCTTCGTCGTGTCCTTGTCAGATTGGATGTTCGACGCCGGCTACGAGTGGGGGCAACGGTTGAAGTCCGTCAATCTGATGTCACCACCTGATGTCACCGCGTTTCTCGCTCGCGGCGACCGTCGCCGGACACCTCGGGAGCTCGTGGCCCAGGAACTCGTGGCGCGTCGAAACGCCCTGGTTCAGTAGCTCTGCGCGGTGGCACTCAAGCAACGAGATGCGCTCTGGGGTGTCAGACCCTCTACCTATCCTTAACTCCGGAAACACAAGACGGGAGTGAGGTGAAAGAGACATACAGCGTGTGAGGGAGTACTTCAGGTCGGTGCGTGAGATTCTCTATGCCAGAGTTGATTCAAGCCGGATTACCGTTCGCGATGGCAGGGGCCGGGTGTTGGAAGTCCTGCCGTACAAGATGGGTTCAAACGAGGAAGCGGCGCTCAAGCGCGCTGGCTACTACATCCTCCTTGGCGGGTGGGCACCTATGCTTCCCGACGGGAAGCCCGTCACCCTCCTGGTGCGGCGCCGGATCACATTTGGTCGTCCCGATGAGAACCGGGGGAGGGCGAAGAGCAGCGGGATTCGCGGAGCGTTGTTGGCGCCGATCGCGATCACCGCTGAGGTCACCAACCTATCCAGCGCCGTAGACGCTGCTGTCGTCGAGGAAGTCCGCGCCGCTGTTGAGGACTTGCAGCGCCGCCACGATGTCCGGTTGTGGGTGGTCTACGTCGATGCTTTCTCTGCAAGCCCTGCCCGAGGTGCGACCCGGGCTGTGGACTGGGCGCATCAAAACGTTGAGCTGTCGAAGACGGAGGGTCGCGACGCCGTTCTGGCCATCGCGACCGAGGAACGCAGCTACGCGTTCCTGGTGTCGGGGGCGGCCGCCGGCCGGGGCGGACAAGCCGGAATCGACATCCTGCGCATCAACAGCATTGAACCGGCATTGCGCGCCGAGCAGTGGGCGGCAGCCGGTGTGGCCGCGGCGACTGGACTTGCCGCGTTGACTGCTGATTCTTGGATCGACGTCGGGATCGTTTCGACTAGTCCGCCAGGCCGGGCGGCACCAACCACGGCCTGCATCTGGTGCTCACCCTGATCACCTGCGGATTGTGGCGGCCGCTTCTGTATGCGTCCGCGCTGCAAGAGCTGGCAGATAGCCCGAGCCCCGGCCAGGTCCCGGATCGAATCAGCGCAACGGTTGGTGGTGGGCGAGCACCATGCCTAGAAGCGCATGGCCGTGCGGGCGCTTCGCGTTCAGTCGCGCTGATAGTTTTTGACGACGCAGAAGCCCTCGCTGACCGACTGGCGTTCCCTCTACCTCTACGCGGTCTGCTTCGTCTGCGTCGTCGTGTTCATCGTCACCACTATGTCCCTGGTCGGCAACATCATGAGTCTGGTGTACCCCAGCCCGCCCTACGTCGACCCCTACAGCGCCCCGCCGGCTGAGATCGACAGGGAGTTGCTCGAGGAGCGGAACCGGCAGAGCGAGTACCGGTCCGGCCTTGTCGGCCTGGTGACCAACCTAACCGCGTACCTCCTCGTGGGTCCGCTCTTTTGGTTGCACTGGAAACTGGCCAACAAGCTGGCGCCGACAGCCGGATAAGGTTTCTGGTGGAACATCCGCTGCACTGCAACGGGATCCAGCATCTGAACCGGCGGAATCCGCAGTGGGCGAGTCTCTGAATCCTGTCGGACTCGGCAGGCAGGATGGCGGTAGCCCCAACGCATTAGGAGCATGAGCCGCTCATCTGTCGGCGAAGTCGGTGGGTAGCACCCGCCGCAGAATGTCGGAGACGGTGATTACGCCGACGAAACGACCGTCGCGCATCACCGCGGCCAATTGCTGGCTGGTGAGGCGCATCTTCGCCAGCGCCTCATAAATCGGGGTGTGGGCCTCCATGGTGGGGGACGGTCGGGCCAGGTCTCGGACGGGCCGTTCGGGTCGTTCAAGGAGGGTGTCGCGAACGTGGATCACACCCGGTGCTGCGCCGAATCCGTCAACGAGAATCCGGAGGTGTCCCGACCGCGTCGCTGCCGCCTGAACGTCGGCGACGGTAGCCGTCACCGGCACGGCCGTCGGCCTGCTGTCCGGGACGACGAGGTCTCCGACGGTTAGTTTCTCGAGGTCGAGCACCCCGGAGAGTTGGGTGCGGAACGATGCGTCCAGAGCCCCGACCGACGCGGAATGCTCGACCAGGTGACGGATCGTGTCGACGTCCTGCCCCCCGACGGCGGCGCGGTCCACCGGGGTGACACCACTGGCCGCGACGAGTCGGTTGGCCACGGCGTTGACCCACGCCAGTAGCGGGCGCATCAGCCATATGTAGGCCCGCGAGGGCAGGCCGATCAGCTTGGCTGATCCCTCCGGATGGGCGATTGCCCACGACTTGGGCGCCATCTCACCGACGACTAGATGCAGAAACGTCACGAAGAACAGCGCCATGCCGAAGGCGACGACGTTGGAGACCTGTTCAGGAGCACCGAGGGTGGTGAGCAAGGGTGAGAGCCAGGCGTCGACGGCGGGTTTGGTGACCGCGCCGAGTCCGAATGTGCAGGCGGTGATACCCAGTTGCGCGCCCGCGAGCATGATCGTGAGCTCGTTGATCCCGCGTAACGCGGCACGGGCCGAACGGCTGGTGGCTGCGTCGGCCTCCAGTCGGTGGCTGCGCGCGCCCAGCAAAGCGAATTCGATCACCACAAAGAAAGCGCTGAGCACTATCAGCAAGACCGTGACCGCGACGACGGCCAGTGGACTTCCGGTCATTGCGCCTGCTCCGCAGAGTCCTCTGCAACCAGCCGGATCGTCAGCTCGCTGGGAACGTGGCGGCGTATCTCCAGCACCTCCACCTCCAGAGTCCGGCGGACCGGTTCGTCGAGCACGAGTTCACGCGGGTCGACGGGCAGGGCCACCCGAACCGTCTCGCCGCGACCCGGGAGTTGCCCGAGCTCGGCGATGAGCAGGCCGGAGATGGTCTCGTAATCGCCATCGGGCAGCCCATGTCCGATCGCGCGCTCGATCTCGTCGACGTGCGCGTCTCCGTCCACCCGCCAGGTGGCCTCCGATTGCGCCTCGATGCCTCGCGGCCTATGGTCGTCGTGCTCATCGGTGAGTTCGCCGACCAGTTCCTCAGCCAGGTCCTCGACAGTGAGCACGCCGGCAAATCCGCCGTATTCATCGATGACGCACCCGAGTTCGTTGCGGGATCCGGTCAGGGCCGCCAGCGCGTCTGGAAGCGACATTAGCGTCGGCAGCACCAGCGGGGCGCGCATGATGTCGGTGACCGAGGCATCGTCGGCGGCGTCGCTGCCGAGTAGATCGCCCAGGGAAACCACACCGAGTGGCTCGTCGGTCTCGGTAACCACGGGGTAGCGGGTGTGCGCTTCGGCCATCAGCACCCGCGCCTGCCCGATGGTCGTCTCCGGCGTCAGGGCGTCGACCCGGGAGCGCGGGATCATGGCGTGCCCGACGTCGCGGTCGGGGAAGTCGATAATGCGGTCGATGAGCACCGAGAGCTCCTCGGGCAGGTCGCCGCTGGCGCGCGAATCAGCGACGATGCGGTCGAGGTCCTGAGCGGTCGCGGTGGTGTCCACGTCATGCACCGGTTCGACGCCCAGTATTCGTAGCAGCGCATTGGCAGCGCGATCGAACACAGCGATCAGCCAGCCGAAGACGGTGAGATAAATCGTGGTTGATCGGGCCAGACCGCGGGCCAGTGGCTCGGGGTTCGCGATCGCCAGGTTCTTTGGATACAGCTCACCGAAGATCATCTGCACGACGGTCGCGACAGCAAGAGTGAGCACCGTGCCCGCCGCGATGGCGACTCCCGCCGGCACACCGACACCGCCGAGAATCGCACCCAGGGACTTGCCGACCAAAGGTTCGGCCACGTACCCGACCAGCAGGCCGGTGACCGTGATCCCCAACTGAGCGCCGGACAGCATGAAGGAGGTCCGCCGGGTGACCTTCAGTGCTCGCTCGGCGGCAACGTCGCCAGCTGAGGCGCGCGCGGCGAGCTTGACCCGGTCCACCGACATGTAAGCGAATTCCTGTGCCACGAAGTATCCGTTGGCAGCGATGATGGCCAGAATCACCAGGACACCGCCGAGCATCGTTAGGACTGTTGCGGTCACCGGTCGTCCACGGGCGGATTCAACGATCTCCTGTCTTCGCCAGCGACTGTACTGAATTTCGCCGCGATGAGTCGACCGTGGGCACTACTCGAAGCGATTAGGTGGGCAGCGGCCGGGCTGGAGCCGGTAGTCCGACTGAATCCTCCTATTCCCAACTAGGACGGGATTCCCAACCAGGACGGGCCCGTTGGTAAGTTTCGTGGATTCACCTCGGTGTTTCGCGACTGTGCTGCAGTGCGTCGAGGAAGATGTGCGCCACGTGTTCGTCGGCGAGTCGGTAGACCGAGGTGCGCCCGTCGCGTTCCACCTGCACCAAGCCGGCTGTCCGCAGGGTGCGTAGGTGTTGGGAGGCCAGCGGTTGGGAGATGCCGAGTGCCTCGACGATCGCGCTGACGGTGTGGCCCTTCACGGAGAGCAGGTCGATGATTGCCGCCCGCACCGGTGATGCGAGGGCGGCAAACATCTCGGTGACCCGCCGGTACCTGAGATCGAGGCTGTCCGCCTCGGCCCCTCCTTGCGGGTCTGACCCGCGTTCGGTCATGAGCGACCGGGATCAATCACGCTGACGGTCAGTGCTCGTCGTAGTGATCCCCGTGTAGCGCGTGCCGGTGTGCGCCGTGGAGATAGTCGATGTGATCCTCGTGCGCGATGGCCTTATGGCCGCAACCGTCCCCATGGGTGTGGTCGTGAACCTCGGCGGTGACGTGCGCGCTCACGGTGTGCTCGTCGTAATGGTCTCCGTGCAGGTGGTGCGCATGGCCGTCGTGGAGGTAGTCGACGTGGCCGTCATGTTCGACGGCGACGTGGCCGCAGGACGGCCCGTGGTCATGGTCGTGATCGGAATGTGTCGGGTGGGTGGTCATGGGATCGCGTCCTTTCATGTTCGCCATCCCATAATCGCATGCGCATATATTTATGGCAAGTAGAGCCTAGGGGAGGGTGATCCACCGTTACGGCGTCGTGGCAGCGCAATCGCATGTACTCCTATCGGGTGAGGGCGAAACCAAGATCGGCGAACCGTGCCTCAATCCATCCGGCTGTTGGGGGACGTCCAGATCATCTTCTCCATGGCCCGTTCGACCGAACCGGTCCGTGGGCCGAACACGGCACGCTCGGAAAGCGAGGAATCACCCAATCCTTCGAGCAGGAGACCATGGAGATGAAGAGCTACCTACCCGCCGCTGTTCTGGGCACCGCGCTGACTGCAGCCGCCTTCGGATTCGGCGCTGCCACCGTGCACGCGGCGGAATTCATCGATGAAAGCGCCCGCCAGGTGGTCACCTCGCTACCGGCGATGGGCTATTCGAGTGCGACCGACGGTGTCACCAGCGGTGCTGTCGCACAGCGCATGGTTACCGACGTTGACGGCCTGATGACGGGCCAAGCCGACGGCGCGGTTGAGCGACGACAGCCGCAATGACTGATGGGCGCGGTTACGGTGCATGGCGGTATCGGGGAGATACGTTAACGGTCTCGATCCGGAGGACTTCGAATTGGCAATCGGTGGGTCACAACCCCGGGAAAACCCCTCGCGCCGCAGATTTCTGTTGGTAGTTCCAGCCCTTGGTGTGGCGGTGATCGCCGGCTGTTCCCGTTCGCCCGTGCCGGAACCCGGCAGAGTGATCCATGGTGAGCACGGCATCAGTGAGAACACCGCTGGGCTCACCCCCGATGAAGCGCTGGACAAGCTCGCGGAGGGCAACGGCCGGTTCGTATCGATGAGCGAAATCGATCCGAATGTCAGCGAAACGCGTTTGATGGCCGTCTCCAAAGGTCAGCAGCCTTTCGTCGGTGTGCTCGGTTGCGTTGACTCCCGGGTCCCGCCGGAATTGGTCTTCGATCGCGGATTGGGAAATGTGTTCGACACCCGTATCCCCGGAGCGATCGCCGATGATGCGGCGATCGGGTCTCTTGAGTTCGGGGTGAAGGAATTCGGAGTCCCGTTGTTGGTGGTGCTCGGTCATTCCCGCTGCGGAGCGGTGACCGCTGCAGTCACGGCGGCGGCATCAGACAAGGCGGTCTTGCCCGGAAAGATATCCTCGGTGGTCGATCCCATCATCCCAGCGGTGAAAGCCGTTGCGGAGCAGGGTTTTTCAGGTTCAGATCTGGTAAACGCCGTGGCCAGGGAGGTCGTTCGTAGTGGTGTGGCCGCCTTGGGCGAAAGCCCCGTCCTGAAGGAGCGCATCAGCGATGGTCGCCTCAGGATTTCCGGCGCGTTCTACGACCTTGACACCGGCAAGGTCGATTTCCTCGGGTAACTCGCCTGTCGACGGATCCGAGGCCTACTCGGTGATCTGGGCACCGCCGTCGACGGGCAACAACACGCCGTTGATGTACGAGGCAGCCGGACTCAAGAAAAAACACATCGCCGCCCCGATGTCATCTGGCCGCGCAGCGCGGCCCATGGGGTTCCGGTCGAGCTGATCGGCGCCGATCCGAGCCGAGAGGCTGTTGCACTGTTCACCGATACCGATCGAGTTCGTCCATTTCGGGTCGGAACAGCGCCTCCTGGACTCAGCCGCGTGACTGCGCCAGTGCGAACCGGGTCATGGCGGGGCACAGTGGGTGCGCATTGCTACCGTTGGGCGTGTCTTCCAGACTTGGCCACGGCATCGGGGTGGCAATGATCGGTTCCGCCGCGATCACAGGGTGTTCGCCGGCCGCGGCCACCACTGAGACGTTCACCCTCGTTCAGGGAACGCCCCGCTTGACCAGCATCGAGGTCGGCGACCGGACCGCCGGCGCGAAGTCGCACGGCGACTTGCTGGCCTTCGAGGCGCCGATCTCTCGCGACGGTGGGGTGGTCGGTGAGGTGACGGGGCTACTGACCACGGTGGACCTCCCCGCCGCAGACGGATCCGGCCGCAACGGGCTTGAGGAGCGGTTCGGAACGCTGGTCTTCCGCTTCAACGAGACCGACACCATTGTCGTCGGGGGCAGTTCGGTCTACCCGCCTGCTCAGATCGAAATGTCCCAGGAGTTACCCCAGTTGCGGGCGGTGCTGGGCGGCACCGGGGCACACATGGCCGCGGCCGGCGAAGTCGAGACGGTGCGCAACCCTGACGGCTCGTACAGCCACCGGTTCACCCTCATCAAGGCGCGGTGAGGGGATGGCGGCGGAATGATGTTGAAGCAGCGCGCCTGAGCCAGCGGTCGCCAGCCCCGGTCGACGTCCCAATCGCGCTGGCCCGGAGCCTGCGCGGCGACGGCCTGCTGGCCGGCGGCGGGCGGGTTAGAGTCGGTCATGGACACACCTCTGCCTGGCAACCTGTTGCTGTGCCCGAAGTGCGCCGGGGTCATGCACTCCTACGAGCGCAACGGGGTGCACCTTGAGCAATGCGACAAGTGCCGAGGGATTTTCCTGGACTTCGGCGAACTTGAGGCGCTGACCCAATTGGAGAACCGGTTCGTCGGGGCTTCTCCGCCGCTGCCGCCGATGCCTCCGCCACAGCAACCGCATCCTCAGCAGGCGTACCAACCGCATCCTCAGCAGGCCTACGGCCCGGCTTGGGGTAACCATCGGGGCAAGAAATACCGCAAGGGCGGCTTCGGCCGGTTGTTCTTCTCCAGTTAGTCGACGGCTCGGCCGGCTATCCGCGCGCAGGCGGCCAGCAACTCGGCCTGGGATTCATCGGGCCGATACCGGGCACCCACCGCCGTGGCGTACACCACCGCCGCACGGGCCACGGGCTCAAGCACGTCCCAGGGGTCTCCGTCGACCGGCAACGCTGGGCCCTGCGCCGCCCGATATCCGTCGATGAAGGCATGCCAGTCGGCGTTCGGCATCAGTCCGGCCGCCCATAACCCGGCGATACGGCTGAGGTCCCAGGCGGGGTCGCCGATCCCGAGATCGTCGATGTCGATCAGCTGCCACACCCCGGCGGTGGTGCGGCCCAGCTGACCGAGGTGGAAGTCACCGTGCACCAAGGTGACCGGCCGACCCTCCGGCGCGGCCTGCCAGCATTGCGGCGTCAGCATCCCGGCCGCCCGCCCGATGATCGGCGGTGCCTGGGCGGGCAGCGTCGTCAGAGCGGCCCGAATCCGTTCGACCCCTCGATGGACTGGCAGCCCCTCGGCGCCGATCGGGGATCGGTGCAGCTCCGCGAGCAGCGCACCGGCGGGAGCCCACGGGAAGCTCGACCAGTCCTGCCCGACCATCTCCAGGCGGGGCCAGCGGGAGCTCCAACGCTGTTCCGGCCCTGGCAGCGGTTCTGGACTCAGCGGCGCCAGCAGCGGGCCACCGTCGCAGCCCAGTCTCGCCGCAGTCCGCAGCCGGGCCGTCAATGCCATCGGGTCGGTGCCGGCGGGATGGGTCTTGACCACAACGTCGTCGAGGACGACTACGTCCGAACTTGTCTTCGCGACGGTCTCCGCCACCGGCCGGTTCATTGCCCCACGCTAACAACGGCTCCGGGTGGTCGCTGTCGCCTCCCGGAACCCGCATGGTCACACCCCCAGGAGGCGCTCCGGCGTGCTTCCGCACCGCATCGGCCGCAGAGTACTGCTAGTGATCCAAGATCAATGTGGCAACCGCGCTGATCGTCGCAGCCCGTGCGATGTCGGAGAGGTCGTTGGTGGACCGGTGTTGCCCGCGGCGTTCCTCGACCAGCTGCGTAAGGGCGGCATCGTTGTCGGCTTGGTGCGCCGCTAGAACTGGCTTCACCGCCTCGGCGATCTCAGTCAGGCTCCACTTGTCAGGGTTCGTCTCGACGCCCTGGGGCACAAGGGTGGGCGCGCTAGTACGGGACGTGCATTTCCTCAGCCCGCTGCCGTACCGATATCTGTCTTCGGCCACGGCGCGGGGGGCCGGGTTCCCTCGCCCGGGGACTCGAAGCCGTCGACTCCTCCACGAGTGACTTGGCAATTGCCGATCCGGCTCTCGCGGGAAATCGCCGGTGTCGCCTCTGCCTGGAAAGTAGGCTGCACCGGCGTGAGACTTCTGCACACGATGCTGAGAGTCGGTAACCTGCAGTGCTCGATCGACTTCTACGTCGACGGGCTGGGTATGCACTTGTTGCGCACATCCGACAACCCCGAATACGGCTATTCGCTGGCATTTGTGGGTTTCGACGGCGGCAACCCCGGCCAGGCTGAGATCGAACTCATGCAGATGTGGTCCGAGGAGCCCGTCGAGCACGGCGCCGCTTTCGGCCACATCTCGATAGCGGTGCCCGATGCCGGGGCCGCCTGCCAGAGGGTACGTGCGGCGGGTGGCGTGATCACCCGGGAACCCGGACCACTGCCCGGGGGGACGGGTTCCATACTCGCTTTCGTCACCGATCCCGACGGTTATGTAATCGAGTTGGTTCAGCGATCTGATGATCTTGGGAAGGAGTCGTGATGGCAGCGATCGCACGAGTATCGCCCGGCGGACGCAAGGAACTCGGACGGGTCAACTGGCTCATCGCGCGCAGCGCCGCCGGCAAGATTCAGGGTGGCGGGGAAATGCACCTGTTCACCGTGCTCGGTCAGCATCGATGGCTGTTCCGGGCCTTCTGGCTCTACTCCGGACAGCTTCTCGGTCGGGGCAAGCTCAGCCTGTCGGACAAGGAGCTCGTGATCCTACGGGTTGCTCACCTGCGCAATTCCAAGTACGAGTTGCAGCAGCACACCCAGCTGGGGCGCAAGCGCGGCGTCGATAATGCTCTGCAGGACAAAATCTTTGCGGGCCCAGATGCCGAGGGGCTGACCGGTCGGCAAAGCGCGCTGCTGCAGGCGGTCGACGAGTTCGTCACTCGGCGGGATGTGAGCGACGGTACGTTTTCCAACTTGGCCGGCTACCTGAATCCTCAGCAGATCATCGAATTCTGCTGTTTGGCAGCACATTACGATGGCATTGCCGCGGTCTTGTCGACGCTGCGGGTGCCGCTGGACTACCCGGAGTGACCGTCATGACCCAAACATCGAACCCCGAAATCGACGCGCTTCGCGCCCGGATCGACGCAGCGGCGATCGCCGCGGAGTCGAAGGTCATCGAATGGCGCCACCACATCCACGCCCACCCGGAACTGTCCAACCGCGAGGCCGCCACGTCAGCGTTCGTCGCCGATCATTTGCGTTCCCTGGGACTCGACGAGGTCCGCACCGGGATCGCCGGGCATGGTGTGGTGGGAGTCCTGCGCGGCGGTCGGCCCGGTGACCGCGTGATCGCACTGCGTGCCGACATGGACGCCCTGCCGGTTCGCGAGACCTCCGGGGTCGACTTCGCCTCCACCGTCGTCGACAACGACTATCCGGGTGGGCCGTTCCCGGTCTCGCACGCCTGCGGGCACGACTGCCACACCGCGATGGTGATGGGTGCTGCCGAGGTGCTCTCCGGCGTGCGCGAGGAACTGGCCGGGACGGTGCTGTTCGTGTTCCAGCCAGCCGAGGAGGGTCCGCCGGTCGACGAGGACGGCGGTGCCCAGGCGATGCTGGATGCCGGCGCCTTGGACGATCCCGCCCCGACGATGGTGTTCGGCATGCACGTCGGCCCGGCCCCCAAGGGTGTCGTCGGCTATTCGGTCGGAACGACATACTCGGCCTCGGTGCTGCTGAAGATCACCATCACCGGCAAGCAAGTTCACGGTTCCACCCCGTGGGGCGGTATCGACCCGATGCCGGTGGCCGCGGAGATCATCTCGGCGACGGGTCAGATCTACCGCCAGGTACCGGCCACCGACCCGATGACCATCAGCATCGGCCACGTGGAGGATCAGGGACGGTTCAACATCATCGGCGGCCAGGTGACCCTCTGGGGAACCATCCGTGCAGTGCATCAACGCACGATGGACGATGTCCGGCAACGTATCACCCGCACCGCCGAGCACATCGCGAGCGCCTATGGCGCTTCGGCGGAGACCGTTTTCCTGCAGTCTGTCCCGCCATTGGACAACACCCCTGCCTGGCTCGACGCAGGATTGCCGACATTACGCCGGGTCGCCGGGGCATCGAACGTCATCGAGATTCCGCCCCAACTCGGCTACGACGACGTATCGGTCTTCGTCAAGAAGTACGGCGGCCTGTATCCCATTCTCGGTGTGCAGGATGT
This sequence comes from uncultured Mycobacterium sp., assembly GCA_964463215.1. GTDB lineage: Bacteria > Actinomycetota > Actinomycetes > Mycobacteriales > Mycobacteriaceae > Mycobacterium. The sequence goes on along the minus strand of CAYXBN010000061.1, from coordinate 4,042 downwards.
CGAAATCGTCGACGGGCAGGTGCGGCCCCAGGAAGGTGGCCGCGGCTTGGTCGTCAACCACAACCCAGCCTTCTACGCCGACGACGCCACCCTGACCACCGGCATGCGGCTGCTCACCCACGTCGCCGTTGACCATCTCGCCGGCCTGCTCGAACCGGCCGGGTAAAACCCGATGTGGGACAAGTCAGCTGCCCAGATGGGTGTCGAGGAACCGTGCCATTTCGGCGAAGACGTCGTGGGACTCGTCGGCGAAGGGTTCGACGAAGTAGGTGAAGTGTGAGGCGCCTTCGACGAGGTGCAGTTCGGCATGCACGCCGGCGTTGCGCAGTTTGCGGTGCATGAGCACGCTTTGGCTGAGCAGCAGGTCGCGGGTCCCCGAAACGAGCATGGTGGGCGGGAATCCGGTTAGGTCGCCGCGTAGCGGGGATAGCAACGGGTCGGCGATGTCATGGTCGCCGGCGTAGAGGGCGGCCCCACGGGCGCCGACGGCGTCGTAGGTGATCAGGACGTTGTCGACCCATTCGTGAACTTTCAGGGAGTCTCCCACCGGCGCTAGGTCGCACCACGGCGTCTGGACCGCGACCGCGGCCGGCGCGGTGATGCCGTCCTGTTTGGCGCGCAGCACGGTCGATAGGGCCAGGCCGCCGCCGGCTGAGCCGCCGCTGATGCCGATGTTGGCCGCAGGGGCCATGTCCAGGGCAGCCTTCCACACCGCGATGGCGTCGTCGGAGGCGGCGGGGAAGGGATGGTCGGGGGGCATCCGGTAGTCGACTTCGATGACTGTGATGCCGCAGGTGGCGGCGATGACGGCCGGTTCGAGCAGTGAGGCGCGGCCGGGGTTGAACACGTAGGCCCCGCCGTGGGTGTTGACCAGTAGGCGGTTGGCGTTGCGGGCCGGGATGTGCGGTGGGGTGACGATGAAGACCGGGACGCCGCCGAGTGTGGTCGCCTCGATTCCCACGCCGAGTGTGTCGATGACCTGCTCGATAGCGGGGCACGAGTGGTCGGCCAGGTCGGCGACGGCGTCTTTCCAGCCCTGGGCATCGGGTGGGTTGAGCAGCCATTCGCTGTTGCGGTAGGGCATGGCGATCGCGGTCTGCAGTTCGGCGCTGACCGAGGTCGGTACCGGGATGGTGCGTCCGGGAACCTGACGCGGGCCTGGGTTTCCGTTGATCTGGCCCATCAAGTTCTGCAGCATCGCACCGTCGGGAATCTGGAGGACGTTGGCCGGATCGGGAGGGGGGTCAGTCATGGCGGTAGTTTTACGCCACGTCACCGTGCGGCTGGAAGCATTCGGGCCGATTGGCTACTGAGGCGAGTCGGGCCCTTCGGCCGCCATGGCGGCAAACGTGGTCAGCAACGCCGCGGCAGGAAGTGTGTTGACGACCTTGTCGCGCACCCGCGCGTGCGCGCCGACGGCCAGGACGAAGTAGAGCGTCAGCATCGCCGTCGTGAGCCGGGCCAGTCCGGGAAACCACTTCACCGACAGCAGGCCGACGGCTGCTGCGCCCTTGACCAACGGCAGCACCCGTCGAACACTTTCCGGGCACCCGACCGAGTCGAGGCTCTTCTTGATGGGCGGCACCTGTGCGCTGCACAGGCTGCGGCGTCGACCGCCTGGAACACCGCTAGGCCGGCATACGTCTTCGGCGCGGTCAGGAATCCCACAGCCCTAGCCTATCGACCGGGCGCGCGTTCTCACCAGCCCAGCGCGATGCCGTCCATGCGGCTGTCCACCCCGGTCTCGAGACAGGGCCCGATCCCGTTGTCCCCGCGATGGATACGGACCATCTGGGCTGCACCTTTGAAGTCGTAGGGATTCCCCAGACGATGGCCGCGGGCGGCCAAGTCGTAACCGGCCCGCTGGTCGATCCCAGGGTCGAGCTGAACTTCGTCGCCTGTCATCACCACCCGGAAACGCGGTGCGTCGACCGCCTGTTGCGGGTTCATACCCAGATCAATGGCATCGACCAGCGTCTGAACCTGGCCTTGGGGGTGGTTGTTGAGTCCGATGCAGCCCAGGACGTACTCCGGGGCGCCGTCGCGCAGCACCATGCCGGGCAGGATGGTGTGGCGGGGGCGATGGCCGGGCGTCAATGCGTTGGGGTGTCCGGCCACGGTGGCGAATTGGCTCGCCCGGTTGTTCAGGATCACTCCGGTGTCACCGGCGAGCAGTCCGGAACCGAACACCCCGCAAATGCTCATCATCAGCGACACCGCATTGCCTTCGGTGTCCACGGCGCAGAGGTAGGTGGTGTCGCTGGAGTTACCGCCATCCAGATGAACGGGCGCGGTGGCGGTTTCGGTGATCCGCGCGCGCAAGTCGTTCAGGCTCCCGTCGGACAGTACCTGCCGGGTCTTCTCCAGCATTCCTGGGGATCCGGGATCGCCGACGTGGTCGATCGCGAACTCGAATCCGAGTCGCAGGGCCTCGATCTGGTGGTGCAGTCGCTGGGCTTCTGGCATCGCCGCCAGGTCGTAGCCGTCGAGCAGACCGAGTGCGATCAGAGCGACGGCGCTCTGCGAATTGGGCGGCAGACCAAGCACACGATGGCCCCGGTAGTCCACGGCGAGCGGCTCGGCCCACAGGGATTCCTGCCTGTTGACGTCATCGACGGTGGTGGGCACACCCCCTGCGGTGAGGGTGTCCGAAATCGCCTGGGCGACGGGCCCGGTGTAGAACCCGTCCCGACCCTCCGCGCCGATGTGCTCCAGGGTGTCGGCCAGTGCAGGGAATCGGATCAACTGCCCCGGGACAGGGGGGCGGCCCCCGGGGAGCAGGAGATCACGCAGAGCGGGCACGGCGTATTGCGGCAGCATAGGTGCGACGGCTGCCCAGAATCCGGCGATGGATTCCCCGACGGGATAGCCGTCGCGGGCCGCGGCGACCGCCGGCTCCCACAACGTCTGCAGCGGGCGGGTACCGAAACGCTCCAGCAGCCGGCACCAGCCGTCCACCGCTCCGGGAATCGTCACCGACCGGGCACCCGTCGTCGGCATCACCGGCAAACCTGCGACGCTATCGAGTGAGGCTCCAGACGGAGCGGCGCCGCTGCCGTTGAGCCCGAACACTTTCCGATCGCGGGCCGACCAGGCCAGGATCATGGTGTCCCCACCCAGGCCGCTCATCATCGGCTCGGCCACGGCCATCATCCCGGCCATGGCTACCGCCGCGTCAAAAGCATTGCCGCCGTCGTCAAGCACCCGCAGCCCGACCCGGGTCACCAGCGGCGAACTCGACGACGCCACGCAGTGGCGGGTGATGACTGGCGAACGACGGCTCAGGAATCCCAGGCCGCTGACGCTCGCTGGTGACATGGTCAGTTCTGCTTGCCGGGTCTGCCGTTGGTGATGAAGACGTCCCGGCGGGGGAGTTGAGCGATCTGATCGGCGGGCAGGCCGAGGTTGGTCGCCAGCACGTCAGCCGGTTGCCCGGCGATCCACTCCGAGAGGTCGATCTTCTGGAAGGTGCCGGCGTTGAGGCCCAACAGAATCCGTCCGGTCTCAGATCCGATGTTTTCGATCGAGTGCCCGTATCCCTGGGGGATGTAGCCGACGTCGCCGGGGTTGAGGACCTCCTCTCGGTAACGACCTTTGGCGCCGAAGAGGGTCACCCGGTACTGGCCATCCAGGACGTATTGCCACTCCGAGGCGTTGGGGTGCCAGTGCAGGGTCCGGATGGCTCCGGCGTCGAGTTCGAAAACGAGCCCGGTCATGGTGCGTGAGATGGGGAATCGCGCGGAGTCCACCAGCCACTCCCGACCCCCGGGGAACTCCATCGGCTGCTGGGCGATCAGCGGGAACTTGTGTGTCAACGTGGCGGTGTTGGGGCCGCTGACCGGAGGCGAAGCCGCCTCCGGCGGCGTTGCTCCCTTGGCGAAGTAGACCTCGCCGGTGGGCAGGCCGCGCAGGGTGTCTTCGCTGACGGCCAGGCTCTTGGCCAACGTTGCCACCGGCACCTGCGCCATCCAGTCGGTGATGCTGAAAGTGCCGAACTCGCTGAAGTGGCCGTTGTCGAAGATGAGGATGAAGTGGCAGGGCT
>CAYXBN010000060.1:0-16775 GCA_964463215.1 uncultured Mycobacterium sp. | reverse complement strand
CCACCAACGACGACGAACACGCGGTGTCCACCGTCACCGACGGACCCCGCAGATCAAACACATACGACACCCGATTGGCGATAATGCTCAACGCACTGCCGGTGCCCGACCACGGGTCCACCGCGCTGAGGTCGGAGGCCGCGAGGTAGCCGTATTCGGCAAGGCAGGCTCCGGCGAAGACGCCGGTTTGGGTGTGCCGCAACGATTGCGGGGCTATTCCAGCGTGCTCGAGAGCTTCATGGGTGACCTCCAGCAGCAACCGTTGCTGGGGGTCCATCTTGTCAGCCTCACCCGAGGCGATCTCGAAGAACTCCGCATCGAAGCCGGCCACATCGTCGAGGAAACCGCCCCACCGGGTGGTCCCGGCCAGCGCCGCGACGTTCTCCGGCGAGCCGTCTTCGAATCGCTCCCAGCGCCCGTCGGGCACTTCGCAAACGCCGGTGCGCTCGTCAATCATGAAGTCCCAGAACCCGTCCGGTCCGGACACCCCACCCGGGAATCGGCAGCCGACGCCGATCACCGCGACGGGTTCACGCTCCCCGATCGGACCGCGGCCCTCATCGGCGGCCGGCAGTGGTACCGGTTCCACCTCGCCGCCGGTCAGATAGGTCGCCAACGCGTTGATCGTCGGGTACTGCCACAGATCCACCGGGGAGAGCTCACGGCCCAGCAACTCTGAGAGTTCACCGACCATGACCACCGCATCGGCCGACCCCACCGCGAGGTCTTTCAGCGTTGCGTCGCAATCGACTTCGTCTGGAGTCAGCCCGACCGTCTCGACGAGGTAATCGACCAACCACCGCCGTAGGCCGTCTTCGTCCAGTTCGATGCTCACAAGGTGTCCACGCGGCTGAACTGATCCAGCCGGTACTGTTCGGCGCACGACGACCGGCGAACCTTCCCGCTGGTCGTGATCGGCAACGAACCCTGGCCGACCAGTACAAGATCGGCGACGCGGACGCCGTGGGTATTGCGGACCGCCGCACCGACCCGTCGTTTCAGGTCGCGGATCTTTTCGGCCGCTTCCTCCGCGGTCCCGGCGAACGGCTTCACCTCGGCGATGGCCACGAGTTTCTCAGTGGCCCCGTCCGGGATCGCGACGGCGGCCACCCGGCCCGCGGTGATCTCCCCGATGGTGAACTCGATGTCTTCGGGGTAGTGGTTGCGCCCGTCGACGATCAGCAGATCCTTGATCCGGCCGATGATGTACAACTCCGCGTCATAGATCACCCCGAGATCCCCGGTCCGCAGCCAGGGCCCGGCCGGTGTGCCGTCGGACGGGTCGGCCAACTGGCCGCCGAAGGTGCGCGCCGTCAGCTCCGGATTGCGCCAGTACCCGGGCGACACCTGCGGGCCGTGCACCCAGATCTCGCCGACCTCCCCGGCGGGCAGTTCCGCCAGTTTCTCCGGGTCGACGATGCGTACCTCGCTGGATCGCGGCGGTCCGCAGCCGACCAGTTCGGAGCCCCCCGCGGCGCACAGAGCGGCATGACCGGCAGCGAGTTTCTCGGAGTCGAAACGCACCTCGGTGGGTGCCCGGCCGCCGGGTGAAGTCACGACGTACACCGTCGCCTCGGCCAAGCCATAGGAAGACCGGACCGTGGAGTCGGGCAGCCCGAACTGGGCGAATCGTTCGTTGAAACGGTGCAGCGTGCTGGGGTGCACACGTTCGGCGCCGCTGATGATGCCCAGGCATCCGCTCAGATCGAGTCCGGCCATGTCCGCCTCGGAGGAGCGCCGTGCGGACAGTTCGAAACCGAAGTTCGGCGCGGCGCTGAACGAGTGCGGGTTGATCGCGAGTTGCTGGATCCAGCGGGCCGGCTTGGCCAGGAATCCGAGCGGGCTCATCAACACCCCCCGCCGGTTGACCACCAACGGGCCGAGCACCCCCATGACCAGTCCCATGTCGTGGTAGAAGGGCAGCCAGGAGACCATCGTGACATCCTCAGGCGCGCCATTGGGGACATGCTCGGAGTAGTCGCCGATGATCTGCTCGAGGTTGCTGATCACGTTTTCGTGGGTGAGGACGACGCCGGCGGGCTGTCGGGTTGAGCCCGAGGTGTACTGCAGATACGCGGCGGCGGAGTCGGATGCCTCGGCGACGGGCACTGAAGCGGTCAGGTCCAGGGCATCGACCTCGACCACCTCCGGTGCCGGCCCGCCCGACTGGGCGGCGGCGTAGGGCACGATCCCGGCCACGACGGCCGACGTCGTCAGCAGGACAGTCGGGACGGAATCGCGCAGCGCGCCGACCACTCGTTCGTCCAGGCCGCCGGGTGCGGGGACGGGCAAGGGAACCGCGATGAAGCCAGCGTGCATGGCGCCGAAGAACGCCACGATGTAATCCAGACCCTGCGGAGCCAGGATGGCCGCCCGGTCGCCGGGCGAACCGGACTGGAGTAGTCGACCCGCCACCGCCTGCACGCGCTGGTAGAGATCCGCCCAGGTCAGAGACTCGGCAAAGCCTGCTGGGTCGATGTCGTAGTCGAGGAACGTGTACGCGACATCGTTCGGCTGCTGCTCCGCTCTGGTTTTGAGCAGTTCAGGAATAGACAACTGAATCTCCGGCATCCCTCATCACACGCCCCAACTAGTGCACTTCCCAAGCAGCACAGGTTAACAAATTCGGAGTCGGACCGGAAACCGCGCCCTCAGCGAACACTTAACTTTTCTCAGCCAATATTAAGCTTTTGCGCGGCTAATTCATAGCCGACAGGCTCAGCGGTACCGCGCGAGCTTGCTTTCGATATCGGCGACCAGTTCGGGAAGGTGATCATTGAGGTAGAAGTGGTGGCCGGTGAATTGCCGCAGGGTGAACTCTCCCGTCGTTCGCTCCGACCAAGGCCGGACCCGTTCGACGGTCCCGATTTCGTCCTCGTCGCCGATGTAGGCCGCGATCGGGCACGAGACCGTGGCATCCGGCGGGCATTCGTAGGCCATGATCGCCTTGAATCCGCGCAAGGTCGGAAGGATCCGCGCGGCGAATTCCTCGTTCTCCAGGAACTCCGGATTCACCCCGGTCATCGTGGCGACCGCGTCGAGCAGTCCGCGGTCGGACTCCGGAATGTACTCCGAGCCGATTTGGCCGGGGGCGGCGGTGGCCGAGACGAACAGCACCGAGATTCCCCTGCCCTGCGCCTCGAAACGGCGGGCGACTTCGAAGGCCACCAGGGACCCCATACTGTGCCCGAAGAAGGCAACGCAGCCGTCCACCTGCTCCGGCAGCAGCGCGGCGACCCGATCGGCCAGGTCGGGGATGCTCTGGAACGACCCGAGATCGTGGTTGCCGCCGCGCCCCGGATACTGCACCGCAATGCATTTGACGTCGCTGCTGAAGGCCTTGGCCAAGGGCACGTAATACTTCGGCGCCCCGCCTGCGTGCGGGAAGATGAACAGCGTCGTTGGGCCAGCCACCGCGGTCACTTTACCGAGGTTTCCAGCGGGTTAACCGTCCCGCCTAGTCGGTGGCGAATGCGGCGGCGGCGTCGCGTTGCAGGTCGACGTAGGCCTTGTCGCTGACGTCGAAGGCGACCCCCTGAATGGTTCCGCCGGTGAACGTCCCCGGGGTGGCGTACTGATCGGAGACGTTGTCGCCGCTGTCGTAGCCCACGCACAGCCCGTCGCCGGCCAGGGTGAACTTGCCGATCTGGGCGCGCATCGGACCCTTGGCGACTTCCTTGCCGTCCATGTACAGGACGGTGGTGCCGATCGACTCGCCGTACTCCCCGGCCCGCTCCCGCTTGAACTCCATGCCCAGCGAATGCTTGCCGGGTGGGATTGGCGCGGAGACGAAGTCCTGCTCGGGCTTGATGCCCAGGAAGTTGTACACGTAGTGCAAGCGGCCGTCCTTGATGAACAGCGAGTGCCCGCCAAACCGCGACCCGTGCGCGAAAATCACCCCTTGGGCTTCCGGTTTCATGTCCACGTTGGCGACGATCTTGTAGGAGCGGCCCCGCACACTGACCGCCACCCCCTCGGGCACCGGGGCAGTGTCGGGGTAGTAGATGTAGCGGTCCCGCGGCGGCTCGGCCTGCGGCCGCGGGTTGCCCAACTGTTCGACCGCGGTGCGGTCGTCGAGGGGCAGCACGAAGTTGTTGTTGGCCTCCTCGAACCAGGCGTCGATCAGTTCTTTGAGCTTGTCGGGGTTCTGCTCGGCCAGGTTCGTCGACTCCGAGCGGTCCTCTTCGACGTGGTAGAGCTCCCACTTATCTTGATCAAAATTTCCCTTGCCGCTGATCGGGGCATGCAGAGCGGCGGCTTTCCAGCCGTCCTGCCAGATCCCACGGGTGCCCAGCATCGCGTAGTACTGCCGCTTGCGGGTGGTCGGGGCGTCCTTGGAATCGAAGCTGTAGCGCATCGACACCCCGTTGAGCGGATATTGCTTGATCCCCTTGTACTCCTTGGGCATCTCCAACCCGGCGACGTCGAGGATGGTGGCCGGGATGTCCACGGCGTGGTGGTACTGGTGGCGCACCTCACCGCGGGCCTTGATGCCCTTGGGCCAGGAGATCACCATCGGATCACAGGTGCCACCGGCGAACTGGGAGTAGCGCTTGAACATCTGAAACGGCGTGGAGAACGCCGTCGCCCACCCGGTCGGATAGTGGTTGTAGGTATCCGGGCTGCCCAGGGTGGCCAGATACTTCATGTTTTCGCTGAGCTCATCGGGATAGCCGTTGAAAAACTTGTTCTCGTTCACCGATCCGTTGGGCGAACCCTCCCCCGAAGCACCGTTGTCGGCGCAGTAGAACACGATGGTGTTCTCCAACTGCCCGGTCTGCTCCAGGTAGTCGATGATCCGACCCACCTGGGCATCGGTGTACTCGGAGAACCCGGCATACACCTCAGCCATCCTGGCAAACAACTTCTTCTCATCGGCATTGAGCGAATCCCACGGCCGCACATTGTCATTGGCGACCTCGATATCGTCCGGCAGCGGGTTGATCGGGGTCATCTTGGTGCCTTCGGGGAAGATGCCCTTGGCGACCATCCGGGGCAGCACCCAGTCCCGGTAGGCCTCGTAACCGTCGTCGAAGCGGCCCTTGTACTTGTCGATGTACTCCTGCGGGGAATGGTGCGGGGCATGATTGGCCCCCGGGCAGAACCACATGTACCAGGGCTTGGACGGGTTGGACGACTTCTGATCCCGCAACATCCGGATCGCCTGATCCGCCATGTCTTTGGACAGGTGGTACCCCTCGTCGGGGCCGTAGGGTTGCTCGATGAACCGGTTGTCCTCGACGAGGTCGGGGAACCATTGGTTGGTCTCACCGCCCAGGAAGCCGTAGAACCGGTCAAAACCCTTCTGCAGCGGCCATTCCGACTTGCTGCCCCCGCTGGAGACATCTTCCTCGGGCACATTGTGGTTCTTGCCTACCCAAAACGTGCTGTAGCCGTTGTCCTGCAGCACCTGCCCCACCGTCGCGCACTGCGCTGGTGTCCGCGCGGCCGCGCCCGGGAAGCCGTTGGATCCCTCGGTGATGGCGGCGAAACGATTGACGTGGTGGTTGCGTCCGGTCAGGAAACACGACCGGGTCGGCGAGCACAGCGCGGTGGTGTGCCACTGGGTGTACGTCAGCCCGCTGTCGGCCAACTTCTGCATCACCGGCATCTCGATGCGCCCACCGTAGGGCGACCACGCCGCCATCCCAGTGTCGTCGTAGAGCACCACCAACACATTCGGCGCACCCTCGGGGGCCTTCTTCAGCTCGAACGGCTTCCAGTCCGGCACCGAATCCCGCACGTCGAGTTCGATCTTGCCCTCGAAACCCTCGTTGATCCCGGTGCCGTACCCCGGCGGACCGTCCCCGCCGCCCCCGGCCACACCACCACCACCGCCATCCTTGGCACACCCCGCCGCCAACGCCCCCGCAGCCGCCACCCCCGCACCGGCCGCCAAACCACCCAGTACTTTGCGCCGAGAAAGTCCTCCGCTGCTCGATTGCTCTTCGGGCAATTCAGCGCTATCGGCACCAGTGTTGGTCATGAACCACGCCTTCTGTTGGTTTGCTGGTTTTGCAGTCGCGGGCAAATCTACTCGAGTTCACCCAAGCTGTCTTCCAGATAGTCCAGAAGTCGTTGCAGTTTCGGAACAGCTAGCCGACATCCGACCAAGCCGAATTCCAGATGATCGGCGTAGCTCAGGCAGGTGATGTTGAGCGCCTGGTTCTCCGTCGGAATGGACAACGGGTAGATCGCCTCGAGTTCGGCTCCGTTCCAGTAGAGCCGTTCTCCAGGCCCGGGAACGTTGGAAATCAGCACGTTGTACGGCGGCGGGGCCGAAGACGACCCAGGGATTCTGGTGAGCACCGCCGGCCCGACGGCGGTGAGCACGCCCATCGCCGCCAGCTGGACGGGGGGCCGGTTGGCCATGACAGCTTTGGTGGCCCGCATCGAGGTGGTGATCGCCTCCAGGCGGTCGTCGGGATTCTCCAGATTGGTGGCCAGGTTGCACAGGACGAAGGTGATCGCATTGCCGCCACCCCCGCCGCCCCCGTCACCGACGCGCATGGAGACCGGAACCGAGGCGATGAGCGGGTCGTCGGGCAGCGCATCGTTGGCCATCAGGTAACGGCGCAGCGCTCCAGCGCTCATCGCCAGGACAATGTCGTTGAGAGTGACTCCGCGCGCCTTGGCGACCTTGAGAACCCTTGCAATATCCCATGATTGGGCCGCCACCCGGCGGGAACCACTGATCGGTCTGTTGAGCATGCTGCGCGGGGCCTCATAGGGCAGCACCGCGGTCTGATCCCGCAGCGCCGCCCGGCCGTACTGCGCCATCATCCCGCCCATGCCGCGAAACCCCATCAGCGATCGGCCCGCGTTGCGGAACGTCTCGACCGGATTGCCGAACCGGCGCCTCGGTTCCGGCCCGGGTGTGGAGGCGTCGTCTCCCGAGGGATCGTCGGCGGTCCACATCGGGGGCCTGCCACGCACCCGGGCGTCGGGGCTGCAGGACTGCAGGACCTTGCGCGTCAGCGTGATGCCGTCGGCAAGAGCGTGGTGACACTTGGCGTAGGACGCAAACCGACCGTCGGAGAGCCCTTCGATCAGGTGGTACTCCCACAGTGGGCGGTGCCTGTCGAGCAGGCTTCCGTGCAGTCGGGAGATCAGTTCCAACAATTCGCGGACCCGCCCCGGCCTGGGTAGCGCCGAACGCCGAACGTGGTACTCGACATCAACGTCGGTCTCGGTCTTCCACCAGAAGTTCCCGAGCGATTCGACGGGATCGCGCGGTCGCCGGGAGAACAACGGCGCCACATTGTGGTAGGTCAGCAACTCGCGATAGAGATTGCCGATGTAATCCTCATCCGCACCGTCCGGGGTGCCGAAGAGTTGCAGTCCGCCCACATGCATGGGATGCTCGCGCGCCTCTTGGATGAGAAATGCCGAGTCCAGCGGAGCGATCATTCCCATGGCCTCTTTGCCCCTCCCGCCGTACGGTGTCGTCGAACCTCAGGGTGTCGGGCGTCCCTGCCGTTGTCTCGGGATTGGCGGAAATGGTCCTGAGCGAACTTCGGCCCGATCCGGCGATCGGCGACCGTCGGCCGCTGCCCCGGCCAAGCGCCGGTGTGATTGAGCGACGCGGTTTTGGGTATACGCACATCCACCGCGAGGAGCGAAACTATGAATGCAACGACTATTCGACGTGTGGGCGTGCGACGCGTGGGGGCGTTGATTGGTGGACTGGCGATTGGCGCAGCAGTGCTGGTGGGCTGTCAGAGGGCTGCCGAGCCAACACCGAAAGAGAGCGCCCCGACGACGAGTTGGGGTCCATCCTACGAACCGGAGGTCAGAGCTCCCGCAGCGCCGACCGCCCTGCCGGGCAACGTCGTCACCGGAAACTAGCTCGACCTGGTCGGCAGTCTTGACGACCCTGGCCGAATAGCGGCCGTCCCGCCCGGCAACCGCTCAACGGTCGGTTTCGCGTCGTCCCTGCCGTTCGCGGAAAATCCCGAATCGGACACTATCCCCTGCTCAAAAGCCTAGGCTGGATTCACTACTGCATTTGCAGGCCAACGTTCAGCAACGGAAATGGGGAGCGATGTCCACCGAACTCACCGACACCCACCGTGCGGTCCTGCGCGCACTGGCCGACACCGTCGTACCGTCGATGCCGCGCGAGGATGATCCGACCGGTTTCTGGGCTGCCAGCGGCAGCGATCTGGGCGCAGACACCGCCGTCGCTCACGTACTGGCCTCCCTGCCCGACGAGCAGCGCCACGGTCTGATGAGCCTGCTGGACGGGTTGCACGTACTCGGTTTCGCCACCGGTTCGCAACGCTCCCGCGAACAACTGATCCGCAACGTCGCACTGATGGGCGCCGCCCCGGCCGCCGGGATGAAGGCCCTGACCTCGCTGACCGCCGCCATGGCGTACGCCGTCCCCGACCCGAACACCGGCGTCAATCCCGCCTGGCCGGTGTTCGGCTACGACGGGCCGCCGCGGATAGCGCCCGGGGGACCCGATCCGCTGCCGACCTTCACGCCGCCCGAATCCACGTGCACGGCCGACGTCTGCATCGTGGGCTCGGGAGCGGGCGGCGGTCTGATCGCAGGGGTCCTGGCCAAGGCGGGGCTGAATGTCATCGTGTTGGAAGCCGGTCAAGCGCGCAACGAGGCCGACTTCATGGGCTATGAGTTGCTCGCATATCAACAACTGTTCTGGCGCGGCGGGGTCAATTCCACCGCCGACGGGAACGTCAGCATGCTCGCCGGCGGGACTCTGGGCGGCGGCCCCACGGTCAACTGGACCAACTGCCTGCGAACACCGGAATGGGTACGCGACAACTGGGCCGAGGAGTTCGGGCTCAAGGATGTCGCGACGCCGGACTTCGACGCGCACATCGACGCCGTTTTCGAGCGGCTGGGGATCAACGGCGACTGCTCGGATCTCAACGGTCCGCATCAGAAGATGCGCGACGGCGCGGAGTCCCTGGGGTGGTCGTTCAAGACCCTGGTCCGAAACGCAAACCCGGCGGCATATTCGCCGGAAACGGCTGGGCACATGGGCTTCGGTGACCGGTCCGGCGGCAAGCGCGACATGCGTCATACCTATCTGCGTGACCTCGTCGATGCCGGCGGGAAGGTGATCGTCGGCTGTGCCGCCAAGCGTGTGCTGGTCGAGGACGGGCGTGCGGCCGGCGTGGAAGCCACCTATACCGACCCGGCGACCGGAGCCACGAGACAGCTGACCATCCGGGCTCCGCGCGTGGTCGTCGCGTGCGGCTCGCTGGAATCCCCCGCCCTGTTGCTGCGCTCCGGCATCGGTGGCCCCGCGGTGGGCAGGTATCTGCACCTGCATCCGGTGGTGGCCTTCCTGGCCATCTATCCCGACGAGACCGCACCTTGGTGGGGTGCGCCGATGACGGCCATGGTCGACGAGTTCGCCAACGTCAAGGATGGCTACGGATTCCTGATCCAGAACGCGCAATGGTCGCCGTCGGTCATCGTCGCCGGAATGGCCCGCGCATCCGGCGCCGAACACAAGGAAACCGTTGCCAAACTCGGCAACGCGGCACTCTCGATCGCGTTTCCCCGCGACCGCGGGCACGGCACGGTCACCATCGACGACCACGGCAATGCGGTGATCAACTACTCGATGACCGACGAGATCGACACTCTGGTCGCGCACACCTCGATCGAGAAGCAAGTCCGGTTGCTCCACGCCGCCGGCGCCGAGCAAATCATCCCGTTCGGGGCGGTCCCTTGGCGTTGGCGTCGCGGCGAGGACCTTGAGGCGTTCATCAAGGCGCTCCAGAAAACGCCGCTGCGGGCCGGAGGATTGCAGCTCCTCTCGGCACACCAGATGAGCAGCTGCCGGCTGGGCAGTGATCCACAGACCTCGGTGGCCAACCCGTCGGGCGAATTGCACGACACCCCAGGGGTTTACATCGGGGACGCCAGCGGCATGCCGACCGCCAGCGGTACCAACCCGATGATCTCGGTGATGGCCCTGGCGCATCGCACCGCCACCAACATCGCCGCCGAAGCCAAGTCCGCCGTCAACGCCTGAGGAGAGCCATGACAACGATGATTCCGATCCCGGTTCACGACCGTCTCTACATCAACGGTGAGTGGACGGCTGCCAGCTGCTCCGAGACCATCCCGGTGGAGAACCCCTACTCCGAACAGGTCATCGCCACCATCCCGGCCGGCGACACCTCCGACGTGGACCGGGCCGTCGCCGCCGCCCGGGCGGCCTTCCCGGCGTGGTCGGCCACCCCTGTCCAGCAGCGCATCGACCTGCTCGACGCGGTTGCGGAGCGGCTGTCCGACCGCGGGGACGAACTCGCCGCGATCATCACCAGCGAGGTAGGCACGCCGATCGCGTTGTCCCGCATGATCCAGGTCGGCCTGCCCACGATGTCCTTCGCCTCCATGCGCGGACTGGTGGGCGAGATGTCCTTCGAGGAGGAGGTCGGCAACTCACTGGTCGTCCGGGAACCGGTCGGGGTGGTCGCGGCGATCGCGCCGTGGAACTACCCGCTCCATCAGATGGCAGCCAAGATCGCACCGGCCCTGGCCGCGGGGTGCACGGTGGTCCTCAAACCGTCTGAGGTCACCCCGCTGTCGACGTTCGCGCTGATGGAGATCTTCGATGAGGTCGGCCTGCCGCCGGGAGTGGTGAACATGGTGACCGGCCTGGGCACCGTCGTCGGCGAGGCGATGATCGGCCATCCGGGCGTCGACCTTGTCACCTTCACCGGTTCGGAAGGGGTGGGCCGGCACATCGGTGAGGTGACCGGCCGCAACCTGGTGCCGTCCTCGCTGGAATTGGGCGGCAAGTCGGCCTGCATCGTCCTCGATGACGCCGATATGCAACTGGCGATCACCGCCGGTGTAACCCGATGCATGCTGAACTCCGGGCAAACCTGCATCGCCCAAACCCGCCTACTGGTCCCCCGGTCCAGGTTGGCCGAGGCTGGGGCGATCGCCACTGCGGTGGCGCAGGCGCACACCATGGGTGACCCGTTCGACCCTGCCACCTTGCTGGGTCCGATGGTGACCGCCCAGCATCGCGAGAAGGTGCGCGAGCACATCCGCAACGCCAGCGCCGAGGGCGCCCGGTTGGTCTGCGGCGGACCGGACGCGCCACCCGGGCTGACCGGATTCTTCGTCGCGCCGACGATCTTCTCCGACGTCACCACCGATATGAAGATCGCTCAGGAGGAGGTTTTCGGTCCCGTGCTGGCGATCATGGCCTATGACGATGAGGACGACGCCGTCCGGATCGCCAACGACTCCCGCTTCGGGCTGTCCGGGGCGGTGTGGTCCGCAGACGAGGACCGGGCGATGCGGGTGGCCCGACGAATCCGTACCGGCCAGATTGACGTCAATGGCGGCGCGTTCAATCCGTGTGCGCCGTTCGGCGGTGTGGGCGCCTCCGGACACGGCAGGGAGTTGGGCTCCTACGGTCTCGAGGAATTCTTCTACCTGAAGTCGATTCAGCGCTGAGTTGGTTCCGGGGTTGATGCTGAGTTGGTTCCGGGGTTGATGACGAGGCTCAATCCTGCTGGGTGACAAAGTCAATCAATTCCTCGACCCGGCCGATTAGCTCAGGCTCCAGGTCGGTCCAGTCCCGGACCGCGCCCCGGATTCGCTGCCACGCCCGTGCGATGTCGGCCTGACCGCGGTGCGGCCACCCCAGTGCCTGGCAGATACCAGCCTTCCACTCCACGCTGCGAGGAACCACCGGCCAGGCGTTCAGACCGAGTCTGGCCGGTTTGACGGCCTGCCAGATGTCAACATAGGGGTGGCCGACGACGAGGGCGTGCGCCCCACCCGGTCCTCGCCGGACCGCCTCGGCGATACGGGCTTCCTTCGATCCGGGAACCAGATGGTCCACCAGCACGCCGAGACGACGGCCGGGTCCGGGCCGGAAGTCGGCGACGATGGCCGTCAAGTCGTCAACCCCGCCGAGGTACTCCACCACGACGCCTTCGATCCGCAGGTCATCGCCCCAGACCTGCTCGACCAGTTCGGCGTCGTGGCGGCCCTCGACATAAATCCGCCCGGCCAGTGCCACCCGGGCTTTGGCGCCCTCCACCTTCACCGACCCGGAGGCCGTGCGCTGCGGCAACCCACCGCCCGTTCGCGCCGCCGCCCTCCCGGGGGCGGTCAGGATCACCGGGCGGCCGTCCACCCAAAACCCGGGACCGAGCGGGAAAACTCGAGTACGGCCGTGCCGGTCCTCAAGTTCGACGCGGCCGCCCTCGACCCGGACCACCGCACCGACGTACCCCGACTGTGGATCCTCCACTACCAGTCCGGCCTCGGCAGCACGCTCAACCGAGCGGGGGGTTCGGCGTTGGTGTGGGTTGTTGGCGAGCACGTCGGCGCCATAGCGATCAGACACCCATGAATCGTAGGAAGCGGCGAGCGCATCGCCGGTCAACGACACCGGCGGGTCAGTCGCCGTCCTCGTCCGTGCCAGCCACCGGTAGTCTCGGCTGCCATGAATCGCAGCGTGAGTGTCGCCGTTGGATGTGTCGTCGTGGTCGGCCTGGCTGGCTGCTCGACCGGCAACCAGGATCCCGCCCCGACGAGCAGCGCCGCTGCGGCGTCAAGTTCCGTCGAAAGCAGATCCGCTTCTCCCTCGCCCACCACGGCGACCAGCGCATCTGCGACCAGTTCTGCCACAACCACCAGTTCAGCGGCGACCACCGAATCCACGACAACAAGCTCCGCGGCTACCAGTTCGTCTGCGGCCTCCAGCACCCCGATGGTCGGCGGCATGACGGAGTGCACCAAGGAAGCTCTGGCCGAGCCGGCCACCGGGGCGGCGCAGTCACTCGGACCGGACAACGTCTACACCGTCGACGATCTCGCCTGCGCCGACGGTTGGGCGGTGACCAGCGGCGTGCTGGCCGACAAGAGCAACCCCAACATGGGCGCACCGACCTCCTTCGTCTTCGAGCAGCAGGGACAGTTTTGGGTGCTCAAAGACAAGTCGATGGTGTGCGGTACCAACCCGACCACAACCACCGCGCCGGCAGACGCGGAGATCCCCGCGGAGTTGTTCCTGGCCGGGTGCGCGGCGGGCTGACGGTCGCCCCCGCGACTACTACCGGGCAGCTTCGGCCGAGGCTTGCTAAACCCCTTGCAGCGCAGTCGGTCTCGGAGCGAATCGGAGCCGTTCTGAGATCGTGGTTGTCCGCGACGCAATATGGCTGAAGCCACGTGGCGGGATGCCACGGATTGCCGATGGGGCCAAGTAGCATGTCGGCGGAGCGTTGAGGAGGAGGTGCGTTCCATGGATTACAACTGGCTCAGCCCCAAGGCCCAGGCGCGGCCGGCCGGCGAGAAGGGCTGGGGCTCGTTCGCCATCGACCCGATCCCTGCCGGAGAGACGGTTGCGGCATTCGGCGGATGGATGGTGACCGGAGCTGTCCTGGCCACCCTGAGCGGCGAACGACAGACGAGGTCGATCCAGGTCGACGCCGACCTCTACCTGGTCTCTGACAAGACGCCCGAGGCAGGCGACATGCTCAATCACTCGTGCGAGCCCAACTGCGGTCTACTCGGCCAGACTCTGGTGGTCGCAATGCGGGACATCCTGCCTGGGGAGGAACTGTGCTTCGACTACGCGACGTGCGACGCCAGCGACTACGACGAGTTCCGGTGCCGATGCGGTCAGGCGAACTGCCGGGAGATCATCACGGGTTCGGACTGGCGCGACTCCGCCCTCCAAGAGAAGTACGCCGGGTGGTTTTCCCCCTACCTGGCCCGAAGAATCGCCGCACTGCCCGCCTCACCGGCGTGACGCCGGGCGCCGTCAGGAAGCGCGGGCATTACTGACAGCGGCGTGATCTGCACGCACACTGGGGTATGACGAAAGCGCTGGCGGCCCTGTTCGCGGCCATTGTCGTCACCGGATGCGGTTCGAACTCGACGAGCACGGCGCCGCCGCGTGGGCCTGAGCCGATCGAAACCGCCTCTGAGGTGCGCGTCGCCGGTACCGTCGCTACCGGCCTCGAGGCGCCTTGGGGAATAGCGTTTCAGGGTGACGGGTCCGCTCTTGTCAGCGAACGCGACACTGGCCGTATCGTCCGGGTCGGCGACGGCCTGCGCACTGTGGTCGGCACGATCGACGGTGTCGAACCTCACGGCGAGGGCGGCTTGCTCGGGATCACCCTCAGCGGTGATTGGATCTATGCCTATTTCACCTCCCAGACCGACAACCGGGTCGTCAGGATACGTTGGGACGGAGAGGAACTCGGCAACCAGGAGGCCATCCTGACCGGGATTCCGAAGGCAGTCGTCCACAATGGGGGCCGGATCGTCTTCGGTCCCGACGGAATGCTGTACGTCGCGACCGGCGATGCCGGACAGGAGGATTTGGCACAGGACCGAAACTCTCTGGGCGGCAAGATTTTGCGGATCACTCCGACCGGCTCGGTACCCGCCGACAATCCCTTCCCCGGGTCACCGGTGCTGTCCCTCGGCCACCGAAACGTGCAGGGCTTGGCCTTCGATGCCCAAGATCGGTTGTGGGCCAGCGAGTTCGGTCAGTCAGACGTCGATGAACTCAATCTCATCGAAGCCGGCTCGAACTACGGCTGGCCCGACTGCGAGGGAGCCTGCGGGAAAGAGGATTTCGTCGATCCCGTCGTGCAATGGCAGCCGACCTCGATCGCCTCACCGAGCGGCCTGGCCGTGATGGGCGACAATGCCTACGTTGCCTCGCTGCGCGGACAGTCGGTGTGGCACGTGCCCCTCGACGGATCGGGCCGGGCCACTGAATTGGAACTTGGTGACCTCGGCCGGCTTCGGACTATTGAACCCGCGCCCGACGGCTCGATGTGGCTCTCGACCAGCAACACCGACGGACGCGGGGACCCGCGCGACGGCGACGACCGGATCGTGCGTCTGATCGTGAAATGACCTCGCCCCGAGGCGTTGGCCCGCCGCTCCGCCCTACCTGAAGTCGAGGGCAGGCAACTCTATGTCGGGGATATCCGCGGGGTGGAGCACTGAGATCTGGCGGTGCAGGGCCGCCGCCACGGAGATGTAAGCGCCGATCTCCGAGTTGCATCCCTGCTCAAGCCTATTGACCACATACGGAGATATCCCGGCTCGCTGCCCGACTTCGGCCTGAGTGAGATACGCCCGCAGACGGGCCTCGCGCAATGTCGCGCCGATCTGCTTCAGACTCTTGCGTTCAGCATCATTCATAAATGACACGGTACCGTAACATCGTTGGCGATGGAACAGTATCCTTCCATCGCCTTGGAGCGTCGCCCCTGCTCGGTACCGATTCGGCCGGATCCAGCGTGTACCGTCAAAGATGCTGCGGTCATTCCTCAAACGCGTTTGCGGTCAGAGACGGCGCCCTGGCTTTAGCAAAGGAAACCCATGCACCGTTCGCGCCGAACTGCCAGTCCAGTCCGAGTCTCGCTGAACCCTCATCGAGGCAGTGACATCGACGGCGCGTGGTGGCCGCGGAGTTCCTCGATCGCCAGGGAACTGCCGGACCTTATCCAGGCGTTACACCCGAGTCTGGGTGAGATCATTGATATTGACGTCAACTGGTCAGCCAACTCTCCGGCCCCGGTCCTGAGCACGATGGCCCCGGATGTGGCAGCGAAGATGGCCGGTGGAAAAACTCAGCACCGACTGATGTTCCTGACCGGCCGACCTGCCCTCACCAAGCTTCTGGTCATCCCGTCGATGACCTCCGCGGCCTTGGCGCTCATGTTGCTCCGTCAGGCGGGCGGACGAGCGATTTCCGATGCGTCGCGCAATTCCAAGGAATTCCAGGCAGCCGAACGGGTTCTGCGCACAGCCCGCACCGAAAGTGCGGCATGGGCGGCGGTGTGGGGCACCACTCCCCCGCGCTGATTTTCACCGGTGTTTCCCCTAGGGCCTCCCGGACGGGACTCAGCCGAGGGCTTGCAGCCCGGTCGCGGCGGCGACGGCGGCGCCGGCGAAGTCGCCGTCGCGAAGCCTCGGTTCGATGTTGTTGCGCCGCATGTCACCGACTGCCTGTTTTGAATCGTTGGAGGCGGCCGACGAAACGAGAAAAGCGTACTTCCGCTGCGTGGTCGCCACGGCGAGAATCGCGTCGCGGTCCCCCATGTTGGTCAAAGAACCTGTCGCTCTGGCCCACTCACCGGGGGGAATCTTGAAGGCGTCGACGTAGACCACCCACAACCGGACATCACGCGCTGCCTGCAGGTTCGTGACGGCCGATGTCACCTCAGCAAGCTGCTCACTGTTCAACACACCGCTGGAATCGGTGACTGCTTGGTCCAGTCTCATGGGTGCCGCCAAGGAGACTGCCGGCGCCTGTTGGTCGGCGGGCCCCGGGGGTTGCGGAGCCTGCGGCGGGGCGGGCGCCGGTGATGCGGACTGCACCGTCTCCTGGCTGGCGGTCGACGCGTCTTCGTTGGTCAGAAGGGATTTCACACCGGCGCCTATTCCACCCAGCAGCCCAAGCCCGGCTCACTGAAGGTCCCGGCGGACGCCGCG
Source organism: uncultured Mycobacterium sp. (assembly GCA_964463215.1). Classification (GTDB taxonomy): domain Bacteria; phylum Actinomycetota; class Actinomycetes; order Mycobacteriales; family Mycobacteriaceae; genus Mycobacterium. Next base: position 302 of record CAYXBN010000060.1, on the reverse strand, counting down.
CAGCTGCTCAACACCGTCGCCGCGGACCCTGTCCCAGGTGGTCGCAGACGCCCTGGAGACCGCTCCGTTGAGCACCGCCGCCGGATTCCTGACCGGACTGCGCGACTTCGACCTCACCGGTGTCCTGCACGGCATCGGGGGTGACGACCCGGGGGCTCTCGGTGTGTGGAGGGCCCCCGGGTGTCGTCTGGGGTGGGTTAGGGATCCGGGTGGGTCAGGGGGTGATCCGCTGGCCGTTGGTGCCGTTGGTGCCGTCGGTCTGGGTGGAGTTGGGGCCCAGGGCCACCGCTTCCCCACCGGTA
>CAYXBN010000059.1:0-17115 GCA_964463215.1 uncultured Mycobacterium sp. | reverse complement strand
CCGAACACACATTAAGGAACGCCCCCCGGACACCCGGGGGGCGTTCCGCTATTTCGATAAATCGGTAATTCGATAAACTCTGATAGCCGCACACAGGACGGGCTATTTTCTGAGGAATTCAGTTCCCCAAGTGAAGGGTCTTGACCCGTCGGCACCCGTATCCTGGTAAACCGATGGTCGATAAGAGAAATGCCAATCCCGGCGGACGGCCGGCACGTGGCTCCGGCGGGTCGGCCCGGGGTGGTTCCCCGGCCAACCGTCGCTCGGGTCCGGGCCGGGCCCGACCTGCGCAGCCTCGGCCCGATGTGGCCGACGACGAGTCCCCGCAACGACAAGGCCCGCCGATACCACCCACTGTCGAGGCCAAGCAGCTGGCCCCGGAGATCCGCGCGGAATTGTCGACCCTGGACCGCGCCACGGCCGACACCGTGGCCCGTCATCTCGTCGCCGCCGGCGAGCTGCTGGCGGAGGACCCCCAGGCCGCCTTGGCGCACGCCCAGGCAGCTCGGACCCGTTCGGGGCGCATCGCCGCGATCCGGGAGGCAGTCGGGATTGCGGCCTACTATTGCGGTGACTGGGCGCAGGCGCTCTCCGAGTTCCGGGCTGCCCGCCGGATGGGTTCGAAGTCCCAGTTACTTCCGCTGATCGCCGACTGTGAGCGCGGGGTGGGCCGGCCCGAGCGGGCGATCGAACTGGCCCGCAGCGCCGAAGCCGCCCAACTCGTCGGCGACGACGCCGATGAGATGCGCATCGTTGCCGCCGGTGCGCGAGCCGACCTCGGCAACCTCGACCAGGCGGTTACGGTGCTGACCTCCCCGCCACTGGACCCGACCAGAGTTGGTTCCACGCCGGCCCGGCTGTTCTACGCCTACGCCGAGACGCTGCTGGCGTTGGGCCGCAGCGAGGAGGCCTTGCAGTGGTTCCTGCACGCGGCAGCCGCCGACGTCGACGGTGTCACCGACGCCGAGGACCGCGTCGACGAGTTCGGCGCATGACATCGCTTGCGGCCCAGCATGATTGCCTGCTGCTCGACCTCGACGGAACCTTGTTCCGCGGCCATGCCCCAACAGCCGGTGCGATTCAGACTCTGGCAGCACTGGACTGCCGTGCGCTGTATGTCACCAACAACGCCACCCGATCGGCGACGGAGGTCGCCGCTCACCTCGGCGAACTCGGCTTCACCGCCGCCGAGCGCGATGTGGTGACCAGTGCGCAGAGTGCGGCACGCCTGCTGGCTCAGCGGATTCCAGCCGGCTCCCGGGTGCTGGTGGTCGGTACTGACGCGTTGGCCGGCGAGGTCGCGGCCGTCGGCCTGGAACCGGTGCGGCTGTTCGCCGAGCAACCCGTCGCCGTGGTGCAGGGGCTGTCGATGAGCATTGGATGGCCCGAACTGGCCGAGGCGGCGCTGGCGATCCGGTCTGGAGCGTTGTGGGTGACCTCCAACCTGGATCGGACCCTGCCGACCGAACGCGGTCTGCTGCCCGGCAACGGATCTCTGGTGGCCGCACTGCAGGCGGCCACCGGCGTCGAGCCGCTGGTGGCCGGCAAGCCGGCTCCGGGTCTGATGAACGACGCACTGGCCCGCGGTGACTTCAGCAGCCCGCTGGTGGTCGGTGATCGACTGGATACCGACATCGCCGGCGCCAATGCCGCCGGACTCCCCAGCCTGATGGTGCTCACCGGGGTCAATACGGCCTACGACGCCGTCCATGCCCGGGCCGAAGAACGGCCCACGTACCTCGGCCTGGATTTGCGAAGTCTGCTCCACGGCGCCGAAACGCTGGCGGTCGCCGCGCATCCGGCATGGCGGACCGAGGTCGACGCCGATCACCTTACCGTCACAGCGACCGGCCACGATCCTGGTGGTGACGGCCTGTCGGTGGTCCGGGCCACGGCCCGCGCGGTCTGGGACGCAAGCGGCGAACTGGAGGTGCGGGCCGGGGACGCCGCCGCGCGGGCCGCGTTGCAGCACTGGTCACTGCTAGCGTGAACGCCGACATGAACACCGATCCTCACGCTATTCGGGCCCAGGTTGATGCGGTGCTCGCCGAACTGCCCCGCATCGAACCCGGCAGCGCCGACGACACCGGCTTCCCCGACGACGTCGACAGCACCGACACCCCCGACGATACGAGCACCATCGACGCGGTGGGTCGTCGCCTGGAGGAGGCGCATCGGATTCTGGTCGACGCGCTGGAATCGGTCGAGAAGGGCTGAGCGGGCCATGACGCGGCGCGCCCGGGTCGATGCCGAACTAGTCCGACGGGGTCTTGCGCGGTCCCGGCAGCAGGCCGCCGAACTCATCGGGGCCGGCCGGGTCACCGTTGACGGGATGCCGGCGGCCAAACCCGCGACGGCGGTGGCTCTGACCGCGCGGATCGCCGTCGAGGGGCCCGCCGAGCGCACCTGGGTCTCCCGCGGGGCGCACAAGCTCATCGGTGCACTGGACGTCTTCGGGATCCCCGTGCAGGACCGCCGGGCGCTGGACGCCGGAGCGTCGACCGGTGGTTTCACTGAGGTGCTCCTGGACCGGGGAGCAGCCGAAGTGATGGCCGTCGACGTCGGATACGGCCAACTGGCCTGGTCGCTACGCTCGGACGGGCGGGTGACGGTGATCGAACGCACCAACGTCCGGGATCTGACGCCCGAAGCGATCGGTGGGCCGGTGGATCTGGTCGTCGCCGACCTCTCGTTCATCTCGCTGTCCACAGTGCTTCCCGCACTGACCGCATGCGCCGGCCCGCACGCCGATATTGTTCCGATGGTGAAGCCGCAATTCGAGGTGGGGCGAAGCCAGGTGGGACCGGGCGGGGTTGTCACCGACCCCGAACTGCGGGCCCAAGCAGTCCTGGCGGTGAGCCGTCGGGCGAACGAACTCGGCTGGCACACCGTAGCGGCCACGGCCAGCCCGCTTCCCGGCCCGTCCGGTAACGTCGAATACTTCCTGTGGCTGCGTGCCCAGACTCCCCAACCGCTATCCGGACCGGCACTCGAGGCCGAAGTGCGCCGAGCGGTTGCCCAGGGTCCGCGGTGAGGGGACCGGGTGCGGTCCGCACCGTTTTGCTAATCGTTCACCCGGGCCGCGCCGAGGCGAATGAGACCGCGCGGCGTGTCGGAAAGGCTCTGGGGGACAACGGTATCCGACTACGCATCCTGTCCTGCGAAGCTGTCGACCAGGGGGCGTTGCACCTGGATCCCGACGATCTCCGCGGCACCGGTGCCGAAATAGAGCTTGCCGTGAGTGACGAACACGCCGCCGACAGCTGCGAACTGGTCATGGTCCTCGGCGGGGACGGCACCTTCTTGCGTGCCGCGGAGTTGGCCCGCAACGCCCAAATCCCGGTACTCGGTGTCAATCTCGGCAGGATCGGCTTCCTGGCCGAAGCGGAAGCCGAGGCCATCGACGAGATTGTGGAACATGTCATCGCCCGCGACTACCGCATCGAGGATCGGATGACGCTCGATGTGGTGGTCAGCCTCGACGACGACGTGCTCTTCCGCGGTTGGGCGCTCAATGAGGCCAGCCTGGAGAAGGGTACCCACCAGGGGGTACTCGGGGTGGTGGTCGCCATTGACGGCCGACCGGTGTCGGCCTTCGGGTGCGACGGTGTGCTGGTTTCCAGTCCCACCGGTTCGACGGCCTACGCCTTCTCCGCCGGCGGCCCGGTGGTCTGGCCGGATCTGGAAGCCATCATCGTGGTGCCCAACAACGCCCACGCCCTGTTCGCCCGGCCGATGGTCACCAACCCCAACGCGGTGATCACCGTGGACGTCGACCCGGACAACTCGGACGCCGTGGTGCTGTGCGACGGTCGCCGCGAGGCTGCAGTGCCGGCCGGCGGGCGGATCCAGGTGACCAAGTGTCAGAGCCCCTTGAAGTGGGTTCGGTTGGACAGCGCCCCCTTCACCGATCGTCTGGTCCGTAAGTTCCGGCTGCCGGTCACCAGTTGGCGCGAGCAGTAGATGCTTGCCGAGATCAGGATCGACTCGCTGGGGGCGATCAGTTCTGCCACAGCGGAATTCGACCGCGGACTGACCGTCCTGACCGGGGAGACCGGCACCGGAAAGACCATGGTGGTCACCGGACTTCACCTGCTCGGCGGCGCCCGCGCAGACGCCAACCGGGTACGTTCGGGTGCCGCGCGTGCGGTGGTCGAGGGACGCTTCAGCACCGATGACCTCGACCCCGCGACCGCCGGCCAGATCGGCGAGATTCTGGAGTCCTCCGGGGCGGACCGGGATGACGACGGCAGCGTGATCGCCTTGCGTTCGGTGAGCAGGGACGGACCGTCGCGGGCTTATCTGGGCGGCCGCAGTGTGCCGGCCAAGACGCTGACCTCCTTCACCACCGGCCTGCTGACCCTGCACGGCCAAAATGACCAGTTGCGGCTGATGCGCCCCGAAGAGCAGCGTGCGGCGCTGGATCGCTTCGCCGGGGCGGCCGGGGCGCTGGAGCGCTACCGCAAACTGCGCGACGAGTGGTTGGTGGCCCGTCGCGACCTGGTGGACCGGACCAACCGGGCCCGGGAAATGGCCCAGGAGGCCGACCGGCTGAAGTTCGCCCTGGCCGAGATCGACCGCATCGACCCGGCCCCGGGTGAAGATGACGCACTCGTCGCCGAGATCCGTCGACTCTCCGAACTCGACGCCGTCCGGGAGGCGGCAGCCGGAGCCAGGTCAGCCCTATCCGGAAGTGACGACTCCGATGAGGAAAACCGTTCCGCCATAGCACTTCTGGCCCGTGCCTGCGCGATGCTGGAATCCAGCGACGACACTGTCCTGGCTTCATTGGGGGCCCGGCTTGCCGAGGTGCTCACCGTACTGGGCGACGTAGCCGGTGAACTCGGCAGCTTCTTGGCCGACCTGCCCACCGATGCCAGCGCCCTGGAAGTCCGGCTGGCCCGGCAGGCCGAGCTGCGCAGCCTCACCCGCAAGTACGCCGCCGACGTCGACGGTGTGCTGCAGTGGTCGGCTCAGGCCCGGGAGAGCCTGGCGCGGTTGGACGTCTCCGAGGAGGCGTTGGCGGGACTGTCCCGGCGGGTCGAGGACCTGGCTCAGCAGGTCACCGGCGCCGCAGCCGAACTGACCGCCCGCAGGACCCGGGCCGCCGACGGGTTGGCCCGCGCGGTCACCGAGGAATTGACCGGCCTTGCCATGGCCGACGCCGACTTCCGAATCACCGTCACCACCATGGCGGCCCGCGACGACGACACCGCCGCCCTTCGGTTGCCCTCCGGGGACCTGGTCCACGCCGGATCCGAGGGCGTCGACGTCGTCGAGTTCGGCTTTGCCGCGCGTAAGGGTTCCGGGGGCGGCACCGATCTACTCCCGCTGAACAAGAGCGCCTCCGGTGGCGAACTGTCACGGGTGATGCTCGCCTTGGAGGTGGTGTTGGCGGCCTCGGCGGAAGGCACCACCATGGTCTTCGACGAGATCGACGCCGGCGTCGGCGGCCGCGCGGCGGTGCAGATCGGACGTCGACTGGCCCGCCTCGCCCGCACCCGCCAGGTCATCGTCGTCACCCACCTGCCCCAGGTCGCCGCCTACGCCGACACCCACCTGGTGGTGGACAGCAGCGGAGGCTCCAGTGCGGTGCGCCGCCTTGACGACGAGCAACGGGTCGCCGAACTGGCCCGCATGCTGGCCGGCCTGGGGGAGTCCGATACCGGCCGGGCGCACGCCCGCGAACTTCTCGCCGCGGCGCGTTCGGATATCTGACCTGCTCGACTGTCTGGCTTGTTCGAACAGGCGATTCGAGCCGTCAACCCGCTGTTACTAATGTGACAGAAAGAAACTTATGGGGCTGTTGTTACGGCGCGCCTCCTCCGACTTACCACACGCCGCCGACAGAATCGCTCCCATGAAGATGCCAGCGCTTCTATCGAGATCCTCCGCACGACCGGGAATCGTCGGTACTGCCCGGGTCGACCGCGACATCGATCGGCTGCTGCGCCGGGTCGGACCCGGTGATGTCGCCGTTCTGGACATCCTCGACCTCGACCGGGTGACCGCCGATGCGCTGGTCGACGCCGGCGTGGTCGGGGTGGTCAACGCTTCGCCCTCGATTTCGGGGCGCTACCCCAACCTCGGGCCCGAGGTGCTGTTGGCCAACAACATCGTGTTGATCGACAACGCCGGACCGGAAGCCTTCAAGAAGGTCAAGGACGGCGCCAGGGTCCGGCTTCATGATGGTGGGGTCTACGCCGGTGACCGCAGACTGGTGCACGGCGTCGAGCGCACCGATGAAGAGGTCGCCGACTTGATGCACGATGCGAAGGTCGGTGTGGTACACCACCTCGAGGCGTTCGCCGGCAACACCATCGAGTTCATCCGCAGCGAGAGCCCACTGCTGATCGACGGAATCGGGATCCCCGATATCGACGTCGACGTCTACCGCCGCCACGTCGTGGTGGTCGCCGACGGTCCCGGTGCGGCCGAGGATCTCAAGGCCCTCAAACCGTTCATCAAGGAGTACCAGCCGGTTTTGGTGGGCGTGGGCGGCGGTGCGGACATCCTGCGGGCCTGCGGTCACCGGCCCCAACTCATTGTCGGCAACCCCGAGCAGATGAGCGCCGAGGTCCTGCGCTGCGGCGCTCAGGTGGTGCTGCCCGCCGACGCCGACGGGCATGCCGCGGGCCTAGAGCGGATTCAAGACCTGGGAATCGGTGCCATGACGTTCCCGGCCGCCGGATCGGCATCCGATCTGGCGCTGCTGCTCGTGGAGCACCACGGGGCCTCGTTGATCGTCACGGCAGGTCAGTCGGCCAACATCGAGGATTTCTTCGACCGCACCCGGGCGCAGAGCAACCCCTCGACCTTCCTGACCCGACTCAAGGTCGGTGAGAAACTGGTCGACGCGAAAGCCGTTGCGACGCTGTATCGCAGCCATATCTCCGGTGGTGCGATCGCCCTATTGGTGATGGCGGTGCTGCTGGCGGTCATTGCGGCACTGTGGGTGTCCCAGACCGACACCGCTGTCGTCGACTGGATGACGAACTACTGGCAGCGCTTCTCGGCGTGGTTGAAGAACCTGGTGACCTGACATGAGGTCGGCGCGACGCCGCGTCTACTGGCTGACCGCGGTGTGTCTGGCGTTGGCCCTCGGGGTTGTGCTGGGCGCGAGGCTGCTCTCCGGTCCGATGGTGTCGGGCCTTCGCGGCGACAACGGGTCTTTGCAGTCTCAGATCGGCACTCTGCGCGGCGAGAACGACGCGCTGAGCCGAAAGCTCTCGGCAGCAGATCAATTCGACGCCCAGATGTCCGGCCGCATCGTCGGTGACGCACTGGCCGGGAAGTCGGTGGTGTTGTTCCGGACCCCCGACGCCCAGAACGCCGATATCGACGGGATGGCCCGGTTGGTGGGCCAAGCCGGCGGTGCGGTCACCGGCACGATCACCCTCACCGACGAGTTCCTCGGCGGCAACGCCGCGGAGAAACTGCGTTCGGTGGTCAACTCGCCGATCGTGCCGGCCGGCGCACGGCTCAACACCACTCTTGTCGACCCCAGCGCGCAGGCCGGGGATCTGCTGGGTATCGCCGTGCTGATCAATCGCGACCCGAAGGTCGCGCCGGTCAGTGCCGAGGCTCGCGACACCGTCCTGGCTGCGTTGCGCGACACCGGTTTCCTGGCATACGGCGACCGAGTCGGCGCGGCCAACACCGCCGTGGTGGTCACCGGAGGCGCGTTGGCCGACGATGCCGGGAACCAGGGGATGACGGTGGCACGCCTTGCCGCCGCCCTGGCACCGCACGGTGCCGGCGTGGTGCTGGCCGGCCGAGACGGGTCGGCAACCGGCGTTGCGGCGGTGGCGATCGCGCGAGGTGAGGCTGAGATGGCCCGGGCGGTGACCACGGTAGACGACATCGGGGTGGAGTCGGGGCGGATCACCACGGTGCTGGCGTTGCAGAGCATGCTCGGCGGCGCGCCGCCCGGTAGCTACGGCATGGGTGCCGGTGCGGCATCGGTGACGGTGCAGTAGTCGGAGAGTCCTCGACAGCGCCGTACTCGACCGCGGTGTGTCAGCCCCGGTGTGTCAGCGCCGCCTCGTCGCTGTCGGTGTTAGGGTGAATTTCCGTGGGTCGGCAGGCCCCAACCAGACGTTTCGGCGCTGCTGAGGTGCCGTGGTGGCTGGTACAGACAAAGTCCTGCGCCGTCGTCACGGAGGCCGCTCTTGCCCGCACTGCGCAAGCACCCTCAGGCCGCGACCAAGCATCTCTTCGTGACCGGTGGAGTCGTGTCGTCGCTCGGTAAGGGTCTGACCGCCAGCAGCCTCGGCCAACTGCTCATCGCCCGCGGCCTGCAGGTCACCATGCAGAAACTCGACCCGTACCTCAACGTCGACCCAGGCACGATGAACCCGTTCCAGCACGGCGAGGTGTTCGTCACCGAAGACGGTGCGGAGACCGACCTTGACGTCGGACACTACGAACGCTTTCTCGATCGCGACCTGTCCGGATCAGCCAATGTGACCACCGGCCAGGTTTATTCGACGGTGATCGCCAAAGAACGCCGCGGCGAATACCTTGGCGACACCGTGCAGGTCATCCCGCACATCACCGACGAGATCAAGAACCGAATCCTGGCCATGGCCCAACCCGACTCCTCGGGTAAGCGGCCCGATGTGGTGATCACCGAGATCGGCGGCACCGTCGGCGATATCGAGTCGCAACCGTTCCTGGAGGCTGCCCGCCAGGTGCGGCATGAGGTGGGCCGGGAGAACTGTTTCTTCCTGCATGTCTCGCTGGTGCCCTACCTGGCGCCGTCCGGTGAGCTGAAAACGAAGCCGACGCAGCACTCGGTAGCCGCCCTGCGCAGCATCGGCATAACACCGGACGCGCTGATCCTGCGTTGTGACCGGGACGTCCCCGAGCCACTCAAGGACAAGATTGCTTTGATGTGCGACGTCGACATCGACGGGGTGATCTCGACCCCGGATGCACCCTCCATCTATGACATTCCCAAGGTGCTGCACCGCGAGGAACTGGACGCCTACGTGGTGCGCAGGTTGAATCTGCCCTTCCGCGATGTGGACTGGAGCACCTGGGACGACCTTCTGCGGCGCGTGCACGACCCGCAGGAGACTGTACGAATCGCTTTGGTGGGCAAATATATTGACCTCTCCGACGCCTATCTGTCGGTAGCCGAGGCGCTTCGCGCAGGTGGGTTCGCCCACCGTGCCAAGGTGGAGATGCGCTGGGTGGCCTCCGATGACTGCGAGACCGACGCCGGTGCCGCCTCGGTGTTAGACGATGTGCATGCGGTGCTCATTCCCGGTGGGTTCGGGATCCGCGGCATTGAGGGCAAGATCGGGGCCATCCGCTACGCGCGGCACCGCGGCTTGCCGTTGCTGGGTCTGTGCCTGGGATTGCAGTGCATCGTCATCGAGGCCGCCCGTTCGGTAGGGTTGGTCGACGCCAACTCAGCCGAATTCGACCCGGCCACACCGGATCCGGTGATCTCCACCATGGCCGACCAACGTGACGCCGTTGCGGGGCAGGCCGATCTGGGCGGCACCATGCGACTCGGCGCCTATCCCGCGGTTCTGCAGCCGGGATCGGTTGTGGCCCAGGCCTATCAGTCCACGACGGTGTCTGAGCGTCATCGCCACCGCTATGAGGTCAACAACGCCTACCGAGACAGGATCGCCGAGAGCGGTTTGCGTTTCTCCGGCACCTCCCCGGACGGGCATCTGGTCGAGTTCGTCGAATACCCCGCGGAGGTGCACCCCTTCCTGGTCGGCACTCAGGCTCACCCGGAACTCAAGAGTCGGCCGACTCGACCGCATCCGCTGTTCGCCGCATTCATCGGCGCGGCGATCGAGTACAAGGCCGCTGAGCGGCTGCCCGTCGAGATTCCCGAGCACCACGCCAACGGCAGTGAGCATCCGGACGGTTCCGGCACCGCCAGCGCCGTTCAGCCGCTGCCGGATCATGCCCGTGGCTGACCACGAATTCGACACGGTTGCAAGCGAAGTGGTCTACCGGGGAGGGATCATTGCGCTGCGGACCGACGAGGTCCGGATGCCCGGTGGGGTGACCGCAGTACGCGAGGTCGTTGAACACTACGGCGCGGTCGCGGTGGCCGCGGTCGACGACGAGGGCCAACTGGCCCTGGTCTACCAGTACCGCCATTCGCTGGGCCGGCGGCTGTGGGAACTTCCGGCGGGCCTGCTCGACGAACCGGGGGAGGACCCCGTTTCGGCAGCGGCCCGGGAGTTACGGGAAGAGACCGGTCTGGTGGCGCGGGATTGGCGGGTGCTGCTCGACGTCGCCTCCTCGCCGGGATTCTGCGACGAGGCCGTGCGGGTGTACCTGGCCCGCGGACTGGACCACGTCGGCCGACCGGCGGCCGACCATGAGGAGGCCGATCTCAGCGTGCACTGGGTCAATCTGGGGCAGGCGGTCGATCAGGTGCTGGCCGGCGAGATCGTCAATGCCACCGCGGCGGCCGGTGTGCTGGCCGCCCACGCCGTCATCATCGACGGCAAACCCACCCGCCCGCTGACGGCGCCGTGGCCGGACCGGCCGTCGGCCTTCGTCGCCCGGCAGGGGTGCTCATGACGACCTTCGCCGTCGCGCTGGACACCCAGATCCGCGGCTACCTCGACCACCTGATCATCGAGCGCGGGGTCGCCACCAACACCATCAGTTCCTACCGGCGGGACTTGCGCCGCTACGTCGAGCATCTGGTGGGGCGGGGGATCGTCGACCTGCGCAACGTCACCGAGACCGACGTCAGTGACTTTCTGATCGCCCTGCGCAAGGGAGATCCCGACACCGGAGCGGCGGCGCTGTCCGCGGTGTCGGCGGCCCGCGCACTGATCGCGGTGCGCGGTCTGCACCGCTTTGCCGCCGCCGAGGGTGTCATCGAGATCGATGTGGCGCGCGCGGTCAAGCCGCCCACCCCGGCCCGCCGGCTGCCCAAGAGTCTGGCCCTCGACGAGGTGCTGGCACTGCTGGAGGGCGCCGGCGGCGACGCCCCCGCCGACGGGCCGCTGACCCTGCGCAACCGTGCCCTGCTGGAACTGCTGTACTCCACCGGCGCGCGGATCTCCGAAGCAGTCGGACTCGACGTCGACGACATCGACACCGAGGCACGGTCGGTGCTGCTACGCGGAAAAGGCGGCAAGCAACGCCTGGTGCCGGTCGGCCGGCCCGCCATCGCGGCGCTGGATGCCTACCTGGTGCGCGGCCGTCCGGATCTGGCCAGACGCGGCCGGGGCATCCCGGCGGTCTTCCTCAACGCCCGCGGCGGCAAGTTGTCCCGGCAGAGCGCCTGGCAGGTGTTGCAGGACGCCGCCGAGCGAGCCGGGATCAGCGCCGCGGTCTCACCGCACACGCTGAGGCACTCCTTTGCCACCCATCTGCTCGATGGTGGCGCCGACGTGCGCGTGGTCCAGGAGCTGTTGGGTCACGCGTCGGTCACCACCACTCAGATCTACACACTGGTCACGGTCAATGCGCTGCGCGAGGTCTGGGCCGGGGCCCACCCGCGGGCCTGAACCGCCAGCCGGCAACGCTCAGCCGAGGTAGGGCGACTCCAGCCTGCCCGGTACGCAGGATGCTGGGCAAGCCGATCGCCAACCTCCAAAACGAGCAGCGCAGGAAAGGGAAACGGTCGTTAACCGCCATGCGCCCACAGTAGTCCGGCGGCCATGGATAGACTTTCGCCGATGTTCGCCACGCCGCCGGTTCACCCGATCCGGGGGGCCGGTTTAGGAGTTGGGGCGTGACCGATCAGCAAGACGACAGCCCGATCGGGCTGACCGGGCGTCCGCCCCGGGAGATTGCGAGTCCGCAGCCGCCGAGCAGCCACGGGCCGGCCGTGGTGATTTCCATGTGCAATCAGAAGGGCGGCGTCGGCAAGACCACCTCAACGATCAACCTCGGTGCGGCGTTGGCCGAGTACGGCCGCCGGGTGCTGTTGGTAGACCTCGACCCGCAGGGAGCGCTGTCGGCCGGTCTGGGCGTGCCGAACTACGAGTTGGCCCACACCGTGCACAACCTGATGGTGGAACCACGGGTCCCGGTTGATGACGTGCTCATCCACACCCGGGTCGAGGGGCTGGACTTGATCCCCAGCAATATCGACTTGTCCGCCGCCGAGATCCAACTGGTCAATGAGGTGGGGCGGGAGCAGACGCTGGGCCGAGCCCTGAGTCCGGTACTGGACCGATACGACTACGTGTTGATCGACTGCCAACCGTCACTGGGTCTGCTCACGGTCAACGCGCTCGCCTGCTCCGATGGCGTGATCATTCCCACCGAGTGCGAGTTCTTCTCGCTGCGCGGGCTGGCACTGCTCACCGACACGGTGGACAAGGTGCGCGAGCGGCTGAATCCGAAACTGTCCATCAGCGGAATCCTGGTCACCCGATTCGACACCCGCACCGTCAACGCCCGGGAAGTGATGGCCCGGGTCTTGGAGCGATTCAGCGATCTCGTCTTCGACACCGTCATCACTCGGACCGTCCGGTTCCCGGAGACCAGCGTCGCCGGCGAGCCGATCACCACATGGGCCCCGAAATCGACTGGCGCACAGGCGTACCGCGCGCTAGCTCGCGAGGTCATCGACCGCTTCGGCAAGTGACTACCGAATCTGTCGCGGAACAGGAGTCCGCTCTGGGCGCGGGGGGTTCCGGGGGGTCCGGGCAGGATACCGAAAGAGGCTTCCGGGTCCGACTGACCAACTTCGAAGGCCCGTTCGATCTGCTGCTGCAGCTGATCTTCGCCCGGCGCCTCGATGTCACCGAGGTTGCACTGCATGAGGTCACCGACGAGTTCATCGCCTATACCCGGGAAGTCGGTCGGGAACTCGAACTCGACGAGACCACCGCATTTCTGGTGATCGCGGCCACCCTGCTGGATCTCAAAGCGGCCCGCCTGTTGCCGGCCGCAGAAGTCGAGGATGCCGAGGACCTGGCGCTCCTGGAAGTAAGGGATCTGCTGTTCGCCCGCCTGCTGCAATATCGGGCGTTCAAACATGTTGCCGAGATGTTCGCCGAATTGGAGGCCGCGGCGCTGCGCAGCTACCCCCGGTCGGTGGCACTGGAGGAGCGTTACGCCGATCTGCTCCCCGAGGTGATGCTCGGAGTGGATCCACTGACCTTCGCCGACATCGCCGCTTCCGCCTTCACTCCCCGCCCGGTTCCCACCGTGGGCACCGATCACCTCCACGCCTCCCGGGTGTCGGTACCCGAACAGGCGGAGCGGTTGATGCAGTTCCTCGAGCGCCGTGGAGTGGGGCACTGGGCATCATTCTCCGATCTGGTGGCCGACTGTGCCGAGCCGATCCAGATCGTTGGCAGTTTCCTGGCGCTGCTGGAGCTCTATCGAGCTCGGGCGGTAGCGTTCGAGCAGTCCGAACCGCTTGGGGTGCTTCAGGTTTCGTGGACCGGAAACCGCGTGGTGAACGAAGAGCTGGTGAAAGCCGAGTGGGAAGAGTCATGACCGTAGAACCTGACCTGGAACACAGCGGGGACGACGCATGGGAGTCCGAGGGCCTAGAGTCCAATGCCGGGGATTCCGACGTCGACCCCGTCTATGTCGACGACGTCGATGACGACGAGTTGGCCCGGGTGCTGGAGGCTTTGTTGCTGGTAGTGGACACACCGGTGAGCGCTGAAGCGCTCGGATCGGCGACCGAGCAACCGGTCCACCGCATCAACGAGATTCTCGAGCGGTTGGCCGCGGATTTCACCGCCCGTCACAGTGGGATCGACCTGCGGGAGGCCGGCGGCGGGTGGCGGATGTACACCCGAGCGCGCTATGCGCCCTACGTCGAACGCCTTCTGATGGACGGGGCGCGCTCAAAACTCACCCGAGCCGCGTTGGAGACCCTCGCCGTGGTCGCGTACCGTCAACCGGTGACCCGAGCGCGGGTGAGCGCGGTGCGCGGGGTGAACGTCGACGCGGTGATGCGGACATTGGTGGCCCGCGGATTGATCACCGAGGCAGGTACCGACGCCGATACCGGCGCGACGACGTTCTCCACCACCGAACTCTTCCTGGAACGGCTCGGCTTGTCCTCGCTGGCTGATCTGCCGGATATCGCACCGTTGCTTCCTGATGTCGACGTGATCGACGATCTGAGTGAAAGCCTGGACAGCGAGCCGCGTTTCGCCAAACTGGTCGTGGGATCACAGCCCGAGCCGCCGGTTGCCTTCGACGTCGACACCAGCGATGGCTGACTCCGTTGTCTGATCCGGAAGGCGTGCGGTTACAGAAGGTCCTGTCCCAAGCTGGGATTGCCTCCAGGCGCGTCGCTGAGCGGATGATCACTGATGGCCGGGTTGAGGTGGACGGTCGCGTCGTCACCGAACTGGGGACCCGGGTGGACCCGGACCGTGCCGACATCAGGGTCGACGGCAGCAGGATCGTCCTGGACGACTCAATGGTGTATCTGGCGGTCAACAAGCCTCGCGGAATGCATTCCACGATGTCCGACGATCGCGGGCGTCCGTGCATCGGCGATCTGGTCGAGCACCGCGTGCGGGGCAGCCAGAAGCTATTCCACGTGGGTCGCCTCGACGCCGACACCGAGGGCTTGTTGTTGCTGACCAACGACGGGGAGTTGGCGCACCGCTTGATGCACCCGTCGTTCGAAGTTCCGAAGACCTACCTGGCCACGGTCGCCGGTGCGGTGCCGCGCGGACTGGGCAAGACCCTGCGGTCCGGAGTGGAGCTGGATGATGGTCCGGTTCGGGTGGATGACTTCGCGGTCGTCGATGCTGTTCCCGGAAAGACCCTGGTGCGGGTAACCCTGCATGAGGGTCGCAAACATATTGTTCGCCGAATGTTGGCCGCAGTCGGATATCCGGTTCAGGCGCTGGTGCGCACTGACGTCGGGGCGGTGAGTCTGGGAGAGCAGCGGCCGGGCAGCATCCGGGCGCTGACCCGCAAAGAGGTTGGCGAACTCTACAAGGCGGTGGGACTGTGAGCGGTATGGTGATAGCGATAGACGGCCCTGCTGGCACCGGAAAGTCCAGTGTTTCAAGGGGTTTGGCGCAGTCGCTGAACGCACGGTATGTCGACACCGGAGCGATGTATCGGATGGCTACGTTGGCCATGCTGCGGGCCGGAGTCGACTTGGAAGATCCGGAGGCGATCGGTGCCGCCGCCGAGGTGCCGATTTCGGTGGGCTTCGATCCGCAGGTCGAGCAGACCTACCTCGACGGTGAGGACGTGTCGGTGCAGATCCGCAGCGACGAGGTGACCCGCGCGGTGTCGGCGGTGGCTGCCGTCCCAACGGTGCGGGCGCGCCTGGTGCAGTTACAACGTGAACTGGTCCACGGTGCCGAGAAAGTGGTGGTCGAGGGCCGCGACATCGGGACTGTGGTGCTCCCTGGTGCGGACGTGAAGATCTTTCTGACCGCTTCGGCTGAGACCCGGGCCCGCCGCCGCAATGATCAGAACATCGCCGCGGGCCTGCCCGATGACTACGAGACTGTGCTTGCCGATGTGCGACGGCGCGACCATCTCGACTCCACCCGCGCGGTCTCGCCTCTGCGTCCCGCTGAGGACGCGCTCATCGTCGACACCAGCGACATGACCCAGGCCGAGGTCATTGACCATCTGCGTTCTCTGGTCGAGCAGCGAACGGGGGCGGTGCGGTGACCCAGGACGAAACCTGGTCGGATGAAGGCGATTGGGAACTCGGTGAGGAGCAGCTGACCGAAGCCACCAGCGAGGAGGGCGCTCCGCCACCGGTGGTGGCGATCGTCGGGCGGCCGAACGTCGGAAAGTCGACGCTGGTGAACCGGGTGCTGGGGCGTCGAGAAGCGGTCGTGCAGGACCTTCCGGGGGTGACCCGGGACCGGGTGTCCTATGACGCCTCGTGGAACGGCCGCCGCTTCGTCGTTCAGGACACCGGTGGTTGGGAGCCAGACGCCAGGGGGCTGCAAGGACTTGTCGCCGAGCAGGCGTCGGTGGCGATGCAGACCGCCGACGCAGTGATCCTCGTCGTCGATGCGGTGGTGGGTGCCACCTCCGCTGATGAAGCAGCGGCGCGGATCCTGCGACGGTCGGGCAAGCCGGTATTTCTGGCCGCCAACAAGGTTGACAACGAGAAAGGCGAGGCTGACGCCGCCGCGCTGTGGTCGCTCGGCATGGGCGAGCCGCATCCGATCAGCGCGATGCATGGCAGGGGAGTGGCCGATCTGCTCGACGACGTGGTAGCCGCGTTGCCGGCGGTCTCGGAGTCCGCCGGGAGGGGCGGCGGTCCGCGCCGGGTGGCCCTAGTCGGAAAGCCCAACGTGGGAAAGAGTTCGCTGCTGAACCGTTTGGCGGGGGCCCAGCGCTCGGTGGTGCACGATGTCGCCGGTACCACTGTCGACCCGGTGGACTCGTTGATCGAACTCGATGGGAGGGTGTGGCGCTTCGTCGATACCGCCGGTTTGCGCCGCAAGGTCGGGCAGGCCAGCGGACACGAGTTCTACGCGTCGGTGCGTACGCACAGCGCCATCGACGCCGCTGAGGTGGTGATTATTCTGGTCGATGCGTCCCAGCCACTGACCGAACAGGATCAGCGGGTGCTGTCGATGGTGATCGAGGCCGGTCGGGCCTTGGTGTTGGCGTTCAACAAGTGGGATCTGGTCGACGAGGACCGCCGCTATCTGCTGGATCGGGAGATCGACTTGCAACTCGCCCAACTGCATTGGGCGCCTAGGGTGAACATTTCGGCGAAGACCGGTCGATCTGTTCAAAAACTGGTGCCCGCGATGGAGACGGCGCTGAACTCCTGGGACGCGCGTATCTCCACCGGCCAGCTGAACAATTGGCTCAAGGAAGTCGTCGCCGCGACCCCGCCGCCGGTTCGCGGTGGTAAGCAACCACGGATCCTGTTCGCCACCCAGGCCACCGCCCGGCCACCGACGTTCGTGCTGTTCAGCACCGGCTTTCTGGAGGCGGGCTACCGCCGGTTCCTGGAGCGTCGATTGCGGGAGACCTTTGGCTTCGAAGGCACGCCGATCCGAATCAACGTTCGGGTTCGGGAGAAGCGGAAACCGAAGTCGCGCTGAATTTTTCAACTGGCCTGGTCGTCCCGTGGCAGGAGACGTTCCGGGTGGTGGTAGTCGTTGACTCCGCCTTTGACGGGTAGGTGTGGTGGCGGAATCC
>CAYXBN010000058.1:0-17149 GCA_964463215.1 uncultured Mycobacterium sp. | reverse complement strand
CCGAACACACATTAAGGAACGCCCCCCGGACACCCGGGGGGCGTTCCGCTATTTCAGATTCGTTCACATTCGGACGATTACGTTTAAAAGCCACTCACGTGGATTAATCAGCCCGAATTTGATGGCCCCTTTTCGAGGGCGAGCAGTGTTCTTTTCCTATCGATACCCCCGCCGTAACCGGTAAGGGCACCTGAGGATCCGATCACCCGGTGACACGGAATGATGATGCTGACCGGGTTGCGTCCGTTGGCCAGTCCGACCGCGCGGGCGGCCCCCGGTGATCCGATCTGCTCGGCGACTTGGCCGTATGTGCGGGTCTCACCGTAGGGGATCGTTCGCAACGCTTCCCACACCCGGCGCTGAAAGGCCGTACCCCGAAGGTCAACGTCGACGTCGAACTCGGTCAGCTCGCCGGCGAAGTACGCGGTGAGTTGCTCGGCGGCGGACGCGAACGCCGCACCGCCCGCTTTCCGCCACCCGGCGCGGTCCGGCTCATGTCTTTGCTCGGCCATTCGCAGGTGCATGAGAGTCGTACCCTCGCCGACCAGCGTCAACGGCCCGATCGGGCTGTCGATCGTGCGGTAGTGCAAACCGTCATGCAACGGGTCGACTCCCCACTTCACTCCACCGTGTAAATTCCTGCCGGAACGACGCTTTTCCGCCTAGGATCATGGTGCGTCGGACGCGCATCCCCGCTCGGCTAGGAACACTACCGCAGCGCTAATGAGGAGGAATTTGATGGCCAACAAACGCGACACCGTGACCAGCAGTGTGGTCAGCAAACTCGAGTGGCTGCGGGACTCGGTCAAGACCCATCCCGAGGGCGCCGCCGACTCGACGTGGGCATGGATCGAGGAGCTGTCCAAGCGGGCTGGTAGTGATGCGGAGTCGGCCGACTCCGACCTCAACGAACTGTTCCGTCTCGGCACGGCACCGACCGACTTGCATGGCGCGACCGAAGGCATGCTGGTGATGACCACCACCAATCCCAAATTCGACGTGGTGGTGCGGGCGATCACCTCGCTGTGGATGCCCTGGCAGGGAAAGCGTTTCGACAAGGAGGCGGCGACCGGGGACAACCGTCTGACCCGCAGCACCGGCGTGGTCGGCAAACTGCTGTGGCCGCTGTACTCGATGCGCGATCACACCGACGGCAAGTTGGCGTTTGACTTCGAGACCTACGTCGAGGCCGGTAAGGAAGACCCCGACGTCAACGTCATGGTCATCGACTACGCCGACATCGAGAAGAACCCCAAGCTGGTCATCCGGAAAATTCGCGACGAACTCGTCGAACTGGTGCCCGGCGTCTACCTCGGGAAAATCCTCTACAACACCGGATCCGGCTACTTCAAGCTGGGCTACTTCGCGCTGCGCATCCCTCGCTGAGAATCGTCAACCATTTCCACAACCGAGACAACAACATCATTCACACCGACCGCAAGAAGGGCTAGTCATGTTGGGCGACAACCAGTGGTATGAGCAACCGTCACTGATTCTGCAAATCCGCGCTCTGGCGAAACTGCGCGAGGATCTGCGGGAGAAGAACCTCTTCGAGGCCCACGACATCAGGCCCAAGGACGATCTCGGCGAACCCACCGAGCAGGCCAAGCGGGCCCGCACCCCGGACGGCACGTTCAACGACCTGTCCGATCCGTGGATGGGTGCGGCGGGAACGGGATTCGGGCGCAACGCGCCGCTGGAGAAGACCATCACCCACACCAAGAAGTTGCTCGATCCCGATCCCCGTTTGATCAGCCGCAAGCTGATGGCCCGCGACTCGTTCAAGCCGGCCGGCATCCTCAACACGTTCGCCGCGGCATGGATCCAGTTCGAGAATCACAACTGGTTCTTCCACGGCAACGGCGATCCGGACAAGGTCATCGACATCCCGCTGCGCGACGGTGACAACTTCCCGCGTAACCCGATGCAGATCCGCCGCACCATTCCGATGAACGGCCGGGAGATCATTGACGGCGAGCCCGCGCCGGTATTCGCCAACGCCGAGACCCACTGGTGGGACGGTTCCCAGATCTACGGCACCGGGCAGGAGAAGCAGAACCAGGTCCGAACGTTCAAGGACGGCAAGGTCAAGGTCCAGGAGGACGGCCGACTGGCCCCCAGCATCGAGACTGCCGGCATCGACCTGACCGGCTTCGAGGAGAACTACTGGGCCGGGGTCGGCTTGCTGCACACCCTCTTCGCGCGTGAACACAACGCGGTCTGTGACGCCCTGAAGAAGTCCTACCCGAGCATGGACGACCAGCGGCTGTACGAGACCGCTGTGCTGGTGGTCTCGGCGCTGATGGCCAAGATCCATACCGTTGAGTGGACGCCGTGCATCCTGCGGCACCCGGCTCTGCAGATCAGCATGGACGCCAACTGGTACGGCGCCCTCGGGGAGCGGTTCAAGGAGAAGATCGGCCGAGTTGGCGACAGCGAAGTGCTGTCGGGCATCGTCGGATCGCCCGTCGACCACCACACCGCGCCGTTCTCGCTGACCGAGGAGTTCGTCACCGTCTACCGGTTGCATTCGCTGATCCCGGACGACTGGAACTTCTTCTCGTTCGAGTCTGGCGAGCACCTGTTCCATAAGACGTTCACCGAGATCCAGGGCAAGTACACGCGTGACTTCATGCACAGCCTGGAGATGACCGATCTGTGGTACTCGATGGGCCTGGCCAGTGCCGGCGCGGTGTGCCTGCACAACTACCCGGCCGCGCTGCGCCAGTTGGAGCGGGTCGACGGCCAGATCAGCGACTTGGCCACCCTCGACCTGGTCCGCGACCGGGAGCGTGGTGTGCCGCGGTACAACGACTTCCGCGAGATGCTGCGCATGCCGCGTCGCAAGAGCATCGACGAGATCACCCCCAACAAGGAATGGGCTCGGGAGATCAACGAGATCTACAACGGCGACGTCGACATGGTCGATGTTCAGATCGGCATGCAGGCCGAGCAGCCGCCGAAGGGCTTCGGGTTCTCCGACACCGCGTTCCGGATTTTCATCCTGATGGCCTCGCGTCGCCTCAAGAGCGACCGGTTCTTCACCACAGACTTCCGGCCCGAGGTGTACACCCAGGTCGGATTCGACTGGGTGAACGGCAACGGGATGAAGGACGTGCTGTTGCGGCACTATCCGGAGTTGCAGCCGGTGCTGGAGAACGTCGACCGGGTGTTCGCGCCGTGGCCCAAGCTCGGGGCGCCGGCGCCGGACAAGCCGAACCGGATCGTGCAACTCGCCGACACCGTGCGCGCCTACCTGCCCTGGGGCTGAGGGAAGGTGGCACAAGACTTTCCACACGCGTCGGTTCTGGAAGGTATTCGCTTCACCGCTCAGATTGGTGCCCCCAACCTCATTCAGGGTCTGTTCAGCAAGCGGGAAGTGCCGGTGAAGATCGCGTCCAAGCTGGGCGCTGACCATCTCGGTTTCGAATTGGTCGACGGACTGGTGAACAAGTACGGGCCGGGGCCCTTCTACGTCCGGGTGGCCAAGGACGAGGCACTCCTCGTCACACATCCCGACGACCTGAAGTTTGTGCTGGGCGGGTCCCCGGATCCGTTCGCCTCCGATCCGGAGCCGAAGGTCAAGGGTATGGCCGCATTCCAGCCCGATGCCCTAACGATCTCCCGGGGTGATCTGTGGGCCCAGCGCCGACAGTTCGCCGACGCCGTGCTTGAACCCGACAAGCCGGTGTACCGGCTGGCGACCTCATTCGCCGGGGTCGCCGCCGACACGGCCCGCGAGTTGGCCGGAAAACCGATCGGCTGGGAGGACATCGACCGGGCGTTCCTTCGCATGATCCGCAGGGTGGTACTCGGCGACGGCGCCGCAGACGACACCCGGATCACCGATCTGCTTGGTGAGTTGATGGCGCAGGGCAACAGCATGCCCGGCGAACCGGGTCCGCAATACCCGGAATTCATCGCCGGGATTCAGCGCTATATCGACAAGGCCGAGCCGGGCAGCCTCGCCTCCCAGGTCGCCGACGCGCCGAGTCCTCCCGGGGGGGCTGCGGGTCAGATGGTGCACTGGATGTTCGCGCTCAAAGCCAATCAGGCGGCCAACGTACTGCGCGCCCTGGCAGTGTTGGCAACCCATCCCGAGCAGCAGCGGGAGGCCCGCCACGAGGTTGCTGGCGCCGACTTGGGCACGGCGGCCGGAGTCGCCTCGCTGGAGTACCTGGGCGGATGCCTGCTGGAAGCAATGCGGCTGTGGCCCACCGTCGGTCTGCTGGTCAAGGTCGCCCACAAAGACGTCGAATTCCCCAGCGGATCGGTGCTCCCCGAGGGAAGCCAGGTGTTGATCTACAACGTCTTCAATCACCGCAACCGGGCCCGGATCCCGTACGCGGACAAGTTCTCCCCCGGCGAGTGGGTCAGCGGGACCGCCGCGCAGGACTGGTCGTTCAACTTCTTCAGTCACGGTCCGCAAAACTGCCCCGGGGCTGGAATTTCTGTGTTCCTCGGTCAGGCGGTGATGGCCAACCTCCTGCAAGCCGGACCGTTGTCGGTCAGTGGAGTCCGCCTGGACCCGGGTAAACCGCTGCCGCACGGCGTCGACCTGTACGGGCTGACCGTGCACGCGGGCACCTCTGTGTGAATTTCGTTCTGCGTGAACCGCGGTCCAATTGAAGGGGGGTTGACCCATGACCACCACGAGCGAACATCTGCAGAAAGCTCTTGACGGCCGGTGGCGCGACACCAAAACCATGATCCGGGAGAAGTTGGCGCTGGAGATCTTCCGGCCGCACTTCACCCCGACCAAGGAGGTGGCCAGGGCCCGGGTGAATGCCCAGTTGAAGATCATCGCCGCGGCCGGGGCGGCCGAGGACGGCTTCCAGAAGGAGCGGGGCGGGACCGGGGACGCCGGCGCGGCGGTGACCAAGATCGAGATGCTGGCCATGTCCGACCTTTCCCTGATGGTCAAGGCGGGTGTGCTGTGGGGACTGTTCGGCGGGGCCGTGGAGAATCTCGGCACCGAACGTCACCATGAGGCCTACGTCCGTCCGCTGATCACCTTGGACCTGCTGGGCTGCTTCGCGATGACGGAGACCGGGCACGGCAGTGACGTTCAGGCCCTGGAGACCACCGCCACCTACGACCCGGCGACCGAGGAGTTCGTCATCAATTCCCCGACGCCGACCTCCCGTAAGGATTACATCGGCGGTGCTGCCGAAAGTGCGACCGTGGCAGCGGTGTTCGCGCAGCTGATCACCCAGGGCGAAAACCATGGTGTGCACTGCATCGTGGTCCCGATCAGGGACGCCAACGGCGACGACCTGCCCGGCGTACGGACCTGGGACTGCGACTACAAAGGTGGACTGCCGGGCGTCGACAACGGCCGGATCATGTTCGACAACGTTCGGGTGCCCCGGGAGAACCTGCTCAACAGATTCGCCGACGTCGCCGCCGACGGCACCTACAGCTCCGAGATCGAAAACTCCAACCGGCGCTTCTTCACCATGCTGGGAACGCTGGTCCGAGGCCGGGTCACCGTCGGCGGCAGCGCGGCCCAGGCCGCCCGGGTGGCACTCGACATCGCCGTGCGGTACGCGCTGCAGCGCAAACAGTTCAAGGCCGCCGGCGAGGACCGCGAAGTGCCGATCATGGACTACCTGGTGCACCAGCGCCGCCTGCTGCCCTTCGTCGCCCAGTCCTATGCGCTGCAGTTCGCACAGAACGAACTGGTGTCGGCCATGCACGATCAGCAGACCGCTGAGGTGCTGGACCTGGAGGCCCAACGCGATGTCGAGACCCGCGCGGCGGGCTTGAAGGTGGCCAACACCTGGCATGCCACCGCGGCGATCCAGGAGGCACGCGAGGCGTGCGGCGGCGCGGGCTACCTGGCCGAGAACCGGCTGGTCGAACTGCGGGCCGACACCGACGTGTTCACCACCTTCGAGGGCGACAATCACGTCCTGCTGCAATTGGTCGCCAAGCACCTGCTGACGGAGTACAACGACGACATCAAGAGCATGAGTCCGGTGGAGTGGGTTCGCTTCGCCGCCAACTACGCCGGCGACCGGGTGGTGAAAAGGACTGCCGCCGAGACGATCATGCAGACCATCCTCGATACTCGGCAGGACAACGAGGAGGAGGGCAGCCTGTTCAACCGGGGCACCCAGGCCAAGATGTTCGAGGACCGCGAGCAGTACCTGCTGTCCTCGTTGGCCCGCCGGTTGCAGCGCAACTCCAAGAAGATGTCCGCCTTCGATGCGTTCAATGTCGCCCAGGATCACGTCATGCACACCGCACGCGCCCACATCGACCGCACGGTGCTCGAAGCGTTCATCGCCGGGATCGACCGCTGCGAGGACCCAGACGCCCGCCGCATCCTGGAGATGGTGTGCGATCTGTACGCACTGACCGTCATCGAAGCCGACAAGGCCTGGTTCATGGAGCATCGCCTGCTGTCCACAGAGCGAGCCAAAGCCGTCACCCGGGGCATCAACGAGCGGTGCCGGACGCTGCGTCCGCACGCGCTGACCCTGGTGGACGCCTTCGGAATCCCCGAGCAGTTGCGGGATGCGGAGATGCTGCATCCCGAACGCCTGCCGCGAGCGGGATCGTGAGTCCCCGATGAACGTCGCCGAAGAGATCATCGACTGGCTCTACAGCGAGCACCTTCGCATCGACGAGGGGTGGTCCTACCGGTTGCCGACCGGATTCACCTGGTGGGCAGATGATTACGCCCAGACTGTCGAATTCCTCGGCGAGGAGACCGGACCCAGCGGTGAGACGGGATACCTGCTGTGTGTTCGAACCGAGTTGCTGCGCGAGTTGGATCTGACCCCGGCCGCACTGGACGGGATCAGTGGTCTGCCGATGCGGTGCGCGGCGATGGCCGGCCCGGTCTATGACGTCGAGGCGCGGATGGCCGACCTGTGGTCGATGGTCCGGGTGACCGACGACAACGGCGATTGGATGCGGCATCTACTGGGGGCCGCCGCAGTGATGCAGTTGGCCGAGGCCCGACTGGTGGCCCCACTGCTGGCCGAGGCGACGGGGGCCCGGCCCGCCGCCAGTGAGCACCCGGAGAGCGGTCGCCGGACGGTCCCCGACCCGATGTCCTTCGCCGCCTCGGTCCTGGTCGGATCCGGCGATGAACCGTGCGCCTGGCCGGAGGCGGAATTTCAGGACGTCGCCCGGATGGAATCGAACTCGGGTCTGGCCCGAGTGGTCGGGCAGGTGCTCACCGCGGAGTTCCCGTTCGGGGACCAGACTTCGGCCTGTCGCATCGCAGGCGATCAGCCGCATCCGATCTATGGCAGCGGACTGCTTGTGCTGCAGGCCTTTCCGGTCTCGGCTGACTCCGAGTCCGAGGGCATCAAGCTGGCCCTCTCGCTCAACGCGGCTACCCTGACCCGGGAACAGAGCGGCTACGGGCTCGGCAGCTACGTCTACGCCGACGGAGCCGTGCACTTCAGCGGGTTCGTCCCCAACGCCCTACACAGGCCCGGACTGCTGCGCAATCTGTACTCCTCCTGCGCCGCCCGCGCGCAGCGGATGGCGGCGTTGTTCGTCGACGGCCGCTGGGACCCCGAGACGTATTCGCTCGACGCAGAGGTCCTGGCCCGCCGTCGCGCCCGCAAGCAGGCGACGATGCCGGTGGTGGAGCGACCGATCCGGGGCTGCCCGATGATGGGTGCCCGAAAAGGAGGCGACTGACCGTGTCCACTCCCATCGCGCTGCGCGGTGCGTCCGTCGCGATCACCGGGGCGGCCCGCGGAATCGGCTATGCGACCGCCAAGGCGTTCCTGGCCGAGGGAGCGCGGGTCTTCATCGGTGACCTCGACGCCGACCTGGCCAAGACCGCTGCCGCCGAACTCGGTTGCACCGGAGCCGGTCTCGACGTCCGATCGAGGGAGTCCTTCGCCGACTTCCTGGCCGGTGTCGAGGGTCCGCTGCAGGTCCTGGTGAACAACGCCGGCATCATGCCGGCGGGCCGGTTCATCGAGGAACCCGACCCCGTCACCGACGCGATCGTGGACATCAACCTCAACGGGGTCCTGCGCGGAACCAAGCTGGCGCTGCCCGGCATGCTCACGACAGGATCGGGGCACATCGTCAACGTGGCCTCCTACCTCGGTGAGGTGCCCGCGGCCGGACTGGCCACCTACTGTGCCAGTAAGCACGCAGTGGTCGGGTTCAGCGAGGCGCTGCGCGATGAACTCGCCGGAACCGGTGTCACCGTCACTACGGTGCTTCCGTCGGCCGTGCGCACCGACTTGGTGTCGGGGGTCAAGCTCGGCGGAATGCTGCCGACCGTCGACCCCGAGGACATCGCCGCGGCCATCGTCGCGACCTGCCGAAGCCGCACCGCGATCGTGGCGGTTCCGGCCTGGATGCGCAGCTATGAGGCCGCCGCCGCGCTGCTGCCGGACAAGATGCTCGGCGCCATCCGCGGCAGGCTCACCCGGCAACGGGTGCTGCGCAGCCTGGACACCACCGCACGCGCGGGCTACGAGGAGCGAATCCGGCGCGGGGCTGGGTCTGGGCGGTAGCCGGCGGTGGCCGACCTGGTTCAGCGCTACCTCGACCGGTTGGTGGCCGAGTACGCCGTCGTCGACGACGGGGCGCTGGCCGACTACATCCCCGAACTGACCCAGGTCGACCCGAGCGGCTTTGGGTTGACGGTGTCGGCCTCCGACGGATTCCTCTACGAATCCGGCGACGCCCGAACACAGTTCACGATCCAGTCGATCTCCAAGCCGTTCACCTACGCACTCGCGCTCGACCTGGCCGGCCAGGACGCGGTGGACGCCAAGATCGGTGTCGAGCCGTCCGGGGACGCCTTCAACGAGATCAGCGTCGACGAGAACACCAAGACCCCGAAGAACGCCATGATCAACGCCGGCGCCATCGCCGCGGTGTCGCTGATTCCCGGCGCCGACCCCGACGAGCGGTTCGCCAAGATCCAGGACTTCTACTCGGCCTGCGCGGGTCGTCCGCTGGAACTCGACGAGGACGTCTACCGGTCGGAGAAAGCGACCGGGAACCGCAACCGGGCGATCGCCTACATGCTGACCAGCTTCGGGGTGCTCGATGAGCCCGACGATGTGCTGGATGTCTATTTCCGGCAGTGCTCGTTGCGAGTCACCAGCGTGGATCTGGCCCGGATGTCCGCCACGCTGGCCCGCGGCGGGATCAACCCGCAGACCGGCCGCCGGGCGACCAGTGCCGCGGTGGTGCGCCGCACGCTGAGCGTGATGGTCACCTGCGGGATGTACAACGGCGCCGGCGATTGGGTGAGCGCGGTCGGGATGCCGGCCAAGAGCGGGGTCGGCGGCGGGATCGCCGCGGTGCTGCCCGGCCAACTCGGGATCGGGGTGTACTCACCCCTGCTGGACGGCCGCGGCAACAGCGTGCGCGGGGTGCTGCTGTGCCGGGCGCTCTCCGAGCGACTGGGGTTGCACTTCCTTACCGTCAGCCGGGAGTCGCGGGCCACCATCCGCGCGGTGTACGACGCCTGTGAGGGAGTTCGGGTCTACGAGATGCACGGCGATTTGATGTTCGCCGGTGCGGAGCGGGTGCTGCGCACCGCTGACCGCGACCGCGAGGACTGTTCGGTGGCGATCCTGGACGTCACCCGCGTCGACACCATCAACGATCCGGCCCGGGCGCTGCTGGCCAGCATGAGCGCCACGCTCGAGGCGGCGGGCAAGAAGGGCTATCTGGTCGACCCCGACGCTGCGGTGAGCCGCCCCGACCGGGGCTTTGACGACGTCGTGTTCGGCACCCTCGACGAGGCGGTCGCCGCGGCGCAGAACTGGCTGGCGGGCGGGCGGATCGGCTAGTGGCCGCCGATTAGGCTGGCGATCTGCACGCGGTCGTCGTACCCGCGTAGTTTCACCGGCTTGCCCAGACGCCAGAACCGCTGTTCGCGTTCGGAGGCGGCGGCGACCGTGGCCGCCGAGGCCAGCGCGCGACTCGGTGCCGAGCGCGCCAATTCGGCCAGTCGGGCCGCCTCATTCACCGGTTCGCCGATCACGGTGTACTCGAACCGCTCCTTGGCGCCGACGTTGCCGGCGACCACCTCCCCGGAGGCCACCCCGATCCGGGCCGGGCACTCCGGAACCTCCTGGCGCAGTCGCCGGACGATGGTGCGGGTGGCGGCCAGGACGTCGGTCTCCGGGCTGTCCAGTGCGACCGGGGCGCCGAAGACGGCCAGCGCGGCGTCGCCCTCGAACTTGTTGACCAGGCCGCGGTTGCGGTCGACCTCCTCCACGACGACGGCGAAGAACCGGTTGAGCAGTTCGACGACCTCGATCGGCGGGAGGCTGGTCACCATTTTCGTCGACCCGACGATGTCGATGAACAACACCGCGACGTGGCGTTCCTCGCCTCCGAGTCGGGGCAGGTGCTGTTGTTCGGCGGCGGCGGCGACCTCGCGACCCACGTGCCGGCCGAACAGGTCCCGCACCCGCTCACGCTCCCGAAGACCATCGACCATGGTGTTGAAGCCGCGCTGCAACTCGCCGAGTTCGGTGCCGTCGAACACCATCACTTTGGCGTCGAGGTCGCCGTCCTCGACGCGTCCTAGCGCCTCCCGGACCATCCGCACCGGGGTGGCGGTGAGCCAGGCGTGGATCAGCATCAAGATGAAGCCGAAAACGAATGCCGCCCCGGCGGTGATGAGAATGGCAACCTCCAGTTGCGTCTGGGTGAGGTTGCCGAGGATGAGGGAGAACATCCCGACCAGACCGATCCCGATCAGCGGCAGGCCCGAACAGACCATCCAGATGGTCATGGTGCGGCCCAGGATTCCCGGTGCGAGCCGGTGCGGCGGATCCCCGGCTGCCAACGCCTGCGCGGCGACCGGCCGCAGGGCGAACTCGGCGAACAGGTAGGAGCCGGTGGCCACCAGAACCCCGCAGAACATCATGGCCAGCGAGATCCGCGGAATGAAGTCGGTGCTGTAACGGCCGTACAGGGTCGTCAGCAGCACCGCTCCAAATCCCCACAGCCACAGGTGAATCAGGGCGATCCGCCACGGAGTGAGGAAGACGTTGCGCTGGTCGGTACGGTCCGGCGGCCTGCTCTCGATGGACCACCGCAGGTCGTTGACGACGCGGGTGGTGATCCACCAGGTCCCGACGGCCGACGCCAGCACCGTGTAGGTCGGCAGGACGATTGTCGGCAGCCAGAACGGGACGTCGGTGAATACGCTGGGCACCGGGAATGCCACCGCCACCAACAGCAGCGCCACCGCGAAGCCGATCAGGTTCACCATGAGCGTGGCCGCGGTGAGGATGGTCTGGATGCGGACCCGGCGGTGGGCCGGGCTCTCCGTCGGCCGGCCCAGCAGCAGCGAGCCGTAGGCAGGTTTCGGTTGTACACGGGCGCTCTGTCGAGTGACCCGCTCCAGAACGCGGCCCAGCCGCTGTGCCACGCTCGTGTCCATGGTGGCGTCAGCCTAGTTCGCCCGGACCGTCGGCGGCCCGATACAACCCCGGGCATCCTAAGCTGAACCGGTGCGACTCGTGATCGCCCAGTGCACCGTGGACTACCTTGGCCGGCTCACCGCCCATCTGCCCTCGGCGCGGCGACTGCTGCTGGTGAAGGCCGACGGGTCGGTGAGCATCCACGCCGATGACCGCGCCTACAAGCCGCTGAACTGGATGAGCCCGCCGTGCTGGCTGACGGAGACCTCCGAGGAGGAGGTGTCGATCTGGGTGGTGCAGAACAAGGCCGGCGAACAGTTGCGCATCACCATCGAGGACATCGAGCACGACTCCAGCCACGAACTGGGCACCGACCCGGGTCTGGTGAAGGACGGCGTGGAAGCGCACCTGCAGGAACTGCTGGCCGAGCACATCGAATTGCTCGGTGCGGGTTATACGTTGGTGCGCCGCGAATACATGACCGCGATCGGTCCGGTGGACATCCTCTGCCGCGACGAGCAGGGCCATTCGGTGGCCGTGGAGATCAAGCGGCGCGGCGACATCGACGGCGTCGAGCAGTTGACCCGCTACCTGGAGTTGCTCAACCGCGATCCGCTGCTGGCCCCGGTAGCCGGCGTGTTCGCCGCCCAGCAGATCAAACCGCAGGCCAAGACCCTGGCTGAGGACCGTGGAATCCGCTGTGTCACTTTGGATTACGACGTGATGCGGGGGATGGACAGCGACGAGTTCCGGTTGTTCTGATGCTGAACCGGGTGGAGACCGGGCCCGACGGCTACGACTACGAGGTCCGGCCGGTTGCCGGGTCCCGGGCGGTCAAGGACTACCGTTGTCCGGGCTGCGATCACGAGATTCGTTCCGGCACATCGCATGTGGTGGTGTGGCGGGTCGACGACAGTGAAGGCGACGATCGGCGGCACTGGCACACGCCATGCTGGGCGAACCGGGACCGTCGCCGTCCCACCCGTAGGTGGTCCTAGGCGCGGAACCTGCGGAGCGCTCTGGGCGGGACTCAGGGCGCGGCGGGTTGGACCAGTTCCACCAACACGCCGCCGGCGTCCTTCGGGTGGATGAAGTTGATCCGGGAGTTCGCGGTGCCGCGGCGGGGCGCGTCGTAGATCAACCGGACGCCCGCGGCGCGCAGTCGCTGGCTGAGAGCGTCGAGGTCACTGACCCGGTAGGCCAGTTGCTGCAAGCCGGGCCCGCGCTTGTCGATGAACTTGGCGATGGTGGACGTCTCATCCAGCGGAGCCATGAGTTGCACCTGCACGCTGCCGTGGGGGGCGCCGCGCACGGCCAGCATCGCCTCGCGGATGCCCTGCTCGTCGTTGATCTCCTCGTGCACGAGGATCATCCCGAGATGGTCGTGGTACCACGTGATGGCTGCATCCAAGTCCGGCACGGCGATGCCGACGTGGTCGATCCCGGTCACCAGAGCGCTGGCCAGAATCGGACGGGCGTCGACGTGCTCGGTAGTCATACCAACACGGTAACCTCTCAACCGGGTGGTTGGTCAGCCCAGCGGAAAGCTAGTGGGCTGGATCACATCCGATGGCCACCTGATTCCTGAGGAGGACGACATGACGACATCGGTGATCGTCGCCGGAGCACGGACGCCGATCGGGCGTCTGATGGGCTCGCTCAAGGACTTCTCCGGCGCCGACCTGGGTGCCGTCGCGATCAAGGCGGCCCTGGACAAGGCTGCGGTCCCCGCCGACCTGGTGGAGTACGTGATCATGGGTCAGGTGCTGACCGCCGGGGCCGGTCAGATGCCGGCCCGCCAGGCCGCCGTCGCCGCCGGGATCGGCTGGGATGTGCCGGCGCTGACGATCAACAAGATGTGCCTGTCCGGGATCGACTCCATCGCCCTGGCCGATCAGCTCATCCGGGCCGGTGAGTTCGACGTCGTGGTGGCCGGCGGCCAGGAGTCCATGACGAAGGCCCCGCATCTGCTGATGGACAGCCGCGCGGGCTACAAGTACGGCGACGTGACCGTGCTGGACCATATGGCCTACGACGGCCTGCACGACGTGTTCACCGACCAGCCGATGGGGGCGCTGACCGAGCAGCGCAACGACGTCGACAAGTTCACCCGGCTCGAACAGGACGAGTTCGCCGCCGCGTCGCACCAGAAGGCGGCAGCGGCCTGGAAGGACGGCATCTTCGCCGATGAGGTTGTGCCCGTGTCGATTCCGCAGCGCAAGGGCGACCCCGTCGAATTCGCCGAGGACGAGGGGATCCGGGCCAACACCACCGCCGAGTCGCTGGCCGGTCTGCGGCCGGCGTTCCGCAAGGACGGCACCATCACCGCCGGGTCGGCCTCGCAGATCTCCGACGGCGGGTGCGCGGTGGTGGTCATGAACAAGGCCAGAGCCGAGCAACTCGGCCTGCGCTGGTTGTGCGAGATCGGCGCACACGGGGTGGTTGCCGGCCCGGACTCCACGCTGCAGTCCCAGCCGGCCAACGCCATCCGCAAGGCTGCCCAACGGGAGGGCATCGGCGTCGACCAGCTCGACGTCGTCGAGATCAACGAGGCTTTCGCCGCGGTCGGCCTGGCGTCGACCCGCGAACTGGGTATCGGCCCGGAGAAGGTCAACCGCAACGGCGGGGCCATCGCGATGGGCCACCCGATCGGGATGTCCGGGGCCCGGATCACCCTGCACGCCGCGCTGGAACTGGCCCGCCGGGGCGGGGGCTATGCCGCGGCCGGGTTGTGCGGTGCGGGCGGACAGGGCGACGCCCTGATTCTGCGGGCCTGAGCAGCCAACAACGACACAGCGTCGTTGCTCGTCGGCGGCGTCGGCACAATGAGTTCATGGCATCAGGCTTCCTGAAACACGAACTGGACCCGAAGACGACGGCGGGGCGGTTCCGGATCGTCGCTCTCGCCGAAGCGTTCAGCTGGATCGGCCTGCTGGTCGGGATGTACTTCAAGTATCTGGGCAGCCCGCGCACCGAGATCGGGGTGAAGATCTTCGGCCCCGTGCACGGCGTGCTGTTTGTGGCCTTCCTGGTCGTGGCGTTGCTCGCCGGCATCGCATTCCGGTGGAACCCGATGACCTGGCTGCTGGCTTTGCTGGGGTCCTTCGTCCCGCTCGGCACTGTGATGTTCGTCATCTGGGCCGACCGCCGCGGAAAACTTGGTCATTCGGCGACCGGCGAGCGTCCCGGGCGGGTGCCCGTGCCAGACTTGAGTTCGTGACTCGTCCACGTCCCCGAATCGCCCCGGTGATGACCGGCGCGGTGGATCTTTCCGGCCTCAAGCAGCGCAGTGGCGACGGCGGTGGCCGACCCGGCAAGCACAGCGTCGAGATCACCGAGGCCAACTTCGAAGCCGAGGTGCTGGTGCGGTCCAGCGGGATTCCGGTGGTCGTGCTGCTGTGGTCCCCGCGCAGCCAGGCCTGCGTCAGCCTGCTCGACGGACTCGACGCGCTGGCCACCGCCGACGCCGGGAAGTGGTCGCTGGCGACGGTGAACGTCGATGCCGCACCCCGGGTGGGTGCGATGTTCGGGGTCGAGGCGGTTCCCACCGTGGTGGCCCTGGCTGGCGGACAACCACTGGCCAGCTTCGAGGGGCCGCAGCCTCCCGACCAGTTGCGCCGCTGGATCGACTCGTTGCTGTCGGCGACCGCCGGCAAGCTGCCCGGGGGTGCGGGGGAGCAGGACACTCCCGTCGACCCCGCCCTGGTCGATGCCCGCGACAAGCTGGATTCCGGCGACTTCGTCGCCGCCGCGGCGGCCTACCAGGCGATCCTGGACGCCGATCCCGGGCACGCCGAGGCCAAAGGCGCGCTGCAGCAGATCGCTTTCCTGCAACGGGCTTCGGCGCATCCGCCGGCGGCGGTGGCCGCCGCCGACGCCGCTCCTGATGACATCGACGCCGCGTTCGCCGCTGCGGACGTGCAGGTGCTCAGCCAGGACCCGGCCGGGGCCTTCGACCGGCTGATCGCCTTGATCAAACGGACCGCCGGGGATGACCGCACCCGGGTTCGCACCCGGCTGATCGAGTTGTTCGAGTTGTTCGACCCGGCCGATCCGGAGGTCATCGCCGGCCGGCGCAATCTGGCCAACGCGCTGTACTGACCGGCGGAGGGGTGAGGTGTCCGACGCCGATCTGAGTCCCCGGAAGGCCCCGAGCCAGCAGCGATCCACACAGACGGTGGACCGGATCGTGGCGGCGGCCATCAATGTTTTCGACGACGTCGGCTACCAGGCAGCCACCACCAATGAGATCGCCCGGGAGGCGCGGGTCTCCGTCGGCTCGCTGTACCAATACTTTCCCAACAAGGATGCTCTGCTCGTCGAGATCGCTCGGCGGCACATTGCCTGCACTGTCGCTGCTTTCGATGCCCTCATTGCGGACTGGGAGCCGCACGCCGACCTGAATGTCGTCATCGGAGCGGTGATCGATCTTCTGGTGGCTCAACATGACCGAGACCGGCTTCACCTACTCATTGCCCACGAGGCTCCCCGAACGGACGAACTCGAACGCGAGCTGCTGACGGCCCGTCAGCACATGGTCGGCGCGGCCGCGGTGTTGATGGAGGGACGGATTCCCGCCGGCCCGGATCGGCTGATCGCGGCGCAACTGGTCGTCGCCGTCCTCGACGTGGCCGTTCACGACGTGATCCTGCGCCAGCAACCAGGACTAGCCCGAGAGTCGTCCATTGATATGACTAGGGCGGCTGTCCTGGCGCTCGTGGGTGAAAATGCGAGTTGAACGGCCCGGGGGAATTGCCGAGGCTTGAACGCATGCGGAACTTTTCGGAGCTGCACTCCTGGGCCGCCTATCGGCGCATCGTTTGGGAGGAATTCGGACTGGACCTTGAGATCGAGCCCACCGAGAGGTGGGTTCCGGTCCGGGGACATCGCGTACGGATCGACGAGTGGTCCGGGGATGGCGAAACGGGCACGGTGATCCTCGTTCACGGCGGAGGCGGTAACGGACGCGTCCTCGCGCCCTTCGCCGAACCGATCACCCGGCATGGCTGGCGGGTGCTTGCGCCGGATCTGCCGGGATTCGGCCTGACTGTGCCCGCCTCCGGTTTCGATGGGGATTACGCCGAGTGGCCCGCCGTGGTTGCTGAGATCGCCGACGCACAAAGGGGTCCCGTTGTGCTGTTCGGCCTCTCGATGGGCGGGATGACGGCCGTCTTCGCGGCAAGGGAGTCCAGCCATGTCGCGGGAGTCATTGCCACCACATTGCTCGATCTCAACGATCCCGCGACCTTCGCCGCAGCCGCGCGATGGGGGTGGCTCGGCCGGCTGAGCAGCGTGGCCATGGCCGTA
Source organism: uncultured Mycobacterium sp. (assembly GCA_964463215.1). Classification (GTDB taxonomy): domain Bacteria; phylum Actinomycetota; class Actinomycetes; order Mycobacteriales; family Mycobacteriaceae; genus Mycobacterium. The sequence continues at coordinate 461 of CAYXBN010000058.1, read as the reverse complement.
GCGCCAGGGTTGTTCGACCGGATCCCGCTGCCGTTGCGCCTCGCTGCACCACTGCACGCCATGAGTAGTAGCGAAGGAATGCGGGCCTACTTCACCCGGGACCCCCTGATCGGTCGCAGTTGGAAGCCGGCCCGGTTCTTCCGAACCGCGCATACCTACCCGGCGGGGAGGCTTCACCTGGATTGCCCGCTGCTGGTGATCCATCCGGGCGCGGATCGCTGGACGCCAACGGCCCTCAGCCGCAGCGTCTTCGAGCGAATCGACGCCCGAAAGACCTTCATCGAGCTGAGCAACGGCGCGCATCTGCCGCTGGAGCAGCCGGCGTATCGGGAGCTGACGCAGCGGGTGGAGCACTTCCTCGACGAGGTCGCCGCAGGACCCTAGCCGCGCGCTGGAGCCGAGATTCTGTCAGACCCCGCTGCGATCATGGGGTCATGTCGTCGATCGCAGCACCGGAGTCC
>CAYXBN010000057.1:0-17847 GCA_964463215.1 uncultured Mycobacterium sp. | reverse complement strand
ACAACAACAAACAAAAACCACCAAACACACTATTGAGTTCTCAAACAACACACCCTCGTTGACCCGCAAGCAGGGCAACCCTACCAGCGTAAGTCATCTCATGGGACCCGGTCAAATCCAGGGTTCGAACTCCCGATCGCTTCGGATCGCAGAGGTTGGACCTGCATCGGGCCCGGACCTAGATCCGGTTCCTATTGGGTAACGCCTAGTGTACGCGTTCTATTTCCGCGCCCAAACCTGCGAGGTCCTCGACGAACAGTGGGTAGCCCCGGTCGATATGGAAAACGTCGTGTACCTCGGTCTCCCCGTCGGCGACCAGACCGGCCAGCACCAGGCCGGCTCCGGCGCGGATGTCGGAGGACCACACCGGTGCGCTGGACAGTTGCGGGATGCCGCGCACCACCGCGTGGTGGCCGTCAGTGCGGGCGTCGGCGCCGAGTCGGATCATCTCCTCGACGAACCGGAACCGGGCCTCGAACACGTTCTCGGTGATCATCGAGGTGCCGTCGGCGACCGATGCCAGAGCGATCGCCATCGGTTGCAGGTCGGTCGGAAAGCCCGGGAACGGCAGGGTGGCGACGTTGCAGGCCTTGGGCCGCTCGTACTGCACCACCCGGAATCCGTTGTCGGTCTGGGTGACGGTGGCTCCGGCGTCGTGCAACTTGTGCAGCACCAGTTGCAGGTGCGCCGGGTCGACCCCGGTCACCGAGATGTCGCCGCGCGTCATGGCCGCCGCGATGCCCCATGTCGCGGCGACGATCCGGTCGCCGATGACGCGGTGTTCGGTCGGGTGCAACTTGTCGACGCCGGTGATGGTCAGCGTCGAGGTCCCCGCGCCCTGGATCTGGGCACCCATCTGGTTGAGCATCTCGCACAGATCCACCACATCGGGTTCGCGGGCGGCGTTGTGGATGACGGTGACGCCCTCGGCGACGACCGCCGCCATCAGGATGTTCTCGGTGGCACCGACGGAGGGGAACTCCAGTTGGATTTCGGCGCCGCGCAGATGATCGGCGGAGGCGACGACGCATCCGTGTTCGATGGTGCACTCCGCCCCGAGTTGGCGCAGGCCGGACTGATGCATGTCCAGTGGTCGGGACCCGATCGCATCGCCGCCGGGCAGGGCCACCCGGGCCCGTTTGCAGCGGCCGACCAGGGGTCCGAGCACGCACACCGAGGCCCGGAACTGGCGGACCGCGGCGAAGTCGGCCTCGTACTTGGGTTCGTCGGGCGAGGTGATCCGGACCGTCGACCCGTCCAACTCCACGTTGGCGCCCAAGCCGCGCAGCACCTCGGCCATCAATGGCACGTCGAGAATGTCCGGACAATTGGTGATGGTGGTGGTGCCCTCGGCCAACAGACTGGCCGCCATGAGTTTGAGAACACTGTTCTTGGCGCCGGTGACGGCGACTTCACCGGACAACCGGTTACCGCCGGTCACCAGGAAGCGCTCGCCCACGGCCATGAGTTTAGATCAGCCGCGGTGCGGTTCCGTGCCGTTAGCCCGGTACGGTTTGAGTCATGGCAGTGCATCTGACCCGCATATATACTCGGACCGGCGACGACGGCACCTCCAGCCTCAGTGACTTCTCTCGGGTGTCCAAAGGCGACCCCCGATTGATCGCGTATGCCGACTGCGATGAGGCGAACGCCGCGATCGGGGTGGCGGTGGCCCTCGGCCAACCCGACGAACCGCTTCGCACCGTGCTCCTGCGGGTGCAAAACGATCTGTTCGACGCCGGCGCCGACCTTTCCACACCCATCGTGGAGAACCCGCAGTACCCGCCGTTGCGGATCACCGAGGACTACATCGACCGGCTCGAGAACTGGTGCGACGAGTACAACGACCCACTGCCGGCGCTGAACTCGTTCATCCTGCCTGGCGGCACCGCGCTCTCGGCGCTGCTGCACGTGGCCAGAACGGTCACCCGGCGCGCCGAACGTTCCGCATGGGTCGCGGTGAAGGCCCATCAGCAGACGGTCAGCCCGCTGCCCGCCCGCTACCTCAACAGGCTCTCTGACCTGTTGTTCATCCTGGGCCGAGTCGCCAACCCCGACGGTGACGTGTTGTGGAAGCCGGGCGGCGAGCGACGATCAAGCGGCGAAGCCGCGCCGAGGAGCACGCCCATTCAATCCGGCGAGCGCGAAAAGCCTGAGTAGTCCTCTGCGGCTACACAATCGGCCGGCGCGCACGCGGCGACGGGCTTGACTCGACCCAGGACAGGAACGCCGTCAGCGCTCCCCGGTCGAGAGCCACCTCATAGCCGCGCTGCGGTCCACCGGTGGCGTCGCGCAGTTCCAGCACGACGATCTCTTCGGTCATGATGTCGGTCTCATCGCCGCGGGGGCCACGACGGGAGATGACCTCCAGTCCCCGACGGGTCAGCCTGCGGTCCGGCCACAGCCGCAGGCTGGACAACCGGTAGAACCTGGCCTCATCCCCGCGGTAGCGAATCACGCCGTGCCGCCAGCCGTGCCCACCGACCGCCGGGGTGTCCCGCACGATGGCCGGAGTGCCGCCCTGACCGATTTTCCACAGCCGATAACTCAGGGCCAGCACGACCAGCAGCAGTACGCCGATGAGCGCGATCATGAGGATCGTCGACGCGCTCACTGTTCGCCTGCGGTCAGTCGAGTTGGCCGAGCGCTCGCAACCGCGCCCGTCCCCGGGCAGCGATCTGCGGATCGTCGGAGGCGGCATCGGCCTTGGCCTCGTCGGCGTCGATCTCGTTGGAGAACTCCGCGGACTCGGCCAGGATCGTCACCCCGGCCTCGGTCACCGAGAGGAAGCCGCCGTTGACCGCGATGCGCAGATCGTCCTCGCCCTCACGCTCCACCCGGACCATCGCGTCGTCGACGAGTTGGGCCACCAGGGGGATGTGGTTGGGCAGGATGCCGATCTCGCCGGATGTGGTGCGGGTGAACAGGAACGACCCTTTCCCCGACCAGATCTTGCGTTCCACGGAGACGATCGCGATGTCCAATTCGGCCATCTCACATCACCTTTCGACCCGGGCGCTGACAGATCACAGAGAGACGCCGAAGGTCTCAGCCTTCTTCGCGAGATCGTCCAGACCACCGATCAGGAAGAAGGCCTGCTCGGGTACGTGGTCGAAGTCGCCCTTGGTGAGCCGGTCGAACGCCTCGACGGTCTCCTTGACCGGAACGGTGGATCCCGGCTGGCCGGTGAACTGCTCGGCCGCCATCATGTTCTGGCTCAGGAAGCGCTCGATGCGCCGCGCCCGGTTCACCAGCTGCTTGTCCTCCTCGGAGAGCTCGTCGATGCCGAGGATGGCGATGATGTCCTGAAGGTCCTTGTAGCGCTGCAGGATCCGGATGACCTCCTGGGCGACGCGGTAGTGCTCGTCGCCCACGACCGCGGGGTCCAGGATGGTCGAGCTGGACGCGAGCGGGTCCACCGCCGGGAAGATGCCCTTGGAGAACACCGTCCGGGACAGCTCCGTCGTCGCGTCGAGGTGCGCGAACGTGGTGGCCGGGGCCGGGTCGGTGTAGTCGTCGGCGGGCACGTACACGGCCTGCATCGAGGTGATGGACTTACCGCGGGTCGAGGTGATGCGCTCCTGCAGCTCGCCCATCTCGTCGGCCAGGGTGGGCTGGTAACCCACCGCCGACGGCATCCGGCCGAGCAGCGTGGAGACCTCGGAGCCGGCCTGGGTGAAGCGGAAGATGTTGTCGATGAACAGCAGCACGTCCTGGCCCTGCTCGTCGCGGAAGTACTCCGCCATGGTCAACGCCGACAGCGCCACCCGCATACGGGTGCCCGGCGGCTCGTCCATCTGACCGAACACCAACGCGGTGTCCTTGAGCACATTGGCGTCGGCCAACTCCACCCAGAGGTCGTTGCCCTCACGGGTGCGCTCACCCACCCCGGCGAACACCGAGGTACCACCGAAGTTGCGGGCGATGCGGTTGATCATCTCCTGGATGAGCACCGTCTTGCCCACGCCGGCGCCGCCGAACAGGGCGATCTTTCCGCCGCGCACGTACGGGGTGAGCAGGTCGACGACCTTCAGGCCGGTCTCCAGCATCTCGGTGCGCGGTTCAAGCTCGTCGAAGGCCGGCGGCCGGCGGTGGATCGACCAGTGCTCGAAGTCCTTGCCGTAGCCCGGTTCGTCGAGGCACTGGCCGAGGGCGTTGAACACGTGGCCTTTGACCCCGTCGCCGACTGGGACCGAGATCGAGGAGCCGGTGTCGGTGACCTCGACGCCGCGCACCAGGCCGTCGGTGGGCTGCATCGAGATGGTGCGCACCAGGTTCTCACCGAGGTGCTGGGCGACCTCGAGGGTCAGCGTCTTGGCCATCGAACCGAAGGTGATGTCGGCGTGCAGGGCATTGAACAGTTCCGGCACCGAACCGCGGGGGAACTCGACGTCGACGACCGGGCCGGTGACCCGGACCACCCGACCGGTGCCCTCCTTGCTGGTGCTGGCGCCGCCACTGACGACGCCGCCGGCGTCACTGGTGCTGGTGACGTAGCTGCCGCTGTCCGTGCTGCTGGTGACGTAGCTGCCGCTGTCACCGCTGTCACTTGCGTAGATGACGGTCGTCTCGGTCATTTCTCTCTTCGCTTCCTGAGCTCTCTAAGGCTTCTGACGGGGTCTATTTAGCTGCGTCGGCCAGAGCGTTTGCGCCGCCGACGATTTCGCTGATTTCCTGGGTGATCTTGGCCTGGCGCTCACGGTTGGCCATCAGGGTGAGGATCTTGATCAGATCGTCGGCGTTGTCCGACGCCGACTTCATCGCGCGGCGCCGCGACGCCGACTCCGAGGCTGCTGCCTCGAGCAGTGCCGAGAAAATCCGGGTGGCCACGTAGCGCGGCAACAGCGACGCGAACAAAGTGTCGGCGCCCGGTTCGAACGAGAACAGGGTGTGCGGTCCGGTGTCCTCTTCGACGTACTCGACCTCCATCGGGGCGATCCGACGGGCCTCGGCCACCTGCGAGAGCATCGACCGGAACTCGGTGAACACGATGTGCAGTTCGTCGACGCCGAGAAGCCCGTCATCGCCGGGGTTGTCGCCTTCGTCGTCGGCACCGGCCAGGAAGGCCGCCACCATAGTGTTGGCGATCTCCTGGGCCTGCTCATAAGTCGGCTTCTCGGAGAATCCGATCCACGAGTCGGTGATCGCCCAGTTACGGAAGCTGAAGTAGCCCTGCGCTTTCCGGCCCACCACGTACAGGACGGGGTGTTTGCCCTCCTCGCGCAGCAACGCCATCAACTCTTCGGCGCGACGGAGCACGTTGGCGTTGTAGGCGCCGCACAGCCCGCGGTCGGAGGACACCACCAGCACGGCAGCGCGTTTGGGGTTCTCCCGCGCCACCAGCAGCGGGTGATCGAGTGCCGACTCAGCCGCCAGTTCGGTCAGCATGTTGGTGATCTCGGCCGAATATGGCCGAGCCGCCTCCACCCTGGCCTGGGCCTTAGCGATGCGCGAGGTGGCGATCAGCTCCTGGGCCTTGGTGATCTTCTTGATCGACCCAGCAGATTTGATGCGTCCGCGAAGTTCGCGCAGTGTGGCGGCCATTTACTTCCTCTTCGGAGCGGGTTTGCGGACCTTGACGGCTTCCTTCTCCAGGTCGGCCTCACTCATCGCGGCGACATGCTCGTCGGGGATCACCGAACTGCCGTCGCTGGTGGCGAAGCCGCGCTTGAACTCGGCCACCGCGCCCGTCAGCGCCGCCTCGGTCTCCTCGCTGAGCTTCTGCGAGGTCTTGATCTCGTTGAGGACGCCGGCGTTCGAGGCGCGAAGGTGCTCGAGGAACTCCGACTCGAAGCGGGACACATCGGCCACCGGCACCGAATCGAGGTGTCCCTTGGTGCCCAGGAAGATGGCGACCACCTGATCCTCGACCGCCATCGGGGTGTACTGCGGCTGTTTGAGCAGTTCCACCAGCCGCGCACCCCGTTCGAGCTGCGCCTTGGACGCCTCGTCGAGGTCGGACGCGAACGCCGCGAAGGACTCCAGTTCCCGGTACTGGGACAGGTCCAGGCGCAGCGAGCCGGCCACCTCTTTCATGGCCTTGATCTGGGCGGCGCCACCGACGCGGGACACCGAGACACCGACGTTGATGGCTGGACGGACACCCTGGTTGAACAGGTCGGTCTCCAGGAAGCACTGGCCGTCGGTGATCGAGATGACGTTGGTCGGGATGTAGGCCGAGATGTCGTTGGCCTTGGTCTCGATGATCGGCAGGCCGGTCATCGAGCCGCCGCCGAGTTCGTCGGAAAGCTTCGCGCAACGCTCGAGCAGCCGCGAGTGCAGGTAGAACACGTCGCCGGGGTAGGCCTCGCGGCCCGGCGGACGGCGCAGCAGCAGCGAGATCGCCCGGTAGGCCTCGGCCTGCTTGGTGAGGTCGTCGAAAACGATAAGGACGTGCTTGCCGTCGTACATCCAGTGCTGAGCGATGGCCGAACCGGTGTACGGCGCAAGCCATTTGAAGCCCGGGGAATCAGAAGCCGGTGCGGCGACGATGGTGGTGTAGTCCATGGCGCCGCCCTCCTCCAGCGCACGCCGCACGCTGGCGATGGTGGTGCCCTTCTGGCCGACGGCCACGTAGACGCAGCGAACCTGCTTGTTCGGGTCGCCGGTCTCCCAGTTCTCCCGCTGGTTGAGGATGGTGTCGACGCAGACGGCGGTCTTGCCGGTCTTTCGGTCGCCGATGATCAGCTGGCGCTGGCCGCGCCCGATCGGGGTCATGGCGTCGATGGCCTTGATCCCGGTCTGCAGCGGCTCGCTGACCCCCTTGCGCTGCACCACCGAGGGCGCCTGCATTTCCAGGGCCCGGCGGGTGGTGGCGTTGATGTCGCCACGGCCGTCGATGGGCTGGCCCAGTGGGTTGACCACCCGGCCGAGGAACTCGTCACCGACCGGCACCGACAGCACTTCACCCGTGCGCCGGACCTGCTGGCCCTCCTCGATCTTGTCGGACTCGCCGAGGATGACCGCGCCAATGCTGTGCTCATCGAGGTTGAGCGCCACACCGAGCACACCGCCGGCGAACTCCAGAAGTTCCTGGGTCATCGCTGAGGGCAGCCCCTCCACGTGAGCGATACCGTCACCGGTGTCGATGACGGTGCCGATCTCTTCACGACCGGTGCCGGCCTCGAAGCTCGAGACGTAGCTCTCGATGGCGCCCTGGATGTCCTGCGCGGAGATTGTCAACTCTGCCATGGCTTTTCGTCTTCCTGGTTGTCTGTGAAGTGTTCTCGAAATGGGCGGTGGGTGTCGGCTAGTCGGGCAGCTTCGTCGCTGCCTCGGCCAGCCGGGATGACAGCGTTCCGTCGATGACCTCGTCTCCGACGGCGACCGACAAGCCGCCGAGAAGTTCGGGATCGATGGCCAGTTGCACGGAGACCGGGTTGTGGTAGATCCGGGTGAGGATCTGGGTCAACCGACTGCGCTGACCCTCGCTCAGGTCGGCCGCGGCGCTGACCTGGGCGACCAGTTCCCCGCGCCGGGCGACCGCCAGTTCGGCGAGTTCGTGCACCGCCTCGTCGGCACGTTCACCGTGCAGCAGTTCGACCGTGTGGGTGAGCAGGGCGGTGGCCGTCGGGTTGGTGCCACTGGCCCGATCCAGCACCCCACGCAGTAGTGCGACTCGGTCGGCGGCCGGCCGGGAGGAGTCGCTGAGCAGCGTGGTCAGTTGCGGCTCGGAGTCCAGGATCCGGCCGAACCGGAACAACTGTTCGGCCACGTCGTCGGCCTGGGATTCGCGCTCGGCCTTCGCCAGCAGGCTCAGCCGCGCGGCATGCGCAAGCGCGCCGACGAGATCGGAGGTCTTGGACCACCGCACCGACACGGCGGTGTCGAGCAGGTCGAGGGTAGTCGAGCCGACCTGACCACTCAGAACCCGTTGCAGCAGTTGCTTTTTCGCCTCAGTTGCGCCGGTCGCCTCCGCGAGGTGCCGGGCCAGGATCGGCTCGCGAAGCAGCAGGCCGTCCACGGCCACCAACTCGTCGGCCAGGGCCGCCAAGTCGCTGCCGCCCAGGGATCCCGACAGCGCGTCGAACCGAGCGACGACAGCAGCCTGGGCGTCCCGGCTGGCCGAACGCAGATCGCTGGCGGCGATCTCCGGGGCGAACGCGGCGGGCGCCATGGAGTCCAGTTCGTCGAGGAACCGGTCTACGGTGGCCGACTGGTTGGCCGGGTCCGCGACGTGCGCCTTGACCAGTTCGGCGGCACGGCGGACCGACTCGCCACCGAGTTCCCCGCGGAGCTGCCGGACCATCTGGGAACGCAGCAGGGAAACCTGCTGGCCGCCTTGGACTTTGATGCGCTCAGCTTCCACGCCCGCCTGCACGTGCAACTGCTCGGCGATGCGCACCGAGTCGGTGCGGGCTTCATCGACTATGTGCCGGGCCTCGGTGCGACCTTCTTCGACCCGCTTGGCGTGGAACTGATCGGCCGCGGCCAGCCGCTGCGTGGCCTTGGCGCTCTCCTCCAACTGGAGGCGAACCGCCTCCTTCTGCTCGGCCATCAGCTTGCGAATCGGCGGGACCGCGTACTTCGTAACGATCCAGACGATGATGGCGAAGCCGACGAGCTGGCCGAAAAAAGTTGACAACGTGAGCTCAGCTTTCCGAAACCGTGGACGAATACACCGACGACGAACCGCTCGGCGTGCCGGAGACCGGGACACCAAGCACCCGACTGGCCAACGTCGCCGACAGCGTCTGCACGGAGGCGTTCAACGTCGGCGCGATGGAGTCGCTCTGCACTTTCAATTCGTCGTTCGCCTCCCGCAGGTGGCCCGAGACTTCCTCGTTGGCCTGCCCGCGCATATCGTCGATAACTCCACGGCCCTCCGCCCTGGCAGCATCACGGATCGCAGAGGCCTCCGAACGTGCAGTGGCGACTTCTTTGTTGTAGTCGGCCTCGGCGGCGGCCTCCTGGGCAGCGGCCCTACGGTTGTCCTCAGCGGTCTGGGCGACCATACGTTCGCGCTCGCCGAGAACCTTCTGAATTGGCGGGACAACGAACTTCGCGATCACACCGAGCACGACCAAGAAGATGGCCAGCACGAAAAAGAAAGTGCCGTTGGGGATGAGGAAGTTCTGGGTGCCTCCTTCCTCAGCCGCCAATACGGTGACGTTCGCGTCCCCCATGGCCGCTTAGGACGCGCCGGGCGTGGCGAAGACGAACAACGCCATGAACGCCAGGTTGATGAAGTACGCCGCTTCCACCAGACCGACGGTGATGAAGAACGGGGTGAACAGACGGCCCTGCGCCTCGGGTTGCCGCGCAATGCCGGAGATCAGCGCATTGCCGGCAACACCGTTGCCGATTCCGGCGCCGATGGCGCCGCCGCCCAGGATGAGCCCGCCACCGATCAGAGCGCCGGCAACGATTTGTGGGTCTGCCATTCCTATTTTCCTCCTTGATTGTTGGTAGGAGTCCTACCAGGACTGTGGGTTACTCGTGGTCGAACGCGAGAGTCGCGATGGTTCTAGTGATGCTCCTCTTCCAGTTCCATGGACTGGCTGAAGTACAGGATCGTCAACAGCGAGAAGATGAACGCCTGAATGAGGCCGACGAAAAGTTCGAAGGTCTTCCAGATCGCGTTGGGTGCCCACATGATGTAGGGCGGGAACAGCGCAATCAACGTCACCATGATGCCGCCGGCGAAGACGTTGCCGAAAAGCCGGAGCGACAACGAGATCGGCTTGGCGAGTTCCTCGACGATATTGATCGGCGCCAGGAACGCGACGTGGCCCTTGAGCAACTTTTTCGGGTGGCCGATAACACCCCGCCGCCAGACACCGGCCGCGTGGTAGCAGATGAAGACGAACAGGGCCAACGCCAGGGCGAAGTTGACATCCGAGGCCGGCGGTTTGAGAAGTTCGTGGGTAGCCCCGTCGGCAGTCTTGTACTGCACCGGCAGGACCGCTATCCAGTTCGAGATCAGGATGAACACGAATAGCGTGACCGCCAGGGGAAGGATGAACGGCGCGATCCTCATCCCGATGGCCGACTCGATCTGACCGCGCATCTGGACCGTGATGGCCTCCCAGAACAGTTGAACACCGTTGGGCACACCGGTCGAGGTGATCTTGGCTCGCAGGTAGAAGGCCAAAGCAAGAGTGATGATCCCGGCGATGGCAGTCGACAACACGGTGTCGGTGTTCACCGTCATCCCAAACCAGGTCGCCGTGGTGTGGTGGCCGACCTGAATGGCCGCCTCGGCGAGGATCTCTTCGGTCATAGCGCTCAATCCTTGAACATATTGTCGGCTGTTGAGGCAGGTTTGCTGTAATCAGCCTCGGTAGACATTCCCGCTCCCGGTTGCCCAGCATCGTGGTCCCCGGTGCGGATCTTCTTCCACACCGGTAGCGCGGTGCTCAGCACCAGAACGACCTGAAAAAGCGCCAGGCCGAACAGCACACCGAGGCCGGAGGGGCGGAAAAAGAACGCGATGACCAACCCGACGACGGTGATGACCATGAGTCGGGTCGCCGAGTTCAGCGCCATAGTGCGCTTCAGCGGGTGCGACCCGGCGGTGATGGCGGCGACGGACTGACGCACCAGCAGGGCGTTGATCAGACCGAGGCCCAGGCCGACGCCGAAGAACACCCCGTAGAGCGCATTGCCCGCCCAGGCCGCAACCGCGATGGCCAACACGGTCAGCGCCGAACAGATCAGCAGCAAGCGGACTGGTTGGAAGACCACGGACGGAAACACCAACGGCGCATCTGGCGCTGGCGTCGTCACAGGTCACACCTACAATCGCGTCGGTCTTGCGTCGTCAGTCTCTGCGTTCGTTCTTCATCGGAAGTGGCCCTCGCGGGCGCTACGCAACGGCACGGTATCACACGGTGATCAGCAGGAAACGGGCCGACGAGAGTGACTACTACTTGCTGTCGTAAAGACTGTCGTAGAGCGCGGTCAACTCGTCGTCGTCGGGCATGTTCTCACCACGGATGAGTGGCACCACGGTCACCACGACCGCCACCACGAGTGCCGCCAGCAGCACCGCGCCGGTGTAGCGCGGATCGAAGAAGATGCTGCTGGCCGCACCGAGGGCGACCAGGCCCACCCACAGGTAGATCAGCAGCACCGCGCGGCGATGGGAGTGGCCGATCTGCAGGAGTCGGTGGTGCAGATGCATCTTGTCCGGGCTGAACGGGCTGCGCCCGGCGCGGGTGCGCCGCACGATGGCCAGCAGCATGTCCAGGGCCGGCACGAACACCACGGCCACGACGAGCAGGAACGGGGACAGCAGGCCGAAGACGTCACGGGCCCCGTAGGCGCTCTGTGAGATCGGGCCGGCCGCCGTGGTGGAGGCGGCCGCCAACATCAGACCGATCAGCATCGACCCGGAATCGCCCATGAAGATGCGGGCGCGGTGGAAGTTGTGCGGCAGGAAGCCCAGGCACGCGCCGGCCAGCACCACCGAGATCACCGCCGGCGGGTAGAACAGCACATCGCCGCCGTGGTCGCGCAGCAGACCGACGGAGAAGATGCAGATGGCCATGGCGGTGATCAGCCCCAGGCCGGCAGCCAACCCGTCGAGGCCATCGACGAAGTTCATCGCGTTGACGACCGCCACCGTCAGAGCCAGGGTCAGCAGGATCGAGGACACCTGGTCGAGCACGATGGTGCCCACCCCACCGAACGGGATGTAGAGCACGCTCCAGGCCACCCCCATGGTGACCAGAACGCTGGCGGCGGTGATCTGCCCGGCGAACTTGGTCAGTGCATCCAGGCCCCAGCGGTCGTCGATCAGACCGATACCCATGATGAGTCCGCCGGCGATCACCACCGCGGGCATTCCCGACGAGTAGACGAACCCCCTGGTCAGTGCTGGGAGTTGGGAGGCCAGGAACACCGCGGTGACCACGCCGATGTACATCGCCAGCCCACCCATACGGGGGGTGGGCGCCAGGTGGACGTCCCGGGACCGCGGGTAGGCGACCGCGCCCAGTCGGGTGGCCAGCACCCGCACCCCGCCGGTGGCGAAGTAGGTGACCGCCGCCGCGGTCAGGCCCACCAGTGTCAGTTCGCGCAGTGGAACGCCGGCTCCGGTGTCCGACAGCGCCAGGTAGAGCACGTCAGCGGCCATCGGGCCTTACTCCCCCACGGTCGGCGCGGGTTGGGTCAGGGTGTCGGCGTCCACCCCGATCACCTCGGCGACCGCCGCCACACTGACCGGTCCTTCCCGCAGGACGCGCGGTACGGCGCCGGTGAGGTCGACGATCGTCGAGGCCGCCTGTTGTTCGGCCTGACCACCGTCGAGATAGACGTCGACGAGCCCACCGAGTTGGTGCTGGGCCTGCTCGGCGGTGACGGCCGCTGGCTGACCGGAGATGTTGGCGCTGGATACCGCCAGCGGACCGGTCTCCCGCAACAGTTCGAGGGCCACCGGGTGCAGTGGCATCCGCAGCATCACGGTGCCGCGGGCATCGCCCAGATCCCACCGCAGCGACGGGGCCTGCTGCACCACCAGGCTCAGCGCGCCGGGCCAGAAGGCGCGGATCAGTTCCCGGGCGACGTCAGGGACGTAGTAGACCAACCCGTCGATGGTGGTCCAGGATCCGACCAGCACCCCGACCGGCATATCCCGGCCGCGGCCCTTGGCGGCCAGCAGGGCCGCCACGGCCTGACTGTCAAAGGCGTCCGCCGCCAGGCCGTAGACGGTGTCGGTGGGCATCACGACCAGGCGGCCGCTCTTGAGCGCCGCGGCCGCAGCGGTGATGGCCGGGGCGCGGGTCTCCGGGTTGCGGCAGTCCAGGAACTGGGTCACCGCTGACCTCCGGTTCGGCGGGCCGTCACGAACCGCGGTCGGCCGGTGAGGTCGCGGTGAGCGGTCACCTGCGCGAACGCCGTGCACCGGGGAGCCCCGATGGCCTCGATCGTCGCAACGCACGCCACCGAGGTCGTCTCGTCGTGCTCGACGGCCAGCAGACCGCCGGGCTTGAGCCAGTCCGCGGCGCGGTGTGCGATCGGCGTGATCACCGCCAGTCCGTCGGCGCCGCCGAACAGGGCGTGCTCGGGATCGTGTCGGGACACCTCGGGTTCCAGCGCGGTGCCGTGCGGGATGTACGGCGGATTGGCCACCACCACGTCAACGGTACCGACAAATTCGGGCAGCAGGTGCGGGTCGGTCGCGTCTCCGGTCAGCAGGTGCACCGCCCCGGACGCCAACTTCGTGGCCGCGGCATTGCGGCGGGCGTATTCCAGCGCGACCGGGTCGTCGTCCACCCCGACCACCCGGGCACCGCGCAGTTGGGCGGCCAGCGCGACGGCCAGCGCGCCGGATCCTGTGCACACATCCAAGATAACCGGTTGCTCTGGAAGATCCTGCGCCAGAACCCATTCCAGCAGCGCTTCGGTCTCCGGGCGTGGGATGAAAACACCAGGCCCGACCTCCAGTTTGACCGGCCCGAATGCCGTGGAGCCGGTGATGTGCTGCAGCGGAACGCGTTTGGCGCGCTCGGCCACGAGTGCCTCGAAGCGCTCCAGGATGTCGGGATCGGTCGGCTCCAGCAGCAGCAGCAGCCCGCGGTCGGTGCCGGCGGCGTGCGCGGCCAGCAGTTCGGCATCGGTTCGGGCGGTGTCGATTCCGGCCTCGGCCAACGTCTCAGCGGCCGCGGCGATGGCGGCGCGGAGGGGACGGCCGCTCATGCCCGCTCTAGCCGCGACTGCTTGTCGGCGGCTGCCAGTGCATCCAGCAGTGCGTCGAGATCGCCGTCGAGCACCTGGTCGAGGTTGTGGGCCTTGAAGTTGATCCGGTGGTCGGCGATCCGGTTCTCCGGGAAGTTGTAGGTCCGGATCCGTTCGGAGCGGTCGACGGTGCGGATCTGGCTGGCCCGGTCGGCGGAGGCGTCGGCCAGGGCCTGCTCCTCGGCGAGTGCCTGCAGGCGGGCGGCCAGCACCTGCATGGCGCGCGCTTTGTTCTGCAGTTGGGAGCGTTCGTTCTGACAGGTGACGACGATGCCGGTGGGCAGGTGGGTGATCCGGACCGCCGAGTCGGTGGTGTTGACGCCCTGACCGCCCTTGCCCGAGGACCGGTAGACGTCGATGCGCAGGTCGGACTCGTCGATCTGCACCTCTTCGACCTCTTCGGGCTCGGGGTAGACCAGCACCCCGGCCGCCGAGGTGTGCACGCGGCCCTGCGACTCGGTGACCGGTACCCGCTGCACGCGGTGCACCCCACCTTCCCACTTCAGGCGCGACCACACCCCGTCGCACGCGTCGCCCTTGCTGGCGATCGAGATCGTCGCCTCCTTGTACCCGCCGAGGTCGGAGAAGGTCTCGTCGAGGATCGTCACCGCCCAGCCGCGACGTTCGGCGTACCGGATGTACATCCGGGCCAGGTCCGCGGCGAACAACGCCGACTCCTCGCCGCCCTCACCGGATTTGACCTCCAGGACGATGTCGTCGGGGTCATGCGGATCCCGGGGCGCGAGCATGTCGGTCAGCTGGTCGTCGAGTTCGGCCACCCGGGTCTGCAATTCGGTCACCTCGTCGGCGAACGACGAGTCATCGGCCGCCAGTTCGCGGGCGGCCTCGAGGTCCCCGCGGGCGGCTTCCAGCTTGCGGTAGGTCGCCACGATCGGCGCTAGCTGAGAGAACCGCCGGCCCACTCGGCGGGCATTGCCGGCGTCGCTGTGCAGGTTCGGGTCGGAGAGTTGACGCTCCAGATCGGCGTGCTCGGACAGGATCGCGTCGACCGCGACAGCGGGGGCGCTCTGCGTCATCGTCTTTCCCTAACGTCTCTGCCCTAACGCAAACCGACGCCCGACCTGCCGCGGATGCGGCGGGCGGGCGTCGGCTGAGCAGCTATTTGTCGGTGCTCTCGGCGGCGCTTTCCGGGCTCTTCTCCGCGGCACCGGCACGCTTGCCGTACCGCTTCTCGAAGCGCGCCACCCGGCCGCCGCTGTCCAGGATCTTCTGCTTGCCGGTGTAGAAGGGGTGGCACTGCGAGCACACCTCGACCACGATGTGGCCGCTTTCCTTGGTGCTGCGAGTGGTGAAGCTGTTGCCGCAGCCGCAGACCACGGTGGTCTCGACGTATGCGGGGTGAATGCCGGCTTTCATGGGTCTTCTGAGGTCCTCTTCTGTTTCTGGTCGCCGGGTCGCCCGCAGACGTGAACCGGTACCCGAGGTGGATTCGGACCCAGTATGCCAGTTCGCCTGTCACCTGCCCAAATGCAGGGCCGGGTGTGGAATGGGCGCCATCGGGGTACTCAGCCAGGGCAGCCGCGGCCGGCGTACCGCGGACTGGGCGTCCCACTCGGGCACCTGCTGAGCTGACCTCCCACGGGAGCGGATGAGCACCCCGCCGGATGAGATATCGGTTCCGGCCATGCGGTGCCGGCGACGGTCAGCGGGCCTGAAATGCCCGCCCGGGCGAGGTGACCAGACTTCAGTGCGCCGGCCCGGTTGGCGGCATGGCGCCATAGGTGCGGCCCCGCGGGTCGCGCCGCCACAGCACACCGTCCGGAATTCGGGTTCCCTGCGCGCTGAGGGTGCGCTTGATCACTTTGTTGGTGGCGGTGACCGGAAGTGCCGCATCCCCGTGGGTGACCCAGACGAAACGAGGCCAGGCCTTCGGCGACAGATCGGGTTGGCGGGCCAGGAACTCGCCGAACTCCTCGGCGGTCAGCGACATGCCGTCGCGCAGCACGATGGCCGCCATCACCGCGTCGCCGACCTGCGCGTCGGGCACCGCGTACACCGCGACCTGACTGGCTGGCGTCAACCGGTGCAGGATCCGCTCGATCGGCGCGCAGGCCAGGTTCTCACCGTCGACCCGCAACCAGTCCCCCGTGCGCCCGGCCAGGTAGATCCAGCCGTCGGAGTCGCGGTAGGCCAGGTCACCCGACCAGTACATGCCGTGGCGCAACCGGTCGCCGGTAGCCTCGGCGTCGTTGTAGTAGCCGCTGAACAGTCCGGCGCCGGTGGTGTTGACGATCTCCCCGATCGCCTCGTCGGGGTTGAGCAGCACCCCGTCGCTGTCGAATCGGGCGGGCGGGCATTCGGTGCGGGTCTGTGGGTCATAGACGGCGACCCCGGGAAAGCCGCGGCCCACCGACCCGGCCGGGCAGTCCCCGTCGCGGGTGATGATCACCGCACCCTCGGTGGAGCCGAACCCGTCCCAGACGAGGCAACCGAACCGGCGGCCGAATTCGGCGACGTCACGTTCGCCGGCCTCGTTGCCGAACGCCACGCGCAGCGGGTTGTCGGCGTCGTCGGGCTGCTCAGGTGTGGCCAGTACATAGGCCAGCGGTTTACCGACGTAGTTCAGGTAGGTGGCGCCATAGCGGCGCAGATCGTTCAACATGCCGGAGGCCGAGAAGGTGGCCGGTGCCATGGCTGCGCCGGCGCACAGCCCTACCGCCCAGCCTGCCAGCAGCGCGTTGGAGTGAAACAGCGGCATCGACAGGTAGCAGACGTCGTCTTCGGTGATCGAAAACCGTTGCACCAGTGCACTTCCCGAGAACGGGATCATCATGTGCGCGACCTGCACGGCTTTCGGTTCCCCGCTGGTGCCGGAGGTGAAGATCAGCATGAAGGTGTCGGTGGACCTCGCCTGACGGTGCGGGATCAACTCGCCGGCGAAGCTCAGCAGCGCCGCCCACTGTGCGGAGTCGACGTCGATGACCCGTAGGCCGGGCAGTTCAAGATCGGTGAGCAGACCGCGGTGCGTGGCGTCGGTGAGCAGGATCTGACAGTCCGCCCGGACGATGTCGCGGGCCAGCCCCGCACCGCGGCGAGTGTTGTTGATCCCGGCCAGCACGTAGCCGCCCAGACCGGCGGCGGCAAGTGCGGTCAGCATCTGCGGGGTGTTCCCCAGCAGGGTTCCCACGTGCAGCGGACGTGCCGGATCGGCGAGGGCAATCAGCGCGGCGGCCTGGTGCCGCGCGTCGTCGAGGTACTCCGACCAGGTCCACACCCGATCGCCGTACTTGACGGCGGGTGTGCGGACGCCGATGCGGTCAACCAGAAGCTGCTGAACGGTGTCGGCCATCTCAGTGCCCTCGGCAACGCCGAAATTGCACTGGCGCTGTGGCGAACTCGCGCTCCTGCCGCGTCAGTGCAGTCTCGACACGAGAGCGCATTGCGTCAGTCGACGTCGGCCATGCCGGGGGCGGTCTTGGAGACCTGGACCAGGAACTCGTAGTTGTTCTTGGTCTTGCGCAGCTGGCTCATCAGCAGGTCGATGGCCTGGTGGCTGTCGAGTCCGGAGAGCACCCGGCGCAGCTTGTGCACGATGGCGAACTCGTCCGGGGAGAGCAGCAACTCGTCCTTGCGGGTGCCCGACGGGTTGACGTCGACGGCCGGGAACACCCGGCGCTCGGCGATCTTGCGGTCCAGTTTGAGTTCGGCGTTGCCGGTGCCCTTGAACTCCTCGAAGATCACCGTGTCGCCGGTGGAGCCGGTCTCGACCATCGCGGTGGCGATGATGGTCAGCGACCCGCCGTGCTCGATGTTGCGGGCCGCGCCGAGGAACCGCTTGGGCGGGTAGAGCGCGGTGGAGTCCACACCGCCGGACAGGATGCGCCCGGACGCCGGTGATGCGTTGTTGTAGGCGCGGCCCAGGCGGGTGATCGAGTCGAGCAGGACGACGACGTCCTTGCCCTGTTCGACCAGTCGCTTGGCCCGCTCGATGGCCAATTCGGCGGCCTGGGTGTGGTCTGACGGCGGCCGGTCGAAGGTCGAGGCGATGACCTCACCCTTGACCGAACGCTGCATGTCGGTGACCTCTTCGGGCCGCTCGTCGACGAGGACCACCATCAGGTGGCACTCCGGGTTGTTCTTGGTGATCGCGTTGGCGATGTCCTGCATGATCGTGGTCTTGCCGGCCTTGGGCGGCGAGACGATCAG
>CAYXBN010000056.1:0-18257 GCA_964463215.1 uncultured Mycobacterium sp. | reverse complement strand
CCACTGGCCGATCGCCGGTTGCAGCGAATTGGACACCCAGGCGGTCGCCGAGTCCTTGTCGACGGCGGCGACCGGGCTGCTGGCCGGTGAGACGTTGGGCAGGGTGGTGGCGTCCGAGGAGGAACTCGAGGCGCTCAACCGCCCGCCCGTCCACTGCCCTGCGACCAGATCGGCGCCGGGCACCGGATAGTCGGGCACCCGGTTGAAGGTGTTGCGCCGGTCCCCGTCGGCCCGAACCGCCGAGGAGTGGTCGTCGACGCGTCCGTAGTCGGTCTCCCGGTCCACCGGGGTGTCGGTCACGATCACCCCCCGGCCCGTCGGATCGGTCAGCCCGGCCCGGCGCGCGTCGGCTGTGAGCACCATCGGCCCCAGCGCAGGCAGGCCGAGTTGACGCCGTCGGGAGTCGATGCGCAGCAACGACTCTGGGCCGCCGCTCACCCGGGTCATGGCGTTGGCGTCGACCAGATAAGGTGCCCCCGGGTTGGTGACGACCCGGTCGGCGGTTACCTGGTAGATCTCGATGGCCGGGAACAATGGACGCAGACCGCTGTCACTGATGAAACCCTCGACAACCCCCGCGCCGACCTCTTCCCCGAATTCGGCAACTTTGTGCAGCCCCGGTGATCCGTCGATCGCCCGGTGCACCAGCAGGGGCCGCGCCGAACGTGAGGTCTCCGGATCCAAGTCGTTGCGCAGCACGATGTAGGAGATGCCCTGGCGCAGCAGGGTGTCGGCCAGCCCCGCCGACGGCCGGCCCGCGGCGAACAGCCGCTGGACCGAGTCCAGCGCACGGATGGTCTGCGGCGGGGTCAACGGGATGGAATCGCGCACCCCCCAGGGGGATTCGCCGAGGACCTGCAAGGGTTCATCGCGGCTGTGGCCCCAAACCTGGTTGGCGAACGGGGCGCCCGGTACCACCAGCACCCGACCCGGGGTCGGTTCGCCGGTGTTATTCGCGGTCAGCCAGTCCGCCGCCTGCTGCCAATAGTCCGGGATGGCGCGGAAGGCGCCCGGCGGGGTGAGCCGGCCCGACCATGCCAGCGACGTGGCGACCAGCAACGCGGTCAGCACCACGATCCCGGCGGCGACCCGTTTGTCGTCCTCCGGATGAGAGAACGCCCGGACCCACACCGGTCGGGAAGCGCTGCCGGGCAACGGGATCCGGCCGAGAAGGTGTGCCACCCCCAAGACGATGGGGATCCGGATCGCCGGTTCGAGTTTGTGTACATTGCGCAGTGGGGCCCCGGCGGCGTCGAGGAAGTGCTGCACCGTCTGCGCCACCGGTGAGCCGAGACCACCGGCGTATCCGGCGGTCAGCAGCACCAGGCCGACCAGCAGCATGGTGACCAGCCGTCCCCGGGCCGGCATCGAGCGCAGCGCCAGGCCGGCCAAACCGCCGGCGGCCACCAGCACGGTGGCCAGCACCATGACCGGTTGGGTGACCAGCGACGCGGCCGCGGTGGCGGTGGGCGCGACAAAGGGGGTCCAGGCCGACGTTCCGCGCAGCGTCTCGGTGAGGGAGGTCCACTGAGTGGTCACCCCAGAGGATTCGATGAAGTCCAGAAACGGGGGGCTGATCCGGCCGAGCAAGATCAGCGCGACCACCCACCAACTCACTGCCAGCGCGGTCGCCAGCGCCCACCACCCGGTGAAGCGCCACCACCGCCGGTTGGGGCGGTGAGCGGCCCACCAGATCAGCGCGGGCAGACAACCGGCCAGGCTGGCCACCGCGTTGACCGCCCCCATCAGGGCCAGCGCGATCCCGGCCCGACCGGCGTAGACCCGCAGCGAGGTCTCGGTACCCGGCCCCGGGTCTGTCCCGCTCTCTGGGCGCAGGGCCTGGATCACCGGCAGCAACACCCATGGCGCGAGCATCATCGGCAGGGTTTCCGAGGAGATCGAGCCCAGGGTCGTCAACACCCTCGGGGACAGCGCGAAGGCGCCCGCGGCGACCAGACGCGAGGTGCGGGTGCCGATGCCCAGCGTCTCCGCGACCCGTAGCAGGCCCCAGAAGCCTGCGGTCAGCAGCAGCGCCCACCACAGCCGCTGAATCACCCACCCGGGCAGTCCCACGGCGTCGCCCAGCAGGAAGAACGCCCCGTGCGGGAACAGGTAGCCGTAGGCTTGGTTCTGGGCCTGGCCGAACGGCAGATCGCTGTTCCACAGATTGGCGGCCCGGGCCAGGAACTGCGCCGGGTTGGCGGTGAGGTCCAGCTTGGTGTCCGGCGCGATGAGTCCCGGCGCCTGCAGAAAGCACAGCAGCAGGGCGACGCCGAACACTGCGGCCAGCCAACGCCGGGCCAACGGTGCGGCGGCGGGTTGCTCCGTAATCGACGTGTTCAGGTCAGCCGCGGTTGCCGTACTCGACTCGGTTGAGGACCGACGAGGCCGGATCGCCCGGTTGCAGTGCCGGCTTGGTGTCCTGCTGAATCATCAGGGTCGCCCCGAACACCGAGGCGGCCCCGAGCAGCAGACCGACCACAACGCTGGCGGCGGCGGGCACCACGAACCGGGTCATCGTCGGCTCTCCTAGGTTAGTCGCAGGTCGCGGGCATGGACGGGCATGGAACGGCAGTGAACTCTGCCGGTGAACCTAGCATGAGACGGCTCCGGCGAGGCGACCTCGGTTTGACTCGAGCCGAGCACATGACAGCATGTGCGGATGCTCACTAGCCTGCTCTCTCTTCGTACCGTGGCGGCGTGGATGGCCGTGCCGATGGTTCTGACGGCCTGCTCGGCACCCGCAGAGACCACCGCCGCCCCGTCTTCGGACTCGGCGATCGGCGCTGAATCGGCCGCGGTGACGCCGCTGTCCGGTCCGCTGACGCCGCCGGCCGCCCCGGCGCCGCCGGCCTGCGGTGACGGTGCGGCGATGCTGGCCTCGATGTCGACCCGCGACAAACTGGCCCAGACCCTGATGGTGGGTGTCCGCAATGCGGCCGACGCGAAGGCGGTGGTGGGTACCCATCACGTCGGCGGCATCATGATCGGCAGTTGGACCGACCTGTCGATGCTCAGCGACGGGACCATGGCCCAGATCTCCAATCTGGGTCCGCTGCCCCTGGCGGTCAGCGTCGATGAGGAGGGTGGCCGGGTGTCCCGGCTTTCCTCGCTGATCGGAGCGATCCCCCCGGCGCGCACCCTGGCGCAGACCAGCACACCCGACGAGGTCTACCAATTGGGATTGACTCGCGGGCAGCAGATGCGCGGCATGGGGATCACGATCGACTTCGCCCCCGTCGTCGACGTCTCCGATCAAGCCGACAACACCGTCATCGGTGACCGGTCGTTCTCGTCGGACCCGGCCACCGTCACCGCCTACGCCGGTGCGTTCGCCCGCGGTCTGCGCGACGCCGGCGTGCTGCCGGTGCTCAAGCATTTCCCCGGCCACGGCCAGGGTTCCGGTGACTCGCACACCGCCGGGGTGGTGACCACCCCTCCGTTGGACGCCTTGATGACCCGCGACCTGGTGCCCTACCAGACCCTCACCGCCCAGGGTCCGGTCGGTGTGATGCTCGGCCACCTGGAGGTTCCGGGACTGACCGGTAACACCCCGGCCAGCCTGAGCCCGGCCGCGGTGAACCTGCTGCGCAGCGGTGGCTACGGCGGTCCGGGCTTCAACGGGCCGATCTTCTCCGACGACCTGTCCAGCATGGCCGCCATCAACTCGCGCTACGGCGTGGCCGATGCGGTGCTGCGGGCCCTGCAGGCCGGTTCGGACGTGGCGCTGTGGATCACCACCGATGAGGTGCCCGCGGTGCTCGACCGGCTGGAAAGTGCGGTCGAGGCGGGCGAATTGGCGATGCCGGCGGTCGACGGTTCGGTGCTTCGGATGGCCGGGATCAAAGGTCCCAGCGCGCGCTGCGGCGGGTAGTCGGGCCGAGCCGAAAGCGCACGGGGATGGCGGCCGGGGGCACCAAACGGTTGCCGCGCGCGGTGCGCGAGCAACAGATGCTCGACGCCGCCGTGCAGATGTTCTCCGCCAACGGCTACCACGAGACGTCCATGGACGCCATCGCCGCGCGGGCGCAGATCTCCAAGCCGATGCTGTACCTGTATTACGGATCCAAGGAGGAGTTGTTCGGCGCCTGCCTGAACCGGGAGTTGGGTCGGTTCATCGACGCGGTGCGGTCCGACATCGACTTCACGCAGAGCCCGCGGGAGTTGCTCCGCACCACGATCGGGTCGGTACTGCATTACATCGACGCCAACCGCGCGTCCTGGATCGTGCTGTACACCCAGGCGACCAGTTCGCAGGCCTACGCGCACACCGTCCGGGAAGGCCGCGAGAGGATCATCGACCTGGTGGCCCGACTGCTAGAGTCCGGTACCCGTAATCCCGACCCGCGCAGTGACTTTCATATGACTGCCGTCGCGCTGGTGGGGGCCGGTGAGGCGGTGGCGGCGCGGGTCAGTGTCGGTGACACCGACGTCGACGACGCCGCCGAGTTGCTCATCAACCTGTTCTGGCGCGGCCTCAAGGGTGTTCCCGCCGAGAAGGGCGCGCCGATCTCCTAAACGGCTCCCTACAGTGCGCGCACCGTCGCAGTCAGGTGCGGGTAGCCCTTGGCCATGTTGCGCACAGCGATGTCCCAACCGCCGGTCACCCGGTGGACGTACAGTCCGGCACTGGCCGGCAGTACCACCGGTTTGCCGAACTTCACCGAATACCGTAACGAATCCGGGAACTGCCCCTCGATGTTGGCCAAAACCGCTGCCGCACTGAACATCCCATGTGCGATCACGGTGGGGAAGCCGAAGAGTTTGGCGCCGACTGCGCTAGTGTGAATCGGGTTGCGGTCGCCGCTGATGGCGGCGTAGCGGCGGATCTGCGCGGGGGTGATCTTCAGGATCCCGTTGGGGGCGGGCGGTTTCCGGGCCGGTGCCGGTTCGGGCTTGGGCTGGTCGGACAGGCTGGTGCGCTGCTGATGAAGGAAGGTGGCGACCTGATGCCAGGCGGGTTCGTTGCCGACGGCGACCGCGCTGACGAGGTCGACGAGCAGGCCCTTGCGGTGTTCCCGCAGGTTCTCGGCATGCACCTTCACGCCGAGGGTGTCGGTGACCGCGATCGGCCGGTAGGCGGTGATGTGGTTCTCCACGTGCACCGCGCCGACGGCCGGGAACGGGAAGTCGAAACCGGTGAGCAGTGACATCACCGACGGGAAGGTCAGGACGAACGGATAAGTGACCGGGACGTGGTCGCCGTAACGCAGTCCGGTGACGGCGGCGTAGGCGGCGACGTTGGCACGGTCGATCGCCAGATCGCCGAAGTCGATGACCCGGTCGGGGAGACGGTCCCCGCGGGGGAGGAAGGGCAACGCGCCCACGGCGGCCCGGATGATCGACATCACGCCCCCAGCATGGCTTGGCCGCACACCCGGATCACATTGGCGGTGACGGCATTGGAGGCCGGGCTGGCGAAGTAAGCGATGGTTTCCGCGACGTCGACCGGCTCGCCGCCCTGGTAGAGGGAATTCAGCCGACGTCCGACCTCCCGGGTGGCCAGTGGGATCGCCGCCGTCATCGCGGTCTCGATGAATCCGGGGGCGACGGCGTTGATGGTGATGCCCCGCTCGGCCAGCCGCGGTGCCAGCGCCTCGGTGATGCCGATCATCCCGGCTTTGGTGGTGGCGTAGTTGGTCTGGCCCCGGTTGCCGGCGATGCCCGCCATCGACGACAGGCCGATCACCCGGCCGCCCTCGCCGATACTGCCGTTGTCGACAAGGCCTTCGGTGAGCCGCAGTGGCGCAATGAGATTCACCGCGATCACGGCGTCCCATCGCGCATCGTCCATGTTGGCGAGCAGCTTGTCGCGGGTGATGCCGGCATTGTTGACCAGGATGTCGGCCCGGCCCCCGTTGAAGTCGGAGTAGTGCTCGCGCAGATGGGCGGTGATGTGGTCGACCGCGTTGGGGGCGGTGACGTCGAGGGCCAGCGCGGTGCCGCCGACCCGGCCGGCGGTCTCTCCGAGGGCCTGCGCGGAATCCTCGATGTCGACGGCCACCACCCGGGCGCCGTCACGGGCGAAGACCTCGGCAATGGTGGCGCCGATCCCGCGGGCGGCCCCGGTGACGATGCCGACCTTGCCGGCCAGCGGTTGGTTCCAGTCCACCGGCCGGTGCGAGTCGGCGGCGCCGACGCGGAACACCTGCCCGTCAACGTAGGCCGACTTGGCCGAGAGGATGAACCGCAGGGTGGACTCGCAACCGGTGGCCGCCGGCTTGGCATCGGGGGAGACGTAGACCAGCGCTGCGGTGGCTCCCCGGCGCAACTCCTTGCCCAACGACCGGGTGAAGCCCTCGAGAGCGCGCTGACAGATGTGCTCGGAGGTGTCGGTCACCTCCTCAGGGGTGCTGCCCAGGACCACCACCCGCGCCGAGGGCCCCAGGTTGCGCAGCAGGGGGGTGAAGAACTCGTAGAGGCCGCGCAGCGCGGCGGGGTCGGCGATCCCGGTGGCGTCGAACACCAGGCCGCCGAAGGTGTCCGCCCATCGGCCCCCCAGGTTGTTGCCGACGATCTCGTAGTCATCGGCCAGCGCGGCCCGCACCGGCTCGGCCAGCCGCCCGGGCGGACCGCCGATCAGCAGAGACCCGGCCAGGGGCGGTTCACCCGGGCGGTACCGGCGCAGCGTCTCGGGTGCCGGAACACCCAGTTGCTTGGCCAGGAAGGATCCCGGTGCGGAGTTCATCACCTGGGAGATCAGGTCGGAGCTCGTGGGGGCCACGTCGATCGCCTTTCAGGAGCGGGTTCGCGGGAGCATCTTCGCCACGAACTTACTCCAGAGTAAGAACGGCGGGTAGGATGGGGGACCGTCCCCCTCGACACCGGAGCAGTGGAAGGTTTTGACGTGGCAGATCCCACCCGACCCGACCCGGGTCGACGGCGGGTCGCCGTCCTAGGCGGCAACCGCATCCCGTTCGCGCGGTCCGACGGTGCCTACGCCGAAGCCTCGAATCAGGACATGTTCACCGCCGCCCTCGCCGGACTGATCGACCGGTTCGGGTTGGACGGCCAACGACTGGACGCGGTCATCGGCGGCGCCGTGCTCAAACACAGCCGCGACTTCAATCTGATGCGGGAGTCGGTGCTGGGCACCGCGTTGTCGCCGTACACCCCCGCGTTCGATCTCCAGCAGGCCTGCGGGACCGGACTGCAGGCCGCGATCGCCGCGGCCGACGGCATCGCGGCAGGACGCTACGAGGTGGCCGCCGCCGGCGGGGTGGACACCACCTCCGATGCGCCGATCGGGTTGGGAGACACCCTGCGACGGTCGCTGCTGGGGCTGCGGCGCTCGAAGTCCAACTTGGAACGGATCAAGCTTGTCGGCCGGTTGCCGGCGGCGGTGGGCGTCGAGATCCCGACCAACGGTGAACCGCGCACCGGGATGTCGATGGGCGAGCACGCCGCCATCACGGCCAAGCGGATGGGCATCAAGCGGGTCGATCAGGACGAACTGGCGGCGGCCAGCCACCGCAATATGGCGGCGGCTTATGACCGTGGTTTTTTCGACGACCTGGTCACCGGATTCCTCGGCCTATACCGCGACAACAACCTGCGGGCTGACGCCTCGGTGGAGAAACTGGCCACGCTGCGACCGGTGTTCGGGGTCAAGGGCGGCGACGCCACCATGACGGCCGGCAACTCCACACCACTGACCGACGGGGCGTCGGTGGCCCTGCTGTCCAGTGAGCAGTGGGCCGCCGATCACGGGCACACCCCGCTGGCCTACTTCGTCGACGCCGAGACCGCAGCAGTCGATTATGTCGGCGGGGCGGACGGTCTGCTGATGGCGCCCACCTACGCGGTGCCGCGACTGCTGGCCCGAAACGGGTTGAGCCTGCAGGACTTTGACTTCTACGAAATCCACGAGGCGTTCGCCTCGGTGGTTTTGGCCCATCTGCAGGCCTGGGAGTCCGAGGAGTATTGCAAAGAGCGACTGGGCCTGGACGCCGCCCTCGGGCCGATTGACCGCAGCAGGCTCAATGTCAACGGGTCCTCGCTGGCCGCCGGTCACCCGTTCGCCGCCACCGGGGGACGCATCGTGGCCCAACTGGCCAAGCAACTGGCTCAGAAGAGGGCTGAGACGGCACGGCCGGTTCGGGGGCTGGTCTCCATCTGCGCCGCCGGCGGTCAGGGTGTGACAGCGATCCTCGAGGCGTGAGCCGCAAGGGGTTTGGCCGCCCCGCGGTCAGGGTAACCGTGGTTATGGATGCCTCCGCGTTGCCGTCTGATCCCCCGACCCGGCGGTCACGCGGAGCGTCCGCAGCTCAGAGGTGGCCGACGCTGGGTCGGCGGGGTATCCAGCGTCGGTCACCCTAGGCGTCAGGGGCGTCGGCTAAGCCGGACTGCATGAGTGCGGCGTCGACGTATCGCTGCACCGGTCGGGCCTGGAAGAACCCGGTGTGCCCGCCCCGGTACCAGCCGATGTCCGGCCGGCCCCAGTGCTCCCACAACTGGATGACCTGCTGCCGGGGATGGACGATGCGATCCGCCACCCCGGCGTAGATGAACCGGCCTTTCGGCGGCACCTTGGGCTCCATCGACAGCGGGGAGACCATCTGACCGATCGGTTTGGCCAACTCGAGGGTCTTCCGCCGCGGGTCGTCTTTGGACAGGCCCGAGTGCCGGCCCAGCAACTCGACCAGATTCGACGGTGGAACGCCGAGAATGGCGCAGTTCAGGTCATCGTCGAGGCTGGCCACCAGCGCCGCGATATAGCCGCCCAGTGAGATGCTGTTCAGGCCGATCCGGGCGTCCGGTTGCTCAGACCGAATCCAGGCGATCATCCGCCGGACGTCCCACACGGACTGGGCCGTGCCGTGCACGTCGTCCATGACGTTTTCGCCGGGGAAGACCGCCCCCCTGGGCAGTCCGCGGGCGCGTGGCCCGTGCATCGGCAGCACCGGCAGGATGACGTTGAGGCCGAGGTCTTCATGCAGGTGCCACGCCCGGAAGAGGGTCAAATCCAGTTCCGCGCGGCCCATTTCGGTGCCGTGCACACAGACCAGCCAGGGCCGGGACTCCCCGCGTTCACGGTGGCGCAGCATCAACGCGTAGTCACGTCGATTGCCGGTGTAGCTCATCCAGCGCTGCGCCCCCGGTTCGCCCGGGTGGGGTTCGTAGTCGCTGTCGAAGGTGATGCGTTCATGGGTCCGACCCCGGTTGGTGAAGGACCTAATCGACACCTCCGACGGTGCGCTCGGGGCGGTGAAATAGCTCTGCGGCTTGTCCAGCCAGCCGCCTTCGGAGTAGAAGTCGACCGCCTCGTGAATCTCGCGGTTGATCTCCGCGTAGGCGGCCGGATCGCTCAGTGGGCGCCGCCACAGCAGTCCGACGAGGACGAGTTCATCGCGTAACGCGTGCGTGGCCAGCGCCAGGGTGGGCCGAGCCTTGGGTAGTTCGCTGTCGGCCCCGCCCAGATAGGCGCTCCATGACCGGGCGTAATAGCCGCCCGCTTTGACCAAGGACCCGGTGAGCGGTCCGACGATGTTGGTCAACGGGTTACGTCCGAACGGTGGCTTGCCGTTGCCGTTTCCGGGCTTGTCCTGCGGAGCAGACACAGCACCGACGGTAGCAAAACCGGCGCGTGCGGTAAGGGGCTTAGGTCCCATTCCACCGGCAGGGCTCCCGGCCCGGCCTTGAAGACCTGTCTGAGCTGGCGCTTCGGTTCGGCGACACAGAATCTGACAGATCCTGACGGTTGCCTGCCACTGTCATTTCGACCATCGGTCGGTCCACATCGAGTGACGTCCAGCTAACAGTGGGCCGCCCCGTCCCCCGACATCCGTGGCTTGGCCGGATCGACTGAGGCGCCACGCAGACGAAGTGCGAGTGAACCCCTGCAGGGTTCCTCACTCGGCTGGAGAGCGTCGGCGCGCGATCAGCGCCACGGGATGGCGACCAGCGGAAAAGTGACGGCCCCGGGATCCAGGGATCCCGGGGCCGTCAGCCAAGCAACTCAGAACGCGGCTTCGTCGAGTTCCATGATCTCGTTGTCCAGCGCCTCCACCACCTGGCGGGTGCCGCTGAGCAGCGGAAGGAAGTTCTTCGCGAAGAACGACGCCGTGGCGACCTTGCCCTCGTAGAAGGAACGGTCGGCCCCCGACGCACCGGCGTCTAGGGCGGCCAGCGCCACTGCCGACTGGCGAAGCAGCAACCAACCCATGACCAGGTCGCCGACGCTCATCAGGAAGCGCACCGAACCCAGGCCCACCTTGTAGATGCTCTTGGGGTCCTCCTGCGCGGCCATCAGGTATCCGGTCAGCGCAGCCGCCATGCCCTGGACATCCTCCAGTGCGGTCTTGAGCAGAGCCCGTTCGGTCTTGAGCCGGCCGTTGCCGGACTCGTTCTTGACGAACTCCTCGATCTGCCCGGCGACGTGAGCCAGAGCCACACCCTTGTCCCGGATGATCTTCCGGAAGAAGAAGTCCTGGGCCTGGATGGCCGTGGTTCCCTCGTAGAGCGAGTCGATCTTGGCGTCGCGGATGTACTGCTCGATCGGATAGTCCTGCAGGAAGCCCGAACCGCCGAGGGTCTGGAGGCTTTCGGTCAGTTTGGCGTAGGCCTGCTCGGAACCGCAGCCCTTGACGATCGGCAGCATCAGGTCGTTGACCTTGAACGCCAGTTCGGCGTCGACCCCGTGCAGTGCCTCGGCCACGGTGGGGTCCTGATAGGTGGCGGTGAACAGGTACACCGCGCGCATTCCCTCGGCGTAGGCCTTCTGGGTCATCAGGCTGCGGCGAACGTCCGGGTGGTGGGTGATGGTCACCCGCGGGGCCGTCTTGTCCATCATCTGGGTCAGATCCGCACCCTGGACCCGGTCCTTGGCGTACTCCAAGGCGTTGAGGTATCCGGTGGACAGTGTGGCAATCGCCTTGGTGCCCACCATCATTCGGGCCTGTTCGATCACGTCGAACATCTGGGCGATGCCGTCGTGCACCTCACCGACGAGCCAGCCCTTGGCCGGAATGCCGTGCTGGCCGAAGGTCAGCTCGCAGGTGGCCGACACCTTGAGGCCCATCTTGTGCTCGACGTTGGTCACGAAGGCACCGTTGCGTTCGCCGGGCTCGCCGGTCTCCGGGTCGAAGTGGAACTTGGGGACGAAGAACAGCGACAGACCCTTGGTTCCCGGGCCGGCGCCCTCGGGGCGGGCCAGCACCAGATGCATGATGTTCTCGAACATGTCGTCGGAGTCGGCGGAGGTGATGAACCGCTTCACCCCTTCGATGTGCCAGGAGCCGTCTTCCTGCTTGACCGCCTTGGTGCGGCCCGCGCCGACGTCGGAACCGGCATCCGGCTCGGTGAGCACCATGGTGGCGCCCCAGCCCCGCTCGGCGGCCAGGACGGCCCACTTCTTCTGCTCCTCGGTGCCGAGGTGGTAGAAGATCTGCGCGAATCCGGCGCCCCCGGCGTACATCCACACCGCGGGGTTGGCGCCGAGGACGTGCTCGTGCACGGCCCACAGCAGCGCCTTGGGGGCGGGAATGCCGCCGAGTTCCTCGACCAGGGCGACCTTGTCCCAGCCGCCCTCGATGAAGGCGTGCACGGACTTCTTGAAGCTCTCCGGCAGGGTCACCGTGTGGGTGTCGGGGTGGAATACTGGCGGGTTGCGGTCACCTTCGACGAAGGAGTCGGCGAGCGGACCCTCGGCCAGCCGGGCCATCTCGCCCAGCATCTCCGTGGCGGTGTCGGCGTCGAGGTCGGCGAACGGGCCCTTTCCGAGGGCCTCGTCGACTCCGAATACCTCGAACAGGTTGAAGACCTGGTCGCGAACATTGCTCTTGTAGTGGCCCACAATTCCTCCTCGGTGAGAACGCCACACAGGGGTTGGGTACTCGATACAAGTTACCCACCAGTAACATGCTTCAAGCTATACATTTTGTGACCTAATTGCAAGCGGCTGTGATCCACTGCATCCCTCCGGAGGGCGGCGGTCGGATCTGCTGAGGGAAGCCATGATTGTTCACCTGCCCTTGGCCGGCGGTTCGCTGATGGGCCTCATGATCGGCGGATGAGCGCGAACGTCTCCAACGAGTTTCCCGACACCGGGATCCCGTCGGCACTGGCAGGCACGATGACCATGGCCGAGCAGAACGAATGGCATCAGCACTATCTGCGACGGCACCGGGTCTCGCGCCGAAATTTTGTTCGGGGATCGGCCGCGGTGGCGGCGCTTGCAGCGCTGGGCGGCTCCCCCTTCGGATCCCGCGCCTACGCGCAGGAGGCGCCGCTGACGGTGGCTAACCGGCGGGTCGGATTCGGCAACGACGCAGCCAGCCAACTTCGGTTTGCCGCCCAGTTATCCCGGAATCCCGGGCCAGCCAGGGTGTACCTCGATCACGGTCCGACTCCGGGACTCGGTGCGACCGTTGAGGCCGAGGTTCGCAACCTGCTCACCCAGATCCCGGACGGGTCCGACGGAGTCCTTGCTGCCGAGCAGTTCTACGCCCACGTCCCGCTCGACGGGTTGCCGGGACGAACACCGCACTTTTACCGATGGAGGTCCGCGAACGACTTCCTGGGGCCGGTGTCATCGGTCTGGACGGCGATGCCGAGCACCCGCGGCGCGATGGGCTGGTTCCGCTTCACCATGATGGGTGATCAGGGGGCCGACGACACACCACTGCTGCCGCCGGGGCTGGTCCCCGGCAGCTATGACAACCGCTACTACAAGCCCGACAACGACCCTTCTGTCGATCACGCCGGGAATGTGCTGAACCAGATCATGCTGTCCCGACCGGACTTCCACGTGCTGGCCGGAGACATCGCCTATGCGGATCCCAGTGGTGCGGGTAAGCCGCCGACGTTCCTGCGCAGCGGCGACCCACCCAGCGGATTCGACAAGTTCAACCCATTCGTCTGGGACGTGTATCTCGGGTCGATCGAGCCCAGTGCGGCCGGCACCCCGTGGATGTTCGCGACCGGCAACCACGATATGGAGGCTGCTTACCCGGTGCACGGTTACGGCGGGCACCTGGCCAGGATGCAGTTCCCGACGAACGGGCCGGCCCGGTGCCCTTCGGTGTACTCCTTCACCTACGGAAACGTTGCCGTGCTCTCGCTGGACGCCAACGATGTCAGCTACGAGATCACCGCCAATACCGGCTACTCCGGCGGCACCCAGAACAGTTGGGTGGACTCCACGCTGGCAGCCCATCGAGCAAACCCCGACATCGACTTTCTGGTTTGTTTCTTCCACCACTGCGCCTACTCCACCGTCGAGGCGCACGCCAGCGACGGCGGTGTTCGTGCGGCCTGGGCCGGGTTGTTCGATCGGCACCGGGTGGACCTCGTTCTGCAGGCGCACAACCACGCCTTCGAGCGTTCCGATCCGATCCGCAACGGAGTGCCCAGCAAGGTGGCCGAGGACAACGGGATCGTCTACCCGGAAACGGACGGAACCGTCTACTACACCGTAGGCTCCGGCGGCAGGCCGCGATACTCGTTTCCGGCGGGCGCACCGGAGAGCTACCGCGGCAGGGTGGTCACCGCCATGGCTGCGCCCGGCAGCTACGTCTGGGCTGCCGATGGCAGCAAGCAACTCGAGGCCGCCACCTGGTCTCGGGTCCGCTTCCGCGATTACGCCTTCATCCGGGTAGACGTGCGACCGGGAACACTGGTCAGTGAGATGGACGTCACCGCCGTTGACGAGTACGGGCGGGAGTTCGACAGGTTGACCTTTCGTCGTGCCGTCGCAAGCTGAGGACTCAGTCCGGCGACTCGACCCCGGGCTCGTCGCTCGGCCGATGACTGCCAGGCGGCTGCTCGGAATCGGGCAGTTGCGAGACCAGGTGCTCAGCGAGTTCCCCGATCGTCGGGTAGTCGAAGACCGCGGTCGGGGTGATGTCGAACTTGCCGCCGAACTGACCGAACAGCCGGTTGCGCAGTTCGACCGCCATCAGCGAATCGGTGCCGAGGTCCAGGAACCTGCTCGTCGCGGCCGGTGGTTGGGCAAGCCGCAGGAATCCCTGGACCTCCTTCTGGAGGAACTCGGTGATGAAGGCGGCCCGTTGGGCGACCGGGATCTCCTGGAGTTTGCGGAGCAACTCGCTGTCCCCGGCTGAGGAGCTGTCGTCGGTGGGCAACACCTGATCCAGAAGCGGCGGGCGGATGCCGCCCAGCATCTTCGCGGTGCGCTGCCAGTTGGCTTTGAGCACCGTCGCCTGACCGGTGCCGTGCCGGATCACTTCGCTCAGCGCCGCCAGTGCCGCCGAGGGCTCCAGCGGCATCATGCCCTGGGCGCTGAGGTTGGCCAGGGCGGCCTGCGAACTGGCCATCCCGCCGCGGCCCCACGGCCCGAAGTTCGCGGCGGTGGCCGGCAGCCCCTTGGACCTGCGGTGCGCGACCAAGCCGTCGAGCAAGGCGTTGGCGCACGCGTAGTTGGCCTGCGACGGCGAACCGAGCACCGCCGACGCCGACGAGAACAGGACGAAGAAGTCCAGATCGTCCTGCGCCGTCAGCCGGTGCAGATGGTGGGCGCCGAGCGCCTTGGGCCGCAACGTCATCCGGAACCGGTCGAGGTTCTGCTGCGGCAACAACGCATCGTCGAGGACGCCGGCCAGGTGAGCCACCCCGGCCAGCGGCGGCAACTCCGCCCGGATTCGGCCCAGCAGGGCGGCGACCTCGGACTCGTCGCCGATGTCGGCCGGGAAGACGTGCACCCGGCAGTGGAAACGTTCGATGATGGCGGCGATCGCCCGTTCGGCATCGGCGTCCGGGGCGCTGCGGCTGGTCAGCACGATGTCGCCGGCGCCGAGTTGGGCCAGGTAGCCGGCGGTGTGCAGGCCGAGCGCACCGAGGCCGCCGGTCACCAGATAGCTCCGATCCGCGCGCGGCTGGAGCGGTTTGGGCATCTGCACCACGATCTTGCCGATGTGCCGCGCCTGTTGCATGCGCCGGAACGCGGCCTTGGCCTCGGTGAGCGGATAGACCTCGGCGGGCACCGGCGTCCACTGGCCTTGAGCCAACCCGTCGGACACCTCGGCCATC
Organism: uncultured Mycobacterium sp.; assembly: GCA_964463215.1. Taxonomy (GTDB): domain Bacteria; phylum Actinomycetota; class Actinomycetes; order Mycobacteriales; family Mycobacteriaceae; genus Mycobacterium. The sequence continues at coordinate 3,269 of CAYXBN010000056.1, read as the reverse complement.
AGTCGCTGGATGTGGTCGGGGTCGGTCATCATCGTCACGTCCAATGCGACGATCTCGTAGTTGATGTCCGGCCGCGCCGTAGCCATCTGTTCGGTCGTCCAGATATCGCGCTTGGCGATCTCGGCGAACCGGCCGCCGACGGCGGTGGCCCGAACCGTCGCCTCGATGAAGCCCTCGTTGGTCAGGCTGTTGAGCACCACGTCGACGCCCGCGCCGTCGGTATCGGCCAGGATCTGATCGGCGAAATCCGTTGTGCGCGAGTCGTAGACATACTCCACACCCATCGCCCGCAGCGTCGAGCGCTTGTAGGCGCTGGCGGTGGCGAAAACGGTGGCTCCGTGATGGCGGGCCAGTTGGATCGCCGCCATACCCACCCCGCCGCTGGCAGCGTGGATGAGCACCCGATCCCCGGGCCGCAGCTTGGCCCAGTCGAAGGCCAGCCGGGCGGTGAGCGCGGCCGCCGGTATCGTCGCCGCGCCGACCGGGTCGACGCCGGCAGGCACCGGTGCGAGCAACTGCACCGGCACGTTGAGTCGACTGGCGAACGCGCCCTGCATCGAGCCGAACACCCGCTGTCCGACGTGATAGCCGCTCACCTCGGACCCGAGTTCGGTGACGATGCCGCACAGGTCGCCGCCGATCGGACCGGGATCGCCCGGATACAGGCCCAGCACGTTGAGCACGTCGCGGAAGTTCAACCCCGCGGCCTCGATCCGGACCTGGACCTCGTTGGGGGCCGGCGGCGCGACCTCGGCCTCGGTCAGACGCAGGTTGTCGATGGCGCCGCGTTCGGTCGGGGCCAGCACGTAGTCATCGCTGCGTGGCATCGGTAGGTGGCCGCTGCGCGCCCAATGCAGCAGCCGGGGAACCAGGAACCGCCCCTGCCGCAGCGCGATCTCCGGCTCGACGACGGCCGTGCCGAGTGCGCCGGCCAGCCAGTCCAATGATTCCTCGGACTCGTCGCAGTCGACGAGACAGCAGCGCAGCGTCGGCTGCTCGGCGATGATGGTGCGGCCAAGCCCCCACAGCGCGGCGTTGACCGGGTTGACCGGCTCGCCGGGTTCGGTGGCCACGGCTCGATCGGTCACCATCCACAGTCCACCGGCCAGATTCAGTTTGTCTTGAGCCAGGGCGGTCTGGGCGGCGCCCAGCGCAGCGCTGATCTGGGCTTCCAGGCGCGCGGACAGCGCCGCGGTCGGTCCGTCGGCGTCGGGGTGTCCGGAACTGCGCCAGACGATCCCGGTGACTGGCGTGCCGCGTTCGGCGGCGTCGGCGAACGCCTGCTGCCAGGCCTGCGGATCCTCGGCGGGATCGACCACGGCGGCATCGGTGAGTTGGCGGGTGATCGCGTCGAAGCCGGCCGGGTCGAATCCGGCGACCAGCCAGGTGCCGGCCGCGGGTGCGCTGTCAGTGCCGGATTCGGGACTCCCCGGCGCCGCGGCTTCGTGCCAGCCGAGGGTGTAGAGCAGCCGGGTCGCGTCACCGCCGAGTCCGCGCAGCAGTGCCTCGCGCGGGGCCCGCTTGACGGTGAATTCGGTGATGCCGCCCAGTCGCCGGCCCTCGCGATCGAGGAAGTCGATGTCGAAGACGTGCGTTTCGCCGTCCACGCCGGCGGTGTGCCAACGCGCCCGGCAGTAGAACCGCCGGGGCATCCGCTCGACCAAGTCGACCTGTCCATAACGCAACGGCAGGAACAGATCCGAGACGCCCTGCTCGACGGCCAGCAATGCCGGGAAGGCCGGGAAGGCCACCCCGGTGCACAGGTCCAGCAGCACCGGATGGATGGGTTCGCTGCCGAGGTGTTCGGCGAGCTCCTCGCCGACCGAGACGTCACCGATCGCCTCCCCGGCGGTCTCCCCCGAACCGATCCACAGCGACTTCAGTGACGTCGACCAGGTCGGGCCCCAGGCCAGTTCCATGTCGTTGAACGTCTCGAACAACTGCTGCGGGTTGGTGCGACTCAACCGCTCGATCGCCTCTTCCACCGGAGTGTCCGATGTCGGGGCTTCGGAATCGGCCCCGGACAGCAGGCTTCCGTCGGCGTTGAGCGACCATTCGGCTTCCCGGACCCCGTAGGGTCGGCTGTGCACCTGGAACTTCCAGCCGGCACCGGCCTCGAGCGGCCGCAGAGTCAGTTGAACTTCGCGGGATGCCTTCTCGGGCAGGATGATCGGCTCGTAGAAGAACACTTCCTTGACCCGTGCCGGCGCCCCCGCCGCGGCCAGCGCCATTGCGGCGTAGGTGGCCCCCGGGACGACGACCGTGCCGTAGATGACGTGGTGGGCCAGCCAAGGTTGGGTCTTGACCGACAGGACGGTGCTGTAGACGGTCTCGCCAGAGGCCAGATCCTTGGCGCTGCCGAGGATCCCGGACATCCGGACCCCGTCGCCGCCGGCGCTGATCATCCCCGAGGACTTCGGCCAGTAACGGCGGCGCTGGAACGGATAGGTCGGCAGTTCCAGTTTGCGGCCCGGGGTGTGCTGCCTGGCTGAGAAGTCGGGACGATGCCCGCAGATGTAGGTCGAGGCCAGGGCTTCGGTGATCTGACGTTGCGCGTTGGCGCCCTTGCGCAACGACACGATCGTGGTCGGCGCAGCGGTGGTCTCCGGCCAGATCGACAGCGCGGCCGCGGTGAGGATCGGTTGCGGGCCGATCTCCATCAGCACCGAGCAGCCCAACCCGGCCACGGTGGTCACGCTTTCGGTGAACTGCACGGGCTGGCGGGAGTGCCGACGCCAGTACCCGGCGTTGATCGGCGTATCGGCCGTCAGCACCGTTCCGGTCCGGTTGCACACCAGCGGGCGGGTGGGTGAGGCGTAGCTGAATTGCGCTGCGAAAGACTCGAATTCGTCGAGAACGGGGTCGAGCAACTCCGAGTGGAAGGCGTGGCTGGTCTCCAGCCACGTGCAGCGGGCGCCGTCCTGGCTGCAGGTGGCGACGATCTGTTCCAGATCCTCACCGGGGCCGGACAGCACCGTGTTGCGCCCGTTGTAGGCGCCGACGGACACCCTGGGGAACGGCTCGGCGGCGCGCAGCACGTAATCGGGGTCGGCGAACACCGCCACCATGCGGCCACCCGCCGGCAGGCTGCCGAACAGTCGGCCGCGTTCGGCGATCAGTCGGGCCCCGTCTTCGAGGCTGAACACCCCCGCCACGCATGCCGCCGCGTACTGGCCCACACTGTGGCCGAGCACCACGTCGGGTTCGATGCCCCAGGACTGCCACAGCCGGGCCAGGCCCATTTCGACGGCGAAGATCGCCGGCTGGGC
>CAYXBN010000055.1:0-19297 GCA_964463215.1 uncultured Mycobacterium sp. | reverse complement strand
ATCGACTTAATCCGCGATCTGAGTTCTTCCAGTTCGCCGTACCGCGCGACACCGATGCCCATTTTCTTCAACACCGATCTGATGGCAGCTCTCATCTGACGGGCGGGCTGTGTCGCCATCATTGTGGTTTGGGTCCGTGCAGGCGCGGGGGTGCGGTCAGCCGCGCGTTGCCTGCCTCGAAGCGCTCGGATGCGTCGCGCAACTGCCGTCCCGTCACCCGCCGTGCGAGCAGCTGGTATCCGCGTCGCAGCGTCCGTCCCAGCCACGCCGGCGGGATCCAGATGCCGGAATCGCGAATCTCCTGGTAGTAGCGCTCCTCGTCGAGAGTGACGAGGTTGCCGCCGTGCTTCCGGTAGCCGGCGACTGTGGCGGGTATCGGTACGAGTTCGGCGTAGCGGGCGAATGCGCGCCACAGGAACGAGTCGCCGGCGAGCTTGGCCGCGCGGATGGCCTCGGCTGTATCGGCGGGCAGCCTCGACAGCAGTGAGTAGGTGAAGAAGGTGCTCTCCTGCTGGATGCCGCCGAGAATGCGCGGATTGAACAAACCCGCCCGGATGAGGCGGCGCGGATACCAATTCGGCCGCAGAACCAGAGCAAGTCTGCCCTCATGGTCCCAGATCGTCGGGACGGCCGCCATCCACTCGGCGTGCGTCTCCTCGAACCTCTCCCGCAGGGTGGCCACCGCCCAGGGCATCATCAGATCGTCGGAACCAAGCCAGCCGCAAATGGTCTCGGGCTGCAACTCGCCGTCCTCATATGCCCGCTCGAAGCCTTTGAACACTGCGTCGTAGAGCCCGCGGTCCTGGCCGGTCACCAGCCGCCGCCGAGGATCCGTGGCCACCGCACGTGCGATGATTTCCAGAGTGCCATCGGTGGAGCCCCCATCGACCAGATAGTGAACCCAGTCCGGATCTGTTTGAACCCTCACCGATTCAAGTGTTGCCTCGATGTAGGTCGCCCCGTTCAACACCGGGGTAACAACCACAAATCGTGCCACTGAGTTCTGCCTCAAAAGTCGGACCATCGGACCGCGGGGTCGGTTGAATATACCGGGTCGCGACCCGAACCCTCGGGGATCCGGTTCAGGGCTTAGTACCCTCGCGCACGGGGGTTCGAAAAGGCAGGATGATCCTCGTGCATCCCCAGATCGCCGAGACGCACACCGGGCTGGTCATCCTTCTGGGTGAGCGGGCCTACAAAGTCAAGAAGCCGGTCGTCACCGATTTCCTGGACTTCTCCACCCCGGAAAGCCGGGAGCAGGCCTGCGCCCACGAGGTGGCCCTCAACAGCCGGTTGGCCCCGGCCAGTTATCTGGGGGTGGGTCACTTCCAGTTCCCGCCGGGCGGCCCGCCCGAACCGGTGATCGTGATGCGCCGCTACCCCGACGAGCAGCGGTTGGCCACCATGGTCCGCCGCGGCGACGACCTGAGTGCCGAATTGACCGCGATCGCAGCGATCCTGGCCCGGTTCCACACCCGCGCCCACCGCGGCCCGGACGTCGACGACCAGGGGCGTGTGGAGGCGGTGCTGGCCCGCTGGCAGGAGAACCTCACCGAACTGGCCCGCTACGCCGGCGGCCGGGGACAGCCCGCGGTGGTGCCCGGCCTGGACCCTGACGATGTCACCGAAATCAGCTGCCGCGTCGAGGAATTCACCGAGTCCCACCGGGCCTTGTTCACCGCCCGGATCGAGGACGGGAAGATCGTCGACGGCCACGCCGACCTGCTGGCCGATGACATCTTCTGCCTGCCCGACGGCCCAGCCCTGCTGGACTGCCTGGAGTTCGACGACACCTTGCGCTACCTGGACGCCATCGACGACGCCGGGTTTTTGGCGATGGACCTGGAATATCTCGGCCGGCCGGATCTAGCTCGGTTCTTCCTGGACCGCTACCGCGACCTGGCCCACGACGACGCGCCGGAATCGTTGCAGCACTTCTACATCGCCTACCGCGCCGGGGTGCGCGCCAAGGTGGACTGTGTGCGCTACACCCAGGGCCGCGATGAGTCCGCCGCCGACGCGCGGGCCCACCTCGACATCGCCCTGACCCACCTGCGGGCCATCGCGGTGCGGCTGATCCTGGTGGGTGGCGGCCCGGGAACCGGCAAGACCACCCTGGCCCGCGCGCTGGCCGACCACCTCGACGCCCAGGTCATCTCCACCGACGACGTCCGCGCCGAGATGGTCGCGGCCGGTCTGATCGGTGGGCAACCCGGCGTGCTGGGCGAAGGCCTCTACGCCCCGGCCAACATCGACGCCGTCTACCAGGCGGTGCTCGGTGCCGCCCGACGCGGCCTTGCGCAGGGCCGCACCGTGATCCTGGACGGCACCTGGAGCGACCCCGAATACCGCGAGCAGGCCCGCCGGGTCGCCGCCGCCGCGGCGGCGGCGATGGTCGAATTCGCCTGCGCCGCACCGCTGGCGGCCACCGTCGCCCGGATCCGCACCCGCACCCGGACCACCTCGCAGGTGACGCCCGACATCGCCACCGCCCTGGCCGGGCGCGGTGAGCAGCACGGCACCTGGTCGGGCGCCCATCTGATCGACACCACCCGGGAACCTGCCGCGGCATGCGCCGAGGCGCTGGCCATCTGCCGAACCAGCTGAAGCGACAACGAGGAGAGTGCTGATGCGATACGTCGAGGACATCGCAAACCTGGGCATGGCCGACGCCGAGGAGGCCGGCGGCAAGGGCGCCAACATGGGCGAGATGGTGGCGGCCCAACTGCCGGTGCCGCCCGGTTTCGTCGTCCTGCGGGACAGCTACCTGGCCTCGATGAGCGCCGCGGGGGTGTCCGACGAACTCAACGCCGCCCACCGGGAAGCCATGCTGGCCGCCGGTGACCCCAGCCGGTTCGACGACATGTGCGCTGCGATGAAGGCGCTGGTACTCAAGGCCGGCATGGCCGAGGACGTCCGTGAGGCGATCCTGAGCGCCTACCGGCAGATGGGAACGGATTCCTTTGTGGCGGTTCGCTCCTCGGCCACCGGTGAGGACGGCGCCGACGCCTCCTTCGCCGGGATGAACGAGACCTACACCAACGTGCGGGGCGAACAGGACCTCATCGACGCGGTGCAGCACTGCTGGGCTTCACTGTTCGGGCCGCGGGTCGTCGCCTACCGGGCCAGTCGCGGGTTCACCGCCGACCCCGCGATGGCGGTCGTGGTCCAGTTGATGATCGCCTCGGAGCGCTCCGGGGTCGCGTTCACGGCTGACCCGACCACCGACGCTACCGACCGGGTGGTGGTCGAGGGTGCCTTCGGCCAGGGCGAGGTGGTGGTCTCCGGTTCCGTCGAGCCCGACACCTACGTGGTGGCCAAGGGCAGCGGTGAAATCCTCTCCCGCAGAATGGGTTACAAATCATTCAAGATCGTCCGCGGCACGGACGGGAAGGATCAGCGGGTCGAACTCGACGACACTGCGGCCCACTCCCGGGTGCTCGATGACGACGAGGTCCGCGAGATCGCCGACATCGCCGTGCGCAGCGAACGGCACGCCGGCAGCCCCCAGGACACCGAGTGGGCGATTGCCGACGGCAAGACCTACATCGTCCAGACCCGACCCATCACCACCTTGAACCGGGCCGGCAAACCCGCCGCCGACCAGCATGAGGTCCTCCTGCAGGGCCTGCCCGCGGTTCCCGGCGCGGCCTCCGGGGTGGTGCGGGTGCTGGCCGACGTCAGCGACGGCGCCCGACTGCAGGACGGCGAGATCCTGGTCGCCCAGATGACCAACCCGGACTGGCTACCCACTATGCGACGGGCCGCGGCCCTGGTCACCGACACCGGCGGGATGACCTGTCACGCCGCGATCGTCGCACGCGAACTCGGCGTACCGTGCATCGTCGGCGCCCGCACCGCCACCAAAGACCTCACCGACGGGATGGTGGTCACCGTGGACGGCAGCCACGGCCGGGTGCTGGCCGGCCGCGTCCAGGAGCAGAAGGCCGGTGGTGCGCAGACCACCGCGGCCGCCCCCGCGACCGCCGCGGTGGCCGAGGTCACCGCCACCAAGATCTACGTCAACGTGGCGATGCCGGACGCCGCCGAACGGGCCGCCGGCCTCGACGTCGACGGGGTGGGTCTGCTGCGGGCCGAACTCATCCTGACCGACGCGCTGGACAACCGGCACCCGCGGGACCTGATCGCCCGCGGCGAGCAGTCCATGCTGGTCGAGCGACTCGCCGACGCGGTCGGCCGGGTCGCCGCGGCCTTCGCCCCGCGGCCGGTGATCTACCGCGCCACCGACTTCCGCACCAACGAGTTCCGGCAGCTCTCCGGCGGAGCGGCCTACGAACCCGAAGAGCACAACCCGATGATCGGCTACCGCGGGTGCTACCGCTACATCAAGCAACCCGACGTCTTCGCCCTCGAACTTGACGCGCTGGCCCGGGTTCGGGAACGAAATCCCAACCTGCACCTGATGATTCCGTTCGTGCGGACCCGCTGGGAACTCGAGGAGTGCCTGGAACTGATCGACGCCAGCCCCCTGGGGCGCCAACGCGGACTGCACCGATGGGTGATGGCCGAGGTGCCCTCGGTGGTCTACTGGTTGCCCGAGTACGTCGGGATGGGTATCGATGGTGTCTCCATCGGCAGCAACGACCTCACCCAGTTGATGCTCGGGGTCGACCGGGACTCCGACGTGTGCTCGGAGTTGTTCGACGAGTCCGACGGCGCGGTCCTCGACGCCATCGGCCAGATCATCGGCACGGCGCGCAGGTTGGGGATCACCGCCTCGCTGTGCGGGCAGGCGCCTTCGACCCGACCGGAGTTCGCCGAACACCTGGTCCGGATGGGCATCACCTCCATCTCGGTCACCCCGGATGTCGCGGTTCGGACCCGGCGCAATGTCGCTGCCGCCGAACGGCGACTGCTGCTGGATTCCGCGCATGGCCACGGTGCCCACCATCCCGACCATGCCCACCATGCCCACCACGCCCGCCGGTGACCCCCACCGCCGAACCCGCCTAGGTTTGCGCCTCGCGCCGCCCGGGAAGTCAGGGGTGAAGCCCACAGGGAGGTTGTGTGATGAGTGCACCGCATCCAGTTGATCGCCGGACACGGCTTTTTGCCCGCGTGCTCGGCCCGTTCCTGGCCATCGTCCCGTTGGCGGCGGCCATCCGCGCCCCGCAGATGCACACGATGGTGGAGGATTTCGCGGCGAATCCGCTATGGCCCTGGGTGGTCGGCTCGTTCGTCCTGCTCCTGGGCCTGGTGGTGGTGGCGTTGCACACCTCGTGGGCCAACCCGCCCGCGGTGATCGTCTCGGCGGTCGGCTGGCTGCTGGTCATCCGCGGCGTGGTGCTGCTGGCCTTCCCGACGGCGTTCATGACGGCCGCCAACGCGGTGATCGGGGCGAACGCGGTGTGGCGGATCAGCTACGTGCTGCTGGCGCTGGTGGGGCTCTACCTGAGTTACGTCGGTTGGCGCCCGGTGGCTGACCGCGTCGCGGTGCCGGTGAGTTAGCGGGGGGTTCCCCGGCGGCGACACAACCCAGCGTGATCCCAGGGACCCGACGCCTGCTGGCTTAGGGTGAGGCTCATGTCGGGGCTATCGGGGCTGTTCGGGCCAACCGGTCCATCCGGGTCGTCTGAGCCAACCGGGTCATCGCTGTCGCGACGGTCCGTTCTCAAGTACGCCGCCGCCGCCCCCGCCGCGGTGGGCCTGGGTGCCTTGGGGCTGGGCGTGCTGGCCAACGCCGTGAGCACCGCCACCGCCTCGGCGGAGTCGCTCGGCATCCTGCTGGACTACTCCGCCGGTGTGCTCAGCGCCGCCGACATCAAGGCCGCCGGCGCCTTGGGCGCCGTCCGCTATGTGTCGGACCGCCGGCCCGGCGCCAGTTGGATGCTGGGCAAACCCATGGAGTTGGCCGAGGCCCGCGATCTCTATCAGGCCGGGCTGAAGATCGCCTCCAACTACCAGTTCGGCAAGCAGGACACCGCCGACTGGCTCGGCGGCCAGGCGGCCGGCATCAAGCACGCCAAACGCGGGTGGGAACTGCACACCGCCGCCGGGGGTCCGGCCACCGCCCCCATCTACGTCTCCATCGACGACAACCCGACCTACGACCAGTACAAGAATCAGGTCGCCCCGTACCTCAAGGCCTGGGAAGACGTGCTGGACAAGCAACGCGTCGGCATCTACGCCAACTCCAAGACCATCGAATGGGCGCTCCAGGACGGCATCGGTTCCTGGTTCTGGCAACACAACTGGGGCAGCCCGAAGGGGTTCGTGCACCCCGCGGCGCACCTGCACCAGTTCGAGATCGACGCCCGCGAGGTGGCCGGTGTCGGAGTGGACCTCAACAACATCCTCAAACCGCAATTCGGCCAGTGGGTGGCCCAGGAATCGAAATAACCTACCGCTAAGTAGGTTTTTCCCAGCAAACTCCGGTCCCGAATTTCGGGAATAGTCGCACGGCTCGGACACGGCTCCGCTACCGGATCGTGAGATAACGATTTGGTAACGATGACGCTGTGAGCAGCGCAGTTATGGCTACCCGAGCGTAACCGCGTGCACGCAGGACGTTTGGCTCGGCGATCCGCCCGGTGGCCCGATCGCGACGCCGAATTCCGGGTGGTTACTCCAGCGTAGAACTCGTCAGTAACAAAAAGCGCCGCCGAAATGGCTCCATTCCCATGCCAGTCTTAGACCGCAATATCGGGAGTAGATGGAGAACACGCGGTGACGATTCACGAGCACGACAGGCTGCCCGCGGAGAACAGGGTGACCCGGGCGTCCGCCCACGCGCTTGTGGACCGTCTCAACGCCGGTGAGCCCTACGCGGTGGTGTTCGGCGGCCAGGGCTACAGCTCCTGGCTGGCGGGGTTGGAGGAAATCGTCACCACCGCCGGAATCGAGTCCGAACTGGCCCGGATCGTCGGCGAGGCCGACGTGCTGTTGGCACCGGTGGCCGACGAACTGGTCGTGGTCCGGCCGGTCGGTTTCGGCCCGCTGCGCTGGGCGCGGGCTCTGGCCGCCGACGAGGAGGTGCCCGCCGACCTGACCTCGGCCGCGGTGTCGGTTCCCGGTGTGCTGCTCACCCAGATCGCCGCGATCCGCGCGCTGAAGAGGCAGGGCCTGGAGTTCGACGCCGCCCCACCGGTCGCGGTGGCCGGCCACTCCCAGGGTGTGCTGGCTGTCGAGGCGTTCAACGCCGGGGGCACCCGGGACGGGCAGATGCTGGCCCTGGCGCAGTTGATCGGTGCCGCCGGGACGCTGTTCGCCCGCCGGCGCGGCATCGTCGCCCTCGGGGACCGCTCGCCGATGGTCTCGGTGACCAACGCCGACCCGAACCGCATCGCCGACCTGCTCGAATCCTTCGGCCGCGACGTGCGCACCGTGTCCCCTCCGGTGCTGTCCATCCGCAACGGCCGCCGCGCGGTGGTCCTCACCGGCACCCCCGAGCAACTGTCCCGGTTCCAGGTGTACTGCGAGCAGATCGCCGACCGGGAGGCCGCCGACCGGAAGAACAAACTGCGCGGCGGTGCGGTGTTCGCCCCGGTGTTCGATCCGGTCACCGTGGAGGTCGGATTCCACACCCCCCGACTGGCCGACGCCGTCGAACTCGTCGGACGCTGGGCGCAGACCATCGGGCTGGACGCTGAGGCCGCCCGCGGGTTGGCCGGCGCCATCCTGGTCGAGCAGGTCGACTGGGTTCAGGCCATCACCGCCATCGAAAACGCCGGTGCCCGTTGGATTCTCGATCTGGGGCCCAGCGACATCCTGACCCGCCTGACCGCCCCGGTGATCCGTGGTCTGGGGATCGGCATCGTGCCGGCCGCCACCCGCGGCGGTCAGCGCAACCTGTTCACCGTCGGTGCGGCGCCCGAAGTCGGCAAGCCGTGGTCGAGTTACGCGCCGACGCTGATCAGCCTGCCGGACGGGTCGGTGAAACTGTCCACCAAGTTCACCCGGCTCACCGGCCGCTCACCGATCCTGCTCGCGGGGATGACCCCCACCACGGTCGACGCCCGCATCGTCGCCGCCGCCGCCAACGGCGGACACTGGGCCGAACTGGCCGGCGGCGGCCAGGTCACCGAACCGATCTTCGACCGGCGGATGGCCGAACTCGTCGACTTGCTCGAACCCGGCCGGGCCTTCCAGTTCAACGCGCTGTTCCTCGACCCCTACCTGTGGAAGCTTCAGGTCGGCGGAAAACGGTTGGTGCAGAAGGCGCGTCAGTCCGGCGTCCCCATCGACGGCCTCGTGATCAGCGCCGGGATCCCCGAACTCGACGAGGCCGTCGACCTGCTCGACGAACTCCGCCGCGCCGGCATCGCGCACATCTGCTTCAAGCCCGGCACCGTCGAGCAGATCCGGTCGGTCATCCGGATCGCCGCCGAGGTGCCCACCACGCCGATCATCGTGCACGTCGAGGGCGGCCGCGCCGGCGGCCACCACTCCTGGGAGGACCTCGACGACCTGCTGCTGACCACCTACTCGGAGTTGCGCTCGCAGTCCAACATCACCGTGTGCGTCGGCGGCGGCATCGGCACCCCCGAACGCGCCGCGGAATACCTCACCGGCCGGTGGTCGCTGCCGCACGGCTACCCGATGATGCCGGTGGACGGCATCCTGCTCGGCACCGCGGCGATGGCATGCCTGGAGGCCACCACCTCGCCCTCGGTCAAACAATTGCTGGTCGACACCGCCGGCACCGAAACGTGGGTGGGTGCTGGAAAGGCGTTGAACGGGATGGCATCCGGGCGCAGCCAACTCGGCGCCGACATCCATGAGATCGACAACTCGGCGTCGCGGTGCGGCCGGTTGCTCGACGAGGTCGCCGGTGACGCCGAGGCGGTGGCGGCCCGCCGCGACGAGATCATCGCCGCGATGGCCGCCACCGCCAAGCCTTATTTCGGCGACGTCGCGGAGATGACCTATCTGCAGTGGCTGCGCCGCTACGTCGAACTAGCCATCGGGGCCGGCGACAGTACCGCGGACACCAAGCGCGCCGACTCGCCCTGGCTGGACATCACCTGGCGGGACCGGTTCGCCGCGATGCTGCAGCGCGCCGAGGCGCGCCTGAATGCCGCCGACACCGGTCACATTGACACGCTGTTTGCCGACACCGCCCTGCTGGAGGACCCGGATCGGGCCATCGCGACCCTGCTGGGGCACTACCCCGACGCCGACTCGGTGCTACTGCACCCCGCCGACGCCCCCTACTTCACCGAACTGTGCAAGGTCCCCGGCAAGCCGGTCAACTTCGTGCCGGTGATCGACAAGGACGTCCGGCGCTGGTGGCGCAGCGACTCGCTGTGGCAGGCCCACGACGCCCGCTACGACGCCGACCAGGTGTGCATCATCCCCGGGACCGCCGCGGTGGCCGGCATCACCCGGGTCGACGAGCCGGTCGGGGAACTGCTGAACCGTTTCGAAAGTGCCGCCGTCGCAGAGACTTTGGCCGCCGGGCAGCACCCCCACCCGGCCGCCTCGCGGCTTCAGGTGCGTCCCGACGTCACCGGGCCGCTGGGTGTGGTCCTGGACTCTCCGGACGTGCTGTGGGCCGGTCGCACCGCCACCAATCCGGTGCACCGCCTCGGCCCGCCGGCGCAATGGCAGGTCTACTCCGATTCCTCCCGGGCCACTCACGAACCCACCGGCGCGCGACTCGAGGTGGTGGGCACCGACCGGGTGGTGCTCAGCGTGCCGCTGTCGGGCACCGCGATCGACATCGCGTTCACCCTCACCGCCGCCGTCGTCGACGGCGGCGCCCCGATGGTCATCACCTCCGACGCCACCGCCGCGATGCGCTCGGTGCTGGCGATCGCCGCGGGGGTGGACGGCCCGGATGCACCGGTGGGCAGGAGCGAAGCGACCGGGGTAATGGGTTCAGGTCACTCGACCACCGTGCGGGTGGACTGGGATCCGGACCGGGTCGCCGACCACACCGGCGTCACCGCGACGTTCGGCGCCCCGCTGGCCCCGACGCTGTCCACGGTGCCCGACGCACTCGTCGGCCGCTGCTGGCCCGCGGTGTTCGCCGCGATCGGCGGTGCGACCACCGAATCCGGCTTCCCGGTGGTCGAAGGTCTGCTCAGCCTGGTCCACCTCGACCACGCCGCACGACTGCTCAAACCGCTGCCGCGGCACCAGACCGAGTTGATCGTCACCGCCACCGCCTCGGCGGCTGTGGACACCGAAGTCGGCCGGGTGGTCCCGGTCACGGTGAACATCAGCGACGTCGGCGGGGCGGTGCTGGCTGTCCTGGAGGAGCGGTTCGCCATCCGCGGTCGCACCGGCCTGGCCGAACTCACCGACCCGGTCCGGGCCGGGGGAGCGGTGTCGGAGAACGCCACCGACACCCCGCGCCGCCGTCGCCGCGACGTCACCATCACCGCGCCGGCGGATATGCGGCCGTTCGCGGCGGTCTCCGGTGACCACAACCCCATTCACACCGACCGATGCGCTGCCCTGCTGGCCGGACTCGACGGCCCGATCGTGCACGGCATGTGGCTGTCCGCGGCCGCCCAGCACGTCGTCACCGCGACCGACGGCAAGCCCGTCCCGCCTGCCAAGTTGATCGGCTGGTCCGCCCGCTTTCTGGGCATGGTCTCCCCGGGCGACCAGATCGACATTCGCGTCGACCGGGTCGGAATCGACTTGGGTGCAGAGGTTTTGGAAGTCACTGCCAAGGCCCGGCGGGGCGGGAGCGAAGCGACTGGGGGGGCTGGTGGAGGCGGCGAGCTGGTGATGGCCGCCACCGCCCGGCTCACCGCACCCAAGACCGCCTACGCCTTCCCCGGCCAGGGCATCCAGCACACCGGGATGGGGATGGACGTTCGGGCCCGGTCCAAGGCCGCCCGCGCGGTCTGGGACCGCGCCGACGCATTCACCCGCGACCGCCTCGGTTTCTCGGTGCTGCACGTCGTCCGGGACAACCCGACCACCCTCATCGCCGGCGGCGTGCACTACCAGCATCCCGACGGGGTGCTGTACCTGACCCAGTTCACCCAGGTGGCGATGGCCACCGTCGCGGCCGCCCAGGTCGCCGAGATGCGCGAGCAGGGCGCCTTCGTCGAGGGCGCCATCGCCTGCGGACACTCGGTGGGGGAATACACCGCCCTGGCCTGCGTCACCGGTGTCTACGAACTCGAGGCCCTGCTGGAAGTGGTGTTCCACCGCGGATCCAAGATGCACGACATCGTCCCGCGGGATGCCGAGGGCCGGTCCAACTACCGGTTGGCCGCCATCCGGCCGTCCCAGATCGACCTCGACGACGCCGACGTCACCACCTTCGTCGCCGAAATCGCCGAGCGCGCCGGGGAATTCCTGCAGATCGTCAACTTCAACCTGCGCGGTTCGCAGTACGCGATCGCCGGCACGGTGGCCGGGCTGGACGCGCTCGAGGAAGAGGTGGAACGGCGCCGGGAGATCACCGGCGGTAAGCGGGCCTACATCCAGGTGCCCGGCATCGACGTGCCGTTCCACTCCGACGTCCTCAAGGTCGGGGTGGACGAGTTCCGCCGATCGCTGCAGCGGATCATGCCCGCCGACGCCGACGCCTCGGTGCTCATCGGCCGCTACATCCCCAACCTGGTGCCGCGGCTGTTCAGCTATGACCGCGACTTCATCGCCGAGGTCCGCGACCTGGTGCCCGCCGAACCGCTCGACGAGATCCTGGCCGACTACGACACCTGGATCACCCAGCGGCCCAAAGAACTCGGCCGCCGCCTGGTCATCGAACTGCTGGCCTGGCAGTTCGCCAGCCCGGTCCGCTGGATCGAAACCCAGGACCTGTTGTTCACCGAGGAGGGCGCCGGCGGGCTGGGCATCGAACGGTTCGTCGAGATCGGGGTGAAGTCGGCCCCGACGGTGGCCGGCCTGGCCACCAACACCCTCAAGCTGCCCGAATTCGCCTACAGCACAGTGCAGGTGCTCAACGTCGAGCGCGACGCCGAGGTGCTCTTCGCCAGCGACGAGGACCCAGCCGAGGACCCCGCCGAGGAAGACGTCGACCCCGCCGACACCACCGACGCCGCTCCCGCCGAACCGGTGCCGGCCCAGACCGAGCAAGCCCAGCCGGCGCCGAGTGCCCCCGCCGCGAGAGCGGCGGAGGTCGCCGACATCCCCTTCGACGCCGCCGATGCCACCCTCGCGCTAATCGCGTTGTCGGCCAAGATGCGCATCGACCAGATCGAACCGCTGGACTCCATCGAGTCGATCACCGACGGGGCCTCGTCGCGGCGCAACCAACTGCTCGTCGACCTGGGCTCGGAGTTGAACCTCGGGGCCATCGACGGTGCCGCCGAAGCCGACCTCACCGCCCTGCGCGGCCAGGTCGCCAAACTCGCCCGCACCTACAAGCCGTTCGGTCCGGTGCTCTCCGACGCCGTCAACGACCAACTGCGCTCGGCCCTCGGCCCGTCCGGCAAGCGGCCCGCCGTCATCGCCGACCGGGTCGGCAAGACTTGGGAACTCGGCCCGGGCTGGGCCAAACACGTCACCGTGGAGGTGGCGCTGGGCAGCCGCGAGGGCAGCAGCGTGCGCGGCGGCCCGCTGGGCGGCCTCACTGACGGGCAGCTGACCGACGCCGCCGCCGTCGAGAAGGCCATCGACGCCGCCGTCGCGGCCGTCGCGGCCCGGCAAGGGGTTTCGGTGGCGCTTCCGTCGGCCGGCGGCCCCGCGGGTGCCGTCGTCGATTCGGCGGCGCTGAGTGAGTTCGCCGAGACCCTGACCGGTCGCGACGGGGTGCTGGCTTCGGCCGCGCGCCTGGTGCTCGATCAACTCGGGTTGGACGCCGCGCGCAGCGCCGCCCCGACGACCACCGACACCGAGTTGATCGACCTGGTCACCGCCGAACTGGGTGCGGACTGGCCGCGCTTGGTGGCACCGGTGTTCGACAAGCGCAAGGCGGTCCTGCTCGACGACCGCTGGGCCAGCGCCCGGGAGGATCTGGCCCGGCTGTGGCTGGCCGAGGACGACGAGATCGACGCCGACTGGCAGTGGCTCTCCGAGCGGTTCGAGGGCGCCGGCCATGCGGTGGCAACCCAAGCCGACTGGTGGCGGGGGCGGGCCCTGGCCGAAGGCAGGGCAGTCCACGCCTCGCTGTTCGCCCGCATCGCCGTCGGTGCCGAGAATCCCGAACCGGGCCGCTACGCCGGCGAGATCGCCGTGGTCACCGGTGCGTCCAAGGGGTCCATCGCCGCGGCCGTCGTCGCCCGCCTGCTGCACGGCGGCGCCTGTGTGGTGGCCACCACCTCCCGGCTCGACGACGACCGCCTGGAGTTCTACAAGTCGCTCTACCGCGACCACGCCCGCTTCGGGGCGGCGCTGTGGGTGGTGCCGGCGAACATGGCCTCCTACGCCGACATCGACGCGCTGATCTCCTGGGTCGGCGACGAGCAGACCGAAAGCCTTGGGCCGCAATCCCTGCACATCAAGGACGCCCAGACGCCCACCCTGCTGTTCCCGTTCGCCGCACCGCGGGTGGCCGGTGACCTCTCGGAGGCCGGCGCGCGCTCGGAGATGGAGATGAAGGTCCTGTTGTGGGCTGTCGAACGGCTCGTCGGCGGACTCTCGGCGATCGGCGCCGACCGCGACATCGCCTCCCGGCTGCACGTCGTGCTGCCCGGTTCGCCCAACCGCGGCATGTTCGGCGGCGACGGCGCCTACGGCGAATCCAAGTCCGCGCTCGACGCTGTCGTCGCCCGCTGGAGTGCGGAATCGTCCTGGGCGCAACGGGTCACCATCGCCCACGCCCTGATCGGCTGGACCAAGGGTACAGGTCTGATGGGTCACAACGACGCCATCGTCGACGCCGTCGAAGAGGCCGGCGTGCGGACCTACAGCACCGACGAGATGGCCGCGATGCTGCTCGACCTGTGCACGCCCGACGCCCGGAAGTCGGCCGCGGAACGCCCTTTGAAAGTCGACCTGACCGGCGGACTTGGTGACGTCGAACTCGACATGGCCGACCTCGCCGCCCGGGCCCGAGCCGAAATGAGCACGGCGGCAGGGCAATCCGACGCCGAAGACGCCGCCCACACCATCACCGCGCTGCCCTCGCCCCCGCGCGGTCACCGCGGTGCGCCCGCCCCGGATTGGCCCGACCTCGACGTCGACCCCGCCGACCTTGTCGTCATCGTCGGCGGCGCCGAACTCGGTCCGTACGGATCGTCGCGCACCCGCTTCGAAATGGAGGTCTCCGGCGAACTCTCCGCGGCGGGCGTGCTGGAACTGGCCTGGACCACCGGACTGGTCGGCTGGGAGAACGATCCCAAGCCGGGCTGGTACGACGCCGCCACCGGCGAGCAGGTGCCCGAGGAGGAGATCGCCGAGCGCTACCACGACGCCGTCGTGCAGCGTTGTGGCATCCGGGAATTCGTCGACGACGGGTCGTTGACGGCCGACCACGCCACCGAGTTGTTGGTCAGTGTGTTCCTGGACCGCGACTTCCGGTTCGTGGTGTCGTCGCAAGCCGAGGCCCGGGCGTTCGAACAGGCCGACCCCGATCACACCGTGGTGCGCCCGATTGCCGACTCCACCGACTGGGAGGTGATCCGCAAGGCGGGCACCGAGATCCGGGTGCCGCGCAAGGCCGAGTTGTCCCGCACCGTCGGCGCGCAGATCCCCACCGGTTTCGACCCGACGGTCTGGGGCATCAGCCCCGACATGGTCGCCTCGGTCGACCGGGTGGCGCTGTGGAACATGGTCGCCACCGTCGATGCGTTCCTGTCGTCGGGGTTCACCCCGGCCGAACTGATGCGCTGGGTGCACCCGAGCCTGGTGGCCAGCACCCAGGGCACCGGCATCGGCGGTCTGACCAGCATGCAGACCATGTTCCACGGCAACCTGCTCGGCACCGCCAAACCCAACGACATTCTCCAAGAGGTGCTGCCGAATGTCGTTGCCGCCCATGTGATGCAGTCCTACGTCGGCGGGTACGGCGCCATGATCCACCCGGTCGGCGCATGCGCCACCGCGGCCGTCTCGGTCGAGGAGGGTGTGGACAAGATCCGGCTCGGCAAGGCCGAACTGGTGGTGGCCGGCGGGTTCGACGACATGACCTCCGACGCCATCACCGGCTTCGGTGACATGGCCGCGACCGCCGACACCGCGATGATGCGGGCCCGTGGGATCAGCGACGCCAAGATCTCCCGGGCGAACGACCGTCGCCGCCTGGGCTTCCTGGAGGCGCAGGGCGGCGGCACCATCCTGCTGGCCCGCGGCGACCTCGCGCTGAAGATGGGTCTGCCGGTGCTGGCCGTCGTCGGCTACGCGCAGAGTTTTGCCGACGGGGTGCACACCTCGATCCCGGCACCGGGACTGGGCGCGCTGGGCGCCGGTCGCGGCGGCCGCGACTCCGGACTGGCGCGGGCTCTGCGCAGGCTGGGCCTGGGCGCCGACGACATCGCGGTGATCTCCAAACACGACACCTCGACGCTGGCCAACGACCCGAACGAAACCGACCTGCATGAGCGGTTGGCCGACGCGCTGGGCCGCTCGGCGGGCGCGCCGCTGTTCGTGGTGTCCCAGAAGAGCCTCACCGGGCACGCCAAGGGCGGCGCGGCGGTGTTCCAGATGATGGGTCTGTGCCAGGTGCTGCGCGACGGCGTCATCCCGCCCAACCGCAGCCTGGACTGTGTCGACGACGAACTTTCCGGCGCCGAGCGTTTCGTCTGGCCACGGCAAGCCCTGCATCTGGGGCAGCGGTTCCCAGTCAAGGCCGGTCTGGTCACCAGCCTGGGCTTCGGGCACGTCTCCGGCCTGATCGCCCTGGTGCACCCGCAGGCCTTCCTGGCCAGCCTGGACGCCGAGCAGCGCGAGGCCTATCAGCAGCGGGCGCAGGCCCGGGTGCTGGCCGGTCAGCGCCGACTGGTCGAGGCCATGGCCGGCGGTAGGCCGATGTACGAGCGGCCGGCCGACCGGCGGTTCGGCCACGACGGGCCGGAGAAGCCGCAGGAGGCCGCGATGCTGCTCGACCCGGACGCCCGACTCGGCGTCGACGGCACCTACTCGGGCTGAATTCGGTTAAGGTCGCTCGCGTGGCGATCGTGGGCGTAGGCATCGACGTGGTGTTCATCCCTGATTTCGCCGACCAGGTGGACCAGCCGGGAACCGTGTTCGCCGAGACGTTCACCCCCGGCGAGCGCCGCGACGCCGCCGACAAGAGTTCAATGGCGGCGCGCCACCTCGCCGCCCGGTGGGCCGCCAAGGAGGCCGTCATCAAGGCCTGGTCGGGGTCGCGGTTCGCCCAACGTCCGGTGCTGCCGGAAGGGATCCACCGCGACATCGAGGTGATCACCGACATGTGGGGCCGGCCCAAGGTCCGGCTCACCGGTGCGATCTCGCAACACCTGGCCGACGTCGTCATCCACGTGTCGCTGACCCATGAGGGCGACACGGCGGCGGCTGTGGCCATCCTCGAGACCAGCCCCGAGGCCACCGCATAGCGCATCCGCACACGTAAAGCCCACATCGCGAATCCGAAGTTATGTCTTTGCTATGAACGACGTGACTGCCCGCTGCGGCGGTCCTACGCTTAAGACATCGGGCAGAGGGTCCGACATAGGGCCCGCGAGGACGCATCGCCCCCCATCCCTGCGCCTCGCGGGTCCTATTTTCATCTGGGGATCGCCCCGGTGCCGCAGGTAGTCTGATCCCGGTGAGCGATCTGGTCCAGCGAGTCGCAGAGATTCTGCCCGACGTCCGTCGCCACCTTGATGACCTGGTGCGAATCCCGTCGGTCTGGTCGGATCCGGCCCGCCGCGACGACGTACACCGCAGTGCCGCCAAAGTCGCCGACCTGTTGCGCGACGCAGGGTTCGCCCAGGTCGACATCGTCAGCGAGGGTGGCGCCCCGGCGGTGATCGCCCACCATCCCGCACCCGACGGTGCCCCGACGGTCCTGCTCTACGCCCACCACGACGTCCAACCGGAAGGGGATGTCGCGCAGTGGGATTCGGCGCCCTTTGCACCCACCGAGCGCGACGGTCGGTTGTACGGCCGTGGCACCGCCGACGACAAAGCCGGTATCGCAACCCATCTCGCGGCGTTCCGGGCGCACGGCGGACAACCGCCGGTCGGGGTGACGGTGTTCGTCGAAGGCGAGGAAGAGTGCGGGTCGCCGTCGCTGACCCGAATATTGGCCGCCCACAAACACAAACTGGCCGCCGACGTCATCGTCATCGCCGACTCGGACAACTGGACCACCGACATTCCGGCACTGACGGTGTCGCTGCGCGGTCTGGCCGATTGCACCGTCGAGGTGGCCACCCTCGACCACGGCCTGCACTCCGGCCTGTGGGGCGGGGTGGTGCCCGACGCGCTGACCGTACTGGTGCGCCTGCTGGCCAGCCTGCACGACGACGACGGCAACGTCGCGGTTGCCGGACTGCATGAGGGAACCGCGGCGCCGGTGGACCGCGACACCGACTGGGTGCGCACCGAATCCGGACTGCTCGACGGGGTGGCCGAAATCGGTTCCGGTTCGGTCGCCCAACGACTGTGGGCCAAACCGGCCATCACCGTCATCGGCATCGACACCACGCCGATCGACAAGGCCTCCAACACCCTGATCCCGCGGGCCCGCGCCAAGGTGAGCCTTCGTGTCGCGCCCGGCGGTGACGCGGCGGCACACCTGGATGCCCTACTCCGCCACCTCGAGGACCACGCACCGTGGGGCGCGCACGTCACGGTCACCCCGGGCGACGTCGGCCAACCGTATGCCATCGACACCACCGGCCCGGTCTACGACGCCGCCCGCGCCGCCTTCCGTCAGGCCTGGGGTGCCGATGCGATCGAGATGGGTATGGGCGGCTCGATCCCGTTCATCGCCGAGTTCGCCGCGGCGTTCCCGGAGGCGACGATCTTGGTCACCGGCGTGGAGGATCCCGGCACCCAGGCGCACAGCGTCAACGAGAGCCTGCACCTCGGCGTTCTGCACCGCGCCGCCCTCACCGAGGCGCTGCTGCTGCAGAAGCTGGCCGATCAGTCGAAGTAACGTTCACCGCCGGTCGGGAACCCGCCGCCGTAGGTGGCGATGTGGACGTGGGTGTAATGGTTGGCATCCGGGTCGCCGTAATCAGCCATCAGCTGCGACGACCCGCTGCCCGGGTAGTAGGTCCGCTGCCAGATCACGTGCTCGACGTTGAACCGCTTGGCGTTGGTCAGGGCGAACCGGGCGATGCGATCGCCGAGCGCCCGCCCGGCCGGGGTCTGCCAGTTCGGGATGATCACATCGATGGCCAGGCCGTTGGGGTGCCACTTCAGCGGGTCCTGGCGCCACCCGCCGATATCGCGGATCTCGGGGAAGCGCGCGCTGATGGCGCGCTTGAGGCGAATGGTCTGGATCTGCAGGCCCCGTTCCGAGCCGACGCCGGGGGCCAGAGCCTGGCGGACCGGACTGGCGGCCGGCGGGGATCCCGGCAGTGTCGCCTCGTGGGAGGCCATCACGATCTGCGGTTCCCAGACCGGCGGGTGCGGCGGTTGGACCGGGGCGGCCATCACCGCGACCGCGATGATCGGTGCCAGTATGACGACTGACGCTGCGCGTCCAAGAAGCGACATCGGCCCTCCGGTCGTTCACCGGACGCGGCCACGCCGCGACCGTAACTTGACCGTGATGTCGCCGTTGCCTCGTCGTGCGTTACAGGTGGGGCAGAAATCGATTCCTGGGGCAGAACACACGGTTGTACTCTCTGGGGCATGTCAGGTCGTGCCGGCAGACCGCGTCGCCTCTCGGTCGGCGGGGTGCTCCTGCTGACCCTTGCCGCGGCTTCCCTCGGGGCCTATCGACTCATCGGCGCCGAGGTTGGCCCTGACGGCGTGCTGCACGAGCCTTTCGCGCTGATACCGCTGGCCTGGATATTCGGCCTGGCGGGGGTCATTCTGCTCGGCGTCGGCTTCTGGCGGCGCCCCCGGTAGCGACTAGCTGGATTCGGCGATGATCTTGGTGATCGCGCTGGCGGTGTTGGCGGCCTTGACGTTGTACTGTGCCGCTCATGCGACAACAAAGTTTGAGAGCGGTGGTCGGTGCCAGGGTTTCGCACCTGGACGATGCCCCCGGCCAAGTCGTAGCCCGCAGACCCGGATCGGCGACCTCGGGAAACCACCGGGCGACATGTGCCGCCCACGCCGTCTCGGTGACCGGCTCCCCGCCGGGGGTCAGCGACTCGGCGATCGCGGGCGCCAGATACTTCGCGATGGTCTTGCGGTCAATCCCCAGACTGTCCGCGAGTTGGCGCTGGGACCGGCCCGCATGCCAATGGGTCAACAACTCGATCAGGTCAAACACGTCGTCGAAACTTCTCCTCGCCATCGGCGCCCTTCCTCACGAGTCGAACCG
>CAYXBN010000054.1:0-19358 GCA_964463215.1 uncultured Mycobacterium sp. | reverse complement strand
CTACCATAGGAAATCCACGATGTGATGATTGACACGCCAAGAGGCCTATGAGATTGTCATCGCAACAGCTTTCAGCCGACGTCACGAGGCTCAGGCGCCCGCTTTTTTACATCTGCAGCGAGGCAGGTGCGAATGGCCAGACAGGCCACTATCCGACGGGGGCGCCTCCACCCTGTTCGTGCTCGGATTTCGTGGCCGCTCGGCATGCTGGTGGCAGTGACGGCCTTGGTGGGGTGCGGGCCTCCGACACGCCCTTGGAGGCGGCCGTGTACGCCGGGCCGGTCAAGCTGAACAAACAATCCCCGGTCGACGCGCACCAATCGCCGGGGGGCGTGAACCGAACGCCGGGGGTGAACCAGACCGCCAACGGCGTCGGCCCGGCCGGTGCTGCAGTGGACCTCACGGCGGTCCCGCAACCCCCAACCGGGCCGGTTCCCCCCTTCCAGGTCATTGCCCAGCGGATGAACGACCGTCCGGACGAGGCGACGAGTTACTACGTCGTGATCGATCCGGTGGACGTAACCTTCGACGGCTTCAAGGTGGCCATCAAGCAGATACTCCAAGCCTTGGCATACACCCACGGCGGGCCGGTGTTCACCGCCCAGATTTGGGACCACCTGCCGGCGGCCCAGACCGAGGTCAGCCACCGGAGCAATCCGGACCTGTTCTCCCGGGACATGTTCGAGGCCAAAGAGGCGTTTAACAACAGACATTTCATCGCGCAGTACGTCGGGGGTCTGGCCTCGGTCTCCGAGCCGCCGGCGTACGTGTTGATGTGGTTCCCGATGTCAGGTTCGGCCGATCCGACGGTGTCGCAGTGGATCAGCGCGGAGGTGTGGCGGCCCTGACCGGGCGATGCAACCTGAAAAGTGTTGTCACAGACCGAACTCGGTGTGGATGTTGTCGATGCCGTGCCGGATGGCATCCAGGGTTTCCTGGCGGGCGCGCATTTTGCAGGCGTGATGGGCGCGGGCGTCCAGTGTGGTGGCGAACGTCTGGGCGGCCTCGCAGGCCCGCTCGAGCACCAACTCCGGCATGACCAATTCGTCCACCCAACCGCCGGCCAGCGCGGTGTCGGACAGGAACGTCTTCGCCAGCCCGACGGCCTGCTGGTATGCCGACCGGGTCAGCCGAAGCTTCATCACCTCCAGGGCCGGGTAGGGCAGCACCATCCCGATCGCCACCTCATTGGCCTGGAAGTTGTAGCCCGGCGCGGCGATCCGGTGGTCGGTGCTACACGCCAGAAACGAGCCCATGGCGATGGCGTGGCCTGTGCAGGCCGCGACCACCGGCTTGCGGAACGACAGCAAGCGGTGGGACAACTCGAAACCGGCTTTGAGCATGTCGATGGAGGCCTGCACATCCCCGGAGCGGAACACCTTCAGGTCGAAGCCGCCGCTGAACACCCGCTGGTTGCCCGCGATCACCACCGCGCCGGCGTCCTCGCTCTCAGCCCGGTCAAGGGCCGCGTTGATCTCGCCCAGCATGGCCGGCCCCAGCGCGTTGACCTTGCCGTCGTCCATGGCGATCACCGCGATCGCCTCGTCGCGGCGGTAACTCACGCTCATCGGTGCTCCCTATCTCGTGTTGACATGACGTGACGCGGGCCGTGTAGGGACAGCGTCGTCGCCGGAGGGCATGGCTAGGCGTTGATGTGGCCGCGATACCACTCGACCGTACTGGCAATACCCTCCGGCAGCCCGATCCCCGCGGTCCATCCCAGTTTTGCGAGTCGGGAAACGTCCAACAGTTTTTGCGGAGTACCGTCGGGCATGCTTGTGTCCCAATGGGTTACGCCCTCGTATCCCACTGTCTCGGCGACAATGGACGCCAGCGCCTTGATTGTGACATCGGTGCCGCTGCCCACGTTGACCTGCTGGGGGCCGTCGTAGTGCTCGAGCAGATGCAGGCACGCGTCGGCCATATCGTCGACGTGGAGGAACTCGCGGCGCGGTGACCCGGTACCCCAGTTGGTCACCGATTCGGCGCCCGAACTGCGAGCTTCTTCGTATCGCCGGATCAAGGCGGGCAACACGTGTGAGCCGGCGGGTGAGAAGTTGTCGTTGGGTCCGTACAGGTTCGTCGGCATGGCTGAAATCCACGGCAGCCCGTACTGCCGACGGACCGCCTGCACATGCATGATGCCGGCGATCTTGGCGATCGCGTACGCGTCGTTCGTCGGCTCCAACGGGCCGCAGAGCAAGGCGTCCTCGGTGATGGGCTGCTGCGCGAACTTCGGGTAGATGCAGGAGGAACCCAGAAAGAGCAGTCGCTCCACCCGGTTCTCGAGGGCCGCGTCGAGAACATTGACCTGAATGCGCACGTTCTCGCTGAGGAAATCGACCGGGTAGGTGTTGTTGGCGAGGATTCCCCCGACCTTCGCGGCGGCCAGCACGACATATCTCGGCTTCGCTTCGGAGAAGAAGTCGAATACCGAGTCGCGATCACGCAGATCCAGTTCGGCAGACGACTTGCCGATGATGTTCTGGAACCCTGCCCGCTCGAGCCGGCGTACCAACGCGGAACCGGCTAGGCCCCGATGTCCGGCGACGTAGAACGTCGCGGCTCGATCGAGTTCACCTACCGGGTTTTTGTTCACCGAGGCGCCAGACGGTCTGTCGGGTTCCGCCACCACTCCAGAGGCACGGTATCGATCCAGGGTCGGCCCTCGTGCTCGAGGGCCTCGATGTCGGCGTCCACCATAAGACGTGCCAACTCCCGGCCGTCCACCGAGGCCACCCAGCCGAGCTTCGTGCGGGCGCGGGACGCGTCGCCGATCAGCGCGTCGACCTCGGTCGGGCGAAGGTAGCGCTCATCGAACCGGACGTGGGCTTCCCAATCCAGGCCGGCGCGGTCGAAGGCGATCTGAAGAAATTCACGAACCGTGATGCCGACCCCGGTCGCCAGCACGTAATCGTCGGGCTCGTCGGCCTGAAGCATGCGCCACATGCCCTCGACGTACTCGGGGGCGTATCCCCAGTCCCGGATCGCATCCAGGTTTCCCATGTAGAGAAACTCCTGCTTGCCGGCCTTGATGGCAGCGACCGCTCTGGTGATCTTGCGGGTGACGAATGTTTCGCCCCGTCGCGGCGACTCGTGGTTGAACAGGATGCCGTTGACGGCGAAGAGCCCATAGGCCTCGCGGTAGTTCTTGGTGATCCAGTAGCTGTAGACCTTCGACACCGCGTAGGGCGAGCGGGGGTAGAAGGGGGACGACTCACTCTGCGGGGGCGGTGTGGCGCCGAACATCTCCGAGGAAGACGCTTGGTAGAACCTGGTCTTGATACCTGCGAGCCGAACAGCCTCCAACAGCCGGATGGTTCCAGTTCCCGTGGTGTCAGTCGTGTGTTCCGGCTCGTCGAAGGACACCCGAACGTGCGACTGCGCGGCGAGGTTGTAGACCTCGTCGGGTGCCACCTCAGCCAGCAGAGTGACCAGGCGGGCCCCGTCGCTGAGGTCGCCGTAGTGCAAGAACAACCTGGTGTCCGGCGAGTGCGGGTCGCTGTACAGGTGGTCGATCCGCGCGGTGTTGAAGGTCGACGCGCGACGGATGACGCCGTGTACTTCGTAACCCTTGGCCAACAGCAGTTCCGCCAGATACGAACCGTCTTGGCCGGTGATTCCGGTGATGAATGCGCGTTTGGTCATGATTTCACCTAGCACCGAGCTCTCAGGGACACCCGGCAAAGTGTAGTCGGGCTATCCGCCCATCAGCGATCGCCACTGTTCCAGGTTGGACACCCGGTAGACGTAGTTGCTGTGCCTGACCTCCGACAGGCTGGCGCTGGGCTCCACCGAGTACCAGTGACCGGGGAAGACCGTCGGGTCACCGGGCAGGTTGGCCAGTTGTTGCAGGCTGCGGAACATCTCGTCGACGTCGCCGCCCGGAAAATCGGTGCGGCCGCAGCCGTCCAGGAACAGTGTGTCCCCGGCGACCAGCCGACCGTCGAGCAGGAAGCATTGGCTGCCCGGGGTGTGGCCGGGGGTGTGCAGCAACTCGATGTCGATGGCCCCGATGGCGAGCCTGTCCCCGTGGTGGTGGGTGGTGAGGTCGCTCATCGGGATTCCGGTCACCCGCGAGACCCATTGCGCCTCATGGGTGTTGACGTGAACCGGCACGCTGACCCGATCCAGCAACTCGGCGAGACCTTTTAGTTCGAAGCCCATCATCGACCCGCCGACATGGTCGGGGTGATGGTGGGTCACCAGCACCCCGGACAGCGTCATCCCGTCGGCCTCGAGGGTGTCGAGCAGGTCACCGGCGGCGTAGGCGGGGTCAACCACCACCGCCTCGCCGCTGTCCCGGTCACCGATGAGGTAGGCGAAGTTGCGCATCTGCTGGGCGATCGGGTCGCCGGCGGCAAAGTCGCGGCCGGAGAGCAGTTGGCGAAAGTACAAGCGGTCAGACACAGAGCACAGCCTAAGCGGGCTAGGACACCCGTCGGCAGAACTCCATGATCGGCGCGATCAGTTCGGCGATCTGGGCGCCGACCCGGTCGAAGACCTCGGGATCTTGTCCGATCGGGTCGAGCACATCGGGCGTCTCATCGGCCCGCAACTGCGAACGCAGGGACGGCAGTTCGTCCACATCCACCGGGTCGAAGCGGGTGATCAGCTCGACGGCCTCGGTGAGGGTGAACGTCCGGCGCAGTTGCCGCGGGGCGATCTCCAGAACCGCGTCGCGGTGCTCCCGGGTCATCGTCAGCACCAGATCGGCGTCCGTGGCGATCGCCGGCTTGAGCTGGCGGGCAGCGAAGTCCGCCGGGTCACCGCCCAGGGCGGTGAGCACCCGGGCGGACTCGGCGTGCACCGGGTGGCCGATGACCGCGCGGGTGCCGGCGCTGGAGGCCCTGAACCCGGCGATCGGGTGCTGAACGTTGAGGGCGACTGCAAGCCGCTCCGCCGAGGGTGAGCGACAGATGTTGCCGGTGCAGACGAACAAGAGGTGCACGGGCCAATCGTAGGCGTCAACAGTTTGGCCGCCTCGTGGGCCACGCTGTACCCTTCTATCGGCCCGCGGCGCGGGTCAGGCCCCCTTAGCTCAGTCGGCAGAGCGTTTCCATGGTAAGGAAAAGGTCAACGGTTCGATTCCGTTAGGGGGCTCGGTGAACGCGGCCTGATCGGCGGCGACCCGGCACGGCGGTGTAGCTCAGCTGGTTAGAGCGCACGACTCATAATCGTGAGGTCGGGGGATCGAGCCCCCCCACCGCTACGCAGTAAAACGATGAAAGAGAGCAGTTGACGTGGCGTCCAGTACCGATGTGCGGCCCAAGATCACCTTGGCCTGCGAGGTGTGCAAGAACCGCAACTACATCACCAAGAAGAACCGCCGCAATGATCCCGACCGGCTCGAGCTGAAGAAGTTCTGCCCGAATTGCGGCAAGCACCAGGGTCACAAAGAGTCCCGCTGAGCAGTGGCTCTATCGAAGGACCTGGTCGGTACCCACTACCGGCACCCCGATTTCTACCTGGTTGAGCGCGAGAAGATCCGCGAGTACGCCAGGGCGGTGCAGAACTTCGATCCGGCGTGCCTGGACGACTCCGCGGCAGCCGAACTCGGCTATCGTGGCGTCACCGCGCCGCTGACGTTCTTGTCGGTGTTCAGCTACACCGCCCAGCGCGCGATGCTGGAGGCCAACAACATCGGCATCACCGACCAGCAGGTCGTTCAGGTCGACCAAGTCGTCAAGTACTACAAGCCGATCGTCGCCGGCGACAAGTTGTTCTGCGACAGCTACATCGACAGCATTCGGCAGGCGCACGGGACCGACATCATCGTCAACAAGGTCGTCGTCACCAACGAGGACGGCGAGACAGTTCAGGAGACCTACACGACGCTCGCCGGGCGGAGTGACGACAGTGGAGAGAGTGGCTTTAACGATGGCGCTGCGTGAGTTCAGTTCGGTCAAGGTCGGCGACGAATTGCCGCCGAGGACCATCAACCTGACCAGGGCGGACCTGGTGAACTACGCCGGTGTCTCCGGCGACCTCAATCCCATCCACTGGGACGACGAGATCGCCAAGCAGGTCGGTCTGGACACCGCGATCGCACACGGCATGCTGACCATGGGCCTGGGCGGTGGCTACGTCACCGAATGGGTCGGCGACCCGGGCTCGGTCGTCGAGTACAACGTCCGTTTCACCGCGATCGTGCCGGTACCGAACGACGGCGTCGGCGCCGACATCGAATTCTCGGGCCGGATCAAGTCGGTCGACGAGGAGAACAAGACCGCGACGATCGCCCTGACCGCGACGCACAACGGCAAGAAGATCTTCGGCCGCGCCATCGCGATCACGAAGTTGGCCTGAGCATGGCGATCAAGACCGACATCCGGGGCATGGTCTGGCAGTACCCAGACCCGTTCGTCGTGGGCCGTGAACAGATCCGGCAGTTCGCCAATTCGGTCAAGGCCCGCGACCCGGTCAGCACCGACCCGAAGGCCGCCGCCGCCATGGGGTACGACGGTTTGGTGGCCCCGCTGACGTTCGTGTCGATCATCGCGGTGATGACCCAACGGCACTTCTTCCAGCACGTCGACGTCGGGTTCGAGACCATGCAGATCGTGCAGGTCGATCAGCGGTTCCGGTTCTTGCGGCCCATCGTGGAGGGCGACGTCGTCATCGCCACCATGTACATCGACTCCGTCGATGAGCGGTTCGGCGCCGACATCGTGACCTCGCGCAACGTGCTGACCGATGCCGAGACGGGCGACGAGGTCATGATCGCCTACACCACGCTGATGGGCCACGAGGGCGACAACTCGATCTCAGCCGGTTGGGATCCGGAAACCGGGCAGGTGCTGCGCAAGCCCGTCACTCATGATTAGTAACTCCGCACGGTCTCGCGCTACACTCGCGTGTCGGGATTTCCCCTCGTAAGCGCGCTGTCCGTCGGTTCGGCTGGACCGATCGGGGAGCGCGTGAATTGTGTGGGGCAGCCCAGCGCATGCGGTTCCCGCAAAGGGGCGTAGCTCAACTGGCAGAGCAGCGGTCTCCAAAACCGCAGGTTGCAGGTTCAAGTCCTGTCGCCCCTGCTCAACTGAATAGACTCGAGGGCATAGCCCGCACCACGAAGCAACACGAAGGAGCATGCGGTGAGCGATGAGCGCGACAATGCTGACGCCGCAGGCGAGGGCGGGGAGAACACCGCCGCCCTGACCCAACCGCTGCGGCCGACCGGAAAGCGGTCCCGTCAGCGCGCCGGCGGCACGGCACTGGCCGAGGTCGACGACGTCGAGACCAGTGCCCTGGGGTTCGGGGATGACGACGAGGACGACGCCGAGCAGTCCCGTAGAGCGCTGAAGAAGGCTGGCGCGGACGGACCGACCCGTAATCCCTTCGTGTTCGTCTGGAACTACCTTCGGCAGGTCGTCGCCGAACTGCGCAAGGTCATCTGGCCCAACCGCAAGCAGATGGTCAACTACACCGCCGTGGTGCTGGTCTTCCTGATCTTCATGGTGACTCTGATCGGCGTGGTTGATCTGGGGTTGGCCCGACTGGTGCTGCTGATCTTCGGCGACAAGAACGCCTGACCCGGACGTGTGAGAGAGGACTGACTGCCGTGACCACTCCCGAAAGCGACGCACCCGCAGGGGACGCCGCCGTCGACGTGATCGACGATGCCGCGCCGGCGGAGGCTCCCGCTCCCGAGGAGGAACTCGATCCGGCCGAGGCCCTCAAGAAGGACCTGCGCAGCAAGCCGGGCGACTGGTACGTCATCCACTCCTACGCCGGCTACGAGAACAAGGTGAAAGCCAACCTCGAAACCCGCGTGCAGAACCTCGACGTCGGCGACTACATCTTCCAGGTCGAAGTGCCGACCGAGGAGGTCACCGAGATCAAGAACGGCCAGCGCAAACAGGTCAACCGCAAGGTGCTGCCGGGCTACATCCTGGTGCGGATGGACCTCACCGACGACTCCTGGGCGGCGGTGCGCAACACCCCGGGTGTGACCGGCTTCGTCGGTGCCACCTCGCGGCCGACTGCGCTGTCGCTGGACGATGTGGTGAAGTTCCTGCTGCCCCAGGGCGCGGCGAAGAAGGCCGCCCGCACCACCGCCGCTGCAGCGTCGTCGGGCGAGGCCACCCTGGAACGCCCGGAGATCCTGGTGGACTTCGAGGTCGGCGAGTCGGTGACCGTCATGGACGGGCCGTTCGCGACCCTGCCGGCCTCCATCAGCGAGGTCAACGCCGAACAGCAGAAGCTCAAGGTGCTGGTCAGCATCTTCGGCCGCGAAACCCCCGTCGAATTGACCTTCAACCAGGTCGCCAAGATCTAGAGATTTAGAGAGGAAGCCACCCATGGCCCCCAAGAAAAAAGTCGCCGGCATGATCAAACTGCAGATCCAGGCCGGGCAGGCCAACCCCGCCCCGCCGGTTGGGCCTGCGCTCGGTCAGCACGGCGTCAACATCATGGAGTTCTGCAAGGCCTACAACGCCGCCACCGAGAACCAGCGCGGCAACGTCATCCCGGTGGAGATCACCGTCTACGAGGACCGCAGCTTCACCTTCCAGCTCAAGACCCCGCCCGCGGCCAAGCTGCTGCTCAAGGCCGCCGGGGTGCAGAAGGGTTCGGCGGAACCGCACAAGACCAAGGTCGCCAAGGTGTCCTGGGATCAGGTGCGTGAGATCGCCGAGACCAAGAAGGAAGACCTCAACGCCAACGACATCGACCAGGCCGCCAAGATCATCGCCGGCACCGCTCGGTCGATGGGTATCACGGTCGAATGATCTTCAGCGCCACCCGGCGCTGAAACGTGGGAGGGCCCGCTTCGGCCCGTCAACCACAACTCCCATTTCGCACTAAGGAGACGCAATGAGCAAGAACAGCAAGGCCTACCGCGAGGCCGCCGAGAAGGTCGACCGCGACCGGCTTTACACCCCGTTGGAGGCGGCCAAACTGGCCAAGGAGACCTCCTCGAAGAAGCAGGACGCCACCGTCGAGGTGGCCATCCGCCTCGGAGTGGACCCGCGTAAGGCCGACCAGATGGTCCGCGGCACCGTGAGCCTGCCGCACGGCACCGGCAAGACCGCCCGGGTGGCGGTGTTCGCGGTGGGGGAGAAGGCCGAGCAGGCCACCGCAGCCGGCGCCGACGTGGTCGGTAGCGATGACCTGATCGAGAAGATCCAGGGTGGGTTCCTGGACTTCGACGCCGCGATCGCCACGCCTGATCAGATGGCCAAGGTGGGCCGGATTGCCCGCGTGCTGGGCCCCCGCGGCCTGATGCCCAACCCGAAGACGGGCACCGTCACCCCTGACGTGGCCAAGGCGGTTGCCGACATCAAGGGCGGCAAGATCAACTTCCGCGTCGACAAGCAGGCCAACCTGCACTTCATCATCGGCAAGGCCTCCTTCGACGAGAAGAAACTCGCCGAGAACTACGGGGCTGCGCTGGACGAGGTGCTGCGGGCCAAGCCGTCGTCCTCCAAGGGTCGTTACCTGAAGAAGGTGACCGTCTCCACGACGACGGGTCCGGGGATTCCGGTGGATCCGGCGGTGACCCGGAATTTTGCGGAGGAGTAGGAGAAAGACGCGTCAAGGACTCGGGCCGCCCGGCCCGATGACCGGCTGTCACCGTCTCTCAGTTTTTCATCAGCCTAGGGTTTGGTTTTTCATCTGATTGTCAGGTCAGAGCCGTGGGTGATAACCTCATCACGAGATTAGAAGACGGTACTGGGCGGTGGCCTTTCCCGGCCGGTGTGAGGTTTGGATGAGAGGGAATTGATGCGTCGACGTGCAGTTCTGACCGGGGGGGCGGGTTTCGTCGGATCGCACCTGGCCGAACGCCTCCTCGCCCTGAACGTCGATGTGATTTGCCTTGACAATTTCATTACCGGATCTCCCGACAACGTCGCTCATCTGCAAGGCCACGACGGATTTCGGTTGATAAAAGCCGACGTCAGCGATTTCATCGCCATACCGGGGCCGGTTGACTACGTTTTGCACTTCGCCTCGCCGGCCTCCCCGATCGACTATGCGGATCTGCCGATACAGACCATGAAGGCCGGTTCCCTGGGGACCCTGCACACACTGGGCCTGGCGAAGGAGAAGGGTGCACGCTACCTGCTGGCGTCGACGTCGGAGACCTACGGCGATCCCCTCGTCCATCCTCAGCCCGAGAGCTACTGGGGCAACGTCAACCCCGTCGGTCCGCGTGCCTGCTACGACGAGGCCAAACGCTTCGCCGAAGCCCTCACGATGTCCTATCGCACGAAGCACGGCGTCGACACCGCGATCATGCGGATCTTCAACACCTACGGGCCGCGGATGCGGCCCAACGACGGTCGGGCGATCCCCAACTTCGTGAACCAGGCATTGGCCGGGGAACCGATCACCGTTCAGGGGGATGGCAGCCAGACCCGGTCGCTCTGCTATGTCGACGACCTCGTCGACGGTGCGTTGCGGTTGTTGTTCTCCGATCTCGCCGGTCCGGTGAACATGGGCAATCCCCATGAGATGACGATTCTGGAACTCGCTGAATTGATCCGTGAATTGACCGGATCCGACTCTGCCCTGGAATTCGTACCCCGAGCGCAGGACGACCCCTCCCAGCGCCAACCTGACATCACACTGGCCCGCGCGGAACTGCAGTGGGAACCCCGAGTCGATGTTCGTGACGGCTTGCAGGAGACCATCGAATGGTTCCGCCGCAGCCATGATCCGCAGTCGGCATTGGCTGCGCCAGCCCCCGCTGAGGTCAGGACCGAGCAAAGCGAACCGCGGTACCGTGTCGCCGTCGTCGGTACCGGCTACGTCGGCGCCGTCACCGCGACCTGCTTCGCGTTCCTCGGGCACTCGGTCATCGGCCTGGATAGCGATTCTTCACGCGCGGGTCAACTCAACAACGGGCAGGCCCCCTTCATCGAGCCCGGTCTGCCCGAAATGCTGAAGTCGGCCTTGGCGACAGGCAGACTCACGTTCACCGACCGCCCCGACGAGGCCCTGTCTGAGGCCGATTTCGTGATCCTGTGCGTGGGTACTCCGCCGGGGCCGACTGGGTCGCCGGACTTGGCGCAGTTGGAGAGCGCAGTCGAGTCGTTGGTCCCCTACCTGCGATCCGATGTGGTCATCGTCAACAAGTCGACCGTTCCTGTCGGCTCCGGCAACTGGACAAGGACGATCCTCGAAGATGCCATGGAGTCGGGCCGGCAGCAGGCCTTCCATGTGGTCTCCAACCCGGAGTTCCTTCGCGAGGGCTCCGCGATCGAGGACTTTCTCTACCCTGACCGCATCGTGTTGGGCGGCGTGGCTGCCGATGTCGGTCGCGTTGCGGCGCTCTATAAGCCTGTATTGGACCAGTCGTTCGACGGTGGCCGCGCCGGTGTCAGGCCGGCCCTGATCAGCACTGAGATCGCCTCCGCGGAAATGATCAAGTATGCCGCCAATGCATTTCTCGCGACGAAGATCAGTTTCGCCAACGAGATAGCTAGGCTGTGCGAGTTCTTCGGCGCCGATGTGCGTGAGGTGCTGCCCGCGATCGGCGCAGACACCCGAATCGGTGCTTCGTTCCTCAATCCCGGCGTGGGATGGGGCGGCTCGTGCTTCGGCAAGGATGTCGCGGCACTGGTTGCTTCGGGTCAGGAGTTCGGTTACACGCCGCCGATGTTGCGTGCCACCGTCGAGATTAACGAGACCCAACGCGCCCACGCCGTTCGCAAACTCCAGCAAGAGCTTCATGTCTTGAAGGGCCGCCGGATTGCGGTGCTGGGCTTGACGTTCAAACCTGGAACCGATGACCTTCGCGACGCCCCAGCCCTGGACATCATGCGGCGCCTCATTTCCAGCGGGGCAGCTGTGTCGGCCTTCGATCCTGTCGTCAAATCGTTACCTGCTGAATTCGGGGTTGTACGCCTTACCCTTGACGCCTACGAGGCGGCCGACCGGGCAGATGCAGTTCTGGTGGCTACCGAGTGGCCCGAGTTCCAACTCCTCGACGCTGCGGAACTTCGTCGTGTGATGAGGGGGGATCTGATCGTGGACGGCCGCAACTGCCTACCCGAGGAGAGTTTCAGTCGATCCGGCTTACGCCTTGTCGGATTCGGCTGGTAGGTGGAATCAGCGACGCGGACATGACACTCAATCCAGCACAGGACAATGCGGTTCCCGCACGAGCGTTGCCGCCAGTCGGCAGCCACCGAGATACGGTCCTCAAGCTCGCGCTGAAGCACCGCTACCTTCTCGAGATCACCGACGCGGTAACCCTGACGGCCTCTGCCGCCCTCGGCGGGCTGATTCTGAGTCACATCAGCCCGCTCCGCGCCGGTGGCCTAGGGATCCGGGACATCGCCGTAGCGACTATTGCGATGGCGGTCGCTCTGCACCTGCACGGTCTCTATAGTCGGCCCTCGGCGCGTCTGCGGCCGACGGAGTGGTGGCGCCCCGGCATGGTGGCCCGTTGCCTTCCGACCGCTTCCATCCTGGCCTTGGCGTTTGATGCCCTCGTACTGCACGGCGGGCGGATGACGCTCACCGCTGCCGTGGCGATGACCCTGCCGGCTGTCCTTCTGGTTCCCCTAGGCCGCCGACTTATGGTGCGAACGTTCGACCCAGCAGTCACCCGCATCCTCGTGTTGGGTTCTGGCCCCATTTCGGAGCGGCTGACCTCCAGGCTCAAACGGTGTCCCGATACCCGCGTCGTCGGTCACGTCGATGACAACGTTGCTCCGGGAACTACGGTCCTGGGCGGGCTTGATGAATTGGCGGCGGTCTGCGAGTCCTACGAGATCGATAGAGTGATTCTGGCCTTCCCCAGTGCGGACGACGCGCGCGTCTTGCAGGCGATGCGGACGTTGGAGGGCAAAGTACCGGTATCGGAAATCCCGCGTTATTTCGAACTCCATAACTGGCGCAGCGAGACTGAGGACCTGCAGGGAATCACGCTCGTTCACCTGCCCACCGCATCCCTCAGTCCAAGGGCGCAGGCCGCGAAACGCTTGATGGACGTGACTCTGGCGTCACTCGCGCTGCTGGTCGCCTCACCAGTGCTGGCGACGATCGCGCTTGCCATCAAGATGGACACCCCCGGCCCTGTCTTCTTCCGACAGGAACGGACCGGCCGGGCAGGCAAGCCGTTCCAGATTTTCAAGTTCCGGTCCATGACGGCCGGCGCGTGGCAGCAGCGCCATGCGATTGCCCAGCGAAACGAAGTCGACGGTCCTCTGTTCAAGATGGAGAGCGACCCTCGAGTCACCCGTGTCGGTGCCTTCATTCGCAAGACCAGCCTCGATGAGCTCCCCCAACTCATCAACGTGGTCCGCGGCGAGATGTCTCTGGTGGGCCCCCGTCCTTTGCCGACCGAGGAAGCCGACCAGATCGACGGTGCGGGTTTGGCACGCCTGGACGTGTACCCGGGCATTACCGGGCTGTGGCAGGTGTGCGGTCGCAGCGACCTGTCCTATGCCGACCTTCAGCACTTGGACTCGGTTTATGTGCAGTCGTGGTCGCTAATGTGGGATTTACGGATCATGCTGCAGACGCCGCCGGTTGTATTCGCGCGGCGCGGCGCGTACTGAACGTGAGGTTCAACGGGCTAGACCGGGAATTCGACCAGCGGTTCCGCGGCCGGCGCTACCG
Organism: uncultured Mycobacterium sp.; assembly: GCA_964463215.1. Lineage (GTDB taxonomy): Bacteria > Actinomycetota > Actinomycetes > Mycobacteriales > Mycobacteriaceae > Mycobacterium. The sequence goes on along the minus strand of CAYXBN010000054.1, from coordinate 5,786 downwards.
GGACGGGCCTCCACAAATGCATCAGCTGGGCGGCAACCCGCGCGACATATCTGGGGTTCAGCACGATATAGCGCCGCCACAGCCGACGCGGCTCCAGCGCAAGCCGCCAGAGCCATTCCAGTCCGTACCGCTGCATCCAAGGCGGGGGCGGGCGCAACGTGCCGGAGTGGTAATCGAAGGCTGCCCCAACTGCCAGCAACGGCATGTCGAGCAGCCCCCGCATCGCATACGCAAACTCCTCCTGGCGGGGACAGCCGAGCCCGACGAGTACTAATCTGGCCCCCGATCTCCGAATCCGATCCGCGATTTCCGCCGGCTCTCCGGGCCGGGCGAGCCGGAACTTGGAGGACTCTGTGCCAGCGATCTTCAGCGCGGGCAGTTTCTCGGTCAGCGCTGCGGTCAGCCGCTCAAGGGTCTCCTCGGTCGAACCATACAAGAATACCGGCAGTCCAATGGCGGCGCACTGCTCAAGAACCTGCCAGGTAAGCGCTGGCCCATACACCCGTTCGGCCAGACCGGCCCGATGCAGCAGGTTCAACGCCCAGCGCACGGGTTGCCCGTCTGGCGTGGCGAGGTCGAACGAGTTGAGCCGTGCCGCGTGCGCACCGTCGCTCACCCCGGTCATGACGCCGTGTACGGCAAGGGCGGTCAACGCGAAGGGTTGGTGGTCCCGGGCGGCGGCAACGACGCGCGATACGGCCGCCTCGTAGTCGACCTCATCTATCAAGACGCCCAGAACATTTCGTTTGCCGCCATCGATCATTGGGGAATCCAATTGTCAGCGTTGGCCTCGTAGATCTCCCGCAGAATGGATTCAATGTCGTAGGTCTGCCGCCAGTCTGGATAGTGTGACCGGAATTTCTCCATGCTGCCGATCCACCACTGGTGGTCCCCGACTCGGGGCTGGTCCACGTAGTTGATGACGGCGGTTCGGCCGGTGATTTCCTCTGCGAGTTGAAACGCCTCAATGTGGGAGACGTTGGCGAATCGTCCTCCGCCCAGGTTGTAAACCTCGGCACTGCTGGGCTGCCGGAAGAAAGCCTCGAATGCGGTCAGTACGTCGTGGGAATGAATTGCGTCTCTCACCATCTTGCCCTTGTAGCCATAGAGATTGTAGGTGCGGCCCTCCATGACGCAGCGCATCAGATAGGCGAGAAAGCCGTGCAGCTCTGCAGCCGAATGCGCCGGCCCGGTGAGGGTGCCGCCTCTGAAACAGACGGTGTTAATCCCGAAGTATCGCCCGTACTCCTGCGCCATGACGTCTGCGGCGACCTTGGATGCGCCAAAGATCGAGTGCAGGCAGTCATCGATGGACATGTCTTCGCTGATGCCCTGCTCATACGGGTGCCCCGGGGTGATCTCGTACCGCGTCTCAAGTTCCTCCAGGGGCAGCGAATTTGGCCGGTCGCCGTACACCTTGTTCGTCGAGCAATGGATGAAAGCCGCCTCCGGGCAGTGCAGACGGGTGTTCTCCAGCATGTTGAGGACACCGACAGCGTTCACGTCGAAGTCGGTGTAGGGCTCTTTGGCGGCCCAGTCATGGCTGGGTTGGGCTGCCGTGTGGATGACGACCGAGATGTCCCGCCCGTACTTCTTAAAGATGGTGGCCAGACCTTCTCGGTCCCGGATGTCGGTGCTGAAGTGGCTGTAGGTCGCCCCCAGATCGGTGGTGAGTTTGCCGAGGCTGCGGGCGGTGGACCCGTCGACACCGAAGAAGTACTGACGGAGGTCGTTGTCGATCCCGACTACGTCCATTCCCATTCCAGCGAAATGGCGCGCCGATTCTGAGCCGATCAGCCCGGCGGAACCCGTCACCAGCGCGATGCTCATCTGCCTCCCATTTCTGACCAAGGGCCGTATGCCGATTTCGCACATTACCGCACCGAGTCCAACGACCCCGGGGCTCCTCAACGCTGTAAATTGCTGGCGCAGAGAGCAGTGGTTAAGCGTGACCAGCCCTTGTTTGCGCCAGTTGAGCGGTGGGTGGGAAGATACCCCGGTTGGTAGTTGGTTTATGTTCGGACCAGGAGTCGTGTTGGGCCAATCGAAGGCATCGCCGACTTCCTTGCACGTGCTAATCGCCTGCCACAATCGTCGCGAGCTCACCCTGCGTGCCGTTACGACGTTTGCGGCAGCCGCAACTGCTGCGGGTGCCAACGCCAACTTCACCGTGTTCGACGACGGTTCGACCGACGGCACCGCAGAGGCCCTTGCCGCGCTCGACCTTCCGGTCACTCGCATCGCCGGCGACGGATCGGCATTTTGGTCGCGCAGCATGGCCGAAGCGGAGAACCATGTACTCCACGAGTATGGCAACGACGGCTATGTCGTGTGGCTGAATGACGACGTCGAACTCGATGGGGATTTCCTTGAGGTTGCGCTGTCGGCGGCGAACGAATTCCCTTCTGCGGTTCTGGTCGGCGCGATGCGGGACCCCGATAACGGTCAGGTGACATATTCCGGGCGGCGACGAGGCGGTTTCCAGCCGCTCAATCTCACCCTTGTGGAACCGAACGGCACATTGCAGACGGTCGAGACCCTCAATGGCAACCTCGTCTTCGTTCCGATGAAAGCTGCCCGCGCGCTGGGCGGCATCGACGGATCGTTGGGGCACTCCGGTGCCGACTACGACTACGGGTTCCGTGTCCGCGATATGGGCTTCCCACTCCTGTTGTTGCCCCGCATTGTCGGTTCTTGCGCGCGTAACCCGATCCCCCCTCCCGGCCCGGTGATGGATGACTGGCGTACGTTCCTCGGTGTGAAAGGCGGCGGTTGCTACACCACGTTGAGGCGAATCCTGCAGAAAAGGTACCCACACACCTGGCTTGGGTACGTTGCCGTCACGTACTCACACTGGTGGATTCGGCGCCTGGCCGCCCCTGTGTCGCGCACCGCAACCGCTGGCCTTGCCGTTCAGGGCCGTCGGCGATGAGGCGATGGCGCCCCTGATGTCAGTCCTTTCGAAGCGGAATGTCGTGATCGTCGGGCAAGGCTACGTCGGCCTGCCACTGGCTGTCGAAACCGCCAGGGCAGGCCACACCACCACGGGCCTCGACCTCGATCGCCGGATCGTTGCCCGGCTCTCGGCGGGGCTCAGCCACGTCGATGACATAAGCGACGAGGAAATTCGTGCCGCCCTGGGGTGCGGTTACCGCGCTTCGTCCGAACCGCAGGTGCTTGCCGACGCAGACGTCATCGTCATCTGCGTTCCGACACCCCTGTGCGCAGACGGAAGCCCTGACATGAGTGCAGTGCAGCACGCCGTGGGGGACATCGCGCGACTCGCAAAGCCCGGGGTGCTGGTGATCCTGGAGTCGACGACCTATCCGGGAACCACCGACAATCTCGTCCGGCCAGCGCTCGAAGCTTCAGGACGGATGATCGATCGAGACCTGTTCCTCGCCTTTTCACCTGAACGGATCGACCCCGGCAATCAGCAGTACACTCTCCGCAACACGCCTAAGGTCGTCGGCGGGGTATCGGCAGAGTCGACGCGGCGTGCCACTGAGTTCTACGAGGGTATCGTTGAGACCGTCGTCGCGGTCAAGGGCGCCAAGGAGGCCGAGACCGCAAAACTCCTCGAAAACACCTACCGGCACGTCAACATCGCTCTGGTAAACGAGATGGTGCGCTTCTGCAGGGAACTTGATATCGATCTCTGGGAGGTCATCGGCGCGGCTTCCACCAAACCGTTCGGGTTCCAGCCGTTCTATCCGGGTCCGGGCGTCGGAGGGCACTGCATCCCGATCGATCCCAACTACCTAAGCTACGAGGTCAAACGTAAACTCGGCCGCCCATTCCGTTTCATCGAACTGGCTGAGGAAATCAACGAGAGCATGCCCCGCTACGTCGTCGACCGCCTGCAGGATGCGCTCAATGACGCGGGAAAGCCCGTGCGAGGTTCTCAGGTACTCGTCCTAGGCGTCACCTACAAACCGAATATCGCCGATCGGCGTGAGTCTCCGGCGGATCCCATCGCCACTCTGCTGGTTCGCAAGGGCGCGGAATTGACGTTCCATGATCCGCGTGTCGATGACTGGACCGTCGGCGGGTCTCCCGTCCCCCGCGCGGAGGACCTGGTGGCGGCGGTCTCGCAGGCCGATGCCGTCCTTCTTCTTCAGGCGCACCGTGAATACGACGCCAATGACCTCGCCGAACGGTCGCAGTTGTTCTTCGACACGCGGGGAGTCTCTACCCACCGCGCGGCCGTCAGGCTGTGAGGCTGAAATTCATGGGTCTTCAGCACTCGCTCCGGTTTCTAGACCGTAGAACAGACCGGTCAACCTCCTCTGGAATCTCAATGGTCAGCGAATGGGAAGTGCGATGGCGGAGCTAGGCTTCTCGCTCCTTGTTGCCCTCGCAGGGCTGGTGGGCTTCGCATTGGCGGTCGTCTGGGTGCGGCGTAGCCCGACCGTCGGAGCTGCGTTGATCGGTCTGATGCTCGTCTCCAATTGGGAAGTGCCGAACCCGCCGGCGCTCATCACGCTTGCAGGGACGAGCGTTTATCCCAACGATGCGATTCCCCTCCTTTTGTTTGCGGTCGGATTGCTGGAGGTGAAGCAACTCCGCGCTAACCTTCAAGGTTGGATCTTCACGTGGGTTTTTTTCGGGTTACTGATCGCCGCCGCGCTGCTTCGCGGAGTTCCAGATTTCGGACCGGTGGCTGCTGCCCACGAAGGCCGCCCGCTGTTGCACTTCTTCTGGGCGATGACGTGGGTCCTGGGGCTCCGGCCCGACCGCCTCAGGCTTCATACCTTCAGTCTCGTTCTCGGCTGGGTGCTGGTGTTTGTGGCTGTGTATCACGGTGTCAGGTATGGAATTGGCGGAGCTTCGTCAACGATCCCGTTGGGTGGCGGCGCGGTCAAGACTGGACGTGTTCTGACCGCTCCCCAGGCCATGGCACTGCTGCTGTGCGCGGCAACTGTGTTTGTAGGGCAATCGAGCGCCGAAAACGTCCGCCCACGGTTCTACGCGGTCAGCGCGCTCGCTTTCACAGCCGTGGTCATTGTCGCTCAGCATCGGTCAGTGTGGGGCGCAGGCGTGCTGGGCATGGTCGCGGTCCTGATCTGGTCAGGGCGCACAAGGGCGCGGAGACAGGTCTTTGTTCAATCCGTCCTCGGCGCCTGGGTAGTTCTCGTCGCCTGGTATTCCGGGTTGCTGAGCGGATCGGGGATTGCCGATTCGGCATCGAACACGTCGACGTATGAATGGCGCACTGAAGGCTGGCAGGTTTTGATCTCCCAGGCAATCGCCCGCGGGCCGATGGTCGTACTTACCGGTGATCCCTTCGGTTCCGGTGCTTCCTTCCGGAGGGTACCTACCTCGGGCGGGTGGACGCAGGTGCAGGCCCACAATTGGTATGTGTCGATATTTTTGTATCTGGGAATCATAGGGCTTTTGACATATGCCACGATGTTGTTTGCCGCGTTGGTGAAGTCGCGGGCTGTTCCGCCGGCTTGGACGTTCGTGATCGCAGCTATCGCGGGATATGGGTGGGCGTATTCCGTCGACTGGTTTCTGGTTGTCTGGCTGGGAGCAGCGGTGACGGTGTCACTGGGCAGCGGCCGAATACCGGAAAGCCCAGTACCAGAATCGGGTCTGACAGCGAATTCAAGCGGAATGCGAACTCGCCCTGCGCTTGCCTCGCGCTAATTAATTAGACCCGCGCCTGGTTCCTAGGCGCCGGCAACCGCCCGCGCCCCGAAAATCTACAGCGAGGATGCTCCTTGATCATCCCATCAGGCGGACTTTTTAAAATCAACGCCCAGAGATGCGACGGGTAAAGG
>CAYXBN010000053.1:2708-20482 GCA_964463215.1 uncultured Mycobacterium sp. | reverse complement strand
GGCGGCCAGCGCGTCGGCGATCACGCGCTGCGCTGCGGCCCACACCTGTTCGGGGTCGTCGCTGCGCGGGGTGGGTTGCCGATTCTTGTGCAGCACTTGACCATTGGCGTCGATGATGCCGGCGGCGATCTTGGTGCCGCCGATATCCAGGGCGAGGGTGTTCGGCGGGGTTTGAGTCATGTCAGTGCCGATGAACGTTGTCGGGTTGGCGGGGGTCGCCGGGATGTTCGTAGCCGGGCGCTAACTGGACCAGCTCGGCTCGACGCTGGTCCAGCCAGAGCCGAAACGCCCGCCGACGTGCCGCCCCGGTCAGCAGGGCGGCGATGGCGGCGGTGGGGTCGCTGTCCGCGGCGAATCGGTGGAGGTTGCGCCGGTGGTAGTCGGCGACGGTCTCAGAGCCGACGTCGACGTCGGCGGTCACGTGCGCAAACAGCGCCCGCGCCAACGGATCCGCCAGAGTGTTGGCCGCGATGCTGCCGATCTCCAACCGCGCGGGCAGATCCGGCAGGATTTGCTCCTCGGTGGGTGTGGCATCGGTCACGGAGACGCCGAGAACCGCGGCTTCGGTGGCCACCACCTTCTCGGTGACCAGTAGTTGGGTGAGCCAACGCCGCAACTGCCGGCCTTCACTGGTGCCGGGCCGCGGCAGGGCGGCGGTCTGCGGGGAGGCCCGCAGTGCGGCCTCGCGGGCGTCGACCTCCTCGACGGGCACCACCGCACCGGCGACCGTCGCCGCGACCGTCATCGGACCTCCATCGCGACCGCCGGGGTGTACAGCAGGCGGCCGGCGCAGCCGATACGAATCAGCGCCCACCACCGCCCTGGGGTCACCCACGGCGGCGGTGCGATGTCGAATCCGATCTGCACCGTCGACCGGGCGGGCAACGTCGCGCCGCGGGATGCCGGGCCCATCCATTCCCAGGTGCCCCACGGGCTGATCAGGTGGGCCTCCAGGTCGAGGTCGGCATGCGCGCCACTGGCCACGTTGGCGGTGAACCGGGCGGTGCGGCCCCGGTCGACGACCACATCGGTCGATTCTCCGACCAGACGAACGAGATCCTCGGTCACCTCCCCGACCGTGATCACGCACACATCCTCGACGGATTGCCGCCAGGCCGGCGGGACGTCGCCGAACAGCGTCAATTCCGCACGAACCGGGTAGTGCCCGGGCGACGCATCGGCGGGCACGGAAACCGTGACCGTTTCCTCTCGGTGCCCACGCGGGGGCAGGGTGTCGGTGCGGGCGGCCACCGTCTGCACCGATGCCTCCTCGGCCCAGCCCCTCGGGTAGCGCATCTGCACGGACGCGGAAACGTCGGTGTCGCTGCAGTCGCTGGCGATGGTCAGGCGAAGCCTGACGGTGTCGCCGGGCTGGGCGCGCACGGTCTGAGGATGCAGATGGGCCACGGCGGGCAGTCCGCCCAGCGGGGCGGGGCCGCGGTTGTGCAGCCAGTACCGGGCGTAGAGGGGTTGGGCCGGTTCGGCTTCGGGTGCCAGTGACTCATCGGTGGCCTCGATGACCGGCGGGGCGTCGATCTGCGCCGTCACCGTCGCGATCTGGTTGCCGTGCAGAGTCCGCGGATCACCGGTGCGGGTGTTCTCCAACAGGTCTGCGCAAGTCCCGCCGGTCAGTGATCCCACACCGGTGCCGATCGTGACTTCAGTTGGCCGACCGAGGGTTTCGACGAGGCGGAGGGTCACCTCAGTCGGGTCGACGGCGCCGGCGCTGCCGGTGGCGGTGGGGTTGCCACGAGGTTTGAGCGCACCCAAGGCCACCGAACCGGCGGGTTCGACGGTGAGCAGCGACCCGTCGCAAGCCAACCCCCCGCTTCCCGCGCCGACCGGAACGCCGATCAGCGGGTGGTTGAATTCCGCACTGCGTGAGGGCATCGCGATAGTTCGCCAGTCACCAACCCCGGAGACAAGGGCGAAATCGAACGTATGGCTCCAGTGCTGTAGTTGGAAGTTGGAGCCGTCCGGGGCGGTGCGCCGCGGCGGGTCGATCCAGGTCCCGGATGGCCATCCGGTGCAGGACCGCATCAGTGAGGTGTGCAAGGTGCCGTCGCGTTCGACGGCGAAACCGGGCACCCCCCGGTTGATCAGTGCGACGGTGCGCGCCTCGAACGACCCACTGTCGGCGGGGGCGTCCTGGGTGACGGTGATCTCGGCATCGGCGAGGTCGGACACCAGAGTCTCGATCGCGGAATCTCCGGCGACGATGAGGACCGGCAGGGCTCGCACCGCACGCAGGTCGGCGTCACGCACCCAGACGCTGTCCAGTGGGGTGGCAGCGGGCACGAAAACCCGGGCATTCCCCTGGGCCAGTTGGCGTTTCACCTCGGCGGCGTAAGCCGGATCGGCGGCGGCCAGCACGGCCGCGGTGAACGGATTGTCGTCCGGTCCACCGAGGGCGATGCGGGCGTCGGGGAGATTGGAGTCGACCTCGAGGTGCCCATAGCGCGGGCGGTCGGCGCTGCTGCACGTGGCGGTCACACCGGCGCGCACCAGGGCGACCATCAGCTCACGGGCCAAGGTGGTGTCCGACTCGGTGGGGGAGACCACCTCGGCGACCGACACCGCACGGACCTGAGTGGGCTCTTCACTTCGTTCATCGCCCGGGGTTTGATCCCCGACCCGGATACGCACACACGAGGACAGCCCGAACCAGCCGTGCGCCGGATTATCCAGTGTCCATGGATGTTTCGCGGAGTCGACCGCACGGTCCTCGCCGGATTCGTGGTCGTGCATGAGGCCGAACCCGCGGCCGACCACCGCATCGCCGACCTCGCTGACCGGCAGCGCACCCGGCACCGGGCACGGCCACCGCAGCCGCACCAACCGGTCGGCGCCGGTGAAGTCGTCGATGGTGATCCGGCAGTCCAGACGGTCGACGCCGCGCCACAGCGTCAAGGTCTGGGTGTAGCGCAACTGCTCGCCGACACGACCCCGCACGACGAGACGCTCCCCCAACGGACTGCGGTAGGCCTGGACCGAAGCCGGCTGGGACGACGAGGTCTCCAGCGGCCCGGTCGGCAGCAGATGCCACGGCCCCTCCCCCGCCTGAGGGTGGGCCGGGTATTCCTCGTAGACGGCCAGTTCGTTGCCGACCGCGCCGTCGTCGATGAGTTCCCGGCCGCTGCCCGACTCGACCAGCGACACCACTCCCCCGCCGCGTGTCGGGTCGACCGCAAGCCGGTAGAAGTCGTTCGCGATCGCCACACCGTCGGCCGGCTGCCAACCGGACGGCTCGGCGTCGTCGACCACCCGGTAGCTTCGCCACCCCAGCGAACCGACACCGTCCGCGCGCCAACTGACCGAATGACCGTCGTCCTCCACGAGGGCGGGTGACCGGTTGCCGGCCGAGTCGAGCACGGCGACACCCGGCCCGACCGGATCGTCCACGCGCACCGTCACGATGTCGCTTCGGCTGTGCGCCAACGGATTCCACACCACCACCGACGGCAGGTCGGCGCGGACCGCATTTGACAACAACCGGAGAGCCCCCGCCCTCGCGGCGGACCCGAGTTCCCAGGCGTCACGCCACCCGGTGAGCAGATCCAGATAGACCTGGTCGGACTCGCTGCCGGTGATGGCGTCGTGGTGGGCACCCCAGGCCAACTGCACCCACGCCTTGGCCAGCGCCGCCTCCGGGTAGCGGGCACCGCTGAGCAGAGCGGCGAACGTCGCGAACCGTTCCGCTCCCAGGACCGCGTCCTCGGCGGCCCGGTTGGCCTGCTTGGTGTCGATGTAGGAGACGTCCTTGCCGGTGTAGATCGGGTTCATGTCGCGGGTCTGCGGCGACGGGGCGGCGGAACGTTCGTCCAGTTCGGCGCGCACCGCGGCGAAGAACTCGCTGGGCAGCGCGCAGACGAACCGCGGCCAGCAGTAGCGGGCATTCCAGTCCCGATGGATCTCGGTGACCCAGGTGTTGGGTGGGGTGTAGTCGGTCCCGACCGGCAACAGCACATTGCGGGTCAGCGCGACCGACTTCAACCCGCGGAACAACTCGTAGGTGGCGGCCTCGGCTTCGGCGAGCGAGGTCGAGGAGTCCATCCACCACCCGGCGGCGTAGTGCGCCGGCATGTAATGGGTCAGCAGGCCCACTCCGGACGGGGCGATCCACTCGAACTCGCTGCGGAACTGCATGCGGCGGGGATCACCGCCGTTCTGCATCGGCCCCCACTGGTGGTGCGGCCCCCGGGCCCACGACGAAGACGTCAACCCGGCGTCGGCGGCCATCCCGGGGAACTGCGGGTCGTGGCCGAACACGTCGAGTTGCCAGGCGGTGGACGGGTCGGCTCCCAGGACGTCACGCTGAAACCCGATGCCGTGCACGAAGTTCCGGATCGCGGTCTCCGCCCCGGTGAGGTTGGTGTTGGGTTCGTTATAGGTGCCGCCCATCACCTCCACCCGACCTTCGGCCAGGAACCTCAACAGGTCGGCGCGGTCCTCGGGATGGGCGTCGAAATACGGTTTGAGGTAGTCGACCTCGGCCAGTACGAACTTGTAGTCAGGGTCGCGGCGGGCCATCTCCAGGTGGGTGGCCACCAGCGCGAAGGCGTTGTTCTGCTTGCACGCCCCCGGCGGATCCTCGGTCCAGACGCTGGTGTAGGCGCCCTGGGTGTTCCACCACACCGGGTCGTAATGGAAGTGGCTGATCATGTGCATGGTCCAGCCGGGTTCGGCCACCTCGAAGTCGAACGGGGTCTCGGTACCGTCGGCGAGCAGCCGGGCGCTGCGACGCTGTCCCGGGACCGCATCGACGACCCGCACCGGCACTTCCAGCAGACCCGCACCGGCCGGGACGGCTTGGCCCGCGGTGCTCAACCCGTCGCCGTCGATCTGAACCTGACGCGGGGGGTCCTCACCGGTGAATCGGACGCGCACCACCTGCAAGGGCGCGTCGGGGTCACCGACGAAAAGATCCGTGGCCTCAGCGCTGATCTGCACGCCCGCCAATCTACGACGCGACGCGCCCCAACCGTGTCGACAAAACAACGAACCGCCGGACTCCCGAAGGAGCCCGGCGGTTCGCTGTGCTCAAACAGCCGTCCGATAGCGCGGCTGTCAGGCGGCGGAGCGGTGCTCGATCACGGTCGATGCCAGCTTCGCCGAACCGGATACCAGCAGGATGCCGAACCCGACCTTGGCCAGCAGGTCGACCACCGCGAAGATGGCGACCTCGGTGCTCAGGCCGACGATGCCGGCGCCCTCGGTGCCGATCGCCCAGATGATCGGGTAGATGAACCACAGGACGGTCAGTATGCCCAGCAGCTTGGTGTACAACGCGGCGTGTTCGGCGCTGCGACCGGCGGCCGCAGCCCGAATCGGGCCGGCGATCATGTACAGCACGACCAGGAATGCGACGCAGCTGATGATGTACCAGATCCACCGGGTGTGGGTGTCCTTGCTCAGCGCGGCGATCAGACCGGTGGCGATCATCAGGACGTCAGCCCCGATGACCCCGCCGACAAGTGCGTTGCGGTCACGTCCCTCAAGCGAGCTGGTGATGCGCGGCAGCGCGACGGTGACCAGACCGATCAGCAGCAGTGGCGTGGTGAACAGCCAATCCAGATAGCGGGCGTAGTACACCGTGCGTTCCACCCCACCGTTGTCGACGAAGGTGTGGATACCCTGCTTGCTGGCCATCGCGAAATACGCGCACGCCGCGATGATGCAGACGAAGGCGCTCGCGATGACGTGGTGGCGGCGGTCGTGCGGCAAACCGTTCCCGATGCCGACAATGGCCAGCGCCCCCAGCGCCATGCCGATCGTGCCTATCCAGAGCCAAGTGTTCATTGCAGTTCCGATCTCCTCTCACATGGGCGCCCCGTCGATCGAGATGCCAACCACACGCCGCATATCTGAACACAAGTGGCGGCCGAGTTCCGGCAAACGTTTTGACGTGTAATGAAAAAATCACTTTTCTATCAGCGCCGCGTTACCGCGAACAGGGTGTTTCCGGGCTGTGACCCACGCCCCGAAATTAGGGACAACCAGCCAGTATTTGGCAGACTTGCGGCAATGAGTTCCACCGACCACCGCGAAATCGCCAAACTCGATCGGGTATCGCTACCCGTCGAGGCCGCCCGCGTCGGTGCCACCGGTTGGCAGCTCACCCGAACCGGACTGCGCGTTCTGACCAAGCTGCCCACCAAAGGCAGCATCCCCGACAAAGTCATCCGGGAGATCCCGCAGACCTTCGCCGACCTCGGGCCGACCTACGTCAAATTCGGCCAGATCATCGCCTCAAGCCCCGGGGCGTTCGGCGAGCAGTTGTCGGCAGAGTTCCGCGGCCTGCTCGACGCCGTGCCCCCAGCCGACACCGGCGAAGTGCACAAACTGTTCAAACAGGAACTCGGCGCCGATCCGGCGGAGTTGTTCGCCTCCTTCGAGGAGAAGCCGTTCGCCTCGGCCTCCATCGCTCAGGTGCACTTCGCGACCCTGCACACCGGCGAGGACGTCGTCGTCAAAATCCAGCGCCCCGGGATCCGCCGGCGGGTCGCGGCGGATCTGCAGATCCTCAAACGCTTCGCCCAGGTCGTCGAACTGGCCAAACTGGGTCGTCGGCTCTCCGCGCAGGATGTGGTCGCCGATTTCGCCGACAACCTCGCCGAAGAGCTCGACTTCCGCATCGAGGCCCAGTCGATGGAGGCCTGGGTTTCCGGGCTGCACGGCTCCCCGCTAGGCCGCAACATCACAGTGCCGCAAGTGCATTGGGATCTGACCAGCGAGCGGGTGCTCACCATGGAGCGGGTTCACGGGGTGCGCATCGACGATGTCAAAGCCATCCGCAAGAAAGGTTTTGACGGCACCGAACTGGTCAAGGCGCTGCTGTTCGCCACCTTCGAGGGCGGGCTGCGGTACGGCCTGTTCCACGGCGATCTGCACGCCGGCAATCTTCTGGTCGACGACGACGGCCGGATCGTGTTCCTGGACTTCGGCATCATGGGCCGCATCGACCCGCGCACCCGTTGGCTGCTGCGGGAATTGATCTACGCACTGCTGGTCAAGAAGGACCATGCGGCGGCCGGCAAGATCGTCGTCCTGCTCGGCGCGGTCGGCACCGTCAAACCGGAGGCGCAGGCCGCCAAGGATCTCGAGGCGTTCGCCACCCCGCTGACCATGAAAACCCTCGGCGACATGTCCTACGCCGAGATCGGCCGGCAACTGTCCACCCTGGCCGACGCCTACGACGTCAAACTGCCCCGCGAACTGGTGCTCATCGGCAAGCAGTTCCTCTACGTCGAGCGCTACATGAAACTGCTGGCGCCGAAGTGGCAGATGATGAGCGATCCGCAGTTCTCCGGCTACTTCGCCAACTTCATGGTCGAGGTCAGCCGGGAGCACCAGAAAGACAATGTGGTTGAGGACGGGGGGGTCTAGCGGATGGAACTGCGAACCGGCTACGCCAGGGCCGACGGCGGCGCGGCCGGTGACCTCGAACTGCACTACGAGGACCTCGGCGACGTCAGCGACCCGCCCGTGCTGCTTGTCATGGGTCTCGGCGCCCAACTCGTGCTCTGGGACGACGAGTTCTGCCAGACCTTGGTCGACCGCGGCTACCGGGTCATCCGGTTCGACAACCGCGACGTCGGGTTGTCCACCAAACTCCACGGCCAGCGCGTCGACGGACCGCTCTTCCCCGGTTTGCTGCGCTCCTTCGTGGGCCTGCCCAGCAAGTCGGTCTACCGCCTCGAAGACATGGCCGACGACGCCGCCGCGGTCCTCGACCACCTCGGGATCGAGCGCGCGCACATCGTCGGGGCGTCCATGGGCGGGATGATCGCGCAGGTCTTCGCCGCCCGCTACGCCGCCCGCACCGCCGGGCTGGGCATCATCTTCTCGTCGAACAACTCCGCGCTGCTGCCCCCGCCGGCGCCGCGCGCGCTGCTGTCGTTGATCAGGGGGCCGCACCCGGGATCCCCGCGCGAGGTGATCGTCGAAAACTCGGTCCGGGTGTCCAAGATCATCGGCAGCCCCGCCTACATGAAGTCCGACGAGCAGTTACGGGCCGACGCCATCGAGACCTACGACCGGTGCTTCTACCCGCAGGGCATCGGCCGGCACTTCGGCGCCATCCTGGGAAGCGGCAGCCTCAAGGGATACGACGCCCAGATCACCGCCCCGACAGTCGTCATCCACGGCCGGGAGGACAAGCTGATGCGCCCGGCCGGGGGGCGGGCGATCGCCCGGGCGATACCGGGAGCACGGTTGGTGTTGTTCGACGGCATGGGCCACGACCTCCCACAACCGCTGTGGGACGGCATCATCAGCGAACTCGACGCGACGTTCTCCCAGTTCGCGGCAGCACGAGGGGCCGAGAGCTAACCCCAACCGGGTACGATCACCGGCTAGTCAACCGCAGATCAATGCAGCACGGGAGTGTCTTCATGCCTGAAGCCAGCGACACCAAGGACATGCGTCCGCATTTCGAGGACATCCAGGCGCATTACGACCTCTCCGACGATTTCTTCGGGCTCTTCCAGGACCCGACCCGCAAGTACAGCTGCGCCTACTTCACCGGCCCGGACGTCACCCTGTCCGAGGCGCAGATCGCCAACGTCGACCTCAACCTGGACAAACTCGATCTCAAGCCCGGAATGACCCTGCTGGAGATCGGCTGCGGATGGGGACTGACCCTGCAACGGGCGATGGAGAAGTACGACGTCAATGTCATCGGCCTGACGCTGTCGAAGAACCAGCAGGCCTACTGCCAAAAGTTGCTGGGGAGTGTCGACAGTGAGCGCACCTTCGACGTGCGTTTGGAGGGCTGGGAGCAGTTCAACTCCCCCGTCGACCGCATCGTCTCCATCGAGGCGTTCGAACACTTCGGCTTCGAACGCTACGACGATTTCTTCAAGAACTGCTTCGACATCCTGCCCGACGACGGCCGGATGACGATCCAGAGCAGCGTGGGCTACCACCCCCTTGACCTGGCCGCGCGCGGGAAAAAGCTGACCTTCGAGTTGGCCCGGTTCGCCAAGTTCATCTACACCGAGATCTTCCCGGGCGGGCGCATCCCGAGCACGAAGATGATGGTTGAACTCGGCGAGAAGGCCGGTTTCGTCGTGCCCGAGACCGTCTCGCTGCGCAACCATTACATCAAGACCCTCGGGCTGTGGGCGGCTGCGCTGGAGCGCAACAAAGACGCGGCCATCGCCGTCACCGATGAAGAGAACTACCAGCGGTACATGAAGTACCTGACCGGCTGCCAGTACTACTTCCTCGACGAGGGCCTGGACTGCAGCCTGGTCACCTACCTCAAGCCGGGCGCCGCGGCGGCGTGAGCCCGACGTTTTCCGTCGGGCCGGCCGGAACTCAGCGGTGCGTTTTCCCTGCTTACGGGATACCAAGGTCAACCTATAAATTTCCTTAGGGTAAATCCTGCGAAAGTTTGCCGAATCAAGTTGACAAGGCCTAGGGCAGGTGGCAAGGTTCGACATGAATCGCAGTCCTAACGCAGGGATGGGGAACTACCGAAATGACTTTTGCAACCACCAAGCTCTCGCTGGGTGCAGCGGCGTTGGCCATGGTCGGAGCGGCCATCGTCTCCCCCGCCGTCGCTCAGGCCGCTGACGAGATCTGCCTCCCGGGTGACACGATCGAGTGCGTCGCCGCGACGGGCTTCAACCTCGCCGCTCTGCAGGCCGCCGCAGTCGGCGATACCCCGACCAACCCGCTGATCCAGAACGACATCGTGTGGATCCAGTTCGACGGGATTAACGACGCTTTCGCGACCGACCCCGACACCGTGCAGGTGTGGACCTTCAAGCCGCTGAGTGTCGTGCCCTTCCTTGAGGACGGACCGATCGGCACGTGGTTCAAGTCCCAGAATCAGCAGTCCTGCTTCCTCGGCATCACCACCACCCTGGGTGGGCCGTACGCCGAGCCCGGGCAGTACGTGCACTCGTACAACCGCAAGGGCTGCAACCTCGGATGGACTGTCTAAACAGTTCCCCCGCAGCATCGCAATGGGGCGGCCGTCGACCGGCCGCCCCATTGCTGTGTCTGGAGCCTGAAACGTCGTCTCAACACCTATCTATAGGATCGCCTGAGTGAGTATCTTCTCGCGTAACCCGTCCGGAGAGGAACGCAGTACCCTGCGTTGGGCTGTGGTCGCAGTGCTTGCGGTACTGCTGGGCCTCGGAGCATGGCTGGGCGTCAGCGCCTTGAGCGTGAAGTCCGACCTGGAGAAAGCCCGCGCCAGCGCGCAGCAGGTCAAGGAAGCGCTACTCAAGGGTGATTCGGAGGGCGCGACACAGCAGGCTGAAGCCGCGCTGGCGCAGGCACAAGCGGCCCGGTCGGGCACGCGGTCGTTGCCGTGGAACCTCGCCGCGGCCGTTCCGTTCCTGGGCAGCCCGTTCAAGGCCGGCCAGCAGATCTCCGATGTCGTCGTCGGCCTGTCCTCGGACATCCTCAAGCCGGCAGCCCAAGCAGGGATCGGGCTGTCCCCGACCAAGCTGTACGAGAACGGACGGGTCAACGTCCAACTGTTGCGCGAGCAGGAACCCCAACTCGTCACGCTCTCCGCCAGCGCGACGCGCCTGAACGAGCAGGCCGCGGCCATTCCGTCGGCTGGGTTCGTCCCCCCGATCAACACGGCGCGCACTCAACTGCAGGACCAGACCGCCGAGGTCACATCGCTGCTGAACAACACTGCGCTGGCTGCCCGGATCGGGCCGTCCATGATGGGGGCGGACGGACCGAGGACGTATCTGATGGCGTTTCAGACCCCGGCCGAAGCCCGCGGAACAGGCGGTTTGCTGGGCGGTTTCGGCATCCTGCGCTTCGACAACGGCAAGCCAACCGTGGACACCATTGCGGCCAACAGTGAGAATTTCGGACTCTACAGAGCCGAGGCCGACATCGACCTCGGACCTGAATTCAATGAGCTTTACGGTTCAAGCAGACCTCTCACCGACGTGCGGAACAGCAATCAAAGTTCGCACTTTCCTTGGGCTGCTCAGATCTGGCGCTCCATGTGGGAGCAGCAAACTAACTCGCGAGTCGACGGTGTGATCGCCCTCGACCCCGTTACCCTCAGTTACATCCTCGGTGCCGTCGGCCCGGTGACGTTGGCCAACGGCCAGACCATCAGCCAGGACAACGTCGTCGAAATCACGCTCTCGGAAGCCTATGCCAAGTTCCCGGACGATCAAGAGGCGCGAAAGAGATATCTGCAGGACATCGGCTTGGCGGTCGTCAAGAAGATGACGGCCCAGATTCAGTCGCCGGGCAAATTGCTCGACGCTCTCGGTCGGGCCGCCGCCGAACGACGCATCATGGTGTGGAGTGCCTTCCCCGAAGAGCAGAAGGTGCTCGAGGAAACAGCACTGGGGCACACGCTCCCGGAGGGCTCGAGCCCGTTCGCTCAGGTTGTGATCAACAACTTCGGCGGCAACAAGATGGACTACTACCTCAAACGCGATATCGAGTACGCCGCAGACGGGTGCGACGGCGAGATGCGCAATTCGACAGTGACCGTGCGCCTCGCGAACACGGTTACGGACCCGGGTGCGTTACCAAAGTACGTAACGGGATTGCCCGGCCTGCCTGCCGATCTGCCGATCAAGGTGCCTCCGGGCAGCATGGTGTCTTCGGTCAAAGTCCTGGCAACCAAGGGCACCGAACTTGTCAACCTAACCTCGAACGGTGAGCGCGTCGTGCCGAACCGCGAGTCCGTCGAGCGAGGTCACCCCAGCTTTGAGATTTTCGTCGTCATCCCGCCCGGCGAGAGCGGAGAGTTGGTCTTCCAACTTTCCGAACCGGTTGTCCCGGGCGATGCGGTAGTTCCCATCCAACCGCTGATCGACAATCCTGAGCCGAAAGTCTCGGTGCCGGCATGCGGATAGTTGGCCGCCCGATGCCGGCGTACCCGGCGAGATCCATCACTCAGCAAAGGGGCTTCGATTGAGCGTCCACGACTTCTTGCGAGCAATTCGCACCCGATGGCTCTACGTCCTGGCTTCCGTCCTCATAGCGCTTATCACCGCCGTTGTGGCAACGCTGATGACGACACCGCTCTATGAGGCGTCGACGCGGCTTTTCGTTTCAAACACCGGCGGGCAGTCGGTCACGGATAGCTATCAGGGCCAGCGCCTCTCCCAGGACCGTGTCATTTCCTACACCGAAATAATCAAGGGCGAGACGCTCGCACTGCGAACGATTGAGAAACTCAACCTCGACATGGGTGTCGGCGCCCTGCGGACCAAGATTCGGGCGACTTCGAAACCCGACACCGTGCTGATCAATGTGACGGTGACCGATCCGTCACCCGTCCGGGCAAGAGATCTCGCGAACGCATTGTCAGACGAATTTGTCGTGATGGTTCGGGAACTCGAGACGCCCGGTCCCGGAATCCGGCCCGACGCTCGCGTGGTCGTCGAGCAGCGGGCGTCCATCCCGAAAAGCCCCGTAACGCCCCAGAAGGCGACCAACATTGCACTCGGGCTTGTCGCCGGTTTGACACTGGGTATCGGGTTGGCGCTACTGCGCGAATTGTTGGACAACTCAGTCAAGGATCGCGATACCCTCGAGCAGATCACCGGGGTCGGCATGGTCGGCAGCGTTCCACTCGACAGGAATCGACGGGAAAGGCCGGCGATTTCCTTCGACACCGATAACTCGCTGATCGCAGAGGCCTTCCGGAAAATCCGCACGAACCTCCAGTTCCTCAATGTCGACAATCCACCGCGCGTCATCGTCGTGACGAGTTCGGCACCCAGCGAGGGCAAGACCACCACCGCGATCAACATCGCTCTAGCGCTTGCCGAAGCCGAGCACAAGGTGGTGCTGGTGGATGGCGACATGCGTCGCCCCTCGCTTGCCAAGTACCTGGATCTCGTCAGTTCGGTGGGATTCAGCACCGCACTCAGTGGTGCGGCAACGCTCGCCGAGGTCCTGCAGTCGACCAAGTATTCCAATCTGACGGTATTGGCCGCCGGACCTACTCCACCAAACCCCAGCGAACTGCTGGGTTCTCAGGCGGCTGGCAAGGTCCTTGATGTTCTACGTTCCCAATACGACTATGTCATCATCGACTCCTCCCCCCTTCTGGCAGTCACCGACGGCGCCATTCTGGCGACCCGAGCCGACGGCACCTTGCTGATCGCGCGATTCGGCGAGACAAAACGCGATCAACTGGCGCACGCCGCGGGGATTATCAACGATGTCGGTGCCACGTTGCTGGGTGCAGTGGTAACGATGACGCCAACGCGGGGCAGCAGCACATATAGCTATAGCTACACCTACGGCTATAGCTACTACGGTGAGGACGACGCGAAGCATTCCATTGCAAAGAAGAAAAAAGCCCCGAGGGGGACCGCCCGAGCCGACGAAGGCCTTGCCGAAGAAGCCAGCGTAGCCGAAGCCAATTCACACCGCCTTCGCGTCGAGCGTTCCGCCGACTGATCTCACAGGCGACGCGCGACATCTGAGTGTGGACGATTGCGAAGCTCCCCAACCTTCTGCGGACTCCCCTAGGCGGGACGTTGTTGCGATCCTAGAAACGTTGAAATGGCCGGAAAATAGGTTGATAACATACAGCTGTGCGGCGACACTGAGTTGATGGCTAAGGAGTGTGCCCAGATTGCTCAAGCCTCTAGTTTGGGCCACGCGCCACGCCGTCTCCCGGGAGTTATTGCGTCGCAAGGGGATTGTTCTTGGTCGAGACGTGCGCATCTCAGGTCGGCAGTTCTTCCGACTGGCGGACCGAGGAAGCATCACTCTTGGGGACCGCGTGGTGCTGAGTTCTCTGCCCGCGACCAACACTCTCGAAGCACGTGGCCCATGTATCCTACGGACGGTCTTGCCCGGCGCCCGCATACTGGTCGGTGACGACACGGGGATGACAAGCGCAACGATCAGCGCGGCAGTCAGCATACGGATCGGCGCTCGTGTTCTGGTTGGCGCGGGGGTTGTCATAACCGACTCGAACCACCATCCTGTCCACTGCCCGGCGGGAACTCCGCGCCGATTCGCTGCCTTCCCAGCGCCGAATGCGGGGGATGCCATCATCATAGAGGATGACGTATTCATTGGCGCCCGTGCGATAGTTCTCAAGGGCGTTCGGATCGGTGCTGGCGCAGTTGTTGGTGCGGGATCGGTCGTCAGTCGTGATGTTCCCCAGGAAGCGATTGTTGCCGGTAACCCGGCAGTGGTTGTCGGGTCCACTGGGCCGCGGAATCGGCAAGCAAATCTTGCGGTGGAAGGGAATCGGGACGCGTGATCGCCGCGCCCTTCACTTCGCCGTTGCGGAACGCGATCGGTATCGCGCGAGGATTTGCACCGGAGGCAAAGAAGACCTCATCGCGATACCCGCAACAACAGCAATGATGAGGACTACCGCTCCGGCGATCGCTGCCGGCGCTTGGAACCGGCCGGTCATTCCAGCCGACACGAGGGCCGCCGCACCACCGAGAAAAGCCGAAGCCGCGAATGCACCGGTATAGCCCTTGAACAGGGACCAACCGTCTAGGGCCCCGAAGCGGGCCGTGAAAATCACTTGGAGCAGATGCCGCAGAAGCGGCGCTGCGATGAGCGCAGACAGTGCCGGTATCCAAGAGCCGGTCATTTTGGTCACGACGGCCCCTGCTGCAATCACAGCGACAGACGCCAATGCCGTGGGGACCAGCAGCCGAAATCGACCGACTGACTCGAGCGCGCTCGCGAGCGCAAGTTCGACCGAGATGACCCCGTATTGGATCGCCACGAACGGGGCGATCGCCGCGGCCAAACCCCATCCTGGCCCGAATACGATGGCGGTCGCGATGGGTACTAAGCCGGCGAGAATCGCGGCGGCCGGGAAACACGTCCATGCTATGAGGAGTAGGTAGTCGGTCCATGCTTGTCGTGTCCGGGCCTTAACCCCGGTGTCATGCCTGATCTCGGGGTAGACAGCTTTGGTGAGCGCGAATAGGGCTGCCTCCATCGGTACGGCAGTCAGTACGTCGGCCCGGTTCCATTGGCCGAGGGCATCAGCTCCAACCCAGCGGGATACGGCCCACTTGCCTAAGTTAGCGCTGAGATAGGCGAGCATTGTGAGGCCGAGTACCCGCCAGGCAAACCCGAGATCGGCTTGTGCAGCAGCGCGGTCCGGTCTCGCCCGCCAGTGTCGTCGGGAAAGAATCAACAAGACGACCACGAGGAGTACCGACGCCGTCACCGGCGATACCAACAACGTCATCGGCCCCGGCGCGAAAATGACGGCAATCAGACCGATCGCCATTCCGGCGACCGAGGTTGACACCAGCGAGATCGCGATCACCCGGAATCTGCCTAGCCGCCGCTGGACGCCGAGGAGTAGTCCGGACAGCGGCGCCACGAAAGCACTCACGCCGATCATTCGGGCGGGACCTACGGCATCGGGGGCACCCCACAGCACCGCCCACGGCCGAGCGAAGAGAATAACCAGCAGCCCGCCCAACATGCCAAGGCCGATGGCAACGAGCACAAGAAAACTAAGTTTGCTCGGGATGAGCTCAGGAGTTCGTGCCGCTGCCTGACCCAACCCACCTTGAGCAAACAGATTCACGAGTAACAAAAGGCTCGTCGCTACAGCGTAGAGGCCAAAGCCGGTGTCCGGAACGAGTCGACTGGTGACGGCCGCGTACCCCAACTGAAGGAACATCACCGCGATCTGCGCGCCGAACGTCCAAGCGGTGTACGACGCTAGGACGTGAAGTTTCGATTTGGTTGACGCGGTCATTTCTCGGTTGACGTCCGCAAGCCACTGCCAAACGCTTCCTGCGCAGCAGCTTTGGGGATCTCAGCACCGCCCGCCTTCAGCACTTCCACCATCCATGTTTCTCGCCGGCTTGAAGTCTCGTAGGATCTGGAGCGCCCCAGCTCGCTCTGCCGAACCATCGCCTGCACGTTTGAGCAGACTCAGTCCCCGTACATCCTCCGCCAAGCACGCGCCGCGGGCCATTCTGGATGGGGTCACTACTCTCGTTTGGCAAGTAGAGGACGCGGGGACGACGATTCACTGCCGTCGCCCAGAATCCAAAGCGGCCACTCAGCATGTCCTCTCCGCTATGCCACAACTGAGGATACTCGTGTGGGTCGGGGACGGAGCCTGGGTCATCGACGACGCAAACGCGGCATTTCCATGCAAGCCGCAATCCCGTTAGCGAATCTCTCAACCATGGAATCCATCGTGTATTTTCCCGCCCTCAAGCGGGCTTGGTCGGCAAGCAGCATGCGCCGTGATGGTTCATCGATGAGTCGTTCGATCGCGGCGGCAAAGGCTTCGGTGGAACCTTCGGTAACCACTCCATTGACGCCATCCTCCAGATATGCGATCTCAGGGCCGTGTTTGGCGTCGATGGTGGTCACCATCGGAACACCTGCGACAAAGGTGTCGAGAATGCTCAGGCCAAGCCCGCCAGGGTTGAGAAAGAGTTGCGACGCCTTGAACCACGCGGCCTTCTCTCTGCCGCGCTGCATACCTGCCCAGTGAATCCAAGGCTTATCCAGAACGGGCTGCAGATCGGTCCGACTCGGCCCGTCACCCACGATGACCAATCGGAAGTCCGGGTGCCTGACGACCACCAGTTCGCAAGCTGCGATCATCAAGTCCAGCCGCTTGTCGGGGTACAGCGAGCCGCAGTACAGCCCTACGACGGCGCCTTCACCGGCACCGATCGAGGCGCGCAATTCAGCAACGTCTTCGTCGGTAACAGATGCGAGATCGGCCTCGAAGCCGCGATTGTCGATCGCATTGTTGAGCACTGTTATCCGCTCGTTCGGGAAGCCCGCATCCTGAACAATCCGGGCCGTCAGGTCGGTGTAGGCAAACCACCAATCCACTGAGGTCAGCGTGTGGCTTTTCCAGCGTTCCCGCAGACCTGCCGGCGCGTTGCTCTGAAAGTTGCGACCGTGTCCCCAATAGGCCACGCGGGTACGGGGAGGGCCCCAGCCGAAAAGCCACGGATAGTTGGACAGCAGGCGGCTTTCCTGCATGAACACAACCAGGTCGGCGCGTCTGACGAGCTTGGAAAACGGCTGCCACAACAGATCGCGCCCGCCGACCCGCCAATGCCGACTCGTCACCTTTGTCGCCCAGGACAATTCGCCGGTGTCCTGCCTGACGGCCTCCGCGGGTGTGGCGTCGCCATGGATAAGCGTCAGTTCGATATCCCGATCAGCGCACGCTGAGCGCAACTGCTCGAACAGCCCCAGCCGATAATGCAGCAACCGGTACTGGATGACCGCGACTTCTCTTGACTTGGGTTCCACGTCCTCGCTCCAGGCTCGAGAGTTTCGTGCCACGAGTTTAGAATGCCGCTACCGCATGAGATACGACAGCGTGGCCAGGTGTGGCGGCCACCAGAACTGAAACGGGTCTGCTGCACGAATAGGTGACATCTGCGTTGGCTTGCCCTGCGGGGTGGGCTGGAAGGATGTCGCTGTGCCCAGGCCGTATCACCGAGAGTTCCGTGACCATGTCGTGCGGGTCGCCCGCAACCGTGAGGACGGGGGGAGAAGCTAGCAGATCGCCACGGACTTCGGGATTCACCCGATGACCCTGACGAAGTGGATGCGCCAGGCCGATGTCGACGATGGCACCAAACCAGGCTCCAGCCGCACCGAGTCAGTCGAACTACCCGCGCTGCGCCGCCGCAACCGGCTGTTCGAGCAGGAGAACGAGGTCCTTCGCGGGCCGACGCCCAGGCAAACCCGCTGGGAAAAGGCTCTACCCGCTCGTGAAAGAGTTCGCCGCCGACCGGATCACCGTGGCGGTGAACGTGCCGGGTACTTAAGCTCGCCCG
>CAYXBN010000053.1:0-2608 GCA_964463215.1 uncultured Mycobacterium sp. | reverse complement strand
CGCCGCCGACCGGATCACCGTGGCGGTGAACGTGCCGGGTACTTAAGCTCGCCCGCCAGCCCTACTATCGCTGGCTGGCCGATCCCGTGACCGACGCCGAGATCACCGAGGCGTACCGGGCCAACGCCCTGTTCGACGCCCACAAGGATGACCCGGAGTTCGGCTACCGCTATCTGCTTGAGGAGCCCGCGATGCCGGCGACCCGATGGCCGAGCGCACGACGTGGCGGATCTGCTCGGACAACCAGTGGTGGAGTGCCTTCGGCAAGAAGAAGCGCGGCAAGAACGGCAAGGCCGGCCCCGCCGGTCCACGACGATCTGGTCGGCCGGATCTTCACCGCCCCAGCGCCAAATGCTTGTGGCTTGCCGACATCACCGAACACCGCACCGGAGAAGGCAAGCTCTACATCTGCGCGGTCAAGGACCAGTTCTCCAACCGTATCGTCGGCTACAGCATCGACTCCCGCATGAAGTCACAGCCGGCAACCCAGGCCCTGGCCAATGCGTTGGCCCGCCGTGTCGATGTCGCCGGCTGCATAGTCCACAGCGACAGGGGCAGTCAATTCCGAAGCCGGAAATTCGTTCTCGCCCTGAGTCGCCACGACATGGTCGGCTCCATGGGCCGAGTCGGGGCCGCCGGTGACAACGCCGCCATGGAGAGCTTCTTCTCCTTGTTGAAGAAGAACGTCCTCGACCGCCGGCGCTAGAACACCCGAGAAGAACTGCGCATCGCGATCGTCACCTGGATCGAACGCACCTAAACACCGGCGCCGGCGCCAGACCGACCTCGGCCGGTTGACCCCGATCGAATTCGAAGCAATCATGACCGCAACGACCGATCAGGCCGCGTGACCGAACCTTTCACCTGTTTGTGCAGCAGACCCAACTGACCCGTCCCGGTGAGTCCGAAGACTGCTTTGTTTGCATCTCCCTGCTGTGACTGGGGTGCATCTGTGCCACGGGCCTTGCCGGCGGATGAGTTCGGTCTTGAACGCCCCCACGGTGGTCTTCGGCCAGCGCGTCCAGAGCGTCGCCGACCGAGCCGACCGAGAGGTCGACGCCTTCGTCCAATGATCCATTGGGAGAAGGCCACCGAGGCAGCCGACGCCAATGCCATTGCTAAATGCGAAGAGCCGGTTAACTTCGAAGCGACTGTTTACCCTCGACGGCCCGAGTCAACGTGTATCCTATGACCGACAGACTCGGCCTCGATCATCCGACTTTGGCAGCGAATTGAGTTCTAGTCAGGTGCATCGCGATTCGGAATAATTATAATGACCAAGCGCGCACCCATCACCGGCATCACGGGTCAGGACGGTTCTTACTTGGCCGCACTCTGCTTGCCAAAGGTTATGAAGTACACGGCATTATTCGTTGAGCAAATCAAGCGTCGTCATCAGAGAAGTACATCGGGGCAATAGGAGATCAAATTGGCTGCATTTTCGAGGTCGCCTTTCATAAGGAATAGGTATCACAAAATTTCAAGGCGCAATTTTGTCAAAGTGCGCTTCTTGTTGGTAGAGGTTATCAAGAAGATATTGCTCGGTTCAATCGCCAGTGGAGCTCCATCCACCATCATACGGTCGCTGGATGAAAAATCCTACAATGACTCTGTCAGGAAACACATTGCTGATCGGCAGCATATATACAGTGAGAAATTCGAGTATTACGACTTTCCTGAGTCGTATCCGCCGCAGTTCAGAAGGTATGGAAGCTTCGAAACGAAATCTATCTTCCTCCTGAAGGACGTGATAGCCAGCCCGGATACAGGAGCAATATGGCTTCCCGAGGGGGTGCTTCTACAGGAGAGTGTGGGACCGCTCTACCGCATCTTGGGGTGGGGCAACGCTCTATACGACACCTGTTTGCCTGCGAAGGAAGCAATCACCGATAGTGAAATCGTATGTTGCCCTCCTACTGGGTACTACCACTGGCTTTTGGAGGTGATGCCGAATCTGATAAACGCTGTCAAGGCATACCCAGACACGAAAGTCCTCTTGCCGTCCGGGTCTCCCGGTTACATCAGGGAAGCGTTGGCACTCCTCTTCCGGGACGAGTTCACGTCGCGCTTGATCGTGTCTGACGAGCCTGTCCGCGTAATGCGCATAGCTATGACGCAATTTGAAGAATATCCCGGATTCGTCAGATCACAAGATATCGATACTTTGAGAATAGCATTTCTGAGCGAAGATGCGGCTCTGAGTGAACAAACGGCATTGAGCAGCCACCCTAGTCGGATCTACATTTCCAGGAGCCGCACAGCAAAGCGCAGCATCGGGAACGAAAAGGATGTGGAGAAGGCGCTAACTGAGGTAGGTATTGAAATTGTCTATCTGGAAGAGCTGGCCTTTGAACAGCAAGTCAGACTATTCACCAGCGCTGACGTTATCATTGCACCGCATGGCGCTGGCCTTGCCAATCTAGTGTGGGCGGAACCATCTTCACGGGTGCTGGAAATTTTTCCTCACGGATTCTTCAACGACTGTTACGCTAGGCTGTCCATTTCTAGGTCTATTTCCTACGATTATTTCAACTGTGCACAAGACTCGAATAGTCATGGCGTAATTGATACGAGTGAAATAATTGCCTGGCTAAACCTTTCTCAAACC
>CAYXBN010000052.1:0-20911 GCA_964463215.1 uncultured Mycobacterium sp. | reverse complement strand
CCCGCCCGGCCGGTCAACCACGCCAACCCTCAACCTTGACTGCCGGCGCGAAAGCTAGGGGGCGGGCGCGGGTGCCGGCGCCGGCACCGGCACGGCGGGTGCCGCAGTCTCCGGGGCGGGCGGTGGCGGCGGTGGCGGGGGAGCGATGATCGACGTGCCGCCCGGGCCGACGAGGAAGCCGGTCTTCTCGGCAGTGTTGACGCAGGCCACCACACCGTCGGCGTCCACCCCGCAGAACAACTGCCGGAACGTCAGCCGGGTGTTGGGGGGCAGCTGCCGGACCTCACCCGCGGCGGTGTAGGGCGGCTCGTCGGTGGTGGAGAACGCCGGCATGCCTGACGGTCCGCCGCTGACGAGGTTCACGCCCTCGGGTGCACCCGGCAACGGGCCGCTGCAGCCGAAGTCGCCCTTCAGAACGTCGAGGACGCAGACCACACCCGGCGGCCCGGCGAAGCCCAGCCACTTGCCGCCGTTGACGCTGTAGTCAGCCGGATTGACTGGCATATAGTCCGAGGCATCGGGCACGGTCGCAGCGGTATCCGGATCCGCGGCCGCGGTCGCGGTCCCGGTCAGAGCGGCGCCGGCCACCACAGCGGTGAGAAGAACGCTTTTCAGGAGCACCCGACCACTCTAACCGCCTCCGCTGGTGTCGGTCAGCGTCACCCGGAACTGCATGACCCGGTAGGGCCAGCCCCGCGCGGTGTTCCATTGCGAGACAACCAGTCCAACACCGCCGTTGACGTCGACCCGGCTGCCCGGCAGCAGGTAGCCGCCGTACAGTTGCGCCACCCGACAGCGGTCATGATCTTCGTCGTCCCACTCACAGCCCCGCACCGGCCGCTGGACGGGGATCTCAGTCAAATCGTCAGTGGGCGAGGACATGACGCGGTAGCCCAGCGCATAGCGCGATGACAGGAAGCCACCCAAAACCCATCTGCCGCAATCTAATCGCCGAAGAGACAACTCACCCCAGGTCTCGCCGGGCCGGGTGATGACAGCGGCCTCAGCGCCCCATCGACCGTCCGCCCAGGCCAGGTAGGCGGACTGATCCTCGACGCTGTCGGGCCGAACCCGGCGCAGGATCAGACCCTTATTGCGCTGGAAGCCGGTCGACACCACATACACCCAGCCGTCGGTGGGGTCGTAATCCCAGGTCCAGCATTGGGCGTATCCGCCGTACAGGCCGGCCGGGAACTTCGCCGGGCGCCCGAGACTGTGCCAGGACACCCCATGGTCATCGGACCGCCAGATCTGGGTCCACCGCACATTGCCCAGTCCCAGGTTGACGATGGCGTGCAGGTACAGGGTGTCACCGACGCGCAACAGGTCGGAGGGGATGACGGTGCTGATGCCGCGGCGCAGCAGGCCGGCGGTGGTGCGGTGCCGGTAGCGCCACAGTTGTCGGGCATACCGCGGGTCGGCACCGCCGGCGCGGGTGTAGGCGATCGGGTGGGTGGCGTCGCCGGTGCCGATCAGGATCACCGGCGAACGCCAGTCCCCGGAACCGACCCGGTTGCCGGAGAAGGTGTCACCGAACACCGACACCAGATGCCCGTCGGCGGCCCGCACCGAGGCGCCCAGGTCGGTGCACATCGCCCCGAAGCGGTCGGTGAGGCCGGGGCCGGTGAGGTCCTTGACCTTGCCGGTGAAGCCGTCGGTCGGGCGTACCAGCGCCATCAGCGGATCACGTAGTCAGCCGGGTTCGGTGATCGGGTCCAAGACCAGAAATCCACCAACCGCCAGGGACTCAAGGAGTGCACCACGCCGTTGGCGTCCTTGTAGAAACTGTGGGTGATGCTGGGCTGCGACCACACCAGCGTCTGCAGTTCGGCCTGGGACCGCCGGTAGTAGTCGTCGTAAACCGCCCGGTGCGGTTCCATCGCCGTCTTACCCGACGCCAGCAGCAGGTCGATGCAGCCCATGATGTACCGAATCTCGCACTCGGAGTGAAAGATCAGACTTCCGCCGCTGGCCAGGTTGGTGCCGGGGCCGTACATGCAGAAGAAGTTCGGGAACCCGGGGATGGTCACGCCGAGGTACGCCGCCGGACGCTGCCCCCACGCGTCGTGCAACTCCACCCCGTCGCGGCCGGTGACCGTCAGCGAGGACAGGAAGTCGTTGACCTGGAATCCGGTCGCGTAGATCACCACGTCGGCGTGGTGCCGGTCGCCGACGCTGTCGACGACGGCGTCGGACTCGATGTGATCGACCCCCCCGCGGACCAAATCGACGTTGTCCCTGCGCAGGGTCTGCAGCCAGCTTCCGTTGTCCTGCAACGTCCGCTTGCCGGTGGCGGGGTAGTCCGGGATGACTTTGGCGGCCAACTCCTTCGCGCGCGGGTCACCGTCAAGCTGGCTGGTGATCCACCCGGTGAACATCATCCGGGCCATATCGTTGGCGGCGCTGACGGCGTGCTGTTGGTCGGGCCAGTCCGGGTCGACCTTGGCCGCGGCCAGGCCGGTGTCGCAGCCGGGCCAGAAGATCAGGAACCGGTACCAGCGGCCGTAGAACGGCAGATGCTTGATGGCCCAGCGCATTCCGGGGCCGACGGCGGCGTGGTAGTTCGGGTTGGGGAACATCCACTGTGCGCTGCGCTGGACGATGGTCAGCCGCCCGACGGTGTCGGCGATCGCCGGCGCGATCTGGAATCCGCTGGCACCCGCACCGATCATCACGACGTCCTTGCCGGTCAGATCGACGCTATGGTCCCAGCGGGCGGTGTGGAAGGACGGCCCGGTGAAATCCGCGGCGCCGGGAAACTCGGGGACGAATGGTGCGTTGAGTTGGCCGACGGCGCTGATGACGGCCCGAGCCCGCAGGGTCTGGTGCCCGTCGGGACCCGCGACAGTGACCGCCCAGGTTCCGGACTCGTCGTCCCACTGCGCGGAGGTGACGCTGGTGAGAAACCGGATGTGGGACTCCAGGCGGTGCCGGCGCATGACATCGGCGAAGTAGGCCTGCAGTTCGGGTTGGCGGGCGAAGAACTCGGTCCAGTGATCGGAGGGTTCAAAGCTGTAGCAGTAGAAGTGATTTCCGACGTCGACCCGGGCGCCGGGATAGGTGTTCTCCCACCAGGTTCCGCCCACACCGGGGTTCTTCTCGATGACGGTGAACGGGATCCCGGCCTGTTTGAGCCGGATCGCGGCGAGCAGACCGGACTGCCCGCAGCCGATGACCAGCACCGGGAAATCGGCGCGGGCCGCGGCGGTGCTGCGCAGTTCGTCGCCGCGCGGGTCGGTGTCGTCGAGGCCCATCTCCTCGAGCATCATCGGCACGTACTCGTCGGGAACCTCGGCGGCGGCGATCCAGTCCATCATCCGGTGCAGCATCCCCGGGTCGACCGGGGTGGGCTCCGGGCAGCCGCGGTCGCGGTAGTCGGCGATGATGCCCAGCGCCAGGGCGCGGGCGTCGGCCAGGGCGTCCTCGGACATGAAGCCCTGCACCTCGTTGAGAAACAGCCCGGCCGGGCGCAGCGGACCATTGAGGATGGATTCCCGCACCGCCGGGTCGTCGGTCATGTGCACGCAGGCCATCAACAGCGCCGGAACCGACACGTCCTGCAGGGCGGCGGCGATCTCGGCGTCGGAGTCGGTGAACGGCTCGCCGGCGTGCGGGTTGCGCATCGGTTCAGGCTAGGCGGACGGCATCCGGCTGGGGTGTGTTCTAGCAGCCGGTGGCGGCCCGAAGGATGTGACAGACCTGGTGTCGGCGGGCCGGCGACAGCCGGGTGATCCGTCGGCGATAAGCGTCCCGAGGCAGGGTGTGAATGTTGTCGAAGTTGACCACGCAGTCACTGGGTACGCCGTCTTCGGCGACGGTGAGCTCAAGTTCGGACACCAATCCCCGGCGGCTGCGTGTCAGCGCGGCGACGACCACAGCGCCGATCCGGTCAGCGACCGGATCGCGGGTCAGGATCAGCACCGGCCGGTCCCCACCGGGCGTTGCGGCAAACCACAACTCACCCCTGAGCATCGGCCCAGTCGCACCAGTCCTCGGCCGGGCCCCAGTCGGCGATGCCGGCGAGGGCCTTCTCGCTGTCTGTCAGCGGCTGTTCGGCGTAGGCCCGCGCCTCCAACTCAGCAGCGAGCTCAGAAAGATACCGGCGAAGGGCGGTGCGCAGCAGCTCTGACCTTTCGATATCCAGTCGGCGTGACCACAGTTCCACCGCTGCTGCGTCGTCGTCAGTGACGCGGAAACTGAACATCGTCATACAGAAAGGATATTCCGTATGACGCACAGTTCGGCCGACGGTTCCTCCCACAGCGGGCCTGTCCGCCGGGCCAGGCAACCGTCAGCCGGGTCGGCCCGATCACGGGGTGCTGCGCCACCCGGCCATGCCCACCGCGATCATCCGTAGTTGTTTGACCGCCGTGCGTTTGATCTCCTGCACCGCCGCGGGGTCGGCCGCGTCTTCGAGGGCCTCGGCGATGATGATCATCGAGTTGACGAACAAGCTGGCCAGGATGTTCAGGTCCTCGGTGCTCCAGGCGTTCAGGCCGGGGAAGCGGGCCAGGTCGGTGGCCAACTCGGAGGTGATCAGCCGGATCTCGGTGCGGATCGCGTAGCGCAGGGCGCTGACACCGCTGGAGCGTTCCCGGGCGATGAACCGCCAGTGCTGGGGTTGCTCGACGACGCTGGCCGTCAGGATGTCGACGCTGGACTCGATGACCCGGTTGAGGTCGAGGTCCCCGGCCCGGGCGGCGCGCAACATGTCGCGCAGCGATCGGAACGACTCGTCGATGAGCACCAGACCGAGGGCGTCCATCGAGTCGAAGTGCCGGTAGAACGCAGCCGGGACGACGCCGGCCTCCCGGGTGACCTCGCGCAGGCTCAATCCGCTGAAACTGCGCTCGCCGAGCAGTTTGAGCGCCGCGGCGACCAGCGCGCGCCGGGTCGCCTCTTTGCGCTCCTCCCGAGTAGGTGTCTCGCGGGAGCGGGTTCCACTCGTCCGCGTCGACCGATTCGGTATACGACCATTCACTGATGTGAACCCTACCACTTCTCGGCCCTGTGCACTTGACGTCCGGCGACATCACCGTAACGGTGTACATATGTTCACTGAATTTCTTGCCCGGCCGCGGTTCGGTTCCCGGCTGCTTCGGCTGCTGGCCGGACCGCACGGCGTGGACCGCTTCACCGAACTTCTCGACCCGATGTGGTCCAGTGAGACCCGCGCCACGGTGGTCCGGACCCGCCGGTCCGGACGCAACCTCACGATGTGGCTGCAGCCCAACCACCCGGTCGCCTTCGAGGCCGGGCAGCACCTCACGCTGACCGTCGAAATCGACGGCCGGCGTCACAGTCGCTGCTATTCCCCGGCCAACGCCGCCCCTGGTGGCGACCGGACACGGCGGCCGGCGGTGCCACTGATCGAACTGACCGTCGCCCGCCACCCCGGCGGAGTGGTCTCGGAGTACTTGCACCGGTCGGCCCGGTCCGGCATGACCGTCGGATTGTCGGCCCCGGCGGGTGACTTCGTGCTGCCGGCGACGCGACCACGCCGGTTGCTGCTGATCGCCGGTGGCAGCGGCATCACCCCGGTGATGTCGATCGTGCGGACCTTGTCCGAGCAGTGGTTCGGCGGCCAGATCGCTGTGCTGCACTACGTGCGGACCGCCGAGGATGCCTGCTACCGCAACCAACTCGCGCTGCTGCCCGATGTGCGGGTGCGCTACGGCATCACCGATGAGCCCGGCGGAGACCTTGATGGCCACTTCAACGAGCAGCACCTGGCCGCGGCGATGACCGATCCCGATGCGGTGTACGTCTGCGGCCCGCCGAGCTTGGTCGAGGCCGTGCGCCGGCACTATCCGGCCGCGGTTGCCGAGACCTTCGCGCCGCCTGCGCTGGTGATCCCGGACTCCCCGGGTGGCGGCCGGATCACGTTCAGCGACAGCGGGATCCACACCGACGACGACGGACGCACGCTGCTGGATCAGGCCGAGACGGCCGGGCTGACCCCGAAAAGCGGATGCCGGATGGGCATCTGTCACAGCTGCACCCGCCGAAAGGTGCGCGGCGTGGTCCGCAACCTGAGCACCGGCGCCGTCTCGACCGACGACGACGACTCCGTCCAGATCTGCGTCTCCGTTCCCGTCGGGGACGTCGACATCGCTCTGTAACGCCCCTGCCCACCAACCCTGACAAGGAAACCCCCATGACCCACACGCCCACCCTCACCCCCGAACAACTCGAGGAGTTCGGCCGCGAACTCGACGCCATCAAGGAAAAGGTGGTCGCCGATCTCGGACAGGTCGACGTCGACTACATCCGCCGGGTCATCAAAGCCCAGCGCGGAATGGAAGTGGCCGGTCGCGCCCTACTGATGTTCCCGCTGTTCCCGCCCGCATGGCTGGCCGGCACCGCGTTGCTGTCGGTGTCGAAGATCCTGGACAACATGGAAATCGGCCACAACATCATGCACGGCCAGTACGAGTGGACCGGTGACCCGGCACTGTCCGGCCAGACCTTCGAGTGGGACACCGCCTGCCCGGCGGAGCACTGGCGGCATTCGCACAACTTCACCCATCACACCTTCACCAACATCGTCGACATGGACCGCGACATCGGCTACGGCATCCTGCGGATGAGCGAGGACCAGGCTTGGCGGCCCTACTACCTGGGCAATCCGATCTATGCCTTCCTGCTGATGGTGCTCTTCCAGTACGGCGTCGCCCTGCACGAACTGGAGACCGAACGCATCCGCGACGGCGAGATCACCATCGGTGACAAACGTGAAGTGCTGCAGGAGATCTGGCGCAAAACTCGCCGACAGGTGCTCAAGGACTACGTCGCCTTCCCGGTGCTGGCCGGGCCGTTCGCGCCGTTCGTCTTCACCGGCAACATGACCGCCAACCTGATCCGTAACGTGTGGGCGTACTCGATCATCTTCTGCGGCCACTTCCCGGAAGGAACCCAGGAGTTCTCCGTCGAGCAGACCCGCGATGAGACCCGCGGGCAGTGGTACTACCGCCAGATCCTGGGATCGGCGAACCTCACCGGCGGCAGGATTTTCCACATTCTGTCCGGCAACCTCTCCCACCAGATCGAGCACCACCTGTTCCCCGACATCCCGGCCCGCCGGTACGCCGAGATCGCTCCCCAGGTCCGACAGATCTGCGGCCGCTACGGGCTTCCCTACAACTCCGGGCCGCTACCGAAGCAGTTCGCCACCGTCGTGCGCAAGATCGTCCGACTGGCGCTGCCGTCGCGCGGGGCGGACCGAGCCGTCGTCGCCGAACGGGTCGCTGCCTAGAGCGCACGGGTCGGGGCCCCAACCATTCAGGGCTGCACCAGAATTCGGATCGTGTTCCCATCGGCACGCTCAAGTGCGTCGATGCCCTCGCGGATGTCCGCCAACGGGATGATGCGGCTGATCGAACGGGACAGGTCGAGGCGCCCCAATGACACCAACCGGGCCAGGGTTTCGATGTCGACGTTCTGGTAGCCCAGATGGCCGAGGACCTTCTTCTGGGTCAGGCCGAACATCGACGTCGGCCCGAGAGTGGGTGACTCCGCGCTCATCCCGACCACCACCAACCGCCCGCCGACGGTCAGACAGTCCAGTGCCTGCTCGACGGTCACCGTCAGGCCCACCGCGTCGAAGGCCACGTCGAGTCCGCGTCCGCCGGTGATCGCAGCGAGGTGGTCTTTGAGATCGGGGTCGCGGGAGTCGAAGGTGTAATCCGCGCCGAGTTCTGCGGCCCGGTCCCGTGCCACCTGGTTGATGTCCATCGCGATGATCGGTGCGGCGCCGACCAACCGGGCCAACTGCACGATGTGGGTGCCGACGCCGCCGACCCCCCACACCCCGACCGACTCGCCGATGCCGACCTGCCCGGTGCGCACCACCGCCCCGTACGGGGTGGACACCGCGTCGGCCAGGATCGCAGCCTGCTCCAGGGGCACGTTGTCGGGGATCCTAGTCAGCCCGGCCGCGAGGGCCACGGTGTACTCGGCCCAGCCGCCGTCATAGGCGAAGGCCATCAGTTGGGTGCGCAGGCAGTTGGCGACGTCGCTGCGCCGGCAGTTCGGACACTGGCCGCACGGCCGTCCGGCCGCCACCACCACCCGGTCGCCCACCGACCACCCGCTGACGTCCGGGCCGAGGGCGGCGATCGTGCCGGAGGCCTCGTGGCCCTGGGTGACGACCGGCCGCTGGGCGGGGAAGGTCCCGTTGATCAGGCTGACGTCGGAGTGGCAGATGCCGCAGAACGCCACCTTGACCAGCACCTCGCCCGGACCGGGTACCGGGACCGGAACATCCTCGAGCGCAACGGACTTCGTCTCGGCGTAGAAGCGTTCGGCACGCATCGTCAGGGGGATCGGCGCGGGGATCGGCTCGGGAAACGGCGCGGAAATCGACTGGGCCATCGGGTTCCTTTCTTTCCGGCTCAACCTACGCGCGCTGGCTAGAGTGGGATCCATGGCGTGGCTTCGTCAGCGGGACGGGGTGACCTGCGGTCCCAGCGTGGCGGTGATGGCTGCGGCGATACTCGACGCCGAGTACGGTGCGCGGTTGTTCTCCGAGCAACCCGAGGCGGCTCAGCAGTGGTTCCACGCCGAGCAGGGGCGGGTGCACCGCGCGGTCAATGTGGTGTGGCCGCGGGCGCTGGGCACCACCCCCGCCGGTCTGGCGCGGGCGGTCAACACCCACAGTGCGGTGCGGTACCGGTGGCGCGCGGCGCGGCGCCGCGATGCGCTGACCGACGTGTGCGCCGCGGTAGCCGACGGGTGGCCGGTGGCGATGCTGATCGGCGCGACGATTCCGCGGCACTGGGTGTTGCTCACCGATTTCCTGCGACCCGGGCTCGGATCCACCAGAGACTCCGCACTGCGCTGCTACGAACCGTCGTCGGGCCGGACGGTCACCGTCGACGTCGCCGACATCCGCGCGGCGCGGCTGAAGGACCTCGGATTCCCCAGGCCGTTCGCGTTCGTGCTGCCCGTCGGCGGTTGACCGGGGCGGGCCGGTTAGGCGCGGCCGGCCAGCAGCGCGGTGGCCACCGCCACCGCCGGTTCGATCATTCCGGCCACCGGTAGGCCGTCCTCGACGGTCTGGGCGGTGAGTTCCCGCAGGCCGCCGACGAGGATCACCGCCGCGGTGGGCGACAGCGGCGCCAGACCGGCCCGGGAGAACCCGGGGCCGGCGGAGAGTTCGACGATCGCCTCGGCCAGTCGACCCGAACTGCGACGCATCAACGGCCGGGCGGCCGTACCGAGGGCGGGTAGTTCCCGGATCCAACTCAGGGTGATCGCCGGGCTGGCCTCGATGGTGCCGACGTAGGCGCTCACCGCCTGGCGGACCTGATCCCGCCACGGCGTCGCCGGGTCGACCGCGGCGCGCAACGTGTCGACGAGTTCGACGTTGTTGGCGGTGAGCAGGTCGAAGAAGCACTGCTCCTTGGTGGGGAAGTGATCGTAGAAGGTGCGCTTGGAGGTGCGGGCGTGCCGGACGACGTCGGCCACCGTGGTGTCCCGGTAGCCGCGTTCCTCGATGGAGGCGGCCAGGCCGTCGAGCAGGCGGCGGCGGAACTCCTGCCCGACGGCGGTCTGCTCAGCGACCGGTGCGCTCACCGGGGTCCTCCCTTGTCAACCCGTGGTACCCCAGGGTACCGTATGATGAAGCGATTGGTACCCGGCAGTACCGACAGGAGGTCCCCGTGAGCGACGCGTCGATGCTGGCGACGACGGCCACCGGTGCGCAGCTGCCTCCCGCGCTGCCGCTACCCGCCCCCCTCGTCGCAGCGGCCTTCGTGGCCGCCCGGCGCCGGTTCGTCATGTGGGCCACCGACAAGCACGGTCCCGCGTCAACGATGCGGATCCCGGTGTTCGGGAACGCCGTCATGGTCTCCGATCCCGCGCTGGCCAAGCAGGTGTTCACCACCAGCCCGGAGATCCTGCGCAACATCCAGCCCAATCTGAGCCGCCTGCTCGGTCCAGGATCGGTTTTCGGACTGGAGGGCGCCGAGCACCGCCGTCGCCGCAAATTGCTCACCCCGCCACTGCACGGCAAGAGCCTGGGAGCCTACGAGCGCATCGTCGAGGAGGAGACGATGCGCGAGATGGTGTCCTGGCCGGAAGCCACCGAGTTCGAGACCCTCGAGCCGATGATGCGCATCACGCTCAACGTAATCCTGCGTGCGGTGTTCGGGGCCGACGGCGCCGAACTTCAGCAGCTGCGCGAGCTGCTCCCCAAATGGGTGACCCTGGGATCACGGCTGGCGTTGTTCCCGACCCCGGTTCACCGGGCCGGCCCCTGGAGTCCGTGGGCCCGGCTGGCGTCCTACCGGCGGTCCTACGAATCCCTCATCGACAGCCTCATCGACCGGGCCCGTCAGGATCCCCACTTCACCGACCGCACCGACGTCCTGTCGATCTTCCTGCGTTCGACCTACGACGACGGTACGGCGATGAGCCGCAGCGACATAGGGGACGAACTGCTGGCGTTGCTGGCGGCCGGCCACGAGACCACCGCCTCCACCCTGGCATGGGCCTTCGAGCGGATCTCGCGGCATCCGGAGGTGTTGGAGCGACTGGTCGACGAGGTGGCCGGCGACGACAACACCTACCGGCAGGCCACCATCTTCGAGGTCCAGCGGAATCGGACGGTGATCGACTTCGCCGGCCGCAACGTCGCTGCGCCGGTGTACGAGTTGGGCGAATGGCAGGTGCCGCAGGGATATTCGATCCTGGTCAGCCTTCTGGCGTTGCACCGTGACCGCCACGTCTACCCCGACCCGGAGCGATTCGACCCCGACCGGTTCCTCCAAGAGAAGCCGAACACCTTCTCCTGGGTCCCGTTCGGCGGCGGGACACGACGCTGCGTCGGCGCGGCCTTCGCCAATATGGAACTCGATGTCGTCCTGCGCACGGTCTTGCGGCACTTCACTATCCGCACCACCTCAGCGCCCGGTGAGAAGTGGCACCACCGTGGTGTCGCCTTCACCCCGAAGAAAGGTGGCCGGGTAGCGGTCTACCGCAGGGCCGTCCCGCTAGGCTGACCCTCAGACCAGAAACGGGTTGAAGTACTCGACCGGTGGCCGGTTCCGGACCGGCAGCGGCAACGGAAGCAGCGGAATGGCCCCGATCGGGGTCAGGATGTTGAGAGCATTGAGTTGGAGCCCGTTCAGCGGGATGACGGCGTCGGCCAGTCCGAATCCGCCGGTGAAGTAAATGAAATTGAGCACCGAACCGACCGGCGGAACCTCTAAGGGTGTGCTTCCGGTCTTGCCCTCCCTGACATTGGTGATCAGCAGCGCCTTGCTATGCACACCGAAACCGTCCCACTGGGACGCCACGTCGGTGTCGACGCTGCCGATGTTGCGGCCCAGGAAGTCGATCACATCGAACTGCTGGTAGCCCTGGGTCTGAACATCCCGCGGTGGTAGCCCGTTCACCCCGGCCGGCAACTGCGGTGAGGTGGCGACGAACCGCTGCCCCCCGGGAGCGGTCAGCGACTTGATGGGCGGCTCGGTGGAGGCGTTGAACGAATTGAACACCCACGGGGGAACATCGAACACGCCCAGCGGTGTCTTCGCCGTGATGGAGATGACGTCGCCGGACGGCTGCGGCAACGATGCGTAGAGCAGGTAGACGTCGTCGCTGCCGAAGTAGGCGACGTTGTAGACCGTTCCAACCGGCGGGGTTTGGCCCGGATTCGTGCCGATGTTGACGCCGTCGTTGGCGATGACCCGGATGGCCTGAGTGTAGATGCTGACGATGTCGGAGGTTGTCGTGAACTCCCCGACAAAACTGCCCACTGACTTGCCGGTTGCGTCGAAGATGCCGAAGGTCTGGCGGCCCTGGACGCTGTTGAACAGCGGAAGTAGCCCGATGGTTGCGGTGATCTCCTCGGCGTCGGGCTTGGCGGGGGCGATGCTGAACCCGCCGCCGAGTACCACCGGGCGGTTGTCGAATGTGCGGTCCGCGATCCCCTCGGATGCGTCATAGGTGATCGGCAGGGCGATGTTGCCGAACGGGGTCGTGAACTTGACCGACACCTTGTCGCCGGAGGGCGAGGGCATCGCCGAGTAGGACACCCCGAACAGCCCGAGCGACAGCGAGGAGATCATCGATCCCACCGGCGGAATCTGGCCGGCGCCCGTACCGACGTTGATCCCGTCGTTGTCTGTGACCAGCATCTGGACGTAGCGACCGCCGATCGAGGTCGGGTCGCCGGAGGTCACCAGGGCCTCGAAGGTTCCGACCGTCTGCTTGGTGGCCGGGTCGACGAGTTTGAGTTCCTGGCGGCCCTGCAGCATGTTCGGCATGCCTGGCCAGTAGGTGAACCGGCCGGTGAAGGCTGTGATGGTCTCGATGGAGTTGGGCACCACGTCGTAGCCGTCGAGCACCAGCAGGGTCGGCGCAACCGGGGCGCTGACCTGGGCGGTGGCGGTGGCGGCGGCTAGTGGCTGGCGGCGCGCCGCAGCCAGCAGCAGCCAACTCGCGGGGCCGTCCACCCGGGGGGTGAACGGGGAGTTCCCCGCGAAGGTGTTCACCAGGTGAGTGACCACCGAGTTGACGGCGGAGGAAATCCGGTTTGCCACGTCAGCGACGAGGTTCGCCGCGCCTATGCCGATGCCGGGGCGTACCGCCTGGGTGGTCGCCATCTGCGATGAAACGACCGCTTTGTCGGCGGTCTCGATCAAAGAGGTGATGCCGGGGGCGGGGACCGTCAGGGCCGCCGCCGCAGCAGGAGCCGTCAGCTGCGCCACCGGAGCGGGTGCGAGCGGTTCCGGTGGGGTGGAATCGACCGCGGCCGCGGGCAGCGCGATGTCGTCGGCGGCTCTGCCGGCGACCTGCGGCGGAGTGAACCCCTGCCGCGACGCAGCCGAGGCAGCAGAATCTCCGGAACGGCGCTCGGCGAGGTCCTCCTGCGTGGTATCGGGAAGGTCGAAATAGGGAGCGGCTGATGTGTCGAGATCCGTGCGGATGGTCCTTGAGGACGGTTCGGAGGACGGCTGCGGGGCTGTCTGTGATGCAGAGCGGCTGCCGCGGGCGTCTCGGGTCGCGGGCACCCGGCTGCGGGTGGGCGTGGCGGCTTGCGCGCCCGGGGATTCGGCGGCCGCGGCGTCTGACACCGCAGGACCGGTGTCGGTGGCGGTGACGTCAGCGCCGGCGATCCCCGGGCCAGCGAAGAGCGCCGCACCCACTCCTAGGGCGCCTGCGAGCACGCCGATGCGGCCGACATACGTGGATGCGTTCATGGAACTGTTCTCCTTCTTGGAGGGTTGTCAGGCGTTCTCGGTCGTCGTGCTGGGCAGGTGGAACGTGTCGTAGACCATGGCGAGGTCCCGTCTGATGCGCTCGGGGTCGAGGTCGAACTTCTCCGGGGAGTGCTGGTGACGGCTCTTGTAGGAACGCTGCCGCTCGGCTTGTGCGCGCACTTCCTCGACGAAGGCGGCGTTAGGTTCTACCTCGATGAAATCCAGGATTCGCTGCGTCGTCGGCTCGAGGTTGCTCAGGAGATCGGAATAGCGCACCACGCACAGATTCTTTTCGGGAATCCGTCCGGAGGTGTAGGCGTCATGGAAGGACCGCAGCATCGCGCAGGAGGCTTGGTAGAGGTTCTCCACCCAGCGCTGCTGATCGACCTCGGTGGTGTGGTTCCAGACGTCGTAACCGTTCTCCAGCACCCCGGAGAGCAGCGACATTCCCGACGGGATGACCTCGACCGGGTCCCGAATGATGTAGACCAATTTGCAGTCCGGATAACGCTTGAGGACCCGGTCGATCTGGAACGTCAACATGCTGGTCTTGGCCAGAATCCGGTCGGCCCGCTTGTAGAGCAGATTGCGACGCCAGCATTGCTCGTAGTACCCGAAGAACCGCTCTTCCTCACGGGCGGACGGTGCCTCGATCCCGAGTTCCCGCCGGGACAGTTCACTGCCCCAACTGTCCTGCCAGGCGAGGAAGTAGGCCCACGCGAAGGGGCCATCGAGGGTCCGGAAGAACCACAGCACATCGTCGGTCTCGATGCCGCGCAGGCTGGTCTCGTGCACATCGGAGGGGTGGTAGCGGGCCGGCGAGAGACGGTCGATCCGGGGGACGACACCGCCGAGCATTTTGCGCGCGGTGATCGCCGGGAAAAGCATTTCCCACAGTTCGAATGCGGCCATCCCGCCAGCCCCGAGCAGCAACCGGTGCAGGAACGTCGTCCCACTGCGCGGGTTCCCGATGATGAAAATCGGCCGGTCGATGGGCTGGTCGCGAAACTTCGGGAAGAGCACCCGGTCCAATCTCATGGTTACCGTCGAGATCGCCTGGCGCACTTGAAGAACCGCGAATGTGCCTAATGGCCGAAGGCGGAACCCGAAGGACTTGTTGATCGTGCGGTAGAGCCGCAGGTAGTGGTTCAGCGCGCGACTCCAGATTCCCGTGGCAGGTCGACAACGCCGACCACTACCCCGTTGTGGTCGAGGCAAGCCGCCGCGGGTAGTCGGGTTGGCGCGTGGGCATCGACCGCGTGATCCAGCAGTCGTGTCGCCGGGCGCGACAAACAGAGCCTTGGAAGCATGTTCCTGATTTCCTCCATAGCTCTTCGCTGGTTCCGCGCCAGCGACAGGCATCTAGACCATAACAGCGCCCTGGCGAGGGCGCGGGGCGGGAGGGCTGGTTGGAGGGGCAAATGGGGGTCTAGCCGCCCTGCGCCCGGCTCAGATCCATCGCGACGAAGTCCAGTCGCCACAGGTCCTCGAACAGTTCCAGCGCGGTGTATTCCAGCGCGGCCTGATCGGCTGCGAGCAGGCCAGACAGCGCCACCCGCTCGACGATCTCGCTGATGGTCCGGTCACCGTCGATGTT
The DNA here is from genome assembly GCA_964463215.1 of uncultured Mycobacterium sp. Lineage (GTDB taxonomy): Bacteria > Actinomycetota > Actinomycetes > Mycobacteriales > Mycobacteriaceae > Mycobacterium. The sequence goes on along the minus strand of CAYXBN010000052.1, from coordinate 6,106 downwards.
TTGGGCGAACACCAGGTGGGTCGGGTCCAATCGGACTTGCCAACCGGGACGGAAGATCTGGTCGCCACGGATACCGCACCGCAGCCGCAGCAGCGGAACGTAATCCAGAGCACGGCTAGAGCCGAAGTCGATCCGGTACTTCGTTTCGGGACGGTCGCGGTGGCAGGCCAGGAAGAAGTGGCAGGCGTTGAGCGTCTTGATGCGCTCCATCACCGACCAGATCTTTTCCTTCGGCAACCGGTTGACCGCCGAGTAGAACGCGTTGCCCGGTTCGGTCAGCGTCGGCGGGTAGTACGAGGTCTTCAGGAACCAGTCCTGGAACACGAGATCGGCGGAGTCCACCAGGTCCAGGCAGTCCTCCACGGTGTAGCTACGGTCCCGGCCGTGCAGGAAGGTGTCCACCAGGCCCGCGTCGAACTTGAGGTCCGGTGCGATCGACATGTAACTGCGCAGGGGATGGCTGGGGGCGAGGGTGTTGACCGCTTCCTTGACCATGCTCAATGACTCATCGTCCTGACCCAGGCCGAGTTCGCGGAAGATGGCCTGCATCAGTTCGACTCCGGTCCGCCCGTAGCGCGCGTAGAGCATGATCGCCGCGACGCCCTCGGGGCGAAGACACTCCGCCAGTGCCTTCATCCCGACCTTCGGCTTGGCCAGGTGATGTAGGACGCCGGTTGACACGATGAGGTCGAACTGCTTGTCCAGGTTGGTGACGTCTTCAACCGGAAGCAGATGCAGCTCAAGATTTTTCAGCGAGTACTTGTCCTTCAGATACTTATTGTGGTCCAGTGAGGCCTGGCTGACGTCGATGGCGACCACCTTGGATGCGCGGTTGGTGTAGGCGAACACCGACGCCTGATTTGTGCCGCAGCCGGCGATCAGGATGTCCATGTCGGTTTGGTAGGGCCGGTCCGGCCACAGCACCCGGTGGGCGTGGCTGGGGTCGAACCACTGCCAGTTATTCGTCAGCCACGTCTCGAGGTTCTGGATGGGCTCGGGGTAGGTCCACTTCTGGTACTGCTTGGCCACCACATCGGCGCGGGGATCGGACATCTGCTGTGCTCTTTTCGTGATCGGAGTCGGGAAAGGTCAGGTGGGTTCTCAGCGGTTGCGCAGAAGTTGACTCCGCTTGAGGACCGGCAGCGGGAACAGGTGCTCGCTGTGGGTGTCCTGCAAGCTGTCGTAGAGGCCAAGGGTGTAGACACCCGGTTCCACCACTCGCATCGGCACGTACTGGGTGAACACCCGGAATTTCACCGGGGTCGGGGGGTTGTCGTCCCAGTGCCAGCCCCACTCCAGGCTTCCGACCCGCTCACCCTCAGGCGAGGTGGCGACGATGACCTTGACCGGGTCGTAGTCCGTCCCGCCGAGGGTGGTGACCGCGACCACCATCGGGACGGTGATCTGGGCCGGGAAGTTGTTGACGTAGCAGCTGGTCATCGGGAAGCCCTTGACCGCGATGCCCCCGGCGTCCTCCTCAACGGCGCTCAATGATGGCGCGAAGGCGACGACTCGCATTGCTCTCTCCTTAGCTTCAGAACTGTCGCGCCAACCATAGCCACAGCTGAGCGCGTCTCGCCGGGGGTCCGAGGGCCCCGGCTGACCGGCCGCACTGCGCGGCAGTTCGCGGGAGGCGAAGTCAGTAGGGCTACAAGGGTGCCACAAGTGCGGGTGTCCGAGGGCCGTCCGATGCCGTAGGTTCAGTTGATGAAGAAAACACTGGCGCTGGCCGTCGGAACCCTGCTGGCGCTCAGCGCTGGGGCCGGGATCGCCTCCGCATCCATGAGTGCCGCGGAACTGCAGGAGATGATCAGTTCACAGCTGGCTTCGCAAGCCGGCACGGTGCCCGACGCCGTGAGCTGCCCGGGCGATCTGGCTCCGGAACTCGGCGCCTCGATCACTTGTGCGGTCACGGCCGGCGGAGAGACCCGCGGGGTCACCATCACCGTGGCCTCGGTGGACAACGGTCAGGTCGGCTTGAGCATGAAACTCGCCGCGCAGTAGTCACTGCCACCTGTGCGGGTCGATTCCACGAACGCCGATTCGACCTGACAACATCGTCTCGGCCTGACGATCTCCGGTCGTGACGCCGGCGAGTGGACGCCAGCCGCCGAACACCGTGGTAGCCACACCCCAGGCATCGAAGTCCCCCGAAGGCGAATTCGGTTGCTGGACAGGGCCTTTGGCCCGCGGTCACCGCCCATTGGTGCCGAACTGCGCGGTCGCGATGAATACGATGAATACCGCCGGTCGTGACTCCAGGCGCCGCGCCGCCCATGAAATACGGCAAGCAGATCCAAAGTCCCGCCGCGTTCAGCCGAGGGCGCGTATTAAATTGCCGACAATTAATTATTACACTTTTCATAGGTGAGCCAAGGTTAGGCAATCCAAAAAACTCCGTGGGCGGAAAGCGTTTGAAGAAGAAAGTATTTTCGCACGAAATCACCGCATAACTGCACCTCAAAGCTGGTTGGCTGGCCCAAGTTAGACGCAATTTACAAATGGCCCTATCTATTCGAATTCATTCGTGGCATATTTCGGAAATTGTGGCGACCTACTGGGGGGTCGTGTGACAAAGCTGAGGGAGCGCCATGTCAGAGTCATCCTTTCCTGTCCGCCAGCAGCGTTCCGCCAAGGGCTCGGTGCGCGGCATCGAGTACCGGCGACCGGATGTGACGTTTGGAGATCATCTTTCCCAGAGCTGCGCCCGACACGTAGGTCGGGTAGGTGCGTTGGCCGTCGCTTTAGGCGTCGGTTCGGCCATCGTGACGATGCCTGCAGCCTTCGCCGACCCCGTAGGTTCGGATGGGTCGACGGGTTCGAATGCCGACTCCGCCTCTTCGGCCGGCACCTCGGCGGCTCGTCCGAGTGCGCGAACCCGGGAACGTGCCGCTTCGCGCGCTGAAGCGCCTGCCGCACCCGACGCGGATGACCCTGCCGTCCCCGTCGACATGGACCCCCCCGTTGCAGCCGACGTAGCTGACCCACCTGCAGTGAAGGGTGAAGGCGAGTTCGAGGTAGAGGTGCCTACCGACATCGATTCGGAGCTGCTGAGCCCCAACGACTCTCCGGCGCCGCGTGCTGCCGACGACAACGACGGACCGTGGGTGTCGCAGCCCCGTCGGGGCGGGGATTCGGAAATCACGTCGAGCAACGGATCAAGGGTCACTCCGCCGGCCGGCGAATCGGTCGGTTCAGTCCGCAATGCCGAGCCTCTCGAGGCTGCCGAACCTGAAGCGTCATCGGTACCGGTTCCGACAACGGGACTTGCCGACGTGTCCTCGGCTCCCGGGCCTGCAGCCCCCGTCGACGCTGCGCACGAGCTCACCCCTTCGCAGCAGGTCTCGTCAACTCCGCTGACTACTGCAACAGTGACGGGCCCGCCGATTGCCGAGGCCCCTGCGATGACGGCGGCCCCGCGCCCCGCGACGGGTGGTTCGGTGGACGGTATGGGCAGTGGTCTGCTCAATTGGCTGCAGACCGGCGGCACCGGCGACTCCCCGGCTCTGGCGCCGCTGATGTGGACCGCGGCGGCGTTCACGCGCCGTGAGATGGGCCAGACCTCCGCGCTTGCCGGTCCGGCCGCCGCGACGACCAGTGGCGAACCCGCGGGCCCCGTCGGGCCGCTGTCGCTGAAGTCACCGAAGGCTTCAGCGACCGGAGATCCATTGGCGGACTTCATCCGCATCTTCATCGGCAACGGCGATGCCAACAACCCAAACGCCGGTCTACTGATCGGAACCGGGTATAGCTATACCAAGTACGAGGGCGCCTGCACCACCGGGCCGTGCAACGGCGGGCAGGCCGGATTCCTGTTTGGCTCGGGCGGCAACGGTTTCGCCGGGGGCGCTGGTGGGTCGGCGGGTCTGTGGGGAAATGGCGGTGTCGGTGGCGCCGGTTTGGCTGGGGTCACTGGGGGCGTCGGCGGCCGGGGCGGCAACGGCGGCTTCCTGTGGGGCAATGGCGGTAACGGCGGGGCCGGGGCAACTCTGGTCGGTGTGGGTGCTGCCGGTGGAGACGCCGGGATCGCCGGTCCATTCTCGCTGTTTGGGCGCGGTGGAGATGGCGGCGCCGGTGGTGACGGCAGCGCCGGCGGCGGAGCTGGTGGCAAGGGCGGTTCGGCCGCGCTGTTCTTCGGTGACGGCGGCAACGGCGGCGCGGGTGGCTCTTCGAATGGAACTTCCGGCAATGGTGGCGCGGGCGGGGCAGGTGGTAACTCTGGCTTCTTGACGCTGATCGGCAGCGCCGGTAACGGTGGCGTTGGTGGAAGCGGCGGTTCGGTCACCGGGGTGGGTGGTGCCGGCGGTGACGGCGGAGGGGTGTCTTTCGTCGATTTCGACCCGAACACCGGCTTCGGCCCGGTTGGACCGGGCGGGGCAGGTGGCAAGGGCGGTGACGGCGGTGCTGGTGGCGGTAAGGGCGGCAACGGCGGAACGGCCGGAGCGTTCTTCGGTGACGGCGGTGTCGGCGGTGACGGCGGTCGTGCGCTGCTGACCGGTGTAGGCGGCAGTGGCGGCAACGGCGGAAACGCCGGGTCGCTCTCCCTCATCGGCAACGGCGGTAACGGCGGTAATGGTGGTAACGGCGTTGAGGGTGTCGATGGCGTCGACGGGGTTCTGCCCGGTGAGTCCGGCACCGATGGCAGCAGCGGCGCTGGCGGCGGTAACGGTGGTAACGGCGGCAACGGCAGCATTGTGTTCGGCCGCGGGGGTAACGCGGGTAACGGCGGTTCGGGCGGCACCGGCGGCAACGGTGGCAACGGCGCAGACGGGCGTAACGCGACGATCCCGGGAGCATCCGGCGGGGCCGGCGGTAACGGCGGAAACGGAGGCGACTCGGGGCCAGGTGGGGTGGCCGGTGTCGCGGGCTTTGGCGGTATCGCCTTCCTGATCAACAACAACGGTGACCCGGGAACAAATGGTGGCGGCGGCGGTGACGGCGGGCGCGGCGGCAATGCGGGTAACGGTGGTTCCGGCGCCCGCGGGCGCGACGGTATTGACGGAACCCTGGCCAATCCCAGCGGTACCGACGGCCAGGCTGGCGGTAATGGTGGCGCAGGCGGTGCCGGCGGCAAGGGCGGCAAGGGCGCCACGGCGACCAGCATCACCCCCGCCGGTAAGGACGGCGACGGTGGTGATGGCGGCAACGGCGGTGCGGCGGGCCTCGGCGGTGCCGGTGGTGCAGGACTTGCCGGGGTGTCTGCCGGAAGCGGTGGAAGTGGCGGCAAGGGCGGCACCGGTGGTGCCGGTGGTGCCGGTGGCGCTGGCGGGTCGACGTCAGCGCTCGGTGGTGACGGAGGTACCGGCGGAGCCGGTGCCGTCGGTGGTCGCGGCGGCAGCGGAGCGGTCGGGGTCGACGCAACTACTCCGGGAACATCGGGTCAGTCCGGCGGCGATGGCGGTGCCGGTGGAGCCGGTGGTGGCGGTGGTGTCGGCGGTGCGGCCGGCGGTGCCGGTGGAGCCGGCGCCGGGAAGGCCGGGTCCGGCGGCGCCGGGGCTGACGGTGGTGCTGCCGGCGGAGCCGGTGCGGGCGGTCGTGGCACCAAGGGAGCAGACGGAACGATCACCTCGCGTGACGGCGCGGCTGGCGGTGTCGGCGGGACCGGTGGCGCCGGCGGCGATGGCGGTGCGGCCGGCCTCGGTGGGGCGGCAGGGGATGGCACGGGCGGGGTCAAGGGCTCCGATGGGAAGGTCGGTCTGGCCACGAGTGGTGCTGCCGGTGGTGCCGGCGGCCTGGGTGGCGACGGTTTCGACGCCAGTGGTCTCAGTGATGGCAGCGCGGGTGGTAACGCCGGGGCCGGCGGGGTTGGTGGCACTGGTGGGGATGGTGGTGTCGGGTCTAACGCGACGACCGGTGGTGCCGGTGGTGAAGGCGGTAATGCGGGCACCGCGGGAGCCGGTGCGGGCGGCGCCGATGGTGTCGACGGCACTTCTGGCAGCCGGGACGGGACCGCCGGCGGTGCCGGTGGTGCTGGTGGTGACGGCGGCGCTGGGGGTGCCGGTGGCAGCGGCGGCCTAGGTGGCAACGGCGGTGCGGCCGGTGCGGATGGCGGCGATGGTGTGGCCTCTGATGGTGGTGATGGTGGTGTCGGCGGGAAGGGCGGCAG